>WRPG01000018.1 GCA_009773355.1 Limisphaerales bacterium
CGAGCCGGCGGCGGCGCAGCGCTCGGGCGAGCTGGCGCACCTGCTCCGGGTGAATCTGCGCGAGCGACTCCGCCGCGACGGTCAGCCCCTCGCTGGCCGCCACGCGCGCCGGGTCCGCGAAGAACTGCTCCCGGAACGCGCGGTCGGTCGCCAGCCGGGCGACGAGTTTTTGCTGGAGGGCTAGTTCCATCGTCGGTGTTGCCTCCCGATGGCGCGGGCGCGCTCGACTTCCCAGAGCACCTCGGCCAGCGGCGGCAGGTTGTCGTCGCGTTCGAGGCAGAGGCAGCGCACGGGCGCGCGGGCCACGACGGTGTCGAGCAGTTGCCAGACCGCCTCGGCCACGGGCTGGGCGTGGCTCTCGATCAGCCGGCCCTCGCGCTCGTGGCCGCCGGAGAAATGCACCTGCACCACGCGGTCGAGCGGCAGCCGGTCGAGGCACCCCGCCGGGGGCAGGCCGTGATTGGTCGCGTGCGTGAAGAGGTTGGTCACGTCCAGCAGCAGCCCGCAGCCGCCAAAGCCGAGCACCTCGCTGATGAAGGCCGGCTCGTCCATCTCCGCGCCGGGCCAGACGAACGGCGAGCAGACATTCTCCAAAATCAGGGGCGCGGCAATGGCCCGGCGCGTGGTGACGATGTTCTGCTTCATCACGTCCACCGCCTCCTGCGTGAACGGCAGCGGCGCGGGATGGCCGAGGTTCACCCCGCCCGCGCGCGTGAAGCCGATGTGCTCGCTCCACCACGGCGGGTTCAGGCGCTTGATGAGGGAGGCGATCTTCTCCAGATAAACCTGGTCCAGTCCCTCCGCGCTGCCCAGCGAGAGGTTGGTGAAGTGGGGGACCAGCGTGAAGTGCTCGCCCAGCAGCGCCAGCTCGTCCATGCGCTCCGGCGGCGCGTCGAGATAGTGGTCGCCGATGATCTCGATGAAGTCCACCTCGGACTGTTTTTGCAGCAGCTCGTCCCGAAACGGCTCGCGATAGGCCAGCCCGGCTCCGATGCGCGGGAGGTTCGCCAGCAGGTTGGTGATTTCAGTCTTGCGGCCCACGAGGCGGTCAACGGCGTCCGCCGGCCGCGCCGACGCGCGACCCCGGCTGGTTTGCGGAGGAGTTCACGGCGCGAAGTCTTCTCCATCCGCGCGGCCCAAGCCAAGGAAAACTTCTCGGCCCGCCCTCTTCACCGCAGCCGGGGCAGGCTCGCGGCGGCGACGGCCTGACCGTGCCGCTTGTCCTGTTCGTCGGGGACATGGAACTGGAGGCGCGCGGCGAGCGTGGGGAACTCCACCTTCAGCACGTCCTGCGCGCCACCAATGATGACATCGCCGCCCGCACCGCTGGTGACCCGGCCCAGGATGAGCAGGTGGCTGAAGTCGTAGAAGTCCGAGTAGTGCGCCAGCGCGTAGCCGAGGCAGGTGCCGAGGGTCTCGTAAATCTTCCGCGCGCGGTGGTCGCCGGCCTCCATCAGCGACTGCACGAGCTTGAGTTTTTCCGGGAGCGGCAATTTGGGGTCAGCTTCGATGCCGGAGATGGGCAGCAGCCGTCCGACGGCTTGCTGGGAGAAGTATTGCGCGCCGACGCCGTAGTCGCCGCTCCACTCGTCGCACGCGGCGGCGGGGTTGTAGTCCACCGGTGCAAAGGCCAGTTCGCTCAACCACGTCGTGATGTTTCCGCCCGGCGTGACGTAGCCGACGGCCTGGCTCGTGCCCATCGCGATGCCGAGCACGCCGTTCACGCCCAGCGACATCGAGCCGGCGAGCGCGGTGACTTCGCCGTCGTTGGCGACTTCCAGCGGCACGCCGTTCCAGGCCTTTTGCACTTCGAGGAAGAGGTCTTTCACCCGCGCGTTGAAGACGTCCGGCGCGACGCCCCGGAAGAGCGAGGCGACCTTCACGCGGTTGTTCACATACACGCCCGCCGCGCTGGCCCCGATGGCGTCCACGCGCGGCAGGTGCGCGGCGGCCTTGCGGATGGAGTCCATGATGCCGTCGAAGTGATACTGCGGGTCAGGGTGGAAGTAGGGATCCCACACCGTCTCCTCGCTGAAGACGACCTTGCCGTCCTGCACCGCCGCGACCTTCCGGTCGCTCCCGCCGAGGTCGAAGCCGATGCGGCAGCCGTCGAGGTTGCGGCCGAGCGACTGCACGTTCGCCCGCTCCGGCGGCAGGCTCGCGGCGTCGCACGCGACGACTTCGATGGGCCGGTCATAAACGCGCTCGCCGATGAGGTTCGAGTCGAAGCGGCCAGTGGCTGTGTCGCGTAAGTGGGCTTGAAGCCGCGCGGCAAGTTCCTTCGGCCCGGTGAAGTGGAAACGCCAGCCGCCGCGCTGCCACAGGAGAAACTTCGCGAGGCGCTCTATGTGGCTGAAGTTCGCCGCCGCGAGCGCGTGGCCCTCGGGCGCAAGCTCGGTGCGGAAGTGAAAGACCGAGCCGTCGGCCTGTTCCAGCGCGAGCGTGGCCGGCACGGCCTGGCCGGTGGCGTGCACGGCGTCGCGGAAGGCGTGCGTGGCGAGGGCGGCGGGGCGGAAGGCGGGATCGAGCACCGGCGTGACGCGCGGGGCGGGCAGCGGGAGGCCGCGGTTGTTGTTCATGCGCGCCGGTTGTAGCGGGCGGGCGGGCGTGGTTCAAGGACGGCGCACGCAGAACATTACTTGCCGTTGGCGGGGCAATGCAGGAAGACTCTCAGCCAAGCCTAGGCGAGTCAGCGAAGCGAAGGCGGGGCCAGTCTCCCTCGTCGGTTGAAGCGCCGGCCTGAAACTATGCAAACCAACCCGAATCGCACCGCCTGGGAAGTATCCGAAGACGACTACCCCCGCCTGGGGACGCCGGCGGACAAGCTCCGCTTCATGCTTCGCTACGCCGTGCTCGCGCCCTCGAACCGCAATTCCCAGCCGTGGTTGTTCAAGGTGCGGGGCCGGACGGTGGAACTGTATGCGGACCGCACACGCTCGTTGCGCGTCACGGATCCGGCGGACCGGCAGTTGCTGATGAGTTGCGGGTGCGCGCTGTTCCATCTGCGGGTGGCGATGTGGCACTTCGGCCATCTGGACAGCACGGTGCTGCTGCCAGCGCCGGAGGATCCCGATTTGCTCGCCCGGGTCACGCTGGGGGAGGAGGACTCGCCGACGAGCCAGCAGGAGGCGTTGTTCGCCGCGATTCCGAAGCGCCGCACCAACCGTCAGCATTTTCTGGATGACCCGCTGCCCGAGGGGCTGAAGCCCGAGCTGGTCAAGGCGGCGGCCCGGGAGCAGGCCTGGCTGTTGTTCGTGGACGGCCGCCAGCAACGCAACGCCATCGCCGATCTCATCGCGGAAGCCGAGCGGTTGCAGTGGGCGGACAAGCACTTTCGCCTGGAACTGGCCTCGTGGCTGCATTCGAACCATGACACAGCACCGGACGGCATTCCGAATTCGGCCCAGAACACCGGGGACTTGCTCTCGGTCGCCGGACCGAACGTGGTTCGCTCCTTCGATCTCGGGGAGGGGCAGGCCGCGAAGGACCGTGACATTGCCGCCTATTCTCCCGGGCTGGTGGTGCTGGGGACGGACAAGGATGAGCCGTGCGCCTGGGTGCAGGCGGGCCAGGCGCTGGCGCGCGTGCTGTTGCGCGCCCGGGTGGACGGGGTTTCGGCTTCGTATCTGGACCATCCCATTGAGGTCGCGGCCATGCGACCGAAGGTGACGGAACTAATCGGGCATGGCGGCCATGCGCACATCATCCTCCGGTTGGGCTTTGGTCCAAACTTGAACCCGACGCCTCGTCGCACGGCGGCGGAAGTGCTGATCCGTCCGGAAAGCTGACCGGACTCAGGCGGTGGGGCGGGCGAGCGGCTCGAACTGCTTCGTTTCCGGATTGTAGGCGAACAGCTCCGCCGTCGCGATGTTGAAGAACCAGCCGTGCAGGTGCAGCGAGCCGTGGTCCAGCCGCGCCTTCACCGCCGGGTAGGCCTCGAGGTTCTCGATGGCAAAGAGCACGTTCTCCTCCGCCGCCGCGTTCGTGCGGGCGCTTCGGTCAGTGAGGTGCTGATAGCCGCTGCGAATGATGTCGCGAACGGGGGTTGCCACGCGTAGCCACGCGTCCAGGTGTGGCATCGCTTCGGGCTGGGGAAGGCCTTCGAGCAGCGCCTGCATCGCGCCGCACTGCGAGTGGCCGCACACCACGATGTCGCTCACCCCCAACGTGGTCACCGCGAACTCGACGGCGGCGGCGGTGGAGTTCGTCTCGCCCGTCACGCCGGCGGGCGGGACGATGTTGCCGACGTTCTTCACCACGAACAGATCGCCCGGCTGGCTCTGCGTGATGAGTTCCGCCAGCACGCGCGAGTCCGAGCAGGTGATGAACAGCGTGTGCGGGTTCTGCCCCTCGCGGGACAGCCGCTGGAACAGCGCCCGATACGCGCCGAACTCGTCGGAGCGAAAGCGGTGCACGCCTTCAATGAGCCGTTGCATGAGGCACCGACTGTGGCGGGTGCGCGCGCCACGCGCCAAGGAAAACCTTGGCCCCGGCGTTGACGGTGTTCCGCTCGTGCCCCAAGTTGGGGCCGGAAGTTGTGACCACGGCGAACAAAGTCACGGTGCTGCGGATTTTGCTGGTGCCGTTCTTCTTCGTCCAGGTGCTCTACTACGAGCGCACGGGCGGGGAAGGACACCGGCTGGCCGCGGTTTTGTCCTTCGCCATCGCCGCCATCAGCGACGCCTACGACGGCTACCTCGCGCGCCGTTACAACCAGAAGAGCGAGCTGGGCACGTTGCTTGACCCGGTCGCCGACAAGCTCCTGCTCGTCTCCGCGCTGGTGCTGCTGACCTTCGACAAACGCCCGCACCTGCCGAACCTCCCGCTCTGGCTCGCCGGCACGGTCATCGGGCGCGACGCCATCCAGGCCATCGGCTTCGCGGTGCTGCACTACACGCTCGGCGGCAAGGTGCCCGTGCGCCCGCGCCTCATCGGCAAGGCCGCGACGGTCTTGCAGATGGTCACAGTCTCGTGGGCGCTCTTGAAGTGGCCGCTGGACTGGTTGGGGCCGTTGGCGCTGGCCACCGCCGTCTGCACCGGCGTCTCCGGTGTCATCTACGTGATGGACGGCATGAAACTTCTCAGCGCCAGCCCGGACAGCGCACCGCTGCCGGGAGAACCGCCTGACCAACCAAAGCCATAGACCACTCATGCCCCACGAATTGAAGCTCAAGGAAGGCGATGTCGCCCCGGCCTTCACTGTCCAGACCAACGGCGGCCAGACCGTCTCGCTCGCCGACTTCAAAGGCCGCCCGGTCATCCTCTACTTCTACCCCAAGGACGACACGCCCGGCTGCACGAAGGAGGCCTGCGCGTTCCGCGACGCGTTCGCGGACTTCACGGCGAAGGGCGCGGTCGTGCTCGGCGTCAGCGCGGATTCGGTCAAGTCACACGACAAGTTCATCAAGAAGTTCAAGCTGCCCTTCCCGCTGCTGGCGGACGAGGACAAGCGCGTCGTGGACGCCTATGGCGTGTGGGGCGAGAAGACCTTCATGGGCCGGCGCTACCAGGGCATCCACCGCGTCACCTTCCTGATCGGCGGCGCCGGCCGCATCCAGAAAATCTGGCCGAAGGTGAAGCCCGAGGCGCACGCGGCGGAAGTGCTGGCGGCGCTGGGGTGAGCGCGCGGGGAGCGCGGCATTCATGCCGCAGCCGGCTCCAACCGGAAAAGTGCGCCCGAACAACCCCGGCTTTTCCACGCTTCCGCAGCCTGAAGTCCGCGCTCCGGGACATGGCCCTGGCCTTCTGACTTTCCGTCTTCGGGCCGGAGGTTAAGCTCCCGGCCATGCAACCGCTCTCCCGTCGCTCGCTTGTGCTGGGGCTGTCCGTATCGGTGCTTTGTCCACCCGCGAAAACCATCGGTGCCGATTCACCCGCCGCGCGTCCGCTGCGCGTCTGCCTCGTCTCCGGCTCGCAGGACTCGAAGCCCTACCGCACCGATGACTCGCTCGCCGCGCTGGCCCGCTATCTGGAAGCCGAGCACAAGATGACCTGCACGCTGCTGACGTGGGACGCCGCGAGCGCGGGCTTCAGGGGAATCGAGCGACTGCTGGAGGCGGACGCCGCCGTCTTCTTCGTCCGGCGCAAGACGCCCAACGCGCACAACCTCGACGTGCTGCGGCGCTTCTTCGCCTCGGGCAGGGGCTTCGTGGCGCTGCGATCCACCAGCCACGCGTGGGAGAACTGGCCGGACTTCGACGCCGAGGTGCTGGGCGCGAAGTATGCCGGCGCGAAGGGCGGCAACTTCGGCAACGTGGACAAGCTCACCCGCAAGCCGCACCCGATTTGGGCCGGCACCGAGGCCTTCGACACCAAGTGCGACATCTACCGCTACGGCCCGGTCGCGCCGGACGTGCGGGTGCTGATGGAAGGCGAGAACCAGAACGGCGTCATGCCCGTCGCGTGGACGCGCGTGCATCGCGGCGCGCGGCTCTTCCACCTCGCGCTCGGTTACGCCTACGACCTGGAGCAGCCGGCCTTCCGCCGCATCGTGGCGAACGGGCTGCGCTGGGTGAGCGAGAAGTAGCCGCCTCACTTCCCGCCGATGCAATACACCGCGCGGTCGGAGCGGAGGAAGATCTGCCCGTCGGAGACGGCGGGGCTGCCGTTGAAGGGCGTCGGGTCCAGCGCCGGATTGTGCGCGAGCAGCTTGAACTCCGGCTGCGCCCCGATGACGAACACGCCCCGGTTGCGCGTGGGGAAGTAGAGGAGGTCGCCGGACAGGATGGGCGAGGCGTAAATCTTGTCGGGGCGGGGCTGGAGCTGCTGTTCCCACACGACCTCGCCGCTCGCCGCCTTCACGCAATAGAGCTGGGCGCGGCTGTCGTTGGCGAAGTAGAGATGGCCGCCGTGCCAGACGGGCGAGGAGACGTTCGAGCCTTTGTTCAACTGCCAGACGACGTGCGTCGCGGTCACGTCGCCGCGCCCGCCCGCGCGCACCGCCATCGCCTGGCCGGCGGGATGGCCGAGCAGGTAGATGATGCCGTCGCGGGCGACGATGGTCGGGCACAACTCGGCGGCGTTGATGGCGCGGCAATGCCACAGCTCCCTGCCGTCGCGCGGATCGAAGGCCCGGAGCCTGCCCGCGATGGCCACGACGAGTTCGGGCCGCTCGCCACCGGCGCTCACGAGCGCGGGCGTGTTCCACGCGCGGGCCATGCCCTTCACGCTCCACGCGACTTTGCCGTCCGCCTTGCGCAGCGCGTAGAGCGTGTCGCTCTCAAACGCGGCGTTGACGATCACCAAGTCCTCGAACAGCACCGGCGACGCGCCCGTGCCCCAGTCGTGCTTGTTGGTGCCGACGTCCGCGTGCCAGAGCGCCTTGCCCGCGTGCGTGTAGGCGAAGACGCCGTTCTTGCCCTGGAAGAAAAACACGTTCGCCCCGTCGCTGACCGGCGTGTGCGAGGCGTAGCCGCCCTGCGGCAGGTAAGGCCCGACATACGGCGTCTCCGGCAACGGCGCGGGCGCGGGATGGTCCCAGAGAATCTTCCCATCGCGGCGGTCGAGGCAGAGCGCGTGGCGCTTGAGCTGGGTCGGGTCGCCGGGATTCTGGAGGTCGCGCCCGTAGCCGCTCCAACAGGTGAGAAACACGCGGCCCTGGCTCACGATGGGACTCGACGAGCCGGGGCCGGGCAGCTCGGTGCGCCAGAGGATGTTCTCATTCGTGCTCCAGCGCAGCGGAAGCTGCGCCTCGGTCACGACTCCGTCGCCGGTCGGGCCGCGGAAGCGCGGCCAGTCGCCGGCGAGGGCGGCGAGGGAGGAACAGAGCAGCAGGAGGGCGGGGAAGGCGGGATGAGACTTCATGCGTGCAAGTGGGCGTCGGCTGCGGCCGGGAACGGAAATCTGACCCCACGGGTGGCGGGTTAATTCGTCGGGAATCCTGGCGAGGCAGGGCACGGCCTTCGGGGAGGCTCGCAGCGTCTTACTTGCTCACGCGGAGCTTCACGTTGCGAAACCAGCACTCGTCGTTGTGATCCGTGAGCAGGATGTGGCCGGTCACCTTCGTGCCGAAGTCGCCGATTTTGCTGAACTTGCTCTTCGCGACCGCCGCCTTCACCTCGTCGCTGCCCAACTCGTATTGGAGCACCTTCGCGCCGTTGAGCCAGTGCTGGACGGTCTGGCCCTTCACCACGATGCGCGAGTGGTTCCACTCGCCGACCGGCTTGAGCGGCTTGTCCTTGGCGGGCGGCAGCACGTCGTAGAACGCGGCGGTCTGCCGGTGCGGGCCAACCTTGCCGTCGGGATGGCCGTGGTCGTCGAGCATCTGATACTCGTGGCCGAGCGCGCCCTTGCGCGCCTCGGTGATGAAATACTTGAGGCCGTTGTTGCCCTTCTCGGCGATGCGCCACTCCCACGACAGCTCCCAGTCGGCGGTGGCCGGGATGGGCTGCTCGGTCATCATGTCGCCTCCGCCAATCTTCGCCTGTTTCTTGAGGATGCCGTCCTCGATGATCCAGCCCGCGCCGATCTTGCCGCCCTCCTTGTAGGTGCGCCAGCCGGCGAGCGACTTGCCGTCGAAGAGCAGCTTCCAGCCGTCCTTCCGCTCGGCGGCGGTGAGCGTGTTGAGTTCGGCGGCGCTGGTGAGGGACGCGCAGGCGATGAGGGCGAGGAATGAGATGAGCGGTTTCATGGGAAGTGAGATGAGCAATGTCGCCGTGAATCAGAGCTTCCGCACCCGGATGTTCCGAATCCAAAACTCCTGACCGTGGTGCTGGAAGACGATGTGGCCCTCCGGCTCGGCCATGAAGCGCGGCTTGTCGGCGAACTTGCTCTTGGCCGCCAGCGCCTTCACCGCGTCGCTGCCCCAGGTGTATTCCACGATCTTCGCGCCGTTGAGCCAGTGCTCCACATGGTTGTTCTTGAAGACGATCTTCGCCGCGTTGAACTCGCCCACCGGCTTGAGTTTCCGCTGCTCGTTCGGCGCGTAAAGCCCGTAGAGCGCGCCGGCGGAGGTCAGCGGATTCTTGCCGTCGGGATGCTTGGAGTCGTCGAGGATCTGCATCTCCGGGCCGGTCCACCAGGCCGGGCCTTTGTCCAGCTCGGCCACGCGATACATCACGCCGCTGTTGCCGCCGGGCGCGACCTTCCACTCCAGCTCCAGCTCGAAGTCCTTGAACTTCTCGGTGGTGATGAGGTCGGTGACCTGGCCGCCGGCTTCCTTCGGCACGGTCTTGAGCGCGCCGTGGTCGTTGATCCAGCCCTTGCTCGGGAAGCCCTCACCCTTGAAGGCGCGCAGGCCCTTGGTTTCCTTGCCGTCGAAGAGCACCTGCCACTCACCGGGCTGGTCGGCGGCGGGGGCAAGCGTGGCGGCGAAGGTGAACGCGGCCGTGAAAACGAAGGCGAATGTTCGGTTCATGTTGGCAGGCAGTTGGACGTTTGCGTGCCCGGCAAGGTGACAAGACCAGGACGCGCAGGACAAGCTGATTCCCGCAACGGTGGTGTAGGAGACGACGTGAGGAGTCTCTGACTTTCTTCCGGAAACAAGTGAGACTCCTCACGTCGTCTCCTACGGGGACCGGCTCAAAACCGCGCCAGCGCTTCCAGCTCCTTCACGCGCAGATCAATCGCCTGCCGCGTCGCCTTCGTGGTGGCGACCACGCCGAAGCCTTCGCAGCAGAACGACGCCGTCACGGTGCCGTGGATGATGGCGCGGCGGAGATTCTTCTCGATGTCCCCCTTCGCGCTGGCGAGGTAGCCGATCATGCCGCCGACAAACGAATCGCCCGCGCCCGTCGGGTCCACGACCTTCCGCAGCGGATACGCCGGGGCGATGAAGAAGCCGCTCGGCCCGGACAACACCGCGCCGTGGGAACCCTTCTTGATGATGATGTATTTGGGGCCGAGCTTGTGAATCTTTTTCAGCGCGCTGAAGACGTTGTCCTCCTTGGTGAGCTGGTGCGCCTCGCTCTCGTTGAGCACGAAGGCATCCACGCGCCGCAGCAGCTTGAGCAGGTCCGGCAGCATGATGTTCATCCACAGGTCCATCGTGTCGGCCACAACGAACTTCGGCCGGCTCAACTGGTCAATCACCGCGTGCTGGATGGGCGGCGCGATGTTCGCCAGCAGCACGTAGGGCGTGGTCTCGTAATCGCCCGGCAGCTTGGGCGACCACTTCTCGATCACGCCGAGCACGGTGTTGAGCGTGCGCCGGTTGTTCATGTTGACCTCGTATTCGCCCGACCAGTGGAAGGTCTGGCCGTCCTTCACGCGCTCCAGGCCGCGCAGGCAGATGCCGTGCTTCTCGTAGAGCCGGACGTATTTCGCCGGGAAGTCGCCGCCCACCACGCCGAGCAGCTTGGTGGGGGCGAAGAAGCTGGCCGCGACCGCCGCGTGGCTGGCGGAGCCGCCGAGCAGGCGCGGGTTCTCCGCGCTGGGGGTCTTGATGGAATCGAGGGCGGTGGTGCCGACTACGAGGACGCTCATGCAGTGTTGGTAGAGTTCAGTTCGTTGCGGCGCGGACGCTACCGGCAACGGCCCGGCGGGGCAAGCGGCTTGCAGTGCCACCGTCGTCGCGCCCGCCCCTTGGCTGTTCACAGGCCTGGCCGCGTCTTTCCACTTGTCATTCCGCTTGACCCGGCTCGGGATCAAGGGCGAGCTTCGCGCCGCACAGCCAATCACTGGTCCGCGTTCCCTTCCCCATGAAAACTCTCCTTCACTGCCCTCCGTTGTTTGCCGTCCTGCTCGTTGCCGGTGCTGTCTTCGCCCAGGAAAAACCCGCCAGCCTGCTGCCCGTCTTCGGCGCGGAGGGCCGTGAGTTCACCGCCAAGGCGCAGGGCGGCAAGGCCATCAAGGGCTGGCTGCCCACCGGCTGGGACGACAACTCCGAGTGGGCCACGCTGGCCGCGACTTACACCAAGCTCAAGGACGGCCCGAAGGAGGGTGTCACCGCCGTGCGCATCGAGTTGAAGGACCTCGGCGAGGGCCAGCTCCAGCTCACGAGCTACTCCGGCAAGCGCGTCTTCAAGAAGGGCGTGAAGCATGTCATCGAGGGCTGGCTGCGCGGCAGCGCGGAGTTCAAGGTCGGCGTGCGCCAGCCGGGCGACCCGTATGAGTTTTACGTCGAGCACGAGCTGTCGGGCGGCAAGGAGTGGAAGGCGTTCAAGGCCGAGTTCGCCCTCGAGGCCGACAAGGAGGCGTTCATCATGTTCGTGATGCCGGGGACCGGGACGGTGGACCTCGCGGGCGTCGTGGTGCGCGAGGTGAAGTGATCAGAATTGCCATGAATCCGCAGCAACACCCGGCAGCTTTTCGTGCGGCGTGCTGCGTGTTGCGTGTCAATGGCGCGGGGCTGGTTCTGCTCGCGTGGCTGGTCGGACACGGCGCGTTTGCCCAGGTGGCAGCGACCAACCGGCCGCCTTCCTCGCTCGTCCGCTTCGCTGTCGAGCCGTTCATGCGCGTGACCAACGGCGCGACCGGCGCGGTGGAGTTGCAGGTGGCGGTGCGGAAGCTCGTGCCGACCAACGGCACCGGCCCGGTCATCTGGCTCACGGGGGCGTCGCACATCGGCGAGACGAATTACTACGCGCTCCTCCAGAAGCACCTCGACGCGCAGGCGCTGGTGCTCTTCGAGGGCATTCACGCCCGGGGCAAGTCCGGTGCGACCAACGCCGCCGCTTCGGAAAAGGCCGCGACCAATCCCGCACCAGCCGCGAAAAAAGAAGCCCCCGCGCCGGAGCCGGCGGCGAAGGCGGCGGAGCGCACGACGCTGCAAAAGGATCTGGCCGAGTCGCTGGGGCTGGTTTTCCAGCTCGAAGCCATCAACTACACGGGCAAGCATTTCCGCAACAGCGACCTCTCCGTTCAGGAGTTGAAGGAGCTGATGGACAAGGATGACGAGCCGGCCGCGCCGGACTCGCCGAAGGAGAAGCGCAAGAACGAGGCGTTCGAGCAGTTGCTCAAGGCGATGGAGGGCAACTCGCTCTTCGGCACGCTGCTCAAGGCCGGGTTCAAGCTCGTCGGCGGCAACCCGAAACTTCAGGCCATGACGAAGCTCGCGCTCATCGAGGCGCTGGGCGGCATCCGCGGCGACATTTCCCGGATGAAAAGCCTGCCGGAGGACATGCAGCGGCTGATGGAGGTGCTCATCCAGGCGCGCAACGACGCCGTGCTCAAAGACCTGCGGACCGAGTTGAACCGCGCCCAGCCGCCCGCCAGCATCAGCGTCTTCTACGGCGCGGGGCATATGGACGACTTGGAGCGGCGCGTGCGGCGCGAGTTTGGCTACCGTGCGGAGAGCGACGTGTGGCTGCCGGCGTTCACGGTGGATTACGTGAAGGCGGGCCTGAGCGTCATCGAGGCCACGATCCTGCGCACGATGGTCCAACGGCAGATGCAGGAGCTGCTGCCGACGGAGAAGCCGTGACGGCTGTTGCCCGTAGCGCGGACTTGCAGTCCGCTGTTTCGCCGGCTTGCAGCCGGCAGAGCGCCCTTCACTTCCGGCAGGTTCAAACAAAGCGTGGCGTCGGCGGGTTGCAAACCCGCGAAACGGCAGGCTGCAAGCCAGCGCCACCATCAGGAGTCGTGCGGCGTGATTGGCGGGCGATTAAGCGCGGGAATGTTTCGGTTTGGCAAACTTCAGCGCGCTAACCCAACTCTGCCCTTGCCCCCGCGCCACGTTCAGGTTCCCCTTATCCCGGCAGTCCGTTCTGCCGATAACCCTCAAGCGAATGGAAAGCAAAGCTGTGGACACGCATCAGAAGGCGCTTCAGGTCAACCTCGACCCGTCGAAATACGGCACGTTCGTCGAGATCGGCGCGGGGCAGGAGGTGGCGCGCTGGTTCTTCCGCGTCGGCGGCGCGGCGGGCACCATCGCCAAGACCATGTCGGCCTACGACATGACGGTGAGCGACGCGATCTACGGCCCGTGCGAGCGCTATGTCAGCCGCCAGCGGCTCACCGCGATGCTGGAGCGCGAGTTTGGCCTGCTCATCGAGCGGCTCGGCCAGAAGCGCGGCGCGAACACCAAGTTCTTCGTCTTCGCCGACACCGTGGCCGCTAAGAGCTATTCCCGGAAGGACATGGACGCGCAGGGCTGGCTGGGCGTGCGCTTCCAAACTGAGCCGCAAGGCGAGCCGTCGCAGATCATCATCCACGCGCGCCTGCTTGACCCGGAGAATGTGCAGGAGCAGGAAGCGCTGGGCATCATCGGCGTGAACCTCGTCCACGCCGCGCTCTACCTGCACCACGACCCGGCGGCGCTGCTCGACGCGCTGCTCGACAACCTCACCGCCGAGCGCGTCGAAGTGGACATGGTCAAGCTCACCGGCCCGGCCTTCGCGGGCGTGGACAACCGCGTGGTGGCGCTCCAGCTCGTGCAGCGCGGGCTGACCAAGGCGGCGATGTTCCTCGCCAATGGCGAGGTCGTGCAGCCCGCCGACGTGCTCTACAAGAAGTCCATCATGGTCGAGCGCGGCAGCTTCCGCCCCGTGATCAACACGACGCTCGACATGCTGGAGTGCGCCACCAGCCTGTTCGTGCAGGAGCCGAAGGTGCAGGGCGAGGAGGTCACGGTCTTGATGGAGATGACCTTGAAGAACCTCATTGACGGCGACCGCATTGACCCCAAGGACTTCCTCGACCGCGTGGACATCCTCGGCGCGCTCGGGAAGAACGTGTTGATCTCGAACTACGGCGAATACCACCGGCTCGCCGCCTACCTGTTCCGCCACACGAAGAAGATGATCGGCATCGTCATGGGTGTGCCGACGCTGCGGGAGATTTTTGAGGAGAAGTATTACGTGGACCTCGAGGGCGGCATCCTGGAGAGCTTTGGCCGGCTGTTCAAAAACGACCTCAAGCTCTACGTTTATCCGTTGCGCGAGGCCAAGACCGGCGCGCTCATCACGGCGGGCAACCTGCGCGTCGCGCCGAATCTCCGGCACCTCTACGCCTACCTCGTCGAGAACCGGCTCATCGAGAGCCTGCGCGATTTCGACGAGCGCTGCCTGCCGATCTTCTCCCGCGACGTGCTGGCGAAAATCCGCGCGGGCGACCCCGCCTGGGAGGCGATGGTCCCGCCCACCGTCGCGCAGATGATCAAGGAACGCCGGCTGTTCAACTACGGGGCCGACGCGAAGCCCTCCGCGCCAGCGCCCCTAGCCTGACGCCGGGCCTTGGGTGGCACCCGCGTCTCGCGGGTCGTTTTCGGCGACTCGCCGAAAACCCAGCGTGCGGGAGTCCGAACGGCTTCGGTTGTGGAGGTGTCCCGTGCTCGCGCCAGCGCAAAGACGCGTTGGCAACCTGCGCGCCCGGCATCGCCCGCCATTGTTTCCGGCGGGACTCCGGAAACGACCCGCGAGACGCGGGTGCCACCCGAAGCTTCAGCGGGTGAAGAGTTCGCCCGCACGGAAGCCAAGCCAGACCGCCGCGAGACAGAGCACCACGGAGAGCAGGACATTCCACCCAGCCGCCGGCCAGTGCCCGTCGCGCACGAGCTGGAGCGTTTGCAGACTGAAGGCGGAGAAGGTCGTGTAGCCGCCGCAAATGCCCGCCATGAGGAAGGCCCGCCCATGCTCGCTGCCCCACCAGCCCGTGGACGGCTGCGCGACGGCGGCGAACACACCGATGAGGAACGAACCGCTGACATTGACGAACAGCGTGCCCAGCGGAAACGCCTTGCCGGCGAGCGAAGTCACCCACTCCGCCAGCCCGTAACGCAGCATCCCGCCCAGCGCGCTGCCGAGGCCGATCCAGAGGTAGATTCGCATGGCGGGAAGCTAGGAATGTCCGCGCGTGTCGGAAAGCATGAAAGCGTCCCGGGCATTGGGAGCGCGGCCTTCAGGCCGCAGCAAGCAGCGGGAATTCGAGAGCGATGTTCGCGCCACCACCATCTGCGGCGTGAACGCCGCGCTCCGTCAATGCCAGCGCAATCCCAATGACAAGATCGCGAAGTAGCTGAATGCCAATGCGAGGCCCACCGCCACCAGCCACCAGAGCCGGCTCACGCCCTTCATCTTCGTCTTGTTTTCGCGCTGTCCGCCGAACTCCTCCTTCACGAACTCGTCGTAGTTGAACTCGTCTTCCGGGATGCCCAATCGGTCGGCGGTGCGCTGCGAGTCCGCGCGGTCGTTCCAGCCGGTCTTATCATCGGCCCCGCACTCGGGACAAGCCAGCGCGCCGCGCGGCACGTCCGCGCCGCAGTTGGGGCAGTTTTCCGGCGCGCTCATTTCCGCGCGGCGATGAACCACTCCACGAACTTCGGGATGCCCGCTTCGATCTTCACCGACGGGTTGTAGCCGAGCTTCGCCCGGGCCTTCGAGATGTCCGCGTAGGTGATGGGCACGTCTCCGGGCTGGGGTGGCTGGCGATCAATGTTCGCGGTCCTGCCGAGAGACTTCTCCAGCAGCGAGATGAGGTAGTCCAGGCGCACGGTCTGCGACTCGCCGAGGTTGAAGATGTCGAAGCCGAATTCCTGTCGCGTGCAGGCCATGACGCCGTCCACCGTGTCGGTCACGTAGGTGTAATCGCGCGCGGTCGAGCCGTCGCCGAAGACGGGGATGGATTTCCCCGCGCTGATGAGCGACGCGAACTTGTGGATCGCCAGGTCGGGCCGCTGGCGCGGGCCATAGACCGTGAAGAAGCGCAGCATGGCGATGTCCATGCCGTAAACATGGTGGTAGGTGTGGCCGAGCGCCTCGCACGCGAGCTTGCTGGCGGCGTAGGGCGAGATGGCGCTGAAGATCGGGTCCGCCTCGCTGAACGGCACCTTCGCGTTCACGCCATAGACCGACGAGCTGCTGGCGATGGTGATTTTGCGCACCTTCCGCGCGCGCGCGGCTTCGAGCAAGTTCACCGTGCCCTCGACGTTCACGCGCTGATAGAGCGCGGGCTGTTGCAAACTGGGTCGCACACCCGCGCGTGCCGCGAGGTGGATGACCTGGTCGAACTGCGCGGAGGCGAAGGCTTCTTCCACCGCCGCCCCGTCGGTCAGGTCGCCATGAACGAACGTGAACGGCAGCGCGAGCGACTGGAGGCTGCGGAGGTTCGCCTGCTTGAGCGCTGGCGCGTAGAAGTCGTTCAAGTCATCGAACGCGCAGACGGAATGGCCCTCGCGCAAAAGGCGCTCGCAGACATGGGAACCAATGAAGCCAGCGCCGCCGGTGACGAGGAAGTTCATGGGGGCGGAGATTAGTGGACGGTGGGTAAAACGTAAAACGTAATGCGTAATGCGTAAGAGCCAAACTCGTCCCCACGCCCTTCGGCCCTTACGTTTTACGCATTACGCATTACGCCCTACATCACCATCCCGCCATCCACCGCGAGCACCTGGCCCGTGATGTAGCGCGCGGCGGGGCTGGCGAGGAAGACGGCGGCGTTCGCGATGTCGTCGGGCTGGCCGAGGGTGCCGAGAGGAATCTGCTTCACGACCTCCGCCTTCATCTCGTCCTTGAGCACGGCGGTCATGTCCGTCTCGATGAAGCCGGGGGCGAGGACGTTCGCCGTGATGCCGCGCGAGGCGAGTTCCTTCGCGACGGACTTGGTGAAGCCGATGAGGCCGGCCTTGCTCGCCGCGTAGTTCGCCTGTCCGGCGTTGCCGATGAGGCCGATGACCGACGCGACGTTGATGATGCGCCCAGAGCGCTGCTTGAGGAACGCGCGCGTGAAGGCCTTGGTGAAGAGGAACGCGCCCTTGAGGTTCGTGTTGATGACCGCGTCCCAGTCCGCGTCGCTCATGCGCATGAGCAGGCCGTCGCGGGTCACGCCGGCGTTGTTGACGAGGATGTCCACCTTGCCGGCGTCCTTGAGGATCGCCTCGGCGGCGGTGCTCACGGCGGCGCTGTCGGCCACATCCACGGCCAAGGCCCACGCCTTGCGGCCGAGTGTCCGCACCTCGGCGGCGACCTTCTCGGAATTCTCCTGCGTGCGCGACACGCACACGACGTCCGCGCCCTCGGCGGCGAACTTCAACGCGATGGCGCGACCGATTCCGCGGCCCGCGCCGGTGACGACCGCAACTTGTCCAGCCAGTGAACTCATAGGGCGGGATTTGTCGGCGGGGGCGGAGGCGAAGTCAATTCACGAGTGGGTCGAACCGCCAGACTGCGATACTCCGGGTTCGCACCGGTGATTTCCGCCCACAACTCCGCGAAGGAAATGCGCCGGTCGCGCGAGCGGTTCACCCATTCCACCTCCGTTGGCGCGCCGGGCGCGGTGAAACGGATGCCCCAGATCGGGTCGAACGCTTTCGCCGACAGCGAATACCTCATGTCGCCGATAACCGTCACGTCGCCAGGCGCGCGGGCGATCCAACCGTCGGAGAAGTGCATGAAGCGCTCGAAGGAACGCTGCGGGCCGTTGCGTGCGCCCTCGACGGGCGAGAGATCGCGCTGCGTCACCAGCGGCAAAGAGTTACCCTCCCGCACCGTCACCGTGCCGCCCCACGGCACCCGCAAGCGGTCGCTGTAAATGCGTCCGTCGTGCAGGTAGAGCGAACGCCAGACGAGATGATTGCCCAGCGTCGGCATCGCCTCGGTGCGTTCGATGCGGTGGCCGCGCACTCGGGCCAGCTCCGCCTGCGCCGCGTGCGCGCGGGACTTCTGCACTGCGCCCAGCGTCATGTAGGCCGCGCAAAATCCCAGCGCGGCCCAGGTCCAGCGGTGCAGGCCGATTCCGCGTTCCGCGCTTCGCGTTCCGCGTTCACTCGAAGCCTCCTCACGTCGGCTGATACGGGAGGAAATGACGTTCGTCACCAAGCCCACCAGCAGCGCGAACGTGAAGATCGGGTCAATGATGGAGATGAAGTCCCAGCCGAACCGTTGCTGGCTGAACGGCACGAGGAACTGCGTCCCGTAGCTGGTGCAGGCGTCCAGCAGGATGTGCGACCAGCACGCGGCCAGTCCGCATAGAAACAGCGTCGTCCGCTGCTCTTTGAACGCCGCACGGAAGAACCACGGCAGCGCGGCGGCAAAGGCAATCACCGGCGAAAAGGCGAACGAGTGCGTGAAGTGCCGGTGCAGCTCGACGTTCAGCAGCGGGTCCGATGCGCTGTGGATGAGAAAATCCACGTCCGGCAACTCGGCGGCCACGATGCCCACGACTGTCGCGCGCCAGCCGAGCTGCCGCCCGAAGGCGACTTGTCCGAGGGCCGCGCCGAGCAGCGCGTGCGAGAGCGTGTCCATGCGCCGGGGATTTCAGCCGATTCGCGGGATGGACGGAAGCCGGAAGGAAGAGTGATTAGTAACTAGTGAGTAGTCCCGAACAGCGTCCACGCACCCGACTAATCACTAACCACTAATTACTTCCCCAACCTCCCAAAGTCACCCTTCCCGCCTCCGCCGGGCTTCGCTACCCTCCGCGCACCGATGGGCTTTTACACGCTTATCCACTGGGTGTCGCTCGGGCTGGCGGGGGCCACGCTCGCCATCCTGTCCGTGGTGGTCGTGCGCCAGTCGTTCCGCAACCGCCGCACGAAGCGCGACGCGGCCCGCCGCCAGTCGCTCATGGCGCTGGCCTTGGAATACATCGAGGAGCCGGAGTTCCTCCCCGCGTTCAAGGCCCAGCTCAAGCCGGAGGACCAGCGGCTGCTCGTCGAGCTGTTCGCCGAGCTGCTGCCCAAGGTGCGCGGCGACTACGCCGAGAAGGTCGTGCATCTCATGCGCGAGATGGGCCTGCGCGACCGCTGCCTCGCGCAACTCCACTCGCCCAAGTGGTGGAAGCGCGCGGACGCCGCCGCCGTGCTGGGCTGGTTCAAGGAGCCGCAGGTCGTTGCCGCGCTCGAACGCGCGCTCGACGACCCGCAGGTCGTGGTGCGCCTGGAATCCGCCCGCGCGCTGGCGCAGCTCAAGGCGGTGCAATCCGTCGCCGGACTCGTCGCGCGCCTCGCGGTCGTGGACGCCACGCACTCGCTGGGCGTGCAGGAGATTTTCCGCTCGCTCGGCCCCGGCGCGGTGACGGAGCTAATGGGCGTGCTCGAGAGCGACGTGCCCGAGCATGTCAAGATTCTCGCCGCCGACGCGCTCGGCCACATCGGCGACCCGCGCGCCGTGCCCGCGCTGCTGAAGCTGTTTCACACGCCCGGCCGGGCGGAAAGTGACACCATCCAGGAGCACAAGGCCCGGCGGGGCCGGGCTTACGCCGACCGCAGCCAGCCGGCCAACGCCTCGGTTGCGCTGCGGCTGGCCGTCGTGAAGGCGCTCAGCGTGCTCGTGGACCCGCGCGCGCTCAACGCCATCCTCGCCGCGCTGGAGGACCCCATCTGGGAAGTGCGCGCCCAGGCCGCGCACTGCGCCAGCCAGCTCGGCTCGGAGGCCGCGATCCCCAAGCTGGAAACGCTCCTGCACGACGAGCATTGGTGGGTGCGTTTCCACGCGGCGGAGGCGCTCTTCAAGCTGGGCGAGGCCGGCGTGCAGGCGCTGCTCAAGGCCGCGCGCAGCACCTCCGCGCGCGCGGCGGACATCGCAGGCGGGCTGCTGCGGGAGAAGGGGGTGGCCGTGTGATGAAATCCCAAACCCCAAGCTCCAAGCTCCAGAGAAGCTCCAAACACCAAGCTCCAAGCCAGCACCGTGTCGGCCTGGCAAGACGCCCCGTTGGTATTTGGAGCTTGGTGTTTCTTTGGAACTTGGAGCTTGGGTTTTGGAGCTTCCCCGCATGAGCTTGCTCTGGGCCATCGTGAAGTTCCTCAACGGCTGCGTCCTCGCGCTGCTGCTGGTGCAGAGCGTCATCTACCTCTGGCAGCTCGTCGTCGCCTTCCTCGAACTGCGCCACCATCGCCGCCACGCCTCGCGCGCGGACCCGTGGTGGATGCTCACCAGCGGCGTCGCGCTGCCCATCTCCATCCTCGTGCCGGCGCACAACGAGGAGGAGACCATCGTCGAGAACGTGCGCTCCATGCTCGCCCTGCATTACCCGGACTTCGAGGTCATCGTCGTCAACGACGGCTCCAAGGACCGCACCCTCGCGGTGCTCATCGAGGCGCTGGGCCTGCTGAAGATCGAGCGCGTCTGGCACGCGGACGTGCCGCACCAGGAAATCCGCGGCCTCTACGGCAGCCCGCGCCATCCGCGCCTGCTCGTGGTTGACAAGGTCAACGGCGGCAAGTCCGACGCGCTCAACGCGGGCATCAACCTCTCGCGCTTCCCGCTCTTTTGCGCCGTGGACGCCGACTCGCTGCTCGACCACGACTCGTTGCTGCAGGTGATGCGGCCCTTCATCGAGGAGCCGGAGGAGATGGTCGCGGTGGGCGGGCGCATTTGCGTCGTCAACGGCTGCACCGTGCGCGCCGGGCAGGTCACGGACGTGGCGCTGCCCACGCGCCCGCTGCCGCTGCTCCAGAGCATCGAATACATCCGCGCCTTCCTCATCGCGCGCCTCGCGTGGAGCCGGCTGGATGCGATGCTCATCATCTCCGGCGCGTTCGGCCTCTTCAAACGCAGCGCCGCCGTGAAGGTCGGTGGCTACAGCCACGACACGGTGGGCGAGGACATGGAAATTGTGGTGAAGCTCCACCGCCACTTCCGCGAGCGCAACGTGCAGTATCAGATGCGCTTCGTCGCCGACTCAGTCTGCTGGACTCAAGCACCCGAGACGCTCGGCGTCCTGCGCCGCCAACGGACCCGCTGGCAGCGCGGCATGATGCAGTCGCTCGCCAAGCACCGCGCGATGGTCTTCAACCCCAAGTATGGTCCCGCCGGCACGCTGGGCATGGGCTATTTCTTCCTCTTCGACATTGTCGGCCCCGTCATCGAATTCACCGGTCTGCTGCTCATTCCGCTGTCCTTCTACATGGGCGTGATCACCACCGACTTCTTCCTCGCGTGGCTGGCGCTGACCTTCACCTACGGCGTCTTCCTCAGCGCCAGCTCGCTGCTGCTGGAGATGATGGTCACGCGCAGCACGCGCGCGCGCGACCTGGCGCTGCTGACGATGAGTTCCGTGCTGGAGAACTTCGGCTACCGGCAGCTCAACAACCTCTGGCGGCTGGAGGGCATCTGGCAGTTCCTCACCGGCAAGCAGGGCTGGGGCGCGATGCAGCGGACGAAGTTCCGCAAGTCCGTCGGGCAATGAACGACGTGGCACGGGGAGTCTCGTCCTGCCGGAAGCCCACGGACCATCGCGCGCGAGGAGCGCGGCCTTCAGGCCGCAGAATCGTTCCTTCGCCCGGCGGGTTCTGGTGCATGGGACGCGTTTGTGCGCCTTGACCTTCTGCGGCGTGAACGCCGCGCTCCACTGACACGTTGTCAGTTCCCGAACACCCCACGAAACAAGCGTTGCAGCCCGCGCGACTTGTCGGGGCTGACCTCCGGCTCCGCCGCCTTCCGCCGCGTGCGCCGCGCTTCGAGGTCGTATTGCGCGACCAGCCCGACCGTGTGCGCGCCCCGGCCGCCCGTGCGAATCGCGTCCACGCCGTAGGCGTAGCCCAGCGTGATTTCCCAGACCCGGTCCGACGACGCGTAGCCCAGCCCGCCGCCCACGCCCGTGTGCCAGTCGCCGGGCTGCGACATCCCGCCGACGTAGTCCACCACCGCCGTCGCCGCGAAGCCCGTCAGGCTCCACCGCTTCCGCGCGTCCAAGGGCAGCGTGTAAAGCCCGCCCAGCAGCGCGAACTGCCGCGCCGTGATTTCCTGGAAGTAATAACCCGGCAGGCTCAACGGAAACTCCGCGCCCAGCGGCAGCGCCGCGCCCAGCTTGTAGCCGCTCAACCGGTCCGCGTTCAGGCTCGTGCCCGAGGTGAGGCTCACCGAGAAGTAATCCCCGCGCTCCGGCATCGTGTAGGCCAGCAGCGCGCGGCCCCAGAACCGGTGCGCCTGCGCCTCGGTTGCCCGGTCGCCCGCCAGCCCGTAGCGCCCGCTGTTCGCGCGGAACTCGCCCTCATGCCACGCCGACAGCTCCATCGCCACGCTGGGGGTCAGCAACGGCTCGCGCCCGCCCCAGCGCAGGCCCGTGCGCGCGCGCAGCGACCCCGTTTCCGCCGGGAGCGTGAAGCCCGCCGCCGTGCGGCTGTTCCGGTCGTATTCCGTGTAATGCCCCGCCAGCCGCATCACGCCGTTGAGCGGGATCTGCGCCCCCGGATTGAACAGGTGATAAACGCTCGCGCTCACCTCGCCCCCATGCCCGTTGAACGACTCCTCCTTGATGAACTTCCCGCCGCGCACCTCCGATTGGCTGTCCGCGAACCCGCCGCCCGCCGCGCCGAACGCCAGATGCGTCTGCGGCCCCAGCGCCTCGCGGAAGGCCAGCTCCGCGTCCAGATACACCGGCGCCACCGCCAGCCGCAGCGTCTGCCCCGCGCGCGGCCAGTCGGGCAGGTTCAGGTAGTAATACGCATACGCCGCCACCGGCCCGAGACCCTGGAGCGACTGGTTGTAGCCGAGCTGGAAGAGCTGCCGCTTCTCCGGGTCCACCTGCGCGTGACACATTCCTGCCACGAAGACACCGGCGCAGAGGAGGATGTGGAACAGACGCCTTGGGCAGTTCACGCGCTTTGGTGTAGGGCAACGCGGGTGTGCGCGGCAAGTGGAAAGACCCGGCGGAATGACAACGGGGCGCTACGCCGCCAGCCACCAGCCGCCCACCGCCACCGCCGTCACCGAGCAGCACGCCATCATCCGCTGATACGCCTGCGCGCTGCTGGCCGCCAAACTCCGTGCCGACAGGCCGACCAGCGAGGAAAACACCACCATCGCCGCCACCGTCCCGACGCCATACGCGCTGAGATACCACACCGCCCCGGTCATCGTCGGAAACGCCAGCGCCGGCAGCACGCCGAGGAAGTGCGAGCTGCCCGCCACGCCATGCAGGGTGCCGACCGCAAACGCCGCGTGCGTGTGCCGGTGCTCGGTGCCGCGCTCATGCGAATGCGCTGCGGCCCCGTCGTGCGCGTGGATGTGGACGTGCCGCCGCCCGTCGTGCTCGTGCTCGTGCGTGTGGAGGCGTCCGGTCAACGCGCGCCGCGCGCCCCACAGGCCGATGCCGATGAGCACCACGCCCACGAGCCGCTCGCTCCACGAGGAGATTGCGTCCAGCGGCAGCCAGTCGCGCAGCAGCAGCGAGAGCAGGCCGATGAACAGCACGCCGCCCGCGTGACCGACGCCCCAACGCAGGCCGACCTCCCACGCCTTCCGCCGCGATTCCGCCGCGAAGGGCGCGACCGCCGCCAAGTGGTCCGGCCCGGAGACGACGTGAATCGCCCCCGCAACCAGGCCAGTAACAACGGAAATCATGTGGTGGTGCCGGAGCGCCGGCTCCAACGGGCCGCGAGCGTAGGAACGCGACCAGTTGAAGTAAAGGAGAGCTTTGCCGGCCCGCTCAAGGCTCACGGGCCGCGCGCTCCACGGCATCCACCACCGCCGCGACCGGGAGCGAGTTCAGGCACCGGAAGTCAATCGGGCATTCGCGCAGGAAACACGGAGCACACGCCGCCTCGCCGCGCAGGATCGTGTGGCGGGTGCCGCCCGGCAGGCCGGGACCGGTCAGCGCCGGCGACGTGCTGCCGAACAAGGCGACGACCCGAGTGCCCACGGCGGCGGCGACGTGCATCGGCCCCGTGTCGTTGGTGAGCACGACCCGGCAGGCGCGGAGCGCCGCGCAGAGTTCGCGGAGCGAGGTGCGGCCCGCGAGCTTCACAACGCTGGCTGCCGGCGCGGTGTCGAGCGCGGCGGCGATCTCGTCCGCCAGCGCGCCGTCCGCCGGGCCGCCGAAGATGACGAAGGCGCAGTTGAGCCGCGCCCGCAGTTCCCTCGCCGTCGCCACGAACCGTTCGGCCGGCCAGCGCTTGGCCGGGCCGTATTCCGCGCCGGCATTCAGGCCGATGAGCACGCCGTCGGGCAGATGAAACTTCGCCTTCACCGCCGCGACCTCGGCATCGGTGACGGCGATGAACGGCGCGAGCGGTTCCGCATTCGCGCCGAGCGCGGCAGCGAGATGGAGGTAGTGGAAGAGGTGGTGACTCGCCCGGAGCGCGGCGTTCACGCCGCTTCCGCGTCCGTCTTGCACAGCGGCTTGAAGCGGCCTGAAGGCCGCGCTCCCGTCCGCGTCCGCCACCAGCCGCCGCACTTCCTCCGCCGTCCGCTTCCGCATCTTCACCACGTCCGTGCGCCAAGGGACTGCGTCGGTGAGCAGCCAGTTCCGCCAGCTTCCCGCGTAGCCGATGCGCCGGGGAATTCCCGCCAGCCGCGCTTCCAGCCCGGTGCGGATGGAGTTGGGCAGCACGAGCGCGGCGTCGAAGCCAGCCGCGCGTGCCGGCGACTTGCGGTCGCCGTCTGCGGGGTGCGGCTCAGACGGCGACGGCAAGTCGCTGGCACGGCGCAGCCGGCGCGCGATGCTGAACACACCTTCCCTCGGTGCGAAGGTGATGACTTCATCCACCGCCGGATGTCCCGTCCACAACCCCGCCAGCTTCGCGTGCGTGAGCAGCGTGATGTGGGTTTCCGGCAGCGCCTCGCGCAGCCGCAGCAGCGCGGGCGTGGTCATCACGGCGTCGCCAAGCCAGTTCACGCCGCGCACGAGAAGGCGGCGAGGATGGAGGATAGAGGATAGAGGATAGAGGGGCGTCGTCATGCTGCT
Source organism: Limisphaerales bacterium (assembly GCA_009773355.1). Taxonomy (GTDB): domain Bacteria; phylum Verrucomicrobiota; class Verrucomicrobiia; order Limisphaerales; family SXTU01; genus SXTU01. The sequence continues at coordinate 24,499 of WRPG01000018.1, forward strand.
TGGCTATCTTCTATCTTCTCTCCTCTATCCTCTTTCCCTCCCCGCCACTTCCCTTCCTTCCACCGGTTGTGAACCCAGAACCAGTTGGCCGGGTCGCGGCGGATGGCGGTCTCGAAGGTGCGGTTGATGTCCCGCGCGATGTCCTCGACCGGGCGCGGCTGGGCGTCGAGGCGCGTCGGAATCTCGCCGCCCAGCTCGATGCGCCAGCGACCCGGGGCCGTGCGGTGGCAGATGGCCGTGAAAAGCCGGCAGCCATAGCGCTGGGCCAGCACCGGCGCAGCCAGGCTCGTCGAGCAATCGCGCCCGAGGAACGGCAGCCGCGCCCCCCGGTCGCCCGCGTGCTGGTCTGCGAGCAGGCCGAGCATGAGGCCGGGCTGCCCCAGCGCGGCCTTGAGCGCGGCGGCGTCCCGACGCCGCTCGAAGTAGCGCGCGCCGGACCCGGCCCGGAGCGATCGCATGAGCGCGTCCACGCCCGGCTGGCGCAGGCCGCGATAGGTCGTGGCCATCTGGTAGCCGGGCAGGAAGAGGTTCGTCCGCGCGTATAGCTCGAAGTTGCCGAAGTGCCCGATGGCCACGACCACGCTGGGCCGCACGCCATTGGCGGCCGGCGGGAACAGCTCCATCCCGGTGCAATCCAGCACGGCGCGGATGGCCTCCGCGTCCATGCCGGCGGTCTTCACCGCGCAGGCGAAGCTCTCGCCGATGCGCTCGAAGTTCTCGCGGGCCAAAGCGCGGACTTCGGCGGCGGACTTCTCCGGGAAACACTCCGCGAGGTTCCGCCGGGCGACCTTGCGATGCCGCCCATCCAGCCAATACGCCGCGCCGCCGAACACGCGCCCCAGCCATGCCACGGTCGCGAGCGGCAGCGCCCGCAAGCAAGCGATAACGAGGCGGGCGACGAGGGTGAGGAATGCGTCCATCACTTGAAGCAAATCTGCCGGACGCAGTCCTGGAAGTCCTTCGCGCCGAGATGGGTTCGCTGATTCACTGAGCAGGCGGCGGATGGCGGTGCCGGTGGGTTTCTTCCTCCCGGATGGCCAGCGCGAGCGGCCGGTTCATTCGCAAAGCGGCAATCGTCGCCCGCCCAACCGGCGTCAAGCCCGTGACATGCAGCCCGTCCCATGCGAAATGCACCAGCCAGGCGTCACGTCGCGGATGAAACAGACGCACCAGTTTTCCCGTTGCCGGGTCCACGGTTTCTTCACGAGCACCCTTCCGCAAGGAGCAGGAAACACGGGCCAAAGCCAGATTCTCCAGCGCCGTCGAACCGCTGGCCGCGACTGGGGTGACATGATCCACATGAAAGCGTGCCTCCTGTCCGGCTTGGGAAAGCCCGCAATACTCGCAGCGGCCGCCAGCCCGGTCCACGACCTGCCGCCGCAGACTGGCCGGGATGGTCATGCTGCAAGTCCGCCCAACCGCTCCGCGCGTGCGCGCAGGACGGACAGCAGCTCCGCCAAATCCACCAACCCCTCCGCCTCGCGCCGCTCGTCGTCGGTGAGCGGCCTGCCGGCATCCTGCTGGTCCAGCAACTGGGTCAGCCGGTGCTGCACACCGGCCGGGAGCCGCATCCGGGCAAGTTCATCCGGCACTTCCAATTCGAGATGCACTGCTTGTGGCATGGTTGGAAACTAACGGAATGCCTGCGCCGAGACAATCGGTGTTTTGCGCCTGGCCCGCGCCTACTTGAAGCAAATCTGCCGCACGCAGTCCTGGAAGTCCTTCGCGCCGGAGAGGATTTTGATTTCCACGCGCATGAAGCAGATGGGCAGGTCGCGCCGGTCAATCTTCGGGAAGCGCACGGCGTCCTTCTGCGTGGTCACGATGATCTCGGCCTGGCGCTTCTTGGCACGGTTGATGGCGTTGAGCACTTCCTGCTGCGTGAAGCGGTGGTGGTCGGCGAAGCGCTTGGAATACACCAGCTCCGCGCCCTGCTTCACCAGGCTGCTCTCGAAGCTCTCCGGCTGCGCGATGCCGCTGAAGCTCGCGACCTTCTTGCCCTTGAGAAAGCTCAGGTCCATCCGCTCGCCCGTGAACACGTCCTCGAAGTAAAGCGGGTGGTGGACGCACTCGACGACGCTCGCCTTCGGGTTGTGCTTGGCGATGCGGGCGCGGAGCCGCGCGGTGTCGCCGTCGCTCTTGGTGAGGAAGATGACGCTGGCGCGGTCGAGGTGCGAGGGCGGCTCGCGCAAGGTGCCGCGCGGGAGCAGGTGCTCGTTGCCGAAGGGCTGCTGGCAATCCACGAGAACGATGTCCTTCCGGCGACCGCGCAGGTTCCAATACTGGTAGCCGTCGTCGAGCAGCAGCGTGTCGCAGCCGAACTTCGCGATGGCGTAGCGGCCCGCCTTCACGCGGTCCTTGTCCACCAGCACGACCACGTCCTTCAAGTTGCTCGCGAGCATGTATGGCTCGTCGCCGGCGGTCTCGGAATTGAGCAGCAAATTCTTCCCGTCGGAGACGACGCGCGGCGGCGTGGTGTCCTCGCGGAGCAGGAGCTTGTTCAACAGGCGCGGACCGAGCGGGCCGGGGTTCGAGCGATAGCCGCGCGAGAGGATGGCGACCTTGCGGCCCGAGTCGGTCAGCTCGCGCGCGAACTTCTCCACCACCGGCGTCTTGCCCGTGCCGCCAACGGTGACGTTGCCGACGGCGATGACCTGCACGCCGAGCGTGGCGTCGCGCAGGATGCGGACGTTGTAGAGGAAGAGGCGGAGCTTCACGGCGAGCGTGAAGATCTTGGAGAGCGCGAGCAGCGTGGTGCGCAGGAGGGCGGCGCGCTTGCCCCGGCGCTGCTCGAAGATGACTTCGAGCACGAAGGTCTCGGCGTCTTCCGTCCAGTTGCGGAGCGTCTCGCGCATGTGGCGCGGATGCTGCCAGCACGAGCCGGGAGGGGAAAGTGATTAGATTAGTCGGGCATCGCCGATTTGAGCACTCAAAGGTCTCGCACCAACCACTAATTACCAATTACTTTTCCCCCTCGACCGTGACCACCGACAAGCCGTGCTGCCGGACGAGCTTCTCCATCACGTCCTGCTCCAGCAGCAGCGTGCGGCCGACTTCAAAGGCGAGCACGCGGACGCCGCCGGCGGCGCAGGCCTCGAGCGTGCGCGGGCCGACGCAGGGAATGTCGAACCGGAGATCGTGCTGCTCCTTGGCCACCTTCACGGCGACCGCGCCGCCGGCCTTGCCGGCGAGTTCGCCACCACGCGCAAGCGCCTTGTCCGTGCCCTCGAAACCCTCGACCGCGAGCACGGTGCCGCCCTTGACCACGACGGTCTGGCCGATTTCGAGCCGGGAAACCTCCTTCGCGATGCGGAAGCCGAAGCGCACATCCGCCGTCTCCTCGTCGCTCAGTTGCTTGCCGAGGGCAAAGCCCGGCCCGGCCATGAGCGGCTGCAGCCACGGCACGGCGGAGATGAGTTCCACGCCGTCCTTGCGCAGCTCGTCCGCGATGCCGCCGAAGATGGTGTGGGCGTTCTTCTCCTTGAGCCGCATGAGGAGCGCGACCGCGCGGAGGTCGGGGCGGAGGTCGAACAAGTTCTTGGGCGCGATCTGCCCGGCCATGACGCAGTGCTTCACGCCGCGTTCCGCAAACGCCGCGATCAACTTGCCAAGCTGCCCCACGCGCAGCCAGACGATCTCGTCCACGAGCTTCGCCAGTGCGGGGTCGGTCTCGCCCTCGAAGGCGACGGCGACGAGGCGCGCGACGCCCATCGCGCGGGCCTGCTTCGCGAGCAGGAACGGCAGCGTGCGGTTGCCGGCAATGAGGCCGAGCGTCTGGATGGCGGCGGACACGGACGGCAGCGTAGCGGGGCGGCGGCGTGTTGTCAGGAGCGGAATGGCCGGCCGCTTGCCGCTCGACAGGCCGCCGCGCCGCGCCTATGACTGCGCCATGCTCAACACTGCCTTCCGCTGCGGCTTGGGGATCGCCCTGACCGTCCTGATTTGCGCCAGCGCCTCCGCCGCGCCCGCGAAGCCCCCGACCATCGTGCTCGTCAGCGGCGAGTTCGAATACAAGTCCGCCGAGACGCTGCCCGTGCTTCGCAAGCAACTGGAGGCGAAGCTGGGCGCGAAGTGCGTCTATCTTGCGCGGCCCGCCGACCCGAAGGCGCAGACCATCGCCGGGCTGGAGGCGCTCGACACCGCCGACCTCGCCATCATCTTCATCCGCCGCATGACGCTGCCGGAGGAGCAGCTCGCGCACTTCAAGAAGTTCGCCGCGTCGGGCAAGCCGAGCATCGGCCTGCGCACGGCGAGCCACGCGTTCGAGAACTGGAAGGAGTGGGACCGCGACGTGCTGGGCGGCAATTACCAGAACCATCACAACAACAAGCTCGCCACGACCGTGCGCGTGGTGCCGGAGGCGGCGGGGCACCCGATCCTCAAGGGCGTGGCCAAGGAGTTCGCCAGCCCCGGCTCGCTCTACCGGAACAGTCCGCTGCCGTCCGGCTCGAAGGTGTTGCTGATGGGCAGCGTCGAGGGCAAGCCCGCCGAACCGGTCGCGTGGACCCATGATTATCAAGGCACGCCGGTCTTCTACACCTCGCTCGGCCATCCCGAGGAGTTTGGCACCGAGGCGTTCGACCGGCTGCTCTTGAACGCGGTGCAATGGGCGCTCGCCCAGCCAGTGCGGAAGACCGAAGCGGCAGGCGCCGCAGAGCCGGTGGGCTTCCGGCGCGTGGGCGTGGCGGACTTCGACAAACTCTGGCGGGAAAAGAGATACACCGTGCTCGACGTGCGCACGGCGGACGAGTTCAAGGACGGCCACATCCCTGGCGCGGTGAACCTCGACGTGCTGGACGACAGCTTCGAGAAGAAGGTGGCCGCGCTGGACAAGTCCAAGACCTACCTCGTCCACTGCGCCGCCGGCCGCCGCAGCGCCACCGCGGCGGCGGAGATGAAAAAGCTCGGCTTCAAGTCGGTGGTGGACCTCGCGCCCGGCTTCAACGGCTGGAAGGCGGCGGGCAAGCCGGTGGAGAAATAGCGCCGCTATTCCGAGCTGGCGTATTTCTGGATCAGCAGGTGGCTGCGCGCCGCCGTGAGTTCCATGATGAACTGGTCGTAGCTCTGGTAGCGGTCGTCCGGGTTCTTGGCCATCGCGCAGCAGATCGCCTCGTTGGTCTTCTCCTGAATCTCCGGCAGCTCCTCGATGGGCGGCTTGAGCGGCTGCTCGACGTGCGCGAGCGCAACCTCGTTGACCGTCGGAGCCTCGAAGGGAACGTGCCCGGTGAGCGCGTGATACAGCGTGCCCGCGAGCGAATACATGTCCGAGCGGAAGTCCTCCGTGTGAATCGAAATGCGCTCGGGCGCGATGTAGTAGGGCGTGCCGAAGACGCCCGCGTCGGGGTCGCGCCCGCCCTCGGAGCTTTGGGCGAGGCCGAAGTCCACCAGCTTCGGCTCGGGCGGCTCGTCGTTGTTGAAGAGGATGTTGCCCGGCTTGATGTCGAGGTGCAGCAGCCCGTGGCGGTTGGCGCAGTCGAGCGCGGAGGCGATCTTGATGCCCACGTCGAGCACGAGCAGCTCGTCCACGCGGCCGTTGTCCTCGATGCGCCCGTCGAAGGTGCCGTTGTCCGCCAGCTCCATGACGAGGTATTTCTGCCCCTCCGCCTCGTCGAAGGCGTAGATGTGGATGATGTTCGAGTGGTTCAGCCCGGCGCAGGCGCGCGCCTCGCGCTTGAAGGCCTCGACCTGGATCAGGTCGGCGGCCATCTCCGGCTTCATCAGCTTCACCGCCACCTCACGGTTGAGGTTCAAGTCGTAGGAGCGGAAGACCGTGCCCATGCCGCCGGAGGCGATGACGCCGCGCAGCTCGAACTGCCGCAGCTTGACGGTGATCATCACCGGACCACCGCACTTGTTGCAGGGCTGGGTCTCGAACGGCGGGAGGTCGCTGGGAATGAAGTTTTTTGCGGCACACCGACCGCAAGACACCATTTTCAGTGATTTTTTGCCTTCGCTCATTCCCGTGGACTTCTGAAGCGAGGTTAGCACTGGAGCCAACAGGCTCAAGACAAGATTCCACCGGACGCGGCAGTTCGTTAAGCGCCCGCTTTTAAGCTTGGTAACGACCGGCCCTTTTGTTTCAACCTGCGGCCCGTGCGGCTGCTCTACAACCTGCTCTTCCCGGTCTTCTTCCTGGTGAGCGCGCCGTATTACTTCTGGAAGATGTGGCGGCGCGGCGGCTGGCGCGGCGGCTTCGGCGAGCGGTTTGGCCGGATCGAGGCGGGCAAACTCCAGCCGCTCGCCGGCGCGAAGGTGCTCTGGCTGCACGCCGTGAGCGTCGGGGAGGTCGGCGTGTGCGCGCAGCTCGTCGCCACCCTGAAGCCGCGGCTGCCCGGCTGGAAGTTCGTCGTCTCGACCACCACCACCACCGGCATGGGCGAGATGGAGAAGAAACTTCCCGCCGACGTGACGCGCATTTACTACCCGGTGGACTTTCCGTGGGCCGTGCGCCGCACCCTCCGCGCCCTCCATCCGACGGCCCTTGTGCTGGTCGAGGCGGAACTCTGGCCCAACCTCCTCTGGCAGGCGCAGGCAGCCGGGCTGCCGGTCTGCCTCGCCAACGCGCGCATCTCAGACCGGTCCTTCCCCCGCTATCGCCGCGCCGCGTTCCTGTTCCGCGATCTGTTCCAGTCCTTCGCCGGCGTGGGCGCGCAAAACCAGCCCGACGCCGCGCGCCTGGCCGAGCTGGGCTGCCGGGCCGGGGCGGTGCTCGTCACCGGCAACGTGAAGTTCGATGCCGTCAAGCCCCCCGACCCCGTGAAGGTCAACGCCCCCGCGCTGCTGCGCCAGCTCGGCGTGGCGGAGGACGTCCCGGTGCTCGTGGCCGGCAGCACCCACGCCGGCGAGGAGGTTCTGCTCGCGCGAATGGTCCTCCGGCTCCGCGAGCGCTTCCCGAGCCTGTTCCTCGTGCTGGTGCCGCGCCACTTCGAGCGCACGAAAGCCGTGGTCGAGGAACTTCGTTCCACCGGCATCCGCTTCGCGCTCCGCACCGAACTGGCCGAAGGGAAGCCCTTCACCCCCGGCGCGGTGGACTGCCTGCTCGTCAACACCACCGGCGAGCTGATGAGCTTCTACACGCGCGCCACCGTCGCCTTCGTCGGCAAGAGCCTCACCGCGAAGGGCGGGCAAAACCCCATCGAGCCGGGCGCGCTGGGCAAGGCGATGGTCTTCGGCCCGCACATGGAAAACTTCCGGCCCATCGCCGCTGACTTCGTTGCGAGCGATGGGGCCGTGCAAGTGTCCGACGCCCCCGCGCTGGAAGCCGCCTTCGCCACGCTGCTCGCTGACTCCGCCCGCCGTGAGCAGTTGGGAGCCAACGCGCTGCGGGTGGTGCAAAGAAACCAGGGAGCCGCCGAGCGGACGGCGGAGATGATTACGGCCAGGGTGTTTTGAACCAAGCGGGGCGAAACCGCTGACGGCTAAACCAGCTCCCGGATCGGTTCGCCGTGTTCCACGACAAAGCGCGGGCGGCGCTGATGATCCTCGTAAGTCACATCCACGGGCACGCCCATGTGGTGGAAGATCGTCGCCGCCAGGTCGCCCGGCGTGAGGGCGCGCTCGGCGATTTGCCCGCCATCGCGGTCAGTCCCGCCGATGACCTGTCCGTGACGGAAGCCGCCGCCGGCGAGCGTGATGGAGGATACGTAAGGCCAGTGGTTGCGCCCGTCCGTGCTGCCCTGCGTGCCGATTTGAGGAGAGCGACCGAACTCGCCCATCGCGATGACCAGCACGTCGTCGAGCAGGCCGCGCTCGCCAAGGTCGGTGACGAGCGTGGTGAAGAGGTGGTCGAACACCGGCAGCAGCGGGCGCAGGCCGCTCCAGATGCCGCCGTAGGGCGGGATGTTGTCGCCGTGCGTGTCCCAGGTGCCGGAGGCGGAATGGTTGCTGAGGTCGAGCGTGACGAAGCTTACGCCGCGCTCGACCAGCCGCCGCGCGAGGAGCGCCTTGCGACACCAGTCGTGCGGGCCGTAGCGGTCCACGATGCGCGGCGATTCCTGGCCGAGGTCAAAGGCCGCCTGTGCCTGCCCGCCCGCCACGAGGTCGAAGGCCTGCTGGCCGAAGCGGTCGAGCGCCTCGATGGAGCCGGAGTTGTCCACGTCGCGGCGTAGCGCGTCCATCTGCTGCGCGAGGGTCTGGCGCGAACGCACGCGGTCCATCGTGAGTTCGCCGGGGAGTTGAAAGAGCTGGCTGACGTTGTCGCCGATGAAGGGGTTGTATTTCTGGCCGAGGTAGCCGGACCACGCGAAGTGCGTGCGGTCGCGGACATTGAGATGCACGGCGGGCGGCATCCCGGGCTGGTTCGCGCCGCGATGCTTGGCGACAATGGAGGCGAAGCCGGGATACATCTTCGCCTCGGGGTTCGTGCGCGGCTCGGCGCGGACGTTGGCGGTCTGCATCACCATGTTCGGCTGGTGGTTGCTGCCGCGGCAGTCCATGGAGCGGATGATGGTGAGCTTGTCCATCAGCGCGGCCTGCTTGGGCAGATGCTCGCAGAGGTGAACGCCCGGCAGCTTGGTGGGAATGGTCTTGAACGGCCCGCGATAGCCGGGCGGCGCGTCGGGCTTCGGATCCCACATGTCCACATGGCTGGGACCGCCGGCCATCCAGAGGAGGATGACGGACTTGTTGCTGCCCATCGCGCGGCCGGCGGCGGCGGCTTGCGCCCGGATGCGAAGGAGATCTGGCAACGTCAGCCCGCCGAGGCCCGCGAGGCTGGCCTTGAGCATTGAGCGGCGGCTGGAGACGTTCAACCCCTCGCGCACGCGCGGGTTCAGCGCGGTGAACGCGTGGCGGTGCGTGCTGGCGTGGGCGAGATCAGCGGGCATGGTGCGAACGTAGAAAGGCCGACGCGACGGGCCAAAGGAGAATTCAGGGCGACAGGTTTGGTGTCCACGCTTTAGCGTGCGGGAGCGTTCAGACACCCTGAAGGGTGGACACCAAACAGAAGCGCTCCTTTTCTCGTGCAATCCCCTCGCCCCGCCGCTGAAATCCCCGCGTGCAACGCACCTTTCTCGGCATCGAAATCGGCGGCACCAAGCTGCAACTGGTGACGGGCGATGCGGACGCGCGCATCACGCAACGGCGGCGCTTCACGGTGGACAAGGCGCGCGGCGGCGCAGGCATCCGCGCGCAGATCGCCGGCGCGCTGCCGGAGCTGATGGATGTCGCCCAGCCGGCCGCCATCGGCGTCGGCTTCGGCGGCCCGGTGGATTCCACGACCGGGCAAATCTGCTGCTCGCACCAGATTGAAGGCTGGTCGGAATTTCCGCTCGGCGAATGGCTGCGTGGACAGAGCGGCCTGCCCGTGACCGTGGACAACGACGCGAACACGGCGGCGCTCGGCGAAGCCAAATGCGGTGCGGGCAAGGACTGCAACCCCGTCTTCTATGTCACGCTCGGCAGCGGCGTGGGCGGCGGGTTGGTCGTGGACGGGCGCATCTACCACGGCACGAAGCCCGGCGAGGCGGAAATCGGCCATGTGCGATTGGACAAATCCGGCGTCATCGTCGAGCACCGCTGCTCCGGCTGGGCCGTGGACCGGAAAATCCGCGAGGCCTGCCGGCGCGAGCCGTGGAGTCCGCTCTCGCAACTCACCGCCGACGCCGACCACGGCGAGGCCCGCGCGCTCGCTCCCGCGCTGGCGCAAGGCGACGCACTCGCGCAGCGCATCCTCGACGAGGTCGCCGATGACCTCGCGTTTGGCTTGTCGCATGTCACCCAGCTCATGCACCCCGAGGTTATCGTCCTCGGTGGAGGCCTCTCGCTCGTGGGCGAGTCGCTGCGCGCCGCCGTGGCGACGGCGCTGCGACGCTACGTGATGGAAGCCTTCGCCCCCGGCCCGCGCGTGGCGCTGGCGGGGCTGGGCGAGGACGCCGTGACGGTCGGGGCGTTGCTGCTGGCGCAGGGAGCCTCCAAATGATTTGCCGCGAAAGAACGCAAAGGTCGCAAAGAGTTTTCTCCTCTGTGCGCTTTGTGTTCTTTCGCGGCTGATTCTTCCCCCATGAACATCGAACTCATCAACACCGGCAGCGAGCTGATGCTCGGGCGCGTTCTGAACACGCACCAGCAGTGGCTCTGCCGCCAGCTCGCGGACCTTGGCTATGTCGTCACGCGGCAGGTCGCCGTGGCGGACACGGCGGACGACATCGAGCGCGCCGTTCGCGAGGCGCTGGGCCGCGCGGACTTCATCATCACCACCGGCGGCCTCGGCCCGACCTCCGACGACATCACGCGCGACCGCATCGCCGCGTTGCTCGGGCGCAAGCTGCACGAAGACCCGGCCATCGTCGCGCATGTGGAGTCCTTCTTCGCCCAGCGCAACCGCCCCATGCCCGCCAGCACGCGCGTGCAGGCGATGGTGCCCGACGGCGCGCTCGTGCTTGCCAACGCCCACGGCACCGCGCCGGGCCTGGCTCTGCACGTCAGCCCAAATCCGTTCCGGCCCGAAGGCAAGCCAAGCTGGCTCGTGATGCTCCCCGGCCCACCGCGCGAGTTGCGCCCGATGTTCACCAACCAAGTCACGCCGCTGCTGAAGGAAAGGCTCCCCCTCGACGCTGACTTCGTCTGCCGCACGCTGCGGACGGTGGGCATCGGCGAATCGTATCTGGAGGAGCGCATCGCCGGCCCGCTCAAGCCGCTCACGGACGCTGGCCTCGAACTTGGCTACTGCGCGCACACCGGCGCAGTGGACGTGCGCTTCGTCGCTCGCGGCTGCGGCGCGGACGCGGACGTGGCCGAAGCCGCGCGCATCGTTCACGAGCTGGCCGGCGAACACATCTTCGGCGAGGGCGACGACGAGTTGGAGCAAGTGCTTGTCCGCCGGCTCACCGAGCGCAAGCAAACCCTCGCGTTGGCCGAGTCCTGCACCGGCGGCTTCATCGCGAACCGCATCACGAGTGTTCCCGGCGCGTCCGCTGTCTTCCTCGCCGGGCTGGTGACTTACAGCAACGCGGCCAAGGAACACTTCCTCGGCGTGCGCGCGGCGACGCTCGCAGCACACGGCGCGGTGAGCGAGCCGGTTGCCCGCGAGATGGCGGAAGGCGCACGTGCGAAGACCGGCGCGGACTTCGCCCTTGCGGTGACGGGCATCGCCGGACCCGGCGGCGGCACGCCGGAGAAGCCGGTGGGCACGGTCTTCATCGCGCTGGCCTCCGCAGCGGGCACCAAGGTCATCAACCCGGTCAACCGCTACGACCGCGAGACATTCAAGTATCTGACTTCGCTCCAGGCGCTGGAGCTGTTGCGGAGGGCGATGAAGCGAGCAGGTGAGAAAGTGGGAGAGTGAGCAAGTGAGGCGGAGCTGCGGAAGTCGAAGCGCTTCCCCACCAGCTCACTTTCCCGCCTGCTCACCTGCCTTCCTCTTGGTTGGAAAATAAAACACCCGCCGGCTTGCGCGGGCGGGTGTTCGCTGAAATTGGAGTGGGCCTAGCCGTTGTCGCCGATGGCTTCCACGGGGCAGCCTTCCTTGGCCTCTTTGCACTGGGCCTCTTCCTCGGGCGTCTCGGGCTGCTTTTTCACGTAGGAGTAGCCGCCGTCGTCGTAGCGGGTGAAATTCTCCGGGGCGGTTTCGCGGCACAGGTCGCAGTCAATGCACTGGTTGTCCACGTAGTATTTACCGGTGACGTTGTTTTCGTATTTGTTAGCGATGTCGGCCATAAAGTGTCGTCGTTTGAACGGCGGAGTTATGCGGAACGACCCGCTGGTTGGCAAGCCCCTTCTCCACGTTTCAATTTCGCTCACGCAAGCGGGCAGTTGGATGAACGAAACTTAACGCCAGACCGGCCGGATGCCATGCTCAGTTCCAGTTCAAATCCTCCGGCTGCTCGCTCAACAGCCGGTATTGCCAGCCCTTCTGGCGGACGAGTTTCACCCAAAGCTGCTTGTCCTCCTCGCCGAAGACGAGTTCCACCGAGGCGGGATGCGTGAGCCACGCGCCGCGCTTCATCTCATCGTCGAGCTGGCCGGGGGACCAGCCGGCATAACCGGCAAAGACCTTGAGCTTCTGCGTGGGCGAGAAGGAGCCACCTAGCTCGACCAGGTCGTCGAGCGAATGGTCGAGGTTGAGGTTCGGCAGCACGCTCGCCTCGGGCAGGAAGATGTCGGAGTGCAGAAAGCTCATCGCCTGTGGCTGCACGGGGCCGCCGAGGAAGAGCGGCTGGTCCTTGAGCGTGTCGGGCAGGTCGGCCACGAGCGCCTCGCCGACCTTCTTGTCGGTCGGGCGGTTGACGATAAGGCCGAACGCGCCCTCGGGGTCGTGCTGGCAGATGAGGACGACGCTGCGATGGAAGTAGGAACCGGCGAGCTTGCCGCCATCGAGGAGGAACTGGCCTTTCAATGATTTGAACTTCGCCGGCATCGGAACCTCGCGGCCAATCTGCTACACGCTTGCGGGACTGACAACCCCGTTTATGCTCCCGGCATGAAACCGCTGCTGCTGCTCGCCCTCCTCGCCGTCGTCCTCGTTGCCACCGGCTGCCAGACCGACAAGGGCAGCCGCGAGTTCATCCCCGGCAAGGGCTGGGTGCCGATGCGGAAGTGAGCTGGCGCAGAACAAGCAGCCTGAAATCACGGATGTCAGTAGGCTCCCTTTTGGGGAACCGTTCCGTCTTCTGCCGGACATTTGCCATGCACGAGGACGTTGTCGTTACGTAGAAGTGGGTCCAAGTCCCAAACGTGGATCGCGTCTCCCGCCTTGGCATTCTGCTGGAGGTATTCGATGAAGTCGTCGTAGTCATCAATAACCTTCCGCTCAGGACTGCGGCTCCCACGGTAAAACCAAAGTTCCACTAAGATCGGTCCCGTCTTGTCCAGGACTTGGCGGATTGTTTGGAGCTTTCGCTCGTCGGTGATTTTCTCTCCGTCCTTAGTCCAGAGGTCGTTTTCGCTCCGCCAGACAGTCTTGAAGGTCAGAGCGTTCATCCACTTTATCTGAGGAAACCACGCGGACTTTCCAAAACGACACGGACGCTACTTTGAACGCCGGGGTCGGTTCATCGAGAGGATGCTCAGGCCGCGGAAGCAGTTGCCGGAGCCGCCGGTGATGACGCGTTTGACGGGTTCACCGGTCTTCGGGTCGTGCGTGAGCGCCGCGTCCTTCATGCTCTGCTGAATCTCGAAGCGACGCGGCTTCTGCTTCGGGTTCTTGGGAATCGTCTCGTAGATGTAAAGGGCCATAGACTGAATGGTTGTCGTCTGAAATGGACACCGGAGCCGGGGGCACGTTCAAGCAGTTTCTCAACGCCGTGGCGAAACTGGTAGCTCGACATTCCAATGTCGAGTCTGAGTCGCCTCGGCCATTGTCTCGACAATGGAATGTCGAGCTACTCTGTGGCGTGTTCCTGCTGCGCCCGATGAAACGGAAAAACCGCCGACAGCTCGCGCTTCCGGCGGTTTCAAATTCCGCGTTCCGCGTTTAGTAGGCCGCCTGCACGCCCTTGATCGAGCGCTTGGGCATCCACGGCATCAGGCCGCGCAGCCGCTCGCCGGTCTTCTCGATGAGGTGCTGCTCGTCCTTCTTGAGCAGGGCGTTGTATTTCTTGTAGCCGCCCTTGTATTCCTTCACCCACTCGCGGGCGAACTTGCCGGTCTGGATATCTTTCAGCGCCTTCTCCATCCGCTTCTTCACGGACTTGTCGATGATCTTCGGGCCGACGGTCACGTCGCCCCACTTGGCGGTTTCGGAGATGGAGAAGCGCATCCCGGCGATGCCCTTTTCGTTCATCAGGTCCACGATGAGCTTCAACTCGTGCAGGCACTCGAAGTAAGCCATCTCGGGGGAGTAGCCCGCCTCGACCAGCACCTCGAAGCCGGCCTTCACCAGCGCGGTGCAACCGCCGCACAGGACGGTCTGCTCGCCGAACAGATCGGTCTCGGTCTCTTCCTTGAAGTTGGTCTCAATGACGCCGGCGCGGGCGCCGCCGATGCCCTTGGCCCAGGCGAGCGCGATCTTCTTGGCCGCGTTGCCGCCCTGATAAACCGCGATGAGCGCGGGCACGCCTTTGCCTTCGGTGTATTGACGGCGGACGATGTGGCCGGGGCCTTTCGGCGCGACCATGATCACGTTCACGTTCTTCGGCGGCACGACGGTCTTGAAGTGGATGGCGAAGCCGTGGCTGAAGAGGATGGTCTTGCCCTTGGTGAGGTTGGGCGCGATGTCCTTCTCGTAGGCGGCGGCCTGCTTGGTGTCCGGCAGCGCGACCATGATGACATCGGCGCGGCGCACGGCGTCGGCGGTGGGCACGACCTCGAAGCCCTTCTCGCGGGCGACCGCGATGGACTTGGAGCCTTCGTAGAGGCCAATGATGACGTTGCAGCCGCTGTCCTTGAGGTTCAGCGCGTGGGCGTGGCCTTGGGAGCCGAAGCCGAGGACGGCGAGGGTTTTGTTCTTGAGCACGCCGAGATCGGCGTCTTTGTCGGAATAGACTTTAGCGGGCATGATGTGTGTTTGATTGTGAGTCGAAAGTAGGACTAGGAAAGATGCTTGGGTCGGCGTGTGATTAGGAAGTAAATGACATAGAACCACCCGAGAAGCGCATGGAGGATGGCCCAGCCGATTGATTCGTTGCGCGACCACGAAGCAACCACCGCCAAGGTGGCTCCCATGCCGAAACCCGTCTGTGCCGCTTGAAATTGGACTTGGGGATCCATTGCTGAGAACTACTTCCGGGGCAGGGCCACCTTGCCCGTGCGCGTGAGGTCGAGCACGCCGAAGGTCTGCATGAGCACGAGGAACTTCTCCACCTTGCTCTCGTTGCCGGTGATCTCGATGGTGAGGCTCTTGGGCTGCACGTCCACGATCTTGGCGCGGAAGATGTCGGTGATCTGCATCACCTCGGCGCGGGTCTTCGAGTCCACGCTCACCTTCACCAGCACCAGCTCGCGGTCAATGTATTCGCCGTCGCGGAAATCAATGACCTTGAGCACCTCGACCAGCTTGTTGAGCTGCTTGACGATCTGCTCCAGCGTGGCGTCGTCGCCGCGCGTGACGATGGTCATGCGCGAGACGCTGGCGTCCTGCGTGGGCGCGACGTTGAGCGTGTCAATGTTGTAGCCGCGCCCCGAGAAGAGGCCGGCCACGCGCGTGAGCACGCCGAACTTGTTTTCCACCAGCACCGAAATCGTGTGTCGCATACGGCAGGCGGCTGAACTTTCACCGCCAAAGGGCGCGCAATGTAACAAGCACGCCGGGCCGGTCAATCTTGGTTTTGGGCGATTGGGGTAGGCGTGGCTGGCGGCTCGGGAAAGCTGTTGCCGCGACATGGCGGCTGGCGTCTGATTCGACCAACACGCCCTTGGCCATGCACACTGTGATCCGCCTCGCCCTTGCCGCCCTTTCGTTTGCGGCTGCCACGCTCTTCGCCGCCCCGCCGCCCAACCTCGTCCTCTTCCTCGCCGACGACCTCGGCTGGGCCGACGTGCCGTGGCACGGCTCGCCCTACGCCATGCCGCATTTGGCGAAGCTCGCGCGGGAGGGCGTTCGGCTGGAGGCGCACTATGTCCATCCGATGTGCAGCCCCACGCGCGCGGCGCTCCTGAGCGGGCGTTACGCCAGCCGCTTCGGCGTCACGGCGGCGCAGAACCAGCGCGCCTACCCGTGGGATACTGTCACGCTCGCCCGCGCTCTGAAATCCGCCGGCTACGCCACCGCGCTCACCGGCAAGTGGCATCTCGGCTCCAAGCCGGAGGAAGGCCCGCAGAAGTTTGGCTTCGACCACGGCTACGGCTCGCTCGCCGGCGGTGTCACGTCCCACACGCACCGCTACAAGGAAGGCGAGTTCAGCGTCACCTGGCACCGCAACGGGAAACTCATCGAGGAGGAAGGCCACGTCACCGACCTCATTGCGCGCGAGGCCGTGCGCTGGCTCGACGCGCGCGAGCCGGGCAAGCCCTTCTTCCTCTACGTCCCCTTCACCGCCATCCACGTCCCCATCGCCGAGCCGGAGAAATGGCTGCAAGCCAACGCCCACCTCGCCGACCCCGCGCAACGCCTCCGCGCCGCCAGCGCCTCGCACATGGACGACGCCATCGGCCAGGTGCTTGCCGCGCTTGACCGCAAGCAGCTCCGTGCCAGCACCCTCGTCCTCTTCCTCAGCGACAACGGCGCGCACGGCCCCAGCCCGAACCAGGGCGGCCCGTATCCCGGCGACTTCGGCCCGTTCCGCGTTGGCAACGACAACCTCCCGCTGCGCGGCCACAAGAGCGGTGTCTACGAAGGCGGCATCCGCACGCCGGGCATCGCCCATTGGCCCGGCAAGCTCGCCCCCGGCGAAGTCCACATTCCAATGCACGCCGTGGACTGGATGCCCACGCTCTGCGCGCTGGCCGGCGCGAAGCCAGCGGGAGACCTGAAGTGGGACGGCGCGAACATCTGGCCGCTGCTCACGCGCGCGGAGCAGTCGCCCGCGCCGCGCACGATTTACTCCGCCGGCACCGGCTTCCGTTCCGCCGCGGTGCGACATGGCGATTGGAAGCTCATCGTGAACCACGCCGCCGCAGGCAAGAAGGGCACGAAACAACCGCCCGCCGAGGAACTCTTCAACCTCGCCACCGACCCCGGCGAAACCAAGAACCTCGCCGCTGAAAAGCCCGAAGTGCTCGCGGACATGAAGCGCCGCCTCGCCGAAGTTTCCGCCCGCGACAAGGACGCGGTGGCGAAGGATTGAGTAGCTCGACATTCCAATGTCGAGTCATGGGCGTTGTCGCGCGGGGCGGTTCTCGACATTGGAATGTCGAGCTACGTCTCACGCGGAGCGCGACGCCGCTTTCGTCCGCACAACTGCCTCACGAATTTCGCAGCCTCCCCGCCCGCTCGAAAGCGCCGTCGCCGCTGCGCTCTGCCGGCGCAGTCCAAGACGCGCCCGTGGGCGGGAGACTCCTGTCCCCGCAGTAGCCGACTCAGGAAGAGCCGCGTCGCCAAAGGACGACGCAGCCCAGCAGCGTGAGCGCCGAGATGCCTGCGCCGATGCGGAAAGGCCAGTCCACGTAGTCGAGGCGGACGGTGCTCTTGCCGGCGGGGATGGGGATGGCTTGGAAGGTGTGGTTGGCTCGGAGCACGGGCGCGGTTTGGCCGTTCACCGTCGCGCGCCAACTTGGGTAGAAGTTCTGCGCGATGACAATTCCATGTGCTGCATTCGCCTCAGCCAACACTTCAATGTTCATTGGGCTGAACCTGCTGACCCGCACAGCCCCGGTCAGGAACGGTGCTTCTGGCCGGCTGAAGTCAAACTTCATCTCATAACTCTCCGGTGTGGTCGGTGTGGCTATGAAGGAAAGCTGGCGCGGGTTCCAGTCTGGCTCCGAAGTTTTTTTGAAGCCGTGCGATGGGCTTGTCTCTTCAACTACGGCGGCAGGCAAGCTCACCAGCGGCATCGCCGTCTCTCGCCGTTCCCACTGCATCAACTCGCCGGGCTTCGTCGTGTGCGTCACGCCGAGGAAGTCCATGAGGTTCGCGGGCGCGGGGTTCGTGGTGCCGTAGAGGAAATACTCCACGTCGTTCCACTCGCGCGTCACGAGCGTGGACGCGCCGTTCACCTTGGGCAGGCCGTCGAGCAGGTTCAGGTTGCCCCAGAACGCCAGCCGCTGGCCGATGAAGTCGTCGTAGAACTTCGGCACCATCCGCGTGTGCAGTGCGAGTTCGGCCTGCGGACTGAGCATGATGCGCGACTCGCCGAGCTTCGGCGCGGGCGTGAGCGCGCCCTTGCTGGCGTGGTAGGCGGTGGCGAGACCCGGCTCGAAGGCGGAGGCGGGGATGGTGGCAAGCAACGCTGGGTTCTTGCGCCACCCGGCCGTCGCGATGATGGCGAGAAACAACAGTGTGGCCATAGTTCTGCGCCGTGGCAGCGGTGAAAGCAGCGCCACATTCAGCACCAACAGCGCGACCATCCAACTGGTCAGTCCTGTAGCGGAGCCGGGCGTTCGGGTGCCGACGGAGAATGGCCAGAGCCACCGTTGCACCGACACGACGATGCCGAGCCAGAGGATTAGCCCAATCGGGTGGTCAAATTTCGCGGCTGCTAGCAGCGCCCTGACTCGGTCGTAGAACTTGTCGAGCGAGTCCATCGCTCCGTCAGTTCGCGGGTTCGCTTCCGCGCGGAGCCGCTCGGCGATGGGGACAAGCACAGACATTCCCCACGCCGCCAGCAACGGCACGGTGAAGGCCGCGAGCAGCAGCGCCTTCACCGGGAAGCGCACCACGCCCAGCGGCAGCACCTCGCGCAGCCAGCGCCAGAGCACAAAGTTGTCGCCCATCGCCAGCAGCACGGCCAGCAGCGTCGTCGCGCCGAGCAGCTTCACCTCCGGTGTCCGCACGCGCCACGCCGCCAGCAGCGCCAGCGTCAGCGGGACGATGCCGAGATAGACCGACGGGAAGAACGACTGCCCGATCATCACGAACACGCCCTGCTCGGTCTGGAAGTTCATGAACAGCGGGAAGAACAGGTTCACCCAGCCCCAGCCCGGCAGCGACCAGAACGTGTTGACCGCGTCCCCGCTGCGCTGCGACAGCGAGAGGAGTTGGAAGAAGGGGAGGAGCTGCGCGGCGCATAGGCCGGTGATGAGGGCGATGGTGGACGTAATACGTAATGCGTAATTCGTAAGAAAACCTCGGCTTACGTTTTCCGTTTTACGCTTTACGGCGGCGTCCATCACCGCCAAGGCCGTGAGAAGCGCCCACGTCAGCAAAATGATTTCCGGCGCACCGGTGAGCATCTGCATCGCGCCGGCCAGCGCGGCGAGGACGACGCTTCGCCCGCCTTCCTGCCACGAGCGCCGCACCGCCAGCATCACCCACGGCATCCAGCCGAGCGCGACGAGGTAGTTCGGGTAGATGACGCAGCCCAGCACCAGCCCGCTGAAGACGAACGCCACGCCCGCCACCGCCGCGCCGAAGCGGCTGCCCGTCCACCGTTCCGCCAACGCGCGCATCCCCATCCCGCCGAGGAACAGGTGCGCCACGCAGAAGAACCCCAGCGACCACGGCAGCGGCAACAGCAGGTAAATCAGCGCGCCGGGGTAGAGGCAGAGCGTGTTCCACTGAGCGAGGAAGGGCGCGCCGCAGTTCACGTAGGGATTCCACAGCGGGAAGAAGTCGCCGCTCCAGAAACACTCGCGGTGGAAGTGCGCGAACGGGTAGCCGAGGAACCCGTAGTCGCGATAGAAGAACGCCTCGTCGCCGAAGAGCACGCGCCAGAAGGTGGCGGCCAGCAGCGCGGCGAGGATGAGGGCGAAGCGGCCGGGCGTGAGCCAAGCGTCTGCCGCGCCGAGGTCCGGGGTCTGGGGTCTGGGGTCTGGAGTTGAGGTGTCGGAAGTCACGCGGGCTTTGTCTTTGTAGGAGACGACGTCAGGAGTCTCTAACTTTCTCCCGAGTTGAAGCGAGACTCCTCACGTCGTCTCCTACGGGGATTCTCCCGCCACGCCACCAGAGCCAGCCGCACACGGCCAAGCCGGCCAGCGAAATCCCGACGCCGAGGCGGAACCTCTCATCCACGTAAGCGAGGCGGACGGTGTGCTTGCCGGCAGGGACGGCGAGGGCTTGGAAGGCGTAGTTCGCCCGCCAGAGTTTCACCGGTTGGCCGTCCACGAACGCGCGCCACGGGTGGTAGAACGACTGCGCCACGGTCACGAGTGTCGGGGCGTCGGTCTCGACCTCGGCGAGGATTTCGTGGGCGGCGAAGCGGCGGGTGATGACGCGGGCGTTCGCTGAATTGGTGGGGACGGAGCCTTGGGCTTCGGGCGGGAGATAGACCATGCGGCGCGGGTTGAAATCTACGCCAGGCAAAGCTTCGAGTGTGTTCAGCGGATCCCGAAATTCAGGTAAAACACCAGCAAACACGAGGGGCAACGCCGTTGTCCGAGCTATCCATGCACGGTTCGTGTTCTCCATCGTCGCCGGTATCATTCCACGAGGTAACGGGACAGGCTTTGGGTCTGGATGACTCCACGAGCCAACTCCCCTTGCCGAGCAAGTCACCGAAAGAAAGTCGAGCATCGGCCCGTGGGCAGGATTGCTTGCGTGGTTGGTCGGATACAGACGGCGTTGAAGCGCGTCCTGGTCTCGCAGTCTGAGGTTGGAGGAACCGTTCACCTTGGGGACAGCATCAAGCAGGTTGAGGTGCGACCAGAAGTAGATGCGCTTGCTGAAAGTGTCCTCACCCCAGTTTTCTACACTGCTCTGAAGAAGGATCTGCTCGCGCTCCGGTGAAAGAAAGACGCGGCCTTCACCCAGTGCCGGCCAGCGGCGATGCCCGTCAGTCATGACGATAAACCGAGTAAGGAAGTCGGCAGAAAGGCGCGGCATCTGATTTGGTTGGTGCGTGAGCGGGTCAGCGGCGAGCAGGACGAGGAGCGCGCCGGCGGCAAGCAGACGTTCCCTCACAGCGCGCGCACCGAGGCCGGCCACGACGGCGATGGCTCCGAGGGCCACCGCCAGCCACGCGAGGCGGACGAGCGCGTTGGCCCGCGTCTCGGGCCAGCGGTCGTATTGCAGCGGGTGTTGCTGGCCGAGCCAGATGATCAGCGCGGTGGCGGCCACAAGCGCGAGGCCGATGGCGAGGAGTGCCGAACTTCGATTCGGCCCGCCACAGGTAGCAGCCGACGTGAGAAGGCTCTGATTGATTGCCGATTGCCGATTGCCGATTGCCGATTGCGAAGATGGAGCCTCCTCACGTCGGCTGCTACCGGGGGGGGCGTCGGCGCATTCCGCATTTCTGGTGAGCCATGCCACACCGAAGGCGGCGAGCAGCGGGACGGTGAAGGCGGCGAGGAGGGCGAACTTCACCGGGAAGCGCGCGATGAGGCTGCCGGACAAGATGTTCTTCAACGCGGAGTAGAGCAGGCCCGCGTCGCCGAGGGCCATGACGAGCGCGAAGAGCGTCACGCCCGCCAGCAGCCAGACGCGGCGTTCGCGGGTCTTCCACACTGCCAAGAGCGCGAGCGCGAGCGGGGCGAGGCCGAGGTAATAGCTGGAGAGGAATTCCTGGCCGATTTGAATCCAGAAGCCCTGCGGCGTCTGGCCGTAGCGGAAGAGCGGGACGAGGAAGTTCGCCCAGCCCCACGGCGGCATCGGCCAGCGGGCGTCGCGGTAGGCGGCGTCGCGCTGCGAGTGGGCGAGAAGGTCGAAGAAGGGGAGGAGTTGCGCGGCGGAGAGGGCGGTGATGAGGGCGATGAGAAGCGTAAAACGTAATGCGTAATGCGTAAGGGCGTTTCGGCTTACGTTGTCCGCTTTCCGTTTTACGAGGTCCGCTACGAGCAGCACCCCGAGCAAGCCCCACGTCATCACCACCAGTTCGGGCACTCCTGTCAGCATCTGCATCGTGCCGGCGAGGACGGCGAGGACGAGTTTACGGCCACCTTCACGCCAGGCTTGCTCGGTGAGCAGCACGATCCACGGCATCCAGCCGAGGGCGACGCAGTAGTTCGGCCAGGTGATGCAGGCGAGCGACGCGCCGTTGATGGCGAAGGCCGTGCCGGCGACGGCGGCGGCGAAGCGGTTGCCGGTCCAGCGCTCCGCCAACGCGCGTGCGCCGAGGCCGCCGAGCCAGAGGTGCAGCAGGCAGAAGACGCCCAGCGCCCACGGCATCGGCAGCGCGACGAAGAAGAGCGAGCCGGGGTAAAGGCACATGGTGCCCCATTGCGCGAGGAAGGGCGCGCCGCAGTTCGAGAGCGGGTTCCACAGCGGCAGTTCGCCGGCGCGGATGCTCTCGCGCAGGTAATGCGTCGCCGGGTAGGCCATCACGCCATAGTCGGAGCGGAAGAACGTCTCCGTGCCCATCCAGATGCCGGGGAAGGCGAAGATGAAGGCGAGCAGGAGGAAGGCGGCGAAACGGAGCGGGGTGAACCAGTCGGCCAGAGTAGGGTCTGGGGTCTCGGGTCTGGGGTCTGGGGATGTGAGGTCGGAAGTCACGATGCTTTCGTGGGCGTAGGTGACGACGTTAGGAGTCTCTGACTTTCTCCTCGGTTGAAGTGAGACTCCTCACGTCGTCTGCTACGGGGGTTGGTCTTGCTCGCCACCACAGCACACCGCAGATGACGAGGCCAAGCGCGGACAGGGCGACGCCGAGTTGGAAGCGGCGGTCCACATACTCCAGCCGCACCGTGCTCCGGCCTGCGGAGATGGGCACAGCCTGGAAGGCGTGGTTCGCGCGGAGGATGGTTGCGAGCTGGCCGTTCACGGTGACTCGCCACGGATGATAGAACGCTTGGGCGATGACGACCAGCGTGGGTGCGGAGGATTCCAGTTCACACTCGATGCGGTGGGCGGTCCAATTCGCAGACAAGACTTTAGCCGTAGCCGCGTTGGAGGCAGGCACCTGCGCCTTGTCCCACGGATGAATGAAGACTGTTTCGGCGGGGTTCCAGTTCGGGCCGGCCATCGCGGGCAGGGAGACTTCTGCGGCGGCGAACTCGGGGCGTTGCCCGGCGGTGATGAGCGGGAGCGCAGTGTCGCGGCGGTGCCACTTGAAGATGTTCGTCGGCGAGCTGACGTGCGCGATGCCGAGGAAGTCGGCGAGCGGGCCGGGCAGCGAGTTGGTGCCGCCGGACAGAAAGAGGCGCGCCTCGACCTCCTGCTGCTCGCGCAAGTAGAGGCTGAAGATCCCGTCGGTCTTGGCGAGGCCGTCGAGGAGATTGAGATTGTCATAAAGCCCGATGCGCTGGAGGAGCAGCGTCTCGTCGAGCTTCGGCAGCATCTTGCTTTTGAACTCCATCAGCGCCTGCCAGGTGAGTGACGCACGGGCAGCGCCGTCGCGCGGCGCGGGGGCGAGCGCCTGCAAGTCCGGCTGGCCGGGCTGGAGGTAGGCTGGGGCGACGGTCGGCGTGAGATCGGGCAAGTGGGAGCGCAAGTCCGCGAAGACCAGTCCAAGCACGGCGAGGCTCCAGAGGAAATTGCGAGTGCGCGTCTCCGCGTTCCGCAAGCCCAGCACGGCGGCAACGGTGAAGATGAGGAAGACACCACCTGCCGTGGCGCTGTAAAACAGGAGCAGCAGCGTCTCCAGACCTTCGCCAGCCAGCGGGTTGAGCCAGCCAAGCATGGCGATGAGCGCGACGACGGCGGCCAGCACGGCGGCGATGGCGCGCAGGCGATGGCGGGCCATGCGGGCGCGGGTTTCGTCCACGGTAGCAGCCGACGCGAGGAGGCGCTGACCCTCATTTGGCGTTTCGGGTTTGGAGCTTGAGGTTTCGGCGTCGCGGAACAGTTCCTTCAGCGCGAAGGCGGCGAGCATCGGCAGGATGAAGGTGAGCGGAATGACGAACTTCACCGGGTAGCGCATGACGCCGAGCGGCAGCACGCGCTCGAACAGGGAGTAGAGGAATCCGTTCTTGCCCAGCGCCAGCACGAGGCAGATCGCACCGAGCAAGGACAACACGCGTGAACGCCGGTCTGAGACCCGCAGCACGGCGAGCAAGGCCAGTGCAAGCACACCAGCCCCGGCGTAGTAGGATGAGGTCCAGTTCTGCCCGCTGTGCAACGGCACGCCCGGCGAGGTGAGAATGCAGCGGAACAGCGGCACGAGGTAGTTCGCGAAGCCCCATGCCGGCAGCGACCACACGGAGTCGCCGAAGCCAGCGTCGCGCTGCGAGTGACGGAGGAGGTCGAGGAAGGGGAGGAGCTGGGCGGCGGAGAGGAGGGAGACGAGGGCGGCGATGCCCGTAAAACGTAATGCGTAATGCGTAAGGGGCGCTGGGCTTGCGGTTTCCGTTTTGCGTTTTACGCAGTCAGCGGCCAGCAACGCGCCGCAGATGAGCCAGGTGAACACGATGACTTCCGGCGCACCTGTGAGCATCTGAAGCGCGCCGACGAGCGCGGCCACGACGAGCTTTCTTCCGCCTTTGCGCACGCTGCTCTCCACCGTCAGCACCACCCACGGGAGCAGGCCGAACGCGGCGATGTTGTTCGGCCACATGAGCGATTGCTGCATCAGGCCGTGGAACGCGTAGGCCACGCCCGCGACGGCGGCGGCGAAGTTCATGCCTGTCCAACGCCGCGCGACAGCATACGCACCGAGGCCGCCGAGCCAGAGGTGCAGCAGCATGAACGCGCCCAGCGACCACGGCAGCGGCAGCAGCAGGTAACAGAGCGAGCCGGGGTAGAGCGTCATCGTGTTCCATTGCGCGAGGAAGGGCAGGCCGCAGTTGTTGAGCGGGTTCCAGAGCGGCAGCTCGCCGCGCCAGAAACACTCGCGGTGGTAGTGCGCGATGGGGTAGCCGAAGACACTGAAGTCGCGCAGGATGAAGGTCGCCGAGCCGAGCAGCACGTCGGGCCACGACGCAAAGATGAGCGCTGCGAGCAATGCGGCGAAGCGCGGGGGCGTGAACAGGTTGAGGGCGGGAGTGTTCAGTAGTCAGTGTTCAGTTATCAGTGGGCGACGAGCGCGCAGCAGGCCGAAAAGCACAAGGGCGAGCGTGGTGAGCGAGAATGCTGCGCCAAGTCGGAAGGCGTGGTCCACGTAGCGGAGTTCGATGGTGTGTCGGCCTGCACTGACTTCAATGGCTTGGAAGGCGTGGTTCGCGCGGCGGATGGGCAGCTCGCGCTCGCCCTCGAAGGCTTTCCACGGATGATAGTAAGTCTGCGCGATGACGACCCACACGGGTGCGTTGGCTTCGACCTCGATGCTGAGGGATTCGCGTGCCCAGCGCGTGGACAAGACGGTCGCGCGCGTGATGGCGCTGGCGTTGGTGGCGCGGGAGATGGCGAGCAGTTCCTTCGGCAGGAAGACGATTCCCGCGGGGTCGTAGCCTGTGTCCACAAGCTCGCGCAGGGTGTTCGTGGCGTCGGTGAAGACCGGCTCCATGCCGGCGGTGACGAGGGGAAGCGCGTTGGTGCGGTGCGTCCAGGTGAAGAGCGTTTCGCTGGATGAAATGCGCGTGATGCCGAGGAAGTCCGCGAAGCGCTCGGGGAATGGGCGGTCGTGGCCGTAGAGGAGCCACCAAGTGTCGGATAGCTCGCGCGGGAATTGTGAGAAGAAGCCGTTGGCCTTGGGCACGCCATCGAGGAGGTTCCAGTTCGCGAAGAGCGCGCGGCGGGCACCGATGCAGTAGTTCAACGCGTCGGGGTTGTGCGCGTGCGCCATGAAGCCCTCCATCTCGCGGCTGACCATCGCGCGGCCTTCGCCGAGGCGCGGCATGGCGGTGGAGAACTTCGCGACGCCCGGCTCGTAGGCTTGAGTGATGACGGTGGGGTTCTGGCGCGGGGCGTGGGTGAGGATGTTAAAAGCGATGACAGCGAGGAGGACGAGTCGGGCGATGATGCTGGCTGTTTTTGAGGTGACGCGTTCGATGAAAATCCAGGCGGCAAAGACGAGGCCGAGACTGAAAACTTGAAGACAGGCGCTTACTGTCACTCGCATTGCGAGATCGAGTGAATCCGAATCCGCTCCCAACGAATGCAGGGAGCTGCGGAATTCAGGCTCCACGATGAAGTAGATGCAAAAGAGGAACCCACCACCGATGACCCCGAAATCTCGAAGAGCGATGAGATAAGAATGGTTACGTGCAACCGCTGGCTCGGCTACAGCAGTCTCCGCCTCTGTCGTCGTGGGGTTTTTGCCCTCACCCCGGCCCTCTCCCCCAGCGGGGGCGAGGGAGTGGACATGCCGGGTCGGAGACCGGCGCTCCGCCAAGGCCATCGCCGCCAGGAACGGCAGCACCATCAGCGGCAGCAGCACATACTTGATCGGGAAGCGGATGAAGCCGAGCGGCGGACAGAGGGCCTTCAGCCAGTCGAGCAGGAAGGCGTTGTGTCCCATCGCGAGCCAGACGCCGAGCAGGGCGACGACTGCGAGCAGCCAGACCCGCGGCTCGCGTCGCCGCCACACCGCGAGGGCGGCGAGTGCGAGGATGCCGATGCCGGGGTAGTAGCTGGAGGTCCACTGCTGGTCGAGGTGCGTGAAGACACCGAGCCGGTCCGGGGTCATGCGGAAGAGCGGAACGAAGAAGTTCGCCCAGCCCCAGAGCGGCATGGCGTAGAGGTTGTCATCGAAGCCGGCGGTGCGATGCGAGTGGCGGAGCAAATCCAAGAACGGCAGAAGTTGCGCGGCAGAGAGGAGGGTGACGAGGAGGGCGAGGGACGTAAAACGTAATGCGTAATGCGTAAGGGGGACTTGGCTTACGTTTTCCGTTTCCCGTTTTAGGCACTCAAGCAACACGAATGCTGCGGCGATGGCCCAGGTGAACAAAATGACTTCCGGTGCCCCCGCGAGCATCTGCATCGCGCCGACGAGCGCGGCAAGGAGGACGGTTCTTCCACCTTCCTTGCACGCGCGCTCGACGAGCAGCCACAGCCACGGTGCCCAGGCGAGCGCGGCGACGTTGTTCGGCCACATGACGGCGTGGAGGGTGAAGCCGTTGAAGGCGAAGGCCAGGCCAGCGACGCTCGCGGCGAAGCGGTTGCCGGTCCAGTGGTGCGCGAGGCGATACGCGCCCGCGCCCGCCAGCAGCAGGTGGGCGAGGCTGAACCAGCCCAGCGCCCACGGCATCGGGCCGAGCAGGTAGATGAGCGCGCCGGGGTAGAGGCACATGGTGTTCCACTGCGCGAGGTGCGGGAGACCACAGGAGTTGTAGGGATTCCAGAGCGGGATTTCCCCGCGCCAGAAGCATTCGCGGTGGTAGTGCGCGAGCGGGTAGGCGAAGTGGCCAAAGTCGCGGTAGTAAAACGTGTGGCTGCCGAGGACGACCTCTGGAAACGCGGCGAAGAGGCACATCGCCATCAACACGAGGAACCGCCCCGGCGTGAACCAATCGTCCGCAGTCGCGGCGGAGGGTTGGTTCACAGCGAGAGTCATGGGAGGAATTGTTGCGGACGGGCGCGATGGCCCAAAGGAAAAACTGCGCCCATTTCAGGCTTCCGCCGGTCGCCGCACCGGACTAGGTTTTGCCCGCACTCACCAGAATCGTCCTGAACCCAGCACTCCCATGGACGCAAAACATTACGACCTCGTGGTCATCGGCTCCGGGCCGGCCGGCGAGAAGGGCGCGGCGCAGGCGGCTTACTTCGGCCGGAAGGTCGCGCTCATCGAGAAGGAGCCGGCACTCGGCGGTGCGGCGGCGAACACCGGCACGCTGCCGTCCAAGACGCTGCGCGAGACGGCGCTCTATCTCTCCGGCTTCCGCCAGCGCGGCCTGCACGCGGTCCACTTCAGCCTCAAGGAGCAGATCACACCGCGCGATTTCCTCTATCGCGAGCGGCTCGTGGTGCAGACCGAGCGAGCGCGCATCGTGGACAACCTCAAGCGCCACAACGTGGACCTCTACACCGGCTTCGCGTCGTTCGTGGACGCGCACACGGTCGCGGTCGCGCCGCGGCACTCGCCCTCGGCGCACTTGCACGCGGACAAAATCCTCATCGCCACCGGCTCGCATCCGTTTCATCCGGCGAACTTCCCGTTCCACGACTCGCGCGTGTATGACTCGGACACCATCCTGAACATCCGCGAAATCCCGGCGACGATGCTCGTGGCCGGCGGCGGCGTCATCGGCTGCGAATACGCCTGCATGTTCGCGGCGCTGGGCATCAAGGTCACGCTCGTCGAGGGCCGCGACCGGCTGCTGGGCTTCATTGACGCCGAGGTGTCGCACGCGCTGGCCGACGGGATGCGCGCGGTGGGCGTGGAGTTTTACATGAACGACGGCATCGAGCAGATCGAGACGGGCGAGGTGATCACCGCGAAGCTCAAGTCCGGCAAGGTGCTCAAGACGCATTCGCTCCTCGCCGCCACGGGCCGCTCCGGCAACACGCAGAACATGGGCCTCGAAGCCATCGGCCTTCAGCCCGACTCGCGCGGCAACCTCAAGGTCAACGCCAGCTTCCAGACGGCCCTGCCGCACATCTACGCGGTCGGCGACGTGGTGGGCTTCCCCGCGCTGGCGGCGACCTCGATGGAGCAGGCGCGCGTGGCGATGGTCCACGCCTTCGACCTGAAATACAAAAGCGGCGTCGCGAACATCCTGCCCTACGGCATCTACACGATCCCCGAGGTCTCGATGGCGGGCGAGACCGAGGAGTCGCTGGCGAAGGCGGGCGTGCCCTACGTGGTGGGCCGCGCCCGCTATGCGCAGAACGCGCGCGGCCAGATCATCGGCGACAAGGACGGCTTCCTGAAACTGCTCTTCCGCGAGGAGGACATGAAGCTGCTGGGCGTCGTCGTCATCGGCGAGCAGGCGAGCGAGCTGGTCCATGTGGGACTCACCGCGCTGCTCACGCAATCGGGCGCGGACCTGTTCATCCAGACCTGCTTCAACTACCCGACGCTGACGGAACTCTACAAATACGCGACGTATGACGCGTTGGGACAAAAGGCGAAGCGGAGGAAGGCGGGAAAGTGAGCAGGTGAGAAAGTGGGAAAGTGAGGAGAGCAACTGCCACCCTCTCGCTTTCCCACTTTCCCACTTTCCCACCTTCTCACCTGCTCCGCGTCACTCCGGCAGTTCCTTGTCCTTCGTCTCCGGCCCCAGCCAGATGATGAAGATGCCGATGACGTAGATCGCCGCCATCACGGAGCCGGCTTTCGGGAAGCTGCCATCGAAGGCCTTCATCAGCGTGGCCGTTTGCAGGCCGCCGATGGCCGCGACGATGCGCCCGAAGTTGAACGAGAAGCCCTGCCCGGTCGCGCGCACCGCCGTGGGGAACAACTCGGGGAAGTAGAGCGGGAAGAAGCCATAGAACGACGCGGTGATCCCGCCCGCCAGGAACGCCGCGACGAGGAAGCCGGTGCCGAAGGTGGAGTTGGCGTTGTAGAACCACAGCGCCGACACGATGGAGCCGACGCACATGACCGTGTAGGTGATGCGCCGCCCAAACCGGCCCGCCGCCACCGCCGCCGCGATGGTCGCCACGATTGCCCCGACTGCCGTGGCGATCTGGGTCTTTTCCTTCGCGTAGTATTTCACTTCCTTCGTGTTTGGCTGGAGCTGGTCGGCCCAGCCCGGCGCCCATTGGATGGAACCCCACGTGCCCAGCAGCGCCACGCTCGCCAAGCCCGCGCCCAGCAACATGCTCTTGACGATCTTCCCTTGTGACTCGGGTTGGAGCGAACCCGCCGCAGTTGCGCGCGCGAGGTATTGGCGGACCGGATACAGGTAGCCCAACAGCGCCACCACCAACCCGACGAGCGTGATCAACGTGGCCACCGCGCCGCTGATGTTCGCCGCCGCCGGTGACCACACGTAAATGATGCCCAGCGCCGCGCCGCACCCGATGAACACGCCAATCAGATCCGCATTGCTCCAGTGCGAGGTCGCGCCTTTGGCCTTCTCCTCCTCCCACTTCTCCGACTCAGGAACAAACAGGCGGATGAAGAAAATCAGCAGTGCCGGGAACGCGCCGCTGATCATCAGGAAGCGCCACGCAGAGTTCGCCAGCAACTTCGCCGTCGTCGCGTCCGAGAGGCCGATGCTCTTGAGCAGGCCCTCCACACCGCCGATGAAGCCCGAGAGGCTCATGCTCAACAGCGCGACCAACAGGAAGCCCACATTCGCCGCCGCTCCGATGAGACCGGCGATGAACGCGCGCGACTTGCCCGGCCAAATCTCATTCACCAGCGCCACGCCCAGCGACCACTCGCCGCCCATGCCCAGCGACGCGATGAACCGCAGCACCGCGATGTGCCACGCCTCCGTCGCGAACCCGCACAGGCCCGTGAAGATGGCGTAGGTGAAGATGCTCAACGACATCGCCCGCACGCGGCCGATCTTGTCGCCCAGCCAGCCGAAGAGGACACCGCCAGTCGCAGCTCCCACGAGGAACACCGCGATGATGATGCCGAACCACATGCCGGTGTTCTTCGCGCCTTCCGCCCCGAGCAAATCTCCTAGCGCTGGCTTGCCGATGAGCGGGAAGAGGCCCATCTCGAAGCCGTCAAACATCCACCCCAGCAGCGCGGCGAGCAGGGTCATGTATTTGGCGCCTTGGGTGGCGGGCGGGCGGGCGGTTTCAGTGCTCATGCAGTTCGTTCGTTTGGCTGGCCCGGCATTGCTAAAGACAAAGCGGGGACGGGTCAACCCATTTGGCCGGAAAAGCATTTGCCAGCCCCGCGCCGCCGCAACTACGCTGCCCGCCTATGTTTTCGCACGTTGTGATTTTCTGGACCGACCCCGCGAACCCGCAGGCTCCCGACGCGCTCGTGGCCGGCGCGAAACAGCACCTCGCGCCCATCCCCGGCGTGCTGCACTTCCACGTCGGCAAGATGGTGGGCAGCCACCGCCCCGTGGTGGACCAGAGTTATCAGGTCGCGCTGAACCTCGTCTTCCCGAGCAAGCAGGCGCAGGACGACTACCAGGTGCATCCCGACCACCTCAAGTTCATCGAGCAGTGCAAGCAGCTCTGGACCAAGGTGACGGTCTACGACTTCGCCTGAGCAGTGGCGTGAGGGGGACACTCCTGTCTCCCAGTCAAGCGGAGGGTGAACGCTGGCGGCGGGGAACCGTGGCACGGGGGACAGGAGTGTCCCCGTTACGAAGCTTCCAGCCACCGCGCCAGCCAGTCCGCCAGAGCCGCGTTGTCCACGCAAGTGTGCGCGCCCGCCGGAGTGCAGCACGCGAAGCCGTCTCCGTAAGCCGCGCCGTTCAGCACGCAGGCGTCCGTGCCGCACTCCGCCAATTGCGCGAACGCCTTCCCAAACGCATCCGCCCGGCTGCCGGCCAGCTCATACTTCCACCCCACGATCCGCGCCTGAGGAAACCACCCGCGCAACTGCGGCAGCACCTTCGTCGCGGGCGCGAGCACCAGTTTCAGCCGGCCTTCACGCGACGAGAACTTGGGCGACGCGATGACCTCGCCTCGTTCGTTCAGCACGCGCTCGACCCGGAAGTCACACAGCGCCGCTGCGTGCAGCACTGCATCCCAACCACCTTCACCCGCCAGCGACATGAGCTTCGCCGCGAGGTCGTCATTCGTGGAGAAAGGCAGGACGCGCCGGGCTTGCACCGGGTCAGGACACGTCGCCTGCTCCCCCTTGAGACAGGCCACGTCCCAGCCGCGCGTGGCGAAGGCGTTGCTCAACGCGATGCCCAGCCGGCCCGTCGAGAAATTCGTGACGCGCCGCGCCGCATCAATCGGCTCGTAGCTTGGTCCGCAGGTCACCAGCACCTTCATCGTGCGCCTGCTGTAACAAACCCCGCCCGCCCCCGCCAGAAAAGTCCTTGCCTCGCCGCCGGCCTGCGCCACCATCCACCGCACACATGAAAACGCTCCTGTCACTTCTGGCCTTGCTGGTTGCCGCCACCGTCGTTCCTGCCGCCCAGGACACCCGCTGCTTCGAGATGCGCGTCTATTACGCTCCCGAGGGCAAGCTCGACGCGCTCCACAAGCGCTTCCGCGACCACACTCTCAAGCTCTTCGCGAAGCACGGCATCGAGAACCTCGGCTACTTCGTGCCCGTCGGCGCCAACCCGGAGCGCAAGCTGATCTACTTCCTCGCCTACCCGAGCCTCGCCGCCCGCCACGCATCCTGGAAGGCCTTCATGGCCGACCCCGACTGGCAGAAGGCCTACAAGGCGTCCGAGGTGGACGGCAAGCTCGTCGCCAAGGTCGAATCCGCCTACCTCGGCGCGACGGATTATTCGCCGCTGGCGAAAGCCGGGACCGTAGGCAGCCGCGTTTTTGAACTGCGCACCTACACCACCGAGCCGGGCCGCCTCCCGAACCTGAACGCCCGCTTCCGCGACCACACCGTCAAGCTGTTCGAGCGGCACGGCATGGCGAACCTCGCCTATTGGACTCCCCTGGCCGACCAGAAGGGCGCGGCCAGCCCGCCCGACGTGAACAACACGCTCATCTATCTCCTGGCGCATCAGAGCCAGGACGCCGCGAAGGCCTCCTTTGGCGCCTTCGGCAAAGATCCCGCCTGGCAGGCCGCGCGCAAGGCCTCCGAGGAAAAGGCCGGCGGCTCGCTGACCATCAAGGGCGGCGTGAAGTCCGTTTTCCTCGTGCCGACGGATTACTCGCCCTGGAAGTAGCCGTGCCGGCGGCTTCCAGCCGCCGTCCGAAGTGTCCAGCAGGACGAAGGTTTTCCGCGCTTTCCACGCGTCCCGACGGCGGTTGCAAACCGCCGGCACGGCCTTCACTGATTCCGCAGTGCGTCGAGCAACTGCCCGCGCAGCGCGGAGACCGTCGCCAGCCACGTCCACACCAGGCCACTCACCAGCACACCGCCAAGCGTCAGCGCGAGCGCGGCCACGGGCAAATCCCCCGCGCCCAGCACCGACGGCAGCACCGCCACACCCGCCGCCACCACGCCGCTCAACAAGCCCAGCAGCAGCAGCGCCGCGTGCTCGCTCAGGACGAGCCAGCGCAGCGCCTTTGCGCGGAAACCTAGCGCGAGCAGCAGCGCCAGCTCGCCACGCCGCTCCAAAACATTGCGCAGCACCACCACGCCGAGGCCCGCGCTGCCCAGCAGCAGGCCGAGGCCGCCGAGGATTTGGAACGTGCCGAGGTAGGTGTTCTGCACCGCGTTGAGCTGCGCCATGCGCCGCGTCGCGGGCGTGAGTTCGAGGCCGAAGTCGCGCAGCGCGCGCGTGAGCGTGGCGGACACGTCGGCGACGCGGTTGGTCGGCGCGTCCACGAGGAACCAGCGGTAGCCGGCCTCGCTCGGGAAGCGCGCGGTGAACTCGTCCTCCGCGATGATGAGGTTGCCTTGCAGAATGGAGTTCGCCACCGCGCCCACGAGCCGCAACCGCACCGGCCGGCCGCGCTCATCCGGCTCGAGATACTCGATGATGTCGCCGACCTTCTTGCCCATCGCCCAGAGGATGGAGTTTTGGTCGGCGATGGCGGGAATGACTTCGCCGGTGCCGGGTCGTGGAAGGTCTCCCCCGGTCGCGAACAAGCGCGCGCGCTCATCGCTAGCTTGGGCAATTCCCTTGTTCAATTCGAGGAAATCCAACCACCTCCAGCCGATGCTCCCGCCTTCCCATTCCTTTGCGAAAGTGAATGCCTTCCGCTGTCTGAGCAGTTCCATTTTCACTCCCAGCAACCTCGGCTTCTGCGCGCGGTTCAAGTTCAAGCAGCTCGCGTCGTCGCCATCACGCACGCGGAAGGGCACCACGCTCACGCCGTCGAGCGCCTTCTCGTCCAGCCCCAGCGCCTCGCGGCCCGCTTTCGTGTTCAAGTCCTGCACCACTGGCAGCGTGCTCTCGCCCAGCAGCGCGAAGCCGCCGGTGCCGGAGCTGCGCTTCGTCGCGTTCGCATTCTCGTCCAGCCGGAACACGCCGATGGACAGCACCAGAAAGCTGCCGCACGCGAGCATCGTGACCGTCGCGAGGCTGCGCGAGCGGCGACGCGTGGTGTTACGGATGCCGAGGCTGGCGAGGTTCAGCGCCGCCGCCGCCTCGCTCCGCTCCAGCCGCGTGAGCAACGCCGCCGTGAACGCCAGCGCCGCGATGAGCAGCAACGCCCCCGCCCCAAAGAACGCTCCCGCATTCGCCGTCTGCCCCGTGGCCACCGCCCAGCCGAGGAGCGAGAGCGCGAGGAGCAGGCAAGCGCCGCCCAGTAGCGCGACATTCCGATGTCGCGACCCGCCGCGCCCCTTCGCCGCCGCCAGCTTCCCGCCTTCCGCTACCTCCGACTCGACATTGGAATGTCGAGCTACCTCTGTCGGTGCTCCGCCTGCCCCACTCTCACCCCTCGCCGACTGACCACTGATTACTGAAAACTGATTACTGCCCACTTCCTCCCCCCCTCCCGCCAGCAGCACCCGCGCCGGCTGACGCACCTGTTTCCGCAGCGCCAGCCACAGGCTGAACACCGCCACCAGCACCGCGCCCGCGAACCCGCCCGCCAGCGTGGCTGGCTCCGCGTGGAAGCGCAGGTCGCTCGTGCCCACGGCGTCGCGCCAGACGGTCGAGAGGCCGTGCAGCATCGCGCGCGCATACCAAACCGCGCCGACCGCCCCGAGCGCCGCGCCCAGCACCGCGAGACCCGCGCCCTCGCCGAGCAGAAGCCGCCGCACTTGTTTCGGAGTGAAGCCCAGCGCCAGCAGCGTGCCGACTTCCTTCGCGCGCTGCTCGACGCCGAACTGGAACAGCAGCGCCACCAGCACGCACGCCGCCACGATGAGGAAGAAGCTGAACCCGATGAACAACCCACCGAAGTCCTGCCCCTCGCGGCTCGCCTTGAGCGCCTGTTCGCGCACCGGCTGGAAGACGAGGCCGAAGTCGGCGGGCTTGAGCGCGGCGAGGAGGGATTTTTTCAATTCCGCCTTGTAGGTGACGACGTGAGGAGTCTCTAACTTTGGGGTCTGGGGTCTGGGGTCTGGGGTCTGGGGAGAAGTGAGCCTCCTCACGTCGGCACCTACGGGGAAACGAATGGCCGTCGTGTCCCCAAATCGGTTGCCCCACATCTTGCGCCCGGCGCTCAGGCTCACGAAGGCTTTCGGCGTGCCGCGCCATAGCTTCCAGTAATCGTCGTCCACGAGCTTGCGGTGCGTGAGCGGGAAGCCGGCGTCCCAGTCGCCGATGCGCTCGGCCTTCGCGATGCCGGGGAAGTCGGGCATCAGCGTGCGGTCGGCCCACGGCATCTGCATGGGCACGACGGAGCGGACGCGGAAGCGGTTCGTGGCCTCGGTGAGCCGCGCGCCGGAGTCGGGCAGGAAGTAGGACAGCTCCAACTCGCCGCCCGGCTTGAGCTGCAACTGGTCCGCGAGCCACTGGTTCAGGACGATCTCGTCGTCGCGCAAGTCGGCGGGCACGAGCGGCGCACCAGCGGCGGTGACCATCGGGTAGGCGGTGGCGTTGGTGCCCGAGCGCAGCAGCGTGGCGAGGTAGGTGAGGACGGGCTGCGCGTTGGTGTCCACCGCCAGCGCGGCGCGAACGGCGGGTGGGTCGAGGAAGATGCGGTCGGTGCGGAGTTCGAGGGCGGAGGAGTTGGTGAGGGGGCGGAGGTCGAGTTGGGCGTCGGCGAGCCGCCATTCCGTCTGAAGCTGTCCCGGTAAGCCGGGAAAAGCTGAAGGCAAACCTCGGACAGTGTTCAGCAGCAACCTGCCACTCTCAGAATCTTCCAAGAGGACTTCGTCTCTTGGTGCGCTAGCCTCTCGGAGTCCAATCCGCGTCATCCATTCCTTAACCTTGTCTCCAGCGACTTGAAATGCTGTCGGCGGCAGCCAACCGGAACGCACATGAATGCGGTCAACCAATGCTAAACTGGCTTTCTTTTCAGCTCCAGTTCGCTGGGAGAGAAGTGCCAACGGCACAAACGCATTGAACGGCGCGACTTGGTTCGCCTGCAAACTGAAGCGCCCAAGCTGCTCGTTCCCGACGACCGCGTGAACCCGCAGCCGCAGCGCGACCGACTGGCCGTCGCGCGTGGTGAGCGCCACGTCCTGCGAGAGCGCGGAAACCTTGTTGATGCGGAGCAGAACTTCGTCGCCCGGCTTGGCGGCGAGTTGGTCGGCGAGCGCCTGGTTCAGCACGACGGAGTCCGGCGGAACCGTCGCGAAGGGCGGGGCTTTCTCCGCGAGCTTCCAGAAGTCCTCGTCCACGCCGAGGACGTGGATGCGGTTCGCGCGGCGCGCGCCGTCGGCGGAGTTCGCCGTGCCGGGCAGTGAGAGGACGGGCGCGGCCTTGAGATTTGTGGCCAGTTCGGCGCGGAAGAGCCGGTCGCCGGTGGCCATCGCCGCCTCGATTTTGCCGAGCCTTGCCAGCGCCATGTCGCGCAGGCTGCCGCGCACGGAGTCGCCCACCAGCAGCGCGCCGATGAGGATGGCGCTGCCCAGCGTCGCGCCCAGCAGCACGCCCAGATGCGAGCGCGCGTGGAAGCGCAGGCTGCGGAGGATGAGCGTCCCAAGTGTCATAAGCTCCAAATCCCAAGTTCCAAGTTCCAAAGAAATCCCAAACTCCAAGCTCCAATGGTCCAAGACCACCCGACGCGCTCGGGTTTGGAGCTTGGGGTTTGGAGCTTGTTTGGGATTTGGAACTTGGTCATTGGAGCTTTGCCTCCAGCACGCCGTCGCGCAGCTCCAAGACTCTTCCCATTCGTTTCGCCAGTTCCGGGGCATGGGTGACGACGATGAGGGCGGTGCCCTGCTCGCGGTTGAGGTCGAGGAGGAGCGACGCGAGCGCGTCGGCGGTGGCGCGGTCGAGCGCGCCGGTGGGTTCGTCGGCGAGGAGGAGCTTGGGCTGGTTGATGAGCGCGCGGACGACGGCGCAGCGCTGGCGCTCACCGCCGGAGAGCTGGCCGGGGCGGTAGTTCATGCGCTCGCTGAGGCCGACGCGGGTGAGGAGTTGCTTGGCGCGGTCCATTGCTTGCGCGCGACTGGCGGTGTCACCGGAGGCGAGCGTGGGGACGAGGACATTCTCCAACACGGTGCATTGCGGCAGCAGGTGGTGCGATTGGAAGATGAAGCCAATCTGCCGGTTGCGCGTGGCGGCAAGGGCGAGTTCGTCGAGGGTGTCGAGGCGCTGGCCGTCGAGGACGAGTTCGCCGGAGTCGGGGAGGTCGAGCGTGCCGATGAGGTTCAGCAGCGTGCTCTTGCCGCAGCCGCTCGGCCCGACGATGGCGACGGTCTCGCCGCGCGCGACCTCCAGCGAGAGACCGCGCAGCACGGGCAGATCGCCGCCCGCCGCGCCGGGGTAGCGCTTGGTGACGTTCGCGAGTCGGAGCAAAGGAGCGGGCGCGGACATGGGGGGAGTGTGAAGGGTGAGGGGTGAGGAGTGAAGAGTGAAGAGTGAAGAGTGAAGAGTGCCGGCGACTTGCAGTCGCCGTCTGCGAGCCTCGAACCGGAGCGGCGACTGCAAGTCGCCGGCACGGGCTTCGGCAAAGAAAAACCCCGCCGGCTTGCGCGGGCGGGGTTCTTGGAAAACTTGCTTGGCGATTAGCGCTTGCTGAACTGGAAGCGCTTGCGGGCGCCGGGCTGGCCATACTTCTTGCGCTCGCGCATGCGCGGGTCGCGGGTCAGCAGGCCCTCGGCCTTGAGCGCGGGGCGCATCGCGGCGTCCACGGTGAGCAGCGCGCGGGCAATCCCGTGGCGGACGGCACCGGCCTGGCCGTTGGGACCGCCGCCCTGCACGTTGACACGCACGTCAAACTTGGCGGAAGAATCGGTGACCTTGAGCGGCTGCGCCACGGCAGCGCGCTGGTCTTCGGTGAGGAAGTATTTCTCCATCGGGCGACCGTTGATGGTGATCTTGCCCGAACCGGAGGCGAGGCGAACGCGGGCGACGGCCGTCTTGCGGCGTCCTGTTCCGAGATGTTCCTGAGTGGCGGCCATGTGTTGAATCGTGTTGGAAAACTACTTCTTCTTGATGACGAGGGGCGCGGGAAGCTGGGCGGCGTGCGGGTGCTTGTCGCCGGCATAGACCTTGAGCTTGGTGTTCAGGCTGCGACCGAGGCGGCCCTTGGGGAGCATGCCCTTGACGGCGTGCTCGATGAGCAGTTCGGGCTTGCGGGCGCGGCGGTGGGCGACAGTCTCGTATTTCTCGCCGCCCTTCCAGCCGGAGTAGGACATGAACGTCTTGTCCTCCTCCTTCTTGCCGGTGAGGACGACCTTCGCGGCGTTGATGACGACGACGAAGTCGCCGGTGTCGAGGTGCGGGGTGAAAGTGGGGCGGTGCTTGCCGCGGATGACCATCGCGACTTTGGCGGCGAGGCGACCGAGGACGACGCCACTGGCGTCCACGACGTGCCACTTGCGGTTGTCCAGCGAGGCTTGGGCGTTCGGCAAAAATGTTTTCATTACAGTTTCCCCGTAAGGGAGCGCAGAAAGTAGCAAACGGCTCCTTGCCGTCAATAGCTCATTTCCCGCCGGGACGCGCCGGGGTTTTCCTTGCGGCACGCAGGGCCTTCCCAAACACTTCCCGCCGATGACCGCGCGCCTTGTTGCAGTCCCCGCCCCGCTCCCGTGACCGTCCTGATTCTCTTCTTCTGCTCCGGCGCAACGGCGCTGATCTATGAAGTCCTGTGGTCGAAGCATCTCGCCTTGATGCTGGGCAGCACGGTGCAGGCGCAGACGGTGGTGCTGGCGGTGTTCATGGGCGGGCTGGCGCTGGGCAACCGGATTTTCGGCCGGCGTGCGGACGCGGCGGCGAACCCGCTCGCGCTCTACGGGAAGCTGGAGATCGCCATCGGGATCTACGCGTTCGTCTTTCACCTCCTGCATCAGGCGGCGGACAAACTCTTCATCAGCACGGGCACGCCCTTGCTGGACAAGCCGCTGGGGCTGCTCGCGTTGAAGGCCGTCCTCAGTGTCGCCCTGCTGCTCGGCCCGACGATCCTCATGGGCGGCACGCTGCCGCTCATCGCCGCGTGGCTGAACCGGCGCGGCACCGACGCGGGCCGGCTCTCGGCGCGCTTCTACTCGGTGAACAGCCTCGGCGCGGTCGGCGGCGCGTGGCTTGCGGGCTTCGTGCTCGTGCAGGCGATGGGCATGACGGCGTCGCTGCAACTCACGGCGATGGTGAACGTCGCCCTCGGACTTGTCGCGCTTGGCCTGGCGCGCAAGAGCCAACTGCCTGCTGCTCCCCATGCCTCCGCTCAAACCACCGCCTCCGACTTCCCACTAGCTACTAATCACTCCTCCCTCCCCACCGCTCTCGTCGCCCTCACCGGTGCGATTTCCATGGGCCTCGAAGTCCTCGCGGCCCGGTCGCTCGTCCTCATCTTCGGCGCGTCGCTCCAATCATTTGCCATCGTGCTGATGTCCTTCATCCTCGGCATCGGTCTGGGCGGGGCGGTGATGGCGTCGCCGCGCACGCGCTTCTGGGCGCGCGAGACGGCCACGACAGCGCTCCTGCTCGGCGCTGCGGCGTGGATCGGGCTGCTGGTCGCGGGCTTCGAGCAGTGGGTGGATTTCTATCGCTGGGTGAAAACCGGCATCGCCCGAACCGAGACGGGCTATTCGTTCCACCAAGCTTTCTCCGCTGCGCTGTCACTCGTGGTGCTGGGCATCCCGGCGGGGCTGCTGGGAGCGGTGCTGCCGTTGTGGATTCGCGACCTGCCGCAGAGCGGGCCGGAACTGGGGCGCGGCGTGGGCCGGCTGCTGACGTGGAACACCCTCGGCGCGGTGGCGGGCACGCTGATCACCGGCTTCGTGCTGATGCCGAAGCTCGGTTTGCGCGGCGCGTTCCTCGCGCTGGCGCTGGGCTTGTGCGTCGCGGCCTGGCTGCTGGGCAGGAAGTTCCAACGGGCGACGCTGCAATTCACCGCCATGACCGTGGGCGCGGCGTTGCTGCTGATCGGCGCGCTGGGCGGGGACACCTGGCGGCATCTGCTGGCCGCCGGCGTTTTCCGCCTGCGCGAGACGGAGTTCAACGCGGGCTATCTCAAGCACCGCCAGCAGCACGTCAAGCTCCACTTCTACGAGGACGCCGCCGATGCCTCGGTCGCCGTGGATCAAGGCGACGGCGTGGGCAGCAGCGACCAGGTCGTGCTGCGCATCAACGGCAAGGCCGACGCCTCCTCGTTCGGCGATCTGGCGACGCAATATCTGCTCGCGCACCTGCCAATGCTCGCGCGTCCCGAGAGCAAGGACATCTTCGTGCTCGGCTTCGGCAGCGGCGTGACAGCGGGCGCGCTGCTCGGCCACCCGATTCAAGGCGTGACCGTCGCCGAGAACTGTGAGCCGGTGCTGCGGGCGGGGAAATTTTTCGCGCCGTGGAACCGCGGCGTGCTGACCAACCGCCTCGCGCGCATCGTGGGC
This sequence comes from Limisphaerales bacterium, assembly GCA_009773355.1. Classification (GTDB taxonomy): domain Bacteria; phylum Verrucomicrobiota; class Verrucomicrobiia; order Limisphaerales; family SXTU01; genus SXTU01. The sequence continues at coordinate 64,116 of WRPG01000018.1, forward strand.
GAGGACGCGCGCACGCTGCTCAAGCTCAGTCCGCAGCGCTACGACGCGATCATCAGCGAGCCGTCGAACCCGTGGATGGTCGGCGTGGGCAGCGTGTTCAGCCGTGAGTTCTACGAGCTGTGCGCAGGCCGGCTCAAGGACGGCGGCGTCATGACGCAATGGTTCCATGTGTATGAGATGCACGACGGCATCGTCGCGCTGGTGTTGCACACCTTCGCCACCGTCTTCCCGCACATGGAGGTTTGGGATCCCGGCACCGGCGACCTCATCCTGCTCGGCTCGCAGAAACCTTGGGCCACCGGCCCGGACGTGTGGCGCAAGGTCTTCGAGCGCGCGGAGCCGAGGCGGGACCTGGCCGCCATCGGCCTGAACGCGCCGGAAGCGCTCTGGGCGCGGCAGTTCTCCTCGCAGCGCACGACGCGCGCGTTCATCGAGAACGGGCCGGAGCAGTCCGATGAGTTCCCCGTGCTGGAATACGAGGCGCCGAAGGCATTCTTCATCGGCGCGTCCGCGAAGGAATTTCTCCAGTTCGACGAGCGCACGCGGCAATACCCGTTTGCGCCGCTGCCCAAGCGCCTGGCGCTCATGTCCGCGCCCGCCGGGTTGATCGCGCCGGTCTTCCCGCGGTTCGGCTCGGTGAACGCCGAGGCCGCACAGGCCGCCAACGCCCGCGCCCACAGCCTGACGAACGCCGCCGCGCCCGCGTCGCCGGCCAGCATCTTCAGCCCGCCCCGCAGCGTGGAGAACTTCCAGTCGCTGGTCATGAGCGTGGAGCAATGGCTGCGCACTGGCGGCACGAACCAGACCTCGCTGACCGTGGGCGACATCGGCGATGCCATCCGTGAGTGCATCGCGCACGGCGAACTGGAGCGGGCCAAATCTCTCCTCGGCACCGCCGGCCGCAAGCTCAAGAACAGCGCCGAACTGCGCTACCTCGAACGCGTGTGGGTGCTGGCGGGTGGACAGCCGTGAAGCCGAACTCATTGGCGGGAAAACTTTTTGCCAGCCGGAGGCCGCGTCCGGCACAGTCGCGCGGATGAGTTTCACCGAGTTGACGGAAGCCTTCTTCACGAAGTCGGCGGGCTGGGAGGCGGTCAAGAACGCCCGTGCCCTGCTCGCGGGCGGCAAGGTGCTGTCCTCGAACTGGACGCCGCCGCTGCTCAAAGGCGTCGTGCAGGAAGGCACGTCGTCGTATCGCGCCGGGCTGGTCATCAAGGGGCCGGTGGACATTGACAACCTCTGCACCTGCCGTGCGTCGCGCGAAGGCGGAGTCATCTGCGCGCACTCGGTCGCCGTCGGGCTGCATCACATCCTGAGCAACAAGCCCGCCCCGCGCGGCAGCGACACCGCCACGCCGCTGCCCGCGCGGCTCGGAACTGTCCGGCCCGTCGCGCGCGAGTCGGAGCCGCAGCCGGGACCGAAGCTCAAGCGTGGAGCGAACGGCGAGCCGGTGGAAATCTCCGTGATCCTGCCGCCGACGTTCGCGGCGGGCATCGAGCGCGGGAAGGTGATGGTGACGTTCGAGGGGAAGTGGAGCCGGGGCCGTTCTCCTTTGAGCGCGCTGCCCATGAACCAGCCCTTCGCCCTCTCGCCCGAGGACACGCGCCTGCTCGACAAGGCCGAGGAACTCGCCGGCAACGAAACGCCCGGCGGCCTGATGCTTAACCTCGTCGAGCTGACGCAGTTGCTCGATGCGCTCGGCGGACACCCGCGCGTCGCGCTCGGGCGCGGCCAGCCGCTCGCCATCGGCGCGACCTCGTGGCGCGTGCCGGTCGAGGTGACTTTGGAAACGTCGGGCGAAATCCGGCTGAACCTCCCGCCCGGCCTGCGCGCGCCCACGCTCATCGCGGGCGAGTCGCTCTGGGCGTTTCGCGGCGATTCGCTGGAGCCGGTCGGCCTGCCGAAGCAGTGGCGCTCGCTCTTCCAAGCACCGATGAAACTGCCGCGCGCGCGTGTGCCGCTGTTCCTCAGCCAGGAGCTGGTCGTGCTCGAAGCGGAGAGCGAGGTGGACGCGAACTTCACCATTGATGAGTTCACGCTGGAGCCGCAGTCGCCGCGCTTCATCCTCGCGCTGAACGGCGGGCTGGCCCAAGTGCAGGCGCAGCTCCAGTGCGCCTACGGCCCGCGCATCATGACCGTGGGCGTCACGGCGAAGGACGAATCGCTCTGGCTGCCCGATCCGAAATGCACCACGCGCTATTCGACACGCGACTTCGGCACAGAGGTCGCGGCGGGCGAGCGGATGCGGCGGGCGGGCTTCAGCGGGCCGGACCCGCAGGGCCGGTGGAATCTCCACGGCGAGAGCAACGTCGTGCGCTTCTTCGCGAAGGATTACCCGCGCTGGCAGAAGGAGTGGGAGGTCTCGCTGGAAGAACGTCTCCAGCACAGCACCGCGAAGAACTTCGAGCGGCTGGAGCCACGCTTCGAGATTCGGCCCTCGGGCGAGCGGTGGTTCGATGTCGAGATGTCACTCGGCTCGGCGGACGGGGAGAAGTTTTCCGCCGCCGACATCCAGCGGCTCATCCTGTCCGGCAACGGCACCACGCGGCTGAAGAACGGCCGCATCGCGCTGATAGATACGGGCGCGCTGGAGGAGTTCAACGAGGTGCTGCGCGACTGCGCGCCACAGCAGCACGCGAAGGGCTACCGATTCAGCGACGTGCAGGCGGGCTTCCTCGACGCCACGCTCCGGCAGCAGCCGGGCTGGCAGGTTCAGGCCGCAGCGGGCTGGCGCGAGCGCGCCGCGCGACAGAGCGGCCAGACGAAACTGGCCTGCCCGCCGCTCGGCCATCTCGAAGACGTGCTGCGTCCGTATCAGAAGCAGGGCATCGCGTGGCTGCAGTTCCTCCGTGAGAACAAGTTTGGCGGCATCCTCGCGGACGAAATGGGCCTCGGCAAAACGATCCAGACGCTCGCGTTCCTCCAGTCGTGCCACACGAACCGTAAGCTGTCCGGCCCGGTGCTCATCGTCTGCCCGACCTCGCTCGTCTTCAACTGGCTCGCCGAGGCGAAGAAGTTCACGCCCACACTGAAGGTCGTCGCGCTGCACGGCACGGGTCGGCACTCGCGCTTCGAGGACATCGCGAAGAGCGACCTCGTCATCACCAGCTACGCGCTCATCCGGCGCGACGCGGAGAAGTATCGCGAGTTCGAGTTCGACACGCTCGTGCTCGACGAGGCGCAGCACATCAAGAACCGCCAGACGCAGAACTCGCAGGCCGTGAAGGCCGTGAAGGCCGGCTACCGCGTCGTGCTCACCGGCACGCCGATGGAGAACTCCGTCCTCGACCTCTGGAGCATCTTTGACTTCCTCATGCCCGGCTATCTCGGTTCGGCCACGGACTTCAAGGAGCGCTACGAGCAGCCCATCACGCGGGACAAGGACGAGGCCGTGCAGGCGCGGCTGGGGCGACGGCTGCGGCCCTTCATCCTGCGCCGGCTCAAGACCGAGGTGGCGAAGGACCTGCCCGCGAAGCTCGAACAAGTTTCCTACTGCGAACTCACCGATGACCAGGCGCAGATTTACAAGCAGGTGCTCGCCGTCAGCCGCAAGGAAGTCATGGACGCCGTCGGCGCGCAGGGCGTGGCGAAGAGCAAGATGATTGTCCTCAACGCGCTGCTGCGCCTGCGCCAAATCTGCTGCGACCTGCGGCTGCTCAAGATGGAGGATGCCCAGTTCACCGACGACAGCTCCGGCAAGCTGGCGATGTTTGGCGAGCTGCTGGAGGAGGCGATGGACGGCGGACACCGCGTGCTGGTCTTCAGCCAGTTCACCACGATGCTCGCGCTATTGAAGGACAAGCTCGCGGCGGAGAACATCGAGTATTGCTACCTCGACGGCTCGACGACCAATCGCGGCGCGGTCGTGGAGAAGTTCCAAGGCAACGCGAAAATCCCCGTCTTCCTCATCAGCCTCAAGGCCGGCGGCGTGGGCCTCACGCTCACGGGCGCGGACACGGTCGTTCACTTCGACCCGTGGTGGAACCCGGCGGTGGAGGACCAGGCCACGGACCGCGCGCATCGCATCGGCCAGACGCGGGTGGTGACGAGCTACAAGCTCATCGCGCGCGGCACGGTGGAGGAGAAGATTCTCGCCCTTCAGCAGAAGAAGCGCGCCATCATCAAGGCCACGCTCGGCGGCGAGGAAACCCTCGCGGACAACCTGACGTGGGAGGAGATCCAGGGATTGTTCGAGTGAGCCGGCGGGTGCTCGCCTAGCCCTGCTTCAGCCGCTCCAGCACTTCCTGCGCGAGCACCTCGTAGGCGGACGCCCCGGCGCTGTATCGGTCGTAATGGATGATGGGCTGGCCGTGGCTGGGCGCCTCCGCCAGGCGCGTCGTGCGCGGGATGACCGTCTCGAAGACCTTCTCGCCGAAATGCTCGCGCACCTCGCCGACCACCTGCTGCGAGAGCCGCGTGCGTCCGTCGAACATGGTCATCACCACGCCGAGCAGTTCGAGCCGCGCGTTCACGCCGGAGTCGCGCACCTGGCCCAGCACGCGATGGATCATCGAGATGCCCTCCAGCGCGTAATACTCGCATTGCAGCGGCACCAGCAGCGAGTCGGCGGCGGCGAAGGCGTTGAGCGTGAGAATCCCCAGCGACGGCGCGCAATCAATCACGATCAGGTCGTGCTGGCCCGCGTCGCGCACCGGCTGGAGCGCGAGCGCCAGCCGCTGCAAGTGATTCTCCAGCCGCGCCAGCTCGATCTCCGCGCCGCACAAGTCCACCTCGCTCGGCACAATCGCCAGCCGCTCGAACGCCGTGGGCAGGATGTGCTCCGCCAGCGTGCCCTCGCCCAGCAACGCGCGGTAGGCGCTCGCGCCCTCGGTCTTGGGCAGGCCCACGCCGCTGGTCGCGTTGGCCTGCGGGTCAATGTCCACCAGCAGCACGCGCTGGCCGAGGCTGGCGAGGCACGCGGCGAGGTTGACGGCGGTCGTGGTCTTGCCCACGCCACCCTTCTGGTTCGCCACGGCGATGACTTTGGTCGGCACGCGGGGATTTAAGGAGAGGGCAGGGGAGCGCGCAAGGTTGCATGTGCCGGCGGGCGCGGGCCGGGCACCGGGCGCTGGCTGCCGGCCGCCGCGCTTCCGGCGGGCGGGCGCGGAATGATCCGCCTGCACTGACCGGTCCGGGTTTGACCGGCGGGAACCACCCGCCCGGTGCTTTCCTCCCTGCGCCTTCCCGCAGCCTCCCCCGCCGTGCGCCGCCGCGCTTGACAGCCCTTTCGCCTTCGCTAATTTTTGCCCCGGAACCCCTGGTTTAATCCAAGCAGAAACAGTCAACGCCAAAAAACTATGCCCATCCGTTACTACCTCCAGCCCAACCCCGTCACCCCCGACCCCAACGACCAGACCGCCCGCGTCGAAGTCCTCGCCAAGCTCACCGTCGCCGACCTCGCGGCCGAGCTGGTCAACCGCGGCGTCGCCACCAGCCGCGCGCAGGCCGCCGCTGTCATCGAAGGCTATGAATCTCTCGTCGCGGAGAAGATTGCCGACGGCTACGGCGTCAACACCCCGCTCTTCAACGCCCGGGCCGCCATCCACGGCGTGTTCACCAACCCGACCGACACCTACGACCCCAGCCGCCACACCGTCCGGGGCAACCTCAACGGGGGCACCCTCGTCGCCGAGAAACTCGCCACCGCCACCTTCGAGAAAATCGTGCGCGGCGAGCCGGCCCCGCTCCTGGTGAGCTTCATCAACAAGAACACCGGCGGCATCAACGCCACCATCACCCCCGGCGGCATCGCCCAGATCGTCGGCGAGGAACTCAAGTTCGACCCCGCGAAGGCGGCGGACGGCATCTACTTCGTGCCCACGACCGGCAGCGCCGTGAAAGTCCCCACCGCCAACCTCGCCACCCGCACCGAGGGCGAGCTGATGTTCCTCACCCCCGCGCTGACCGCCGGCAGCTACCACGTCGAAGTGCGCCGCACCTACGGCACCGCCACCCCAGTTGTCCGCACCGGCGAACTCAGCGCCGTCCTCACCGTGGCGTGAGGGAAATCAACGCAAAGACGCCAAGCCGCAAGGGCGCAAGGGCCGGAAAAACAAAGCCGGTAAGGCCCGCCGCAACCAGCCCATACGCCTTAAGCCCATGGGCCGCGAACCAACTCCCTCAAATCCTCGCGTCTCTGCGCCCTTGCGCCCCTGCGTTTAATCATCGCCCTCACTTTATCGTGACAGAAGCCGCCCCGCCACCCGCCAAGCCTTTGGCGGGCGTTGCCATAAGCTTATGGCGAAGCTCGCCGCAAGGCTTGGCGAGGCTTGCCGTAAGGCTTGGAAAGGTCGGCGACAAGGCTTAGACACACATCCATTGAGTTGTTACGGGCTGGATTGTTCGGCTCACCATCGGCACTGAATTGCCACCAACCACGCACCAACCACAAGATACCAGCTTATGCTCCTCTTCAAACGACTGGTGACCACCGCCGTTGTGTTCGCTCTACTGTTCTGTCTCTTGTTCGTTGGTGCCCTGGCAGTGGGGGGGATAATCGTTAGTTCAAGGGCCATAGCAAAAGACCCGGCCACAAAAAACAGGGTGGAAATTGCCGAGAAGGCCGGTGAGGAGTTCGGTGACAAATACGGAGATACAATTGGTATCGGAGCGTTGGTCATCGCTTTCCCAGCCGCCTTGGCGTTGGCCTTCAGCGGCACTTTGCCTTGGTGCAGGAAGAAACCTCTGTTGCCAGAGGCGTCACCTGCGATGACAGCCCCCGCCACGGTGCCACCACCTATCCCTCATGTGCCCCGCAAGCCGCACGGGTTCGATCCCGGTCTCAGGTGCCTCCTCGCGGTCTTTGTGTTTTGGCTGGCGGTAAGGTTCTACTTGCCACGCGCGAACACTCCAAGTCTGGCGCTGGAAGCCATGATGTTCTCACTGAGCGCACTGTTCGGCCTGATCACCATCTCGCTAGTCGTGTGGTATAGGTGCCGGGACACTGAGAATCCTGCCCGAGGCTGGGCCATTGGCGTCGCCGTTGTCTGGGCCTCCGGGCAATTGGCTACTTGGATAATTATTTTGGTAAAAACATTCGTCTGAAGCTTCTACTTACCGCACGCCCTTCACCCCCACCGGAATCGCGTAGAGCGATTTGCGGGCGGTGATGTAGAGGGTCTTGAGGTCGCTGCCGCCGAAGGCGAGGTTCGCTGGACTCTCGGGCACGAGGATTTTCCCGATGAGTTCGCCGCCCGGCGCAAAGATGTGCATGCCGTCCGCCGCGCTGGACCACACGCGGCCCGCGGTGTCGCAGCGGATGCCGTCGGGCGCGCCCTTGTCTATCTTCGCGAAGACCGCGCCGTTGGCGAGCTGCCCGTCGGGCTTCACGTCGAACACGCGGATGTGCTTGGGCGCGCCGGAGTCGGCGACGTAGAGGCGCTTCTCGTCCGGGGAGAAGCACAGGCCGTTGGGCTTGTCGAAGTCCTTCGCCACGGCGGTGAGCCGCGCGCTCTTCGGGTCGAAGCGATAGACGTAGTTGCCGGGCTGCTCCTTGCCGGTCTTCTGCTTGGTGGCGGGGTCGGTGGGCAGGCCGTAGTCGGGGTCGGTGAACCACACGGAGCCGTCGCGCCGGACGACGACGTCGTTGGGGGAGTTGAGGCGCTTGCCCTCGAACTTGTCCACGAGGGTCTTGATGACGCCGTCCTTTTCGGTGACGGAGATGCGCCGCCCGCTGTGCTCGGCGGTGACGAGGCGGCCGTCGTTGTCGAGGGTGTTGCCGTTGGCGTTCTGGCTGGGGTTGCGGAAGGTGGTGACGCCGCCGGCCTTGGTCCAGCGCTTCAGCTCGTTGGAAGGAATGTCGCTGAAGACGAGATACCCGCCATCCGCCGGCACCCACTGCGGCCCTTCGAGGAACTTCATGTCCGTGCCGAGGCGTTCGACCTTGGCGTTGGCCGGGACGCAGAGCTTGAACTCGGCGGCGTTCCTAATCTCGAAGTCGGCGGCGAAGGCGTGGGTGGCGAGGAGGAGGGAAGGCAGTAGCAGTTTGGCGGTGTGCATGGCGGGGATGGTGGGGAGGCGGAGTTCCGAGTTCAAGGTTCAAGGTTCCAAGTTGAGGGCGGAATACTCTGCACCCGGAGCGCCGGCTTGCAGCCGGCTTGGCGCAATCGAAGTCCCGAAGCGGGAGCTTCACCGCAACGGGCGGAAAGGAACTGGTCTCAATGCGAAAGCCATTGGTCGAAATCTCGCGCCCGGCTGACTGCGCCCTAAGCCGGCTGCAAGCCGGCGCTCCGGCGGCACGGTCGCGTTCGCGTTCATTCGCGTGATTCACGGGCAGAAAAGGTTTCCCGCAGGCGGACAGCTTACTTCGCGCGGCGCTCGACTACTTCGATGGCGGCCTTGTTCTTCACGATGCGGTTCGGGCCGGCGACGCCGCGCCAGTTCGTGAGCGGATACATCACGGTGCCGCGCCCGATGACAGTGCCGGGGTTGAGCACGGAGTTGCAGCCAATATCGGCCTTGTCGCCGAGCATCGCGCCGAACTTGCGCAGGCCGGTGTCGTGCGGCTGGCCGTTGATTTCCACGGTGACGTTGCCGGGGAGGGACTTAAGGTTGGAGCAGATGACGCCCGCACCGAGGTGCGCCTTGTGGCCGAGGATGGAGTCGCCGACGTAGTTGAAGTGCGGCACCTGGCAGCCGTTGAAGAGGAAGGAGTGCTTCAGCTCGGAGGAGTTCCCGATGACGCAGCCGTTGCCAACGACAACGTGGTCGCGGATGTAAGCGCCGTGGCGAATCTCGCAGCCGCGCCCGATGATGGCCGGCCCCTTAATCATCGCGCCGTCCTCAATGACGGTCCCCTCGCCGATGAGGACGTGCTGGCCGATGAAGACGCGCGGCCCGTAGGCGTGGGGCGGGGCGTCCTTGGCGCGCGCCTCGATGAAGGCTTTCAGCTTCTTGAGCGCGTCCCACGCAAACTCACAGCCATCGAAGAGCGCGGCGTGCTCCGTCTGCGTAAGGTCGAAGAGGTCGGTCGGCTTGAACATGGGCGCAGGCTAGGAAAAAAGCCGGGCGGCGGAAACTGAAAATCCGGCGCGCCGGAGATTCGCTTGTCGGCGCGGGCGGCGTCGCGGATAAACCAGTCATGCAAACACACCTCGTTCGTCGTTCGTTTCTGCTGGCTGTCGCGCTGCTCGCGCCCGCGCTGTTCCTCTCCGCGCAAGACGCCAAGCCCTCCACCAACTACGTCCTCAAGGTCACGCCCGACCGCGCTGACGCGCTCTACAAGTCCGGCGAGACGGTGACGTTCAAAGTCGAGCTTACGCTCGACAAGAAACCGGTTGCCGACGCCGAGGTGCAATGGACCATCACCAAGGACGGCGTGCCGCCCACCACCAGCGGCAAGGTCAAGCTCGCCAACGGCGCAGCGACCATCACCGGCAAGCTGGAGGAGCCGGGCTTCCTCCAGTGCCGCGCGACGTTCACGAGCGCGGCGAAGAAGGCTTACAGCGCCCTCGGCGGCGCAGGCATTGATCCGTCGAAACTCAAACCGAGCCTGCCGGTGCCGGCGGACTTCGATGCGTTCTGGGCGACGCAGAAGAAGCAGCTTGCCGCCGTGCCGGTCAACGCGCGGCTTACGCCGGTGAAGCAGGCGACGGCCGGCGTGGTGGCGTTTGACTTGCAGGCGGACTCCGTCGGCGCGCCGGTGTCCGGCTACTTCGCCAAGCCCGAGGGGGCGAAGGCGAAGAGCCTGCCCGTCATCCTGACCGTCCACGGCGCGGGCGTGCGCGGCTCCAGCCTCGGCGGCGCGACGGGCTGGGTGAAGCAGAACTTCCTGGCGATGGACATCAACGCGCACGGCCTGCCCAACGGCCAGCCGGACAAGTTTTACACCGACCTCGCGAGCGGCGACTTGAAGGACTACCGCACGCGCGGGCGCGAGTCGCGCGACACGGTTTACTTTCGCGGGATGTTCCTTCGCCTCGTGCGCGCATTGGATTTCCTGACCGCACAGCCGGAGTGGGACGGCAAGACGGTGGTGGTCATGGGGTCGAGCCAGGGCGGTTATCAGGCCATTGTCGCCGCCGGGCTGGACGCGCGCGTGACATTCTTTGCCGCCGGCGTGCCGGCGGGCTGTGACCACACGGGCTTCAAGGCCGGACGCATCAACGGCTGGCCGAAGTTCATCGCCACCGGGGAGCAGCCGCCCGCGAGCGTGACCGAGGCCGTCCGCTACTACGACGCGATGAACTTCGCCACGCGCACGAAGGCCGGCGCGGTCTTCACGGTGGGCTTCATTGACACCACCTGCCCGCCGTCGAGCGTGTATGCGGCCTACAACAACACCAGCGGGAAGAAGTTCATCCACCACGACCCCGATGCCGGTCACACGAACACGCCCAAGGCCAGCGAGGCGATGCGCAAGGCCGTGCTGGAGCACGTCAAGGCCCAGACCGCGAAATAAGTGGAAATTGCCCCCTGAAAAAACGATTCGGGCAGCAGACGCCAAGGAGGTGGGGGTGGGGAACCCCTCTGAAGAAACGTGCTGCCGCCCGAATCAAAGCTTCAAATAACTGGGATGAAATTAGGATTCTGCGCCGCGTTGTCAATCGTGAAGATGGAAAATTTTCAAGGCCTCGATTTGCCCCGGTTTGACCCTGTTTCCCGCGTTGACGATTGCAACTCCGCCGCTACGGTTGCGGCCAGCCGCCCGATCACTTTCGCGCCCGCATGATCAGCGTCCTCGGACAGAGCAAAGCTGCGTGCGACGGACTCCGCCGCCGCGAGATGCTGCGCCTCGGCGGCCTGTCCCTGCTGGGCATGTCGCTGCCGGAACTGCTCCGCGCGGAGGCGACGCTTCCCGCGAAGCCGGGCCGGGGCAAGGCCAAGTCCGTCATCCTCCTCTACCTCTTCGGCGGGCCGGCGGTGCAGGAGACCTTCGACCCCAAGCGCGACGCGCCTCGCGAACTGCGCGGCGAGTTCGGTTCCATTCCCACGTCGCTGCCGGGCGTCCACTTCTGCGAACACCTCCCGCGCATGGCGAAGTGGATGGACCGCTCCACGCTAATCCGCTCCGCCACCCACGACCACAACGACCACAGCGCCGGGATGCTCTACACGATGACCGGCGCGCCCGCCGACAAGCTGGAGTCCCTCGTGCCCGTGCTGAACACGCAGGCGCCGAGCATGAACGCGATGGTCGAGTATCTCTCCCGCACCAGCCGCAGCACCGCGCCCGCGAGCGTGTGGATGCCGTGCAATCCCGGCTGGGGCCAGAAAATCACCCGGCCCGGCCCCTTCGCAGGCTGGCTCGGACGCAAGTGGGATCCGCTCGTGACCGATGTGGAACTGCGTGACACCTACGAGCCGAAGTCTTTCTACGACGTGCAACGTCAGGCCGCCGGAAACATCCTTGTCCCCGGCACGAAACTCCCCGCCGACATCACGCTGGACCGCTTCGCCCGCCGTCGTTCGCTCGCCGAACAGCTCCACATGCAGGCCGACCGCTTGGGCAACTCCGAGGCTTACGAGCGTTACGACGCCTACCAGAAGCGCGCCCTCGACATCCTCGCGGACAACAGCTCGACCGATAGCGCGTGGCGCGCGTTCGACCTCGACGACGAGAAGCCCGCGCTCCGCGACCGCTACGGGCGTTATCTTTTCGGCGAGTGCGCGCTGACCGCCCGCCGCCTCGTCGAGCGCGGCACGCGCTTCGTGACCGTGTATTGGGAATCTTACGACAAGACCGGCGGCGACCCGACCGCGTGGGACACGCACGCCGACCATTTCAACATCTGCAAGTATCACCGCCTCCCGCCGCTGGACCAGACCTACACCGCGCTTTGCGAAGACCTGCAAGCGCGCGGCCTGCTGGACGAGACACTCGTCATCGTGATGGGCGAGATGGGCCGCTCGCCGAAGGTGAACCGCAGCGCCGGCCGCGACCACTGGTCCATGGTCCACAACATCCTGCTGACCGGCGCGGGCGTGAAGCGCGGCTACGTCCACGGCGCGTCGGATGCGAAAGCCGAGCGTGTTACGGACAAGCCCGTCAGCCCGGCGGACTTCATCGCGACCGTCTATGCCGCGATGGGCGTTGACCCGGACAGTTTTGTGGAGGACGCGAGCGGGCGGCTCCGGCCCATGACGCCGGGCGGGAGCGTGGTGAGGGAAGTGCTGGCGTGAAGCAGTGTTTAGAGTCTATCCGAATAACCTGGAGCGGGGTTTCCGGGCGGGGCAAGCTGGCCTGCATGAAGCGCACGCGCGGGCCGGGCTTTCGTGTTTCGGACGCCTTTTGGGCCAGGTGGAACCGCTCTTGCCCATCCGGGTCAACACCCATCGTTTTGGCGGGGGCCGGCCGCCCGCGCCGGACCGCCGTTGTCTGGACGGCATCTTCTTTGTCCTGCGCACCGGCTGCCAGTGGAAGGCGCTGGACGCC
>WRPG01000098.1 GCA_009773355.1 Limisphaerales bacterium
AGCGCGCCGACGCCGGGACTCGGAACGCCTGGGCTTGCCCCGCTGCCCGTCACGCCGACCGCACCGCCGGTGGCCCCAGCGCCCGTGCCGGTTGTGCCCGTAACGCCGCCCGCGCCCGAGCCGGTTCCTCCCGCGCCGGTCGCCGAAGCGAAGGTCCACGTCGTCGCGAAAAACGACTCCTTCTACACCATGTCGAAGAAATACGGCGTGGGCATGAAGGCCATCGAGGCCGCGAATCCGGGCGTGGATTCCACCAAGCTCAAGATTGGCCAGAAGGTCAACATCCCCGCCGCTGCGCCCAAGGCCGCGAAGACCACCGGTGGTTCCGCGACTTCTGCGGACTCCGACGGCACCTACACCGTGAAGTCCGGCGACAACCTCGGGGCGATTGCCAAGCGGCACGGCACGACGGTCGCCAAGCTCCGCGAGGCGAACAACCTCAAGACCGATCAAATCAAGGTCGGCCAGAAGCTCAAGGTGCCCGCCGGTGGCGCGAAGAAATCCAGCGAGCCGGCCCCGAGCGCGGCGGCTCCGAAATCGGAACCCCTGCCTGCGGTCCCAGCGCTGCCGCCGTCGCTGCCGCCATTGAGCGAGCCGGCCCCGAAGCCGCCGGGCCAGTAAGCAACCCGGTTCAACCAACCGACCACCCCAATCACCGATGCACCGGCTGACTGGCGACGAGGGGACGAGAGCGTGGCACGGAGTGCCGCCGCGCTCCGTCCCCGCCGCCCGCCGGAGCGCGGACGCCCACGTCCGCAGCCGCGCACGCGGGCAAGTGGCGCAACGGAATCCGCATTCTCTGGGCTGGAATGATTCAGTTGAAAGCGGCGTTCGCTTCAGCGCAGAGATGCAGAGAACGCGGAGGAATGCAGAGTTGAGCCAAACCGGCTGTGTTCACTTTCCGATGGCCTTCACCGGCCGTGTCTCCGTGGAACTTTGCGTCCTCTGCGCCTCTGCGTTGATGGGGAATCTTCCAGGCGCAACTGCATCGCTCTGGCCGAATTCCGCTCCACATCCCTTCCCCCCATGACCCTCCGCCGCACCGCCACGCTCTTTGCCTTCTGCGTCGCCGCCCTGCTCGCGTTGGGCTTGGTCATGCTTTACAGCGCGAGCATGACGCAGCAGGGCGAGGCGTTCCTCATCAAGCAGTCACGCTTCGCCGCTCTGGGGGTCGTCGCGTGCTGCCTGTGCGCGGCGATGGATTACCGCTGGCTGCGTAAGCTCATCTGGCCCGGCTTGATCATCGCATGCCTGCTCCTCGCCTACACCGCGCTCAAGGGCCGCGAAATCAATGGCGCGAAGCGCTGGATCGAGTTTCCCGGCTTCACCTTCCAGCCCTCCGAACTCGCCAAAGTCGTCGTCATCGCAATGCTCGCGCACTACGCCAGCCAATATCGCGACCGCATGAAGGAGTTCTGGCGCGGCCTCGTGATTCCCGGCGCGCTCGCCGGCAGCGCCCTCGTGCTAGTGCTGGCGGGCAAAGACTTCGGCACCACGATGCTGCTCGGCCTGGTCGTGTGGATTGTGTTGCTCATCGCCGGCGCACGTCTGGTGTATCTCGTTCCGCTCGGTCTCGCCGCCTTCGGCCTCATTTGCGCGCTGCTGATGGGCAACGAGGTCCGCCGCACCCGCATTGACGCGTGGCTGCACCCAGAGAAATACGAGAAGACCATCGCCTACCAGCAGCTCCAGGCGAAGTATGCGCTCGGCGCGGGCGGCGTGGCCGGTGTCGGCCTCGGCGATGGCCGGCAGAAGACGGGCTTCGTCCCCGAGCATCACACGGACTTCATCTTCTCCGTCATCGGCGAGGAATTCGGCCTCGCGGCCACGCTCGGCCTGCTCGGGCTTTACGGCCTGTTGTGCTGGTGCGGCTTCAACATCGCGTGGCGCGCGAGCGACGTCTTCGGCCAGCTCCTCGTCATCGGCATCACCTTCCTTATCGGCGTGCAGGTCTTCATCAACGTCGGCGTCGTCACCCTGGTCCTGCCGAACAAGGGCCTGCCGCTGCCGTTCATCAGCTACGGCGGCTCGAATCTCGTTGTGCTCCTCGCCAGCGCCGGCCTCATTCTCAGCGTCGCGCGCCGCGCCCACGACCAGCCGCTCACCGTTGCCGCGCCGCTCGACGACAACCCCTTCACCGCCCTCCCGCGCCCGACCTGATGCAACCCGCCCCGGAAAAGCCCCTCGTCGCCATCGCTTGCGGTGGCACGGGCGGGCACCTGTTTCCCGGGCTGGCCGTCGCCGGCGAACTGCAGCGCCGCGATTGTGACGTGCTGCTGGTCGTTTCGCCCAAGGAAGTGGACCAGCAAGCCGTTCGCGCCGCACGTGAACTGCAAGTCGCCACGCTCCCGGCCGTCGCGTTGCAAGGGAACTTGATCGCCTTCGTCCGCGCCTCCTTCGCCTCGTATCAAGCCGCGAAGAAACTCTTCGCCTCCCGCTCGCCGCGAGCCGTGCTCGCGATGGGCGGCTTCACCAGCGCCCCGCCGGTGCTGGCCGGAAAGAAGTTCGGTGCGAAGACGTTCCTCCACGAATCGAACACCATTCCCGGTCGAGCAAACCGCTGGCTCGCGCACTTCGTGGACGAGGCGTTCGTCGGCTTTCCGCAGGCGGCGCAGCGACTCTGGATTCAACGCCACGCCGTCACCGGCACGCCGGTGCGCGAGCAGTTCGCGCCCGCCGACGCCGCGAGCTGCCGCATGGCGCTCGGCCTCGACGCGAAACGCCCCACGCTCGTCATCACCGGCGGCAGCCAAGGCGCGAGCGGATTGAACGACCTCGTCCTCGCCGCACTCCCTGAACTCACCAATCACCATCCCGACCTCCAGTTTCTCCATCTGACCGGTGCGAACGAGGTGGACAAGGCGCGTGCCGCCTACGCCGCCCCTTCCTCAGGAGCGCAGGTGTCCAACCTGCGCGATACCTCGAAGTCTGAACACGCAGGTTGGACACCTGCGCTCCGCACCCTAGTGCAGCCGTTCCTCACGGAGATGGAACTCGCGCTTGGCGCAGCCACACTTGTCGTCAGCCGCGCAGGCGCGTCTTCGCTAGCCGAACTCGCCGCGATGCGCGTGCCGGCCATTCTCGTCCCGCTCCCCACGTCGGCGGACAACCACCAGTATTTCAACGCCCGCGCCTTTGCCGACACCGGCGCGGCGCGGATGCTCAACCAGCGCGCGACTTTGCCTGCGCAGTTCGTCGCGCTCGTCTCCGACTTGCTCACGAACGCCGCCGCCCGTGG
This sequence comes from Limisphaerales bacterium, assembly GCA_009773355.1. Classification (GTDB taxonomy): domain Bacteria; phylum Verrucomicrobiota; class Verrucomicrobiia; order Limisphaerales; family SXTU01; genus SXTU01. Next base: position 3,239 of record WRPG01000098.1, read on the forward strand.
GCGGATGCAGGCCGCGCTCGCCCAGTGGCACCAGCCCACTGCCGCCGCTGACATCGCCGAGCGCATCCTCCGCACTTGCGGACTACCCATCACCGTTAACGATCCCGCCGAGGCCGAGTGGCAGCCGCCAGCGCGCTTCGCAAAGTCCGTGAAACCACGAACCCACGAGACCCGCCTGGACACAGCCAGTCCTCTTCAATCCGCAATCGGCAATCGGCAATCGGCAATGCCATGACCGCCCTCGCCCCAGAGCCAGTCACGCACACCGCCAACCTCGCGGCGGAGCTCGGCGCGCTGCTCGCGCCCGCGAGCGTGCTGCGGTGCAACGAGCCGCTGGCCAAGCGCACCACGCTGCGCGTTGGCGGTCCGGCGGAGATTTATGTTGAGCCAGCGGACGAGGCCGAACTGGCGAAGGTGCTGCGCTTCTGTCGCGACCACGACGTGCCGTTCTTCCTGCTAGGTCGCGGCTCGAACCTGCTCATCCGCGATGGTGGCATTCGCGGCATGGTCATTCATCTCGGTGCGCCCGGTTTCTCGCAAATCGAGGTGGAGGGCGAGCAACTCCGCTGCGGCGCGGGCGCGAAGTTGAAAGACATCGCGCTCACCGCGAAGCGTCACGGCATCGGCGGCTTGGAGTTTCTCGAAGGCATTCCCGGCAACCTCGGCGGTGCGCTGCGCATGAACGCGGGCGCGATGAACGGCTGGACCTTCGAGGCGGTCGAGTCGCTGCGCTACATGGACTACGCCGGGGCCGCGCACGAGCGGGCCGCGCGTGACGTGGAGACAACCTATCGGAGCTGTCCGTTGCTCAAGTCCGCCGTTGCCCTCGGTGCGGTGCTGAAAGGCCGTCCCGCGCCACGCGAGCAAATCGAGGCGAAGCTCACCGAGTGTCAGCAGAAGCGCTGGACCTCGCAGCCCAAGGAACCGAGCGCCGGCTGCATTTTCAAGAATACGAAGACCATTCCCGCCGGGAAGCTGGTGGACGAACTCGGCCTCAAGGGCACCCGCGTCGGCGGCGCGGTGGTGTCCGGCACACACGGTAATTTCATCGTCAACGACGGCACCGCCACCGCGCGCGATGTGCTGGCGCTCATCGAGGTCATCCGGCGCACCGCGCGCGAGAAGCGCGCCATCGAGCTGGAGACGGAAGTGGAAATCGTCGGCGAGGATTGAGTCATGTCTGGAAAGCTGAACATCACGGTCATGCTGGGCGGCCCGAGTGCCGAACGCGAAGTCTCGCTGCGCACGGGCGCAGCGGTGGCCGCCGCGTTGCGCTCCAAGGGCCACACCGTCCACGAGCTTGACCCCACGGGACCGGGGCAGTGGACGCTGCCCGTCGGCACGGAAGTCGTCTTCCTCGCGCTGCACGGCACCTACGGCGAGGACGGCACGGCGCAGCGTGAACTGGAGGCGATGAAGGTGCCCTACACCGGCTGCGATCCCGAGGCGAGCCGGCTGGCGTTCGACAAGGTGCTCACCAAGCAGAAGTGCGTCGCGTGCGGAGCGCCAACGGCGAAGTTCATGACTTTCAAGTCAGCGGACGCGAAGTGGCCGGACGGCTGGCAGACGCCGGTCGTGCTGAAGCCCGTGCGCCAGGGGAGCAGCGTGGGTTTGCAGTTCGTGGATTCGCCCGCGGAGTTTCCTGCGAAGCTTGCCGAGGCGCTCAAGTTCGACACCGAGGTTTTGATGGAGGAGCGCATCGTCGGGCGCGAGACGACGGTGGGCATTCTCGCGGGCCGTGCGTTGCCGGTCGTTGAGGTGCGACCCAAACAAGGCTCCTACGACTACACGAACAAATACACCGCCGGTGCGACGGAATACTTCTGCCCGGCGGACTTCGACGCAATGACGACGGCCCGCATCCAGGACGCGGCGCACGCGGCGTTCAACGCCATCGGCGGTCGCGACTACGCGCGCGTGGATGTGATGGTGCGTGCGAACGGCGACCCCGTGGTGCTCGAAGTCAACACGCTGCCCGGCATGACCGAGACGAGCCTGCTGCCCAAGGCCGCCGCCGCCGCCGGCCTGAGCTACGCGGAGCTTTGCCAGATGATGGTGGACCTCGCGCTGCGGCGTGCCACCTGAAGCCAGCGCCCGAGATGAAAGCCAAATTCAATAGCCACAAAGAGGCACAAGAAGCACAAAAAGGAATTGTGGAGAAAATCTCTTTGCGCCTTGTGTGCCTTTTTGTGGCTAATCCCTTCCCTTTATTGTCGCCATGCTCCGCAAACTAGCCCGGCTCCTCAGAATCAACCGCCGTCTCCACCGCGAGAACGAGAACGTGCTGCGCGTGAAGCTGCGCACGGACCAGCTCCACGCGGCGCGCACGCGCTTCGCGATGCAGGTGCTCACGGTGCTGTTCGGCGCGGCGGTGGTGCTCTTCCTCGGCTGGCGGGGCGTGGACTGGGCGGTGCGCGAGTTCGTCACGGAGAACCCGGCGTTCGCGACCAAAACCATTGATTTGCAGACCGAAGGCGTGCTGACGGTCGAGGCGTTGCGCAAGATGGCGGGTGTCCGCGTCGGCGAGAACCTGATGAGCCTCGACCTCGCGCGCATCAAGCGCGACCTCGAACTGATGGAGTTCATCCAGTCCGCCGCCGTCGAGCGTGTGCTGCCGGACACGTTGCGCATCCGTGTGACCGAGCGCGTGCCGGTGGCGCAGGTGGTCGTGCTCCGCCCGAACTCGGCCGGGGGCTATGTGGCGGTGCCGCATCTGCTGGATGCGACCGGCCATGTGATGATGCCGCCCACGCGCACGATGGTCGCCGACCCGACCGCGCTGCAAATTGACTGGCTGCCCGCGCTCGTGGGCGTGAACCCGGTGGACCTCAAGCCGGGCCGGCAGGTCGAGTCCACGCAGGTCCGCGCCGCTCTCAAGCTGCTCGCGCACTTCGAGCGCTCGGCGATGTTTGGCCGCTCGGACATCCGGCGTGTGGATGTCTCCGGGCTGGAAGTGCTGACCGTGACGACTTCGACGGGCGGCGAAATCACCTTCGCCTCGCACCGCGACTTCGACACGCAGCTTCGCCGCTGGCGCGCGGTGCAGGACGTGGCCACACAGCAGAGCAAGGTGATTTCCACGCTCGACGTTTCCATTTCGCAGAACCTGCCGGCCCGCTGGGTCGAGGCAAGCTCCGTGCCTGCCCCGCCCGCCAAGCCGGCCAAACCCGCGCCTTACCGGAGGAAAAATGCTTAACCTCTTCTTCCCCGAAAAAACCACCGTCATCGTTGGCCTCGAAATCGGCACCGCGAAGGTTGCCGCCGTCGTGGGTGAGGTCACCGACTCCGGCGGCGTCAACGTCATCGGCATCGGCCAGTGTCCGTCGCGCGGCGTGCGCAAGGGGGAGGTGGTCAACTCGGACCTCGCCGCCGAGGACGTGCGCAACGCCATCGTCGAGGCCGAGAAGTCCGCCGACGTGGAAATCGCCAGCGTGTATCTGAGCGTGACTGGCGGGCATCTCACGAGCCTCAACACGCACGGCGTCTTCACCGCCGCGTCCGACGACCACGAGATTTCCCAGCCGGACGTGACCGAGGTGCTCGCGAACGCGAAGGTCTTCAACCGTCCGTCCGAGAACACCGTGCTGCACGCCATCCGCCAGCACTTCACGCTCAACGGCCAGGCCGCCATCACCGACCCCATCGGCATGCTCGGTGGCAAGCTGGAACTGGACATGCACGTCGTTCACGGGGTCACGACGCGGCTGCAAAATCCCGTGCGCGTGGTGAAGGGCTTGAACTTGGAGGTCGAGGAACTGGTCTTCAGCGGCCTCGCCTCGTCGCTCGCGCTGCTCGACAACGAGCAGAAGCAGATGGGCGTGCTGGTCGTGGATTTCGGCGCGGGCACGACGGAATACGTGGTCTATGCCGATGGCGTCATCAAGCACACCGGCATCCTCGCCGTGGGCGGCGACCATGTGACGAACGATTTGTCCTTCGGCCTGCGCATGGCTCCGGCGCGCGCGGGCTTGCTCAAGCGCGAGCACGGCGCGGCGACCATCGAGGGCGCGGCGGGCCAGACGCTCACGCTCACGAGCGAGAACGGTTTCCCTGACCGTCGCGTGAACCTGGAGCATCTCCGCCGCATCATGGTGGCGCGGCTGGACGAGACGTTGCAGCTCATTGACGAGGACATCGGCGAAAAGGGCTTCCACGACCAGCTTCGCGCGGGCGTGTGCCTGTGCGGCGGCGGGGCGCGCATCCGGGGCATCGAGAAACTCGCCGAGGAGGTCTTCGATCTGCCAGCGACTTTGGGCCGTGCGAACGCCGTCGGCGGCCTGCGCTCCGCGACGGACGACCCGGAACTCGCCACCGCTGTCGGCCTCGTGAAATACGGCGCGATTCGCCAGAAGGGCCAGCGGCGCGTCGGCCTTGTCGGCAAGCTCAAGCATCTCGCCGGCTCACTTGGAATCTTTTGATGCACCTGTCGGGAACTCAACTCGCTCATCGCCATGACCTCGACTGAAACCACCCCCACTGCGGCTCCGGTCAAAAAGCAGCTCACCATCAAGGTGTTTGGCGTCGGCGGCTGCGGCGGCAACGTCGTCGCGCACATCAGCCACGAAGGCTTCGCCGGCGCGCAGTTGATTGTGCTGAACACGGATTCGCAGGCGCTCGCGCAAATCCCGCTGCCCTACAAGTTCAACCTCGGCCTCAAGCTGAACGGCGGCCTCGGCGCGGGCGGCGACCCTGAGCGCGGTCGTGCGGCGGCGGAGGAGGACGAGACGCGGCTGCGCGAGCTTTGCACGGGCGTGGACATGGTTTTCATCTGCGCGGGCCTTGGCGGCGGCACGGGCACGGGCGCGGGGCCGGTGCTGGCGCGCGTGGCGAAGGAGTGTGGCGCGCTGTCGCTGGCGTTCGTCACGCTGCCGTTCGATTGCGAGGGACCGAAGCGGATGCGGCAGGCGCGGCAGGGCTTGGAGGAGTTCAAGGCCGCCGCCGATGGTGTCATCTGCCTGCCGAACCAGAAGGTGTTCAAGCTGATTGACGAGAACACCAGTGTCATCGAGACCTTCTCGACGACGAACGAACTGCTTGCGCAGGGCGTGCGCGGCATCTGGCAGCTCGTCACGCGGCCCGGCTTCATCAACCTCGATTTTGCCGACCTTTGCGCCGTGGTGCGTGACCGGCACTCGGAAAGTTCCTTCGCCAGCGCGGAGGCAACCGGGCCGCACCGGGCGAAGGAAGTGGTGGAGAAACTCATGGCGAACCCGTTGCTCGACGGCGGCGCGGCGCTCGGCGAGGCGGACGCGTTGCTCGTGAGCCTCATGGGCGGTCCCGGCCTCACGATGGCCGAGGTCAACCGCGTGATGGAGCAAATCAACCGTCAGACCGACAACGCGCATCTCATCATGGGCGCGGCCATCGAGGAGGCCCTCGGCGACCGCATGACCGTGACGCTCGTCGCCTCGCGCAAACGCTCGCACGCCGCCGACTTGCCGAAGGACACCGAGCTGGAGCCGGTTTCCAAACTCGAAACGGCACCCGGAGCGCGGGGCGGGTCGGACTTCGACCTGCTCGGCGCGGCGATTGCCACCAAACCCGTCACGCGCACTGCGGCAGCGCAAGCCGAGCCGGAGCGCGTCGTCGTGGCCGTGGCTGAAACGGCGACTGACGTGGCAGCTCCCGCGCCGGTGGCCGCGTCCCGCTCCTGGCGCTCGCGCAAGAAGACCAAGGTTGCACATCCCGAACTGCGCCTGGAGACGGTCACGAAGGGACCCTTCGAGCACAGCGAGCCGACGCTGCGCAACGGCGAGGATCTCGACGTGCCGACCTTTGTGCGGCGCGGGATGCCGATGAACTAGGCAGGGCAGGGGATGCAGCCCGAGCGGGGCCGGAGCCGCGGAGCGTCTGGACGGCGGTGTCTTCGGCACCGCTCTTGGGTTTGACCACCGCATTTGCTCCCATGTCACAGCGGCGCTGAAGCCGCCGCAGTCCAGACGCTTCGCGTTTGCGTCCACCACAGACTGGTCGGCTCGCAAAGGTGGTGACGCACTACTCGTCCCTCCGATGTTGACACTCGCACGGGGTCGGGCAAACGATACGTCCATGAACTCTGCGCCTGATTCCATTCCTTCTTCCCGTCGTGACTTTATCAAGACCTCCAGTGTGGTTGTCGGTGCCTCGGCGCTGACCGGCGTCGTCCTGCCGCATGTCCACGCGGCGGGCAGTGACCAGATTTCTGTCGCGCTCGTCGGCTGCGGTGGCCGCGGTGGCGGCGCGGCGGCCAACGCGATGAGCCAGAGCGGCCCGCCCAAGCTGGTCGCGATGGCGGATGTTTTTCAGCATCGGCTCGACGGCGCCTTTAACTCGCTCAAGAACAAGTTCAAGGAGCAGGTGGAGGTGCCGGACAAGCGCAAGTTCATCGGCTTCGATGCCTACAAGGGCGCGATTGATTCGCTGAAAAAAGGCGATGTCGCCATCTTCACCACGCCGCTGGCCTTCCGTTGGGTGCATTTCAAATACGCGATCGAGAAGGGCATCAACGTGTTCATGGAGAAGCCCGTGACGGCCGACGGCCCGACCTCGCGCCGGATGCTCGAACTCAACAAGCTGGCCAAGCAAAAGAACCTCAAGGTCGGTGTGGGCCTGATGTCGCGTCACAAGAAGTGCCTCCAGCAGCTCCACGCGCGCATCCACCAGGACAAAGAGATCGGCGACGTGATGCTGCTGCGCGGCTACCGGATGCAGGGTTTGCTCGGCTCGGCCTTCTCGGAGAAGTATCCCGGCAAGGACAACACCCTGCCCGGCAAGCCCAGCGAGCTGATGTGGCAGATCTCCCGCTTCCACAGCTTCATCTGGGCGTCGGGCGGCGGCTACAGTGACTTCAACGTCCATCACATTGACCATCTCTGCTGGATGAAAAGCCCGCCGGGAAAACACCTCTGGCCGGTCAAGGCCCAGGGCGTCGGCGGGCGCACCTATCGCACCAGCCCGGACGGCAAGCCCTACGTGGACCAGAACTTCGACTCCTACTCGGTGGAATACACCTTCGAGGACGGCGCGAAGCTCTACATGGACGGCCGTTGCATGGTCGGCGCGGTGCCGATGTATCACAGCTTCGTCCACGGCACGAAGGGCATGGCGGTGGCGGCCAAGTCCGGCGACTGCAACGGACCTTCCAGCACCTTCAAGGGGCACGTCCTCTCGCGGGAGAACCAGTTGTGGACGTCCGATTCCAAGATGGTGGACGACCCGTATTTCAACGAATGGCAGGTGCTCACCGACGCCATCCGCAACGACAAGCCGCACAACGAGGTGGAGCGCGGCGTCATGGCGAGCCTGGTCACATCCCTGGGCCGCTACGCGGCGCACACCGCGCAGGAAGTCACGCTCGAGGAGATGCTCAACCACGAGCACGAATACGCGCCCGGCGCGGACAAGCTCACGTTCGACTCGCCCGCGCCCGTGCAGGCGGATGCGAACGGTTTCTATCCCGTGCCCGAGCCGGGCAGGAAGACGAAGCGCGAGTATTGATTCGCAAGTGAGCCAAATGGTTTTCCGACCGGCCAGCCGCGCGAGTGGCTGGCCGGTTTGTCTTTTGGAGCGCGGGACTCCGGCCCGCACGTCCAGATTACCGGCACGAATCCCGCTGCGTGGCTGCTGCGGCCCGGAGGGCCGCGCTTGTAGCTTGGGTTTGGTGCCGGCGCGAGCGATCACTCACGCCGGCAGGGAGCGGGGCGACACCGTGGCCGCGCTAC
>WRPG01000099.1 GCA_009773355.1 Limisphaerales bacterium
GCCTCCTCCAGGCCCGCTAGGGCGGGAGTGTTCGCCTTTGCTCGCACGCTTGTCCGGGTTTGCTCGCACACTGTTCACCTTTGCTCGCAACGCGACAGCAGGTTTTCCCGACCGGCAATTTCCCGGTGGCGGGCCGCCGCCCGGTGCGTTGACGCCTCCCCGGCCCGGCAGTAGCGTGCGCCGCATGATTGACTTGGCTGAAGCCCAGCCGCGCGGCACCGACCTGACACAACCGCAGTTCCGCGGGGCGCGCCCACCGGCGCAAACCGCCGCGCTGGCCGCCGAGATCCGCGCGCTCAAACGTCAGCACAACGCCGTCATCCTCGCGCACAACTACCAGGTGCCGGAGATTCAGGACGTGGCGGATTTCGTGGGCGATTCCCTCGGCCTCGCGCAGCAGGCGGCCGGCACGAGCGCGGATGTGATTGTGTTTTGCGGCGTTCACTTCATGGCGGAGACGGCCAAGATTTTGAACCCCGGCAAAGTCGTCATTCTGCCGGACTTGGCAGCCGGCTGTTCGCTGGAAGAAAGCTGCCCCGCGCCCGAGCTGGCGAAGCTGCAAGCCACGAACCCAAACTTTTACACCATCGCCTACATCAACTGCTCGGCGGCGGTGAAGGCGCTCAGTGATGTGATTGTCACCAGCGGCAACGCGGAGAAGATCGTTCGCGCCGCGCCGAAGGACCGCGACCTCCTCTTCGTGCCGGACGAAAACCTCGGCCAGTGGGTGATGGAGCAGACGGGCCGCCCGATGACGCTCTGGCGCGGCAACTGTTATGCCCATGTCGAGTTCCAGGCGGGAGTCATCCGACGCGCCCGCGCGGCGTATCCCGATGCGAAGATCGTCGTCCACCCCGAAAGCCTGCGCGAGGTGCGGAACCTGGCTGACGCGGTGTGCTCGACCGAGAAGATGGTCACCTATTGCCGCACCAGCCCGGCGAAGCGGTTCGTCATCGTCACCGAGTCCGGCATCATCCACCGGATGCAGAAGGAGTGCCCCGGCAAGGAATTCCTCTGCGCGCCCGTGTATGACGTGATGCGGATGCCCACCGACAACTGCCGGTGCAGCGAGTGCCGCTACATGAAGCTGAACACGCTGGAGAAGCTGCGCGACTGCATGAAGCACCTCGCCCCCCGTCTTGAACTGCCCGCCGACATCCTCGCCAAGGCCCGCGCGCCCATCGAGCGGATGCTGGAAATCTCCGCCCGCCACTGATGGTTTCCCGACGTGGCAACGTGGACATCGCGCGCGGCTCGCGGACGGGCCACGAGCCGCTGCGCTCGTTCAACGTGGGGATGCGGGAAATGAAAAACGCGCCCGCCTACGCCAACGGTCGGCTGTTCTTCCGCAATGAGAAGGGCGGGCTCGCTTGCTGGCAGATTGGCGAATGAAGCAGCGGAGAACGTGCTCCGCTTCGTGATGCGGTGCTTCCTGCGCGTCGCTCACCGCCGCTCCACTTGCGCCAGCCGCAATCCCGGCACACGCGCGAACTCCTTTTCGTTCAGCGTCGCCACCGCGTAATCCAAGCTCAACGCCGTCGCGGCGATTTGCAGGTCATGCGCGCCGATGAGGACGCCGCGTGACTCCAGTTCCGCCCAGACGCGGGCGTGGTGTTCCGCCTGCGCCTCGGTGAAGGGGACGATGGTGCAATCCCGCCGAACCCCGGCAACGTAAAGGGCGCGCTCGGTCTTGATGCGGGGATCGGCGGCGCGGTGCCAGCCGTGCAACAGCTCGGAATAGGTGATGGCGGCGATGGCCACGGGTTCATCCGCGTGCGAAAGCAGGAAGGCGGGCAGGTCAAACTTCCGCCGCTCGTGCGCCACCAGCAGCGAGGTGTCGAGTATCAGTCCCATGCCGGACGTGGAGGCGTGAGCCGGTCGCGGGCCTCTGCCAGTTCATGCTCCAAAGCCGCGGCATTGTCGGGGGAGAGCCGTGGGGCTTGGGCGAGTCTGGCCGCCAGTTCCGCGCCAGTGCGTGCCGGAGACTCCACCGGGGACAGGCGCGCCACCGGACGCCCGTGGTCCGTGATGAGCAGCGACTCATGGAGGTCACAGGCACGGGCGACCACGCGGGCGAAATCCCGCGCCGCGTCGTCCAACGTGATGGCGGCTTCTGGCACGACCGGAGCCTAGCACGGTGTCCTGGCCCCACGCAACGGCCCAATCACGTCCCGTGAAGAACCTTCTGGACAGGTGGAAGTGTGCCCATAGCCTTCCGCCATGACCACCTGCACCGTGCGAGGTTAGGCGGCAAAAGTGCAGCCCAATACCTGTTAAGGCCACTACACGCCATGAGTGACTCCGAAGAGTTGGTGATTTATCCGATTCCAAGTTTGGTCGCGACAATCCTGAATCGCGAGCGGGCCAAGGGCAGCCCGCTGACTGAAGCAGAGGTCATTGAGATTAGGAATAGCTGTCCGTCGGTTGCAGTCCCGATTGACGTTGCGGAGAAGATTGATGCCGAGCGCGGTTACAAAGACATTGACCCGGAGCGATGCTGGGAGCAGTGGCAGGAGGCACGAAAGAGTTTGGTATGACGATGACGTGGCCAACCAGGAGCCGTTTCCTGGCCAGTGCGCTCCGGTTGCAGGCGTAGCCTCTCGTGGGCGGGTCGCTGAAGCTCGGGTTCTTTGCAGGGAACGCCGGCGGGGCGCATCCAAGTTTCCCGTAAGATTCGCCCAGCCCGCGCGGAATACCTGTTGGAACGATGCGCTGAACTTTGCTAAAGCATTCCTTGAACTCGATCACGCCATGAACCTGCTCAAACGCGTCCGCCTGTCCCGCCGCGCCGTCCTGCGCGGCCTCGGGGCCACCATCGCCCTGCCGATGCTCGAAGCCATGCTGCCCGCCGCCGAGGGCGTGCCGGCCATTCCGCGTCGCATGGGCGTGTTTTACTTCGGCACGGGCATGAACGGCTACGACCTGTTTCCCAAAGACACCGGGCCGGACTTCACCTTCACGCCCATCCTCAAGCCGCTGGAGCCGTATCGCGGCGACTTCACGGTGTTGTCCGGGACTTCGCTGCAATACGGCGGCGGGCACGGTGGTGACTACACGTTTCTCACCGGCCAGGTGGGCCGCAAGCAGGATGGCTCCATCGTCAACGGCATCTCCGCCGACCAGGTGGTGGCGGCGCGCGTCGGGCAGGCGACGCGTTTTCCCTCGCTGCAGCTTTCCGTCGCGCGCGGCACGGGCTACGGCGGCAACTTGAACACCTTGTCATGGAACCAAAACGCCGTGCCGCTCGCCGCCGAGAACGACCCGCACGTCATCTTCAGCCGGCTGTTCAAGGTGGACGATGCGAAGGCCCGTGCGTCGCGCGAGCGCGGTTTCCAAAAGCGCGGCAGCATTCTCGACCTCGTGCAAGGGAGCGCGAAGCAACTGGAGACACAGGTGAGCCGCGCGGACCGCGAGAAGCTGGAGGAATACTTCACCTCCATCCGCGAGGTGGAGCATCAGCTTGCGCGCGAGAAGGACTGGGCGAACCGTCCCAAGCCCGCGCCCGACCTCAACGGCATGGGCGACTTCAGCCAGCCGTTTGCGCCCGGCTCGTCGCAGTTCCGCTACGAGCTGTTCGGCAAGCTGATGTATGACCTCATCGCGATGGCGTTCCAGACGGACTCGACGCGCGTCGTCACCTACGTGGTGCGCCGCGAGAGCGCGGGCGGCGAATGGCCGGAGATGAACGTGTCCAAGAGCTACCACGCGCTCACGCATCACAACAACAGCCCGCGCGACCTTCAGGAGTTGACGCAGGTGGACACGTTCTACATGCGGCACTGGGCGCACCTGCTGGCGCGGCTCAAGGCGATGAAGGAGCCGGACGGCTCGACGGTGCTGGACCACACGATGCTCGCGTTCTCCAGCGGCATGGGCATTGACCACTCGCGCGACCGGCTGCCCACGGCGGTCTTCGGCGGCAAGGCGCTCGGCGTGAAACATCAGGGCCATCTCAAGCTATCGGACAACACGCCGCTCGCCTCGCTCTGGCACACGATGGCCGACCGCATGGGCGTGAACGTGGGCGGGGAGTTTCAGGACAGCAAGGGCGTCATCAAGCAGTTGGTCGCGTGAAGCAGAAACTTCAGACCTTGCTTGCCGCGTGTGCGATTGGCGGCCTGCCTGCCTTCGCTGCTTCGCCTATCACGAACACCGCCGGCATCAAACTGCAACTGATTCCCGCCGGGCACTTCGTTCAAGGCATATCCTATCGCTTCGGCTTCGCGTCGGCCTTCAACTGCTGCGCCGGATGGACCGAGGGCGAGGAGCGACCGGAACATCTGGTCATTCTCTCGAAGCCGTTCTATCTCGCGGAGACCGAGGTGACGGTCGGGCAGTTCAAGCAGTTCGTCGCCGCAACCGGCCATCGCACCACGGCCGAGCAAGGCGGCAAGGGCATCATGGGTTTTCAGCCGCAGCCACCGGCGAAGGAGCCTTGGCTCAAGCCGGCCTTCGAGCAGCGCGCGGAGTTCACTTGGAAGAATCCCGGCTTCCCGCAGACCGACCAGCACCCGGTCGTCGGCGTGAGCTGGCGCGACGCGGTGGCGTTTTGTGAGTGGCTGACGAAGAAGGAGGGCGTCACCTACCGTCTGCCGACGGAGGCGGAATGGGAATACGCCTGCCGCGCAGGGACGAGCACTTGGTTCAACTGGGGCAATGAGTTTCGCGACTCGATTCACCGCCGCGCGAACATCGCCAACGCGGAATACGAGAAGGCCTGGCCGGACCGCGCCATCCGACAGTGGATGGTGCGCGTGGAGAAGGGCCACGACGACGGCCACGTCTTCACCGCGCCCGTGGGCAGCTATCCGGCGAACGCCTGGGGTTTGCGCGACATGCACGGCAACGTGTGGGAGTGGTGCGCGGACCGCTACACGGACACCTATTACAAGAAGTTCGCCGCACCGCGCTACGACCGGTCCACGGTCCTGGCCGTGGACCCGGTCAACACCGAGGCATGGAACGCGCACGGCGACTGGCGCACCATCCGGGGCGGTTCGTGGGCGGTGTCGCCGGTGCAGTGTCGTTCGACGGCGCGCTCCTACTTCGAAGCGGCGGATGCGGGCGCGTATCTCGGCTTCCGCGTCGCGCGTGACGCACCGCCGGAAGCGCTGGCCGGCGCGCAACGCCGCATGGAGGCGGACGCCGCCGCGCGCCAGGCGGTGCTCGCGGCCATCGGCGACTTCAACAACGCCGACGGCGCGATGCTCAAGGCGCGTTTCCCCCGCACGCCGGACACGGAGCTGTTCCGCCGCCTGCCGGACCTCATCGGACTCGCGGAAATTGAGTTTCCCATTTCAACCCAACTGTCGCCCGAACTGCTCGACGTGCTGGCGCGTGTCCCGGACTTGCGCGGCCTCCAGGTGCAGCACACGGGCTACCACCCGGCGCCCGCAGACTTCGCGCCGCTGGCTCGCGCGGTGAAGTTGGAAACTCTCGAACTGTCCAACGAGGCCGGCTTCGACGACGCGGCCATGAAGCACGTCGCGGGGCTGGAAAAACTGCGCCGGCTGCGCCTCAACAGCGGCCTGCTGACGGACGCCGGGCTGCGCGAACTGGGCCGGCTCAAGCAGCTTGAACAGCTCGACCTGCGCTTCACCAAGGTCACGGGCGCATCGCTCGACGTGCTCGCCGGCGCGCCGCTGCAAGTCCTCAACGTGGACCGGCTCGACGATGCCGCCGCCGCGCATCTGCGGCAGTTCCCGAGCCTGCGCGAGCTGGCCAGTCGCGATGCCGCGATGACCACCGCCGGCTTCGCGCATCTCGCGGGGCTGCGCCGGCTCGAAATCCTCGACCTGTCCAATGCGCGCCAGCTCACGGACGCCGGCTTCGCGCCGCTGGCCAGGCTGGTCAGCCTGCGCCGCCTCGTGGCGACGGGCACCGGCCTGGGCGACCAGGGCGTGCGGCATCTCGCGGGGCTGAACGGGCTGACCGAACTGCAACTGGGCAGCTCCGCGCTCACGGACGCCGGGATGCGGACACTTGGCGAACTGGTGGCGCTGAATTCTCTGGTGGTTTCGCAGGATGCGACCCAGGTGACCGACCGGGGGCTGGAATTCTTCTGGCGGCTGCACCGGCTCAACTATCTGTCGCTCCACGCGCCGAACCTCACCGGCTCCGGCCTTGCGCCGCTGACCGAGCTGGCCGAGCTGCGTGACGTGCAGTTGGGTGGCACGGGGCTGACGGACGCGGCGTTCGCGCACCTCGCCGAGGTGCCGAACCTCGAGCGCGTTGTGATTGGCGACAGCCAGCGCGGCGGCCCGGCGGGCATCACGGCGGACGGGCTGCTGCGCATGGCGAAGGCACCGAAGCTCAAGTCGCTCTCCGTCGTGCGCAAGGGAACCAAGCTGTCGGACGACGATGTCCAGCGGCTGCGGACGGCGTTCGGTGAAGGGCGAGTTCAAGTGCGATGAACAGGCGCGACACCACTCCGACTGCCGAGCGAACCGCGCCGTCTTGGACTGCGGCGGGAAGCGAAGCGCCACGCCGCTGCGCTCTGCCACCGCAGTCCAAGAGCGTCGTCGTCCTGCTGTTGGCATTCTTGTCTTCCATCGGTTTTGCGGCCACGCCAGTTCCAACTGTCGCTGACCGCGCGACGTTTGAGCGACAGGTCACGCCATTCCTGCAGCAGCATTGCGTCAAGTGTCACGGCCCGGAGAAGCAGAAGAGCGACGTGCGGCTGGACAACTTGCCGCCGGACTTCGTCAACAACCCCGCCGCCGGGGTCTGGGCCGAGGTGCGCAACAAACTGAACCTCGGTGAAATGCCGCCCAAGGACGAGGCGCGCCCGGACAGCGCGGCGCTCGCGGCGGTAACGCGCTGGGTCGCCGGCGAGCAGCGCGCGGTGCAGCGCCTCGCGGTCAGCACCGGCGGACGCGTGCTCCTGCGCCGCCTGAGCCACGCTGAGTATGCGAACACCGTGCGCGACCTGCTGGACGTGGACTTCGTGCCCGGCGAAGGCCCGGAGGATTTGCTGCCGCCGGACGGACGACTGGAAGGCTTCGACAAGGTGAGCAAGGCGCTGCTGCTGGACCCGTCGTTGATGGACCAGTATTTCCGCGTGGCGGAAGTGGTCGCTAATCGCGCCATCCAGGTGCGCCCGCCATCAGTGCCCAGCCGCGTGGCGCGCTACGAGTTCGAGGACACGCGGACCGAAGGTCCCATCCGCTACATCGCCGAGGGGCGTGCAGCGTCCTTCACCGACACCGCCATGGTGCTGCTCGAAGGCGGCGCGCGGACGTTCGGGCGGCTGCGGCACGCGCACAGCGGCACGCAGATTCCCGCGCGCGGCGAATATCTGGTGCGCGTGCGAGCCGGTGCGGACCCCGGCGCGCGCGGCACACCAGTGTTCATGGAAATTGATCGCGGACCGGAGCGTATCGGCAAGGCACGCGTGGACGCACCGTTGACCGCACCACAGGTGTATGAGTTCCGCGTCACCTGCGACCCCAAGGTCAACGGCGAGTTTCAGGTGATGTTCCTCAACGGCACGCCGGTGAACGACAACAACGGGGACTCCATCCACATGAACACGCACATCATGAAGCTGGGCCGTGAGCAGCAGTTCGCGCAGGCCGAACTGCTCAAGGCGCGTGGGCGGGCCGAGGGCATGTATGCGGAGTTCCAGCGCGGCCGGCCCAATGTGAGGACGTTCGACACCGCGCCGCTGCCGCGACTGCTGCTGGACTACATCGAGGTCGAGGGGCCGCTGCAAGGCCCATGGCCGCCGAAGAGCATGAGCACGGTGTTTTTCGAGGGGCGCGAACCGGAAAAGCTCGGGCCGGACTACGCGCGCCGGATTTTCGAGCGGTTGCTCCCGCGCGCCTTCCGCCGTCCCGTCACGGCGGACGAAGTCAACGTCATCGTCGGCCTCGTGGCGGACCAGTTGAAGCGTGGCGAACCATTCGAGGAAGCGGTGAAGGCCGGGCTGGTCGCGACGCTGTGCTCGCCGAGCTTTCTGTATCTGTTCGAACCGGTCGGAACCGGACCGCAGACCGCAGACCGCAGACCGCAGACTGGCGCGCGTGCGCCCGGAGCCGGTCAGAAGTCTGAGGTCAGTGGTCTGCGGTCGATCACCGACTACGAGCTGGCCGCGCGGCTCTCTTACTTCCTGTGGAGCACGCTGCCGGACGAGGAACTCGCCGCTGCCGCGCGCGCAGGCCGGTTGCGCGACGCGACGGCGCTGATGGCGCAGGTCAGCCGGATGCTGGCGCATCCGAAGGCGGAGGCGTTTGTCAGCGGCTTCGGCGGGCAGTGGCTCAAGGTGCATGAGTTCGACAGCTTCCAGCCCGACCAGCAGATTTATCCGGCCTACTACGACAACGACTTTGCCGGAGTGGGCGAGCTGATGAACCGAGAGCCGCTGGAGTTCTTCCGCGAAGTGCTCCGCCGCGACGAGAGCGCGCTGGCCTTTCTCAGCGCGGACTGGGCGATGCTCAATGAGAAGCTCGCCGCCTTCTACGGCATCGCCGGCGTGAAGGGCGCGGACTTCCAGCGCGTGAAGCTGCAGTCGCGCGCGCACTGGCTGGCGCAGTTGCGACGCGAGGCCGGTCCGCAGCCGGTGCTTGGTCCGTGGCACCAGATCGGGCCGTTCGAGGGCGAGACCTTCGACGCCGCAGTCGCCACCGAGTTTCCGCCCGAGCGCGGCGTGGACCTCGCGGCGAAATATCCGGGCCGCAACACCACCACGCTCAACTGGCTCAAGCGCGAGGACATGGAGGACGGACGGCCTTGGTTCCCGTTCGGTCACTCGCGCTCCGCGTTCTACCTCCATCGCGTCATCACCAGCCCGACCGCGCGTGAGCTGACGCTTTCCTTCGGCGTCAACGACAGCCTGAAAGTCTGGCTCAACGGCGCGCCGCTGCTTGCCGCCAACCTGCGTCCGCGCGTGACGTCGGACGATCAAGTCGTGCGCGTCTCCCTGCGCGCGGGCGAGAACCACCTGCTGCTCAAGGTCATCAACAACTTCGGCATTGGCGGCTTCTATTTTCGCGCCGGACTCATCCCACCGAACGTGCTCGCCGCGCTCGCCGCCCCGGAGTCCGCGTGGACACCGGAACAGCAGCACGCCGTGGACGCCTTCTACCTCGACACCGTGCCCGGCGCGCGACGTGGCGGACTGGTGGCAATGGCCGGCTTCCACAAATGGGGCAGCGACGGCAACCGCACCAAGCCCGTGCATCGCGGCAAATACGTTCTCGAAGTGCTCTTCAACGACCCGCCCGCACCGCCGCCGCCCAACGCCGGGGAAGTGCAGGCCAACCCGCGCGGCCAGAACCGCAGCGTGCGCGAGCGGTTGGCCGGGCATCGCGAACGCGAGAGCTGCCGCAACTGCCACGCGGGCCTCGACCCCTACGGCCTCGCATTGGAGAACTTCAACGCCATCGGCCAATGGCGCACGCGGCAGGACGGCGAGAAACCCGTCGAGCAATGGAGCAATCCGCCGCCCATCGAGCCGGACGGCGCACTGCCCAACGGCCGGCAGTTCGCGAACTTCCTGGAATACAAGGCCGCGCTTGCGTCGCAGTCCGACCGCTTCCTCAAAGGTCTCGCGGAGAAGCTCTTCGTCTATGCGCTGGGCCGAACCGTCGAGCCGACGGACGCCGCGACCATTGACCAGCTTGTCGAAGTGACCAAGTCCGGCGGCCACTCCCTCCGCACCCTCGTCACCGCCATCGTGCGGACGGAGGCATTCCAGACGAAGTGAGTTGGCGCGACGCCGGTTGGCCGCTTCGGGATTTACATCCCCTTTACACCCTGCGTCTTGACGGAGCGGATGAGAGCGCGTTTGCTAGGGCCGCTTGAGGCTGCTGCGACAAAACCGATTCCGCGCGTTCCTCGCCTTCACTTTGGTGGAAACGATGGTGGCCACGCTTATTATTGCCATCCTTGTGGCGTTGCTGCTGCCGGCCATCATGAAGGCCAAAGTCAAGGGGCTTCAGACCTTTTGCTCCAACAACCTCCGCGGAGTCGGCATCGGGCTGATCAGCTACGCGGAGTCGCACGACGGCAACTTTCCGCAGCAAGTTCCCGCCGCGCAGGGCGGATGCGCGCCAATCCCCACGAGCGCCCTCCGGCCCGGGGGATTGATCGCCAGCGACGTGCGCCCCTTCATCATCGCGTCGAACAGTCTTGGGAGCGCCAAGATTCTCGCCTGCCCCACTGACCGCGACAAGCGTCCGCCCGTCAGTTTTTCCCAGGTGCGCGGCACCAATGTGAGCTATTTCACCAGTGTCCGGCCCCGGCGCAGCAACCTCAACACCGTGCTCTCCGGCGACAACCACATCAACTGGCTGCAGTCCGGCGCTTCGCCCATCGGCTACCGGCCGTTCTGGAACACCAACCGCCACGACGACAGCGGCAACCTCCTGTTCAGCGACGGACGGGTGCAGGGCATTGGCAGCAAAGACCTCGCGCCAACCCTCTATCGCGCGGCGGCTCCGGGTCCTTGAGGTCCGCCGACGCGCTGGCTGGCGCGCTTCCGGCACCGGATGGAGGCGGCATTTCCCCGCTGCCTGAGGCGCACGACAACCGCATCGCGCGACGCTTGCATTCCTTCCGGCAGCGGCCCATTGTCCCCGACGCTTTCGACCCGGCGTGCCCTGAGCCGCCGCTTTGCTAATGAGCCAACAGCCCGACACAGAACTCGATTTGGAACTGCAACTGCTCCCCGCGTGGGCCAAGCAGGGCACCGACACGAACCGCTACGCCCACATCCGCGGCGACGAGGAGGCCGGCGGCGGCGCGCGCAAAGGCCGCGGCGACCGCTCCTTCGGCGAC
>WRPG01000146.1 GCA_009773355.1 Limisphaerales bacterium
CATGCCGCTGGAGCAGGCCGCCGCACAAAAGGATTTCGTGATATTCGCGCTGCCCGCGCTACCCCATGCGGAGCTGGCAGAACGGATCCAGGCGCACATTCCCGATCACTGCATCTGTCTTTCCATTGCCAAGGGCATGGACGACCAGGGCCGCACGCCCGCGGCGGTGCTGGGCGGGATACTGGGTCCCGCCGGACGCTTCGGCATGATCTACGGACCCATGATCGCCGAGGAAGTACGCGCCGGTCGCCCGGGATTCGCGGAACTGGGCACGACGCAGTCGGACGTGTATGAACGCGCCCGGGAACTGTTTGCGGGCGCACCGCTTTACCTGCGCCACTGCACCGACGTGATCGGCGTGTCCTGGGCCGTGATCCTGAAGAACGTTTATGTTCCGCTCCTTGGCGCAGCCGAGGAGGCAGGCCTCGGAGACAACGTGCGCGGATTCCTGGCCACCGCGGCACTGGAGGAGATGGCCCGCATCATCGAGTCCAGGGGTGGAAGGCGCGGCACCGCGTACAGCCTCGCGGGTCTGGGGGACCTCGTCACAACGGCCACCAGCGCGGGCTCCCATCACCGCCAGGTGGGACGTGACCTGGTGCACTGTGCACCCGGCGACACCTGCGGCACCGGCATGAACGTTCACAGTGAAGGGATCCATTCCCTGAACATGGTGCAGCGTTTCAGATTACTGGACCTGGCATCCTTTCCGTTGCTGCGGCTGGTGCGCGATATCGTGAACGAACCCGGGGACGTCGCGGCGAAGTTCCGGCCGTTCCTGGATGCGAGCTTCGCCGGCGCCGCGCAACGCCCGTGACTGAGGACCTTCCCCGCTCCGCCCGCGGCCCGGTGCCGCGACTCATCGCCCACCGCGGCTCCCCGCTGCACTACCCGGAGAATTCCGTCGCCGGCATCGAGGCCGCACTGGCCACCGGCGCCGCGGCCTTCGAGTGCGACGTACAATTGAGCGCCGATCGCCAGCCCGTGATCATCCACGACGCGGATCTGCAGCGCACGGCAGGCGTCGCCGGCGACGTGCGGGACATGACCGCGGCGGAGCTCGCGCGGGTCGAGGTCAACGAGACAGCGCGGCTTGGCCCGCGCTTCCACGGCACGCACATTCCCCACCTGCGGGAAATCGTCGCGATCGCCCGTACGCATCCGGCGGTGACTTTTTTCCTCGACGTGAAACGCGCCAGCCTGCGCCGCTTCGGCAACGATGCGGTGCTCGATGCCATCCTGGCAAAGATGGGCACACACTCCACGTCGTGGGTAATCGTTTCCTTCGACCGGACCCTGGTGGAACGCTCACGGTCCCGGGGCGTGGCGCACGTGGGATGGGTGGTGGACAGCTGGAATGATGTGGCTCAAGGCGCGCTGCACGCGCTCGCTCCGGACTACGTGTTCTGCGCCGCGCAAAACGTGCCGGCAGTCGTACCGCTGCCCGCAGGGCGCTGGAAGTGGGTGATCTACGACGTCAATGAACCGGCGGCGGCACTGGATTACGGCAGGCGCGGGGCGGAATTCGTCGAGCGAAATGCTGGCGTCGCCGTTGCTGCAACCGCACCCGACGTAGTCGCGTTCATGCACGACGAACGCCTGGTCGTGACGCTGGACGTTGGGGGACACGCGGCGCGCGCACTGGTCTATGACACCACGGGAGCGGTGCTGGCCCGCGCGGAACGGTCTGTGTTCGCCCGCTGTGAAGGCGACCGGGTCGAGCATGACGCGGACGCGCTGGCGGTTGCCGTCCAGGCGGTTCTCGACGAGGCTTGCGCACAACTTGCCAGCGGTACCGGGCGAATCTCT
>WRPG01000147.1 GCA_009773355.1 Limisphaerales bacterium
GCGTCCGCCGCCAGCGCGGCGAGGAACGCCCCCTCCACGTCCTCGTGCCGCCGCGCGCCCCACCGGCACAGCGCCAGCACGTGATGCGGCCCGGCCTTGCGGATGTCGCGGTTGATCGGCGTGAGTGCCGGCAAGTCCCGTTTCGCCAGGCACTGCCGCGCGTGCTCCGCGCCCTCGTCGAAGCGCTTCAACTCCAGGCCCGCCAGCGCCGCCATGAAGTGCAGCGTGGCCGTCAGCCCGCCCGCCTCCGCCAGCGGCGAGGCGAGCACGCGCAACACCTCCGCAAACTCCCGCGCCGTGTGCAGGTGGCAGACGAACTGCGTCAGCAGCGCCTCGCGCAGCTCCGGCACCACGTCCCGCGCCGGCAGCGCGCCGAGCCGGTCGAACGCCTCGCGATACCGCGCCAGCCCCGCGCGCAGGTCGCCCGCGCGCACCAGTTCGAGGCCAAGGTTCATCAGCAGCATCGGCTCGCCCGGCAGTTCCTCGACGGCCCGGCGCAGCAGGCGGAGGTTGCGCTCGATCTTGTTCCGGTCCTTGATGACCTCGGGCGCGTAGCCGTGATGCCGCAAGGTCGCCGTGCCCAGCCGCGTCTCCATGCCCCAAGCCTCGCACTTCACGAGGATGCTGGGGAACACCTGCTCATGGACGCGCCCGTGGAAGAAAAGGCCCGGCGCGTTGCGCCACAGGCGCGGCACATGGCACAGGCCGTCGTCCTCCTGCCCGACGTTTTGCAGCCGCAGACGGACGGCCATGACACCGGGAGCGTCCAGCTCGGCGCGCAGGTTCTCGTGCTCGGCGGCGGGCAGTTCCTCGTCCGCGTCCAGGAACAGGACCCAGTCGCCCGTCGCGTGCTCCAGCGCCGCGTTGCGAGCGGCGCTGAAGTCATCGGTCCAGGCGTGCGAATGCACCTCGGCTCCATGTTCCTTCGCGATTTCCACGGTGCGGTCGGTCGAACCCGTGTCCAGCACGATAAGCTGCTGCGCCAGGCTCTTGACCGAAGCGAGGCACTGGCCCAGGAACTTCTCCTCGTTCTTCGCGATGACAAAGACGGTCAGGCGCGACGGCCCGGCCTTCGGCGGCGGCTCGGGCCAGCGGACTTTCCAATCGCGGCCCCGCACAGGCAGCTCCTTCTGGAATTTCTTCGCCGCCTTCCAGTGCGGGACGAGCTGGCGCGCCCGCGCGACACACTCGCGCGCTTTCGCCACATCGCCGGCGGCCAGCGCTGTCTCGGCCAGCAGCAGCCACGCCTCGGGGTGAAACGGCCTCACCTTGAGCGCCGCGAGCGTCTCCGTCCACGCGGCGAATTGCTCGCCCTTGGCCAGGGCTTCGCGGGCGCGCTTCAAATCGCCAACCAGCCCAACGGGCGGAATCTTCAACTGGAACTTTGGCAGGCCGCCGCTGGCGCTGTCGCCGCCGTTGCTCACCGTGCCCTGCGGGTAAGCCGGCGCGGCAATGCGGTCGGTGTCTGCGGCTCTGGCCACACCGGCGAGGGCGCGCAGGCGGGCGGCGGCGGTGTCGGCCGCCCACCG
>WRPG01000100.1 GCA_009773355.1 Limisphaerales bacterium
CGAAGGTACGGGGTCAAGGAGCGCGAGCGAGCCCGGGAATTGCTTGGTGCGCGCGTAAAGGTTGCCGAGATCGCGCGGATCCTCGGCACCAGCACGACCACGGTGCTCCGCTGGCACCGGCAGTCGGTCGAGTCTGATCAAGCATTGGAGGAGCCCTCATCGAAGCCCGCTTCGTCGGATCCCTCGAGGGAAACAGCATCCAGTGGTGCCGTCTCGTCGGCGGAGAAGCCACCGCACGCAGATCCGGTGAAACAGAAGATCCCGCGTTCGCCGTATGCCCCGCTGGATCCGGCCCAGGGTCTGGGCGAGCACGAGATCGCCGCCATCCTCGAGCTGAAGCAGAGGCACCCGAGCATGGGGCCTGCCCAGCTCCGCGCCCAGCTCAAGCGATTCAAGGGCTGGCGCGTTTCGCTGAAAGCCATCGCGCGAGTGCTCCGCGGTCACGGATATGAGCCCGTTCATCGCGGCCCGCCGAAAGGCCCGGAGCCGATCCGATTTGAAGCGCCTCGCAGAAAATACCGAGGTACGGGTCGGTGACGATCGCCTCCACGTGCTCATCATCTTGGACGATTTCTCGCGTTACATCGTAGGATACGCGCTGGCGGATGCGCCCACGTCGGCCGTCGCGACGCGGACGCTGCAGGCCGCGATCGCGCGACACGGCAAGCCCGAGGCGCTGCGTACGGATCGCGGTGGGGCCTTCGTCGCGTTCACCAAGGAGACCGACTTCGGTCGATACCTCGAGCGTGAACTCATCGACCACAGCGTTGGACGTGCATACAGCCCGCGCGGCGGTGGCAAGGTCGAGGCGGCGAACGGCACCTTGAAGCGCGAACTCTGGGAGGTCGAGCATTTCGCCGATCGGCTGGAAGCGGAGAAGAAGCTGGCCGCGTTCTTCGCGGACTATAACGAGCGCCGGGCCCATATGGGCCTGGATGGCCTCACGCCAGCCGATCGGTACTTCGGTAGAGCTGACCAGGTGCTCGCGGCCGTGGATGCCATCTCCCGCAAGCGACAAGGGGCGCTCTGGAGGCTCGCGCCTGCAGGGGCGCCGACCGAGGAGACCGGCGCTGGGACTCCGCTGGAGGTCCTCAGGCTCGTCATCATGGACGGCGTGATGGAGTTACGGTTCTGCGGAACCCGTGTCGTGCTGGGCCGCGTGACCACGTAGGTCACGAACTGGATAGGTGGTGGCGGGCGCGTAGGATCCAGTTTTGAGTTGAAAGAATCAGAGCACCCGCCGCCACCACCACCTCCGTCGCATTCTCCTCGCGCGATGCCAAGCCCTCTGCTGGCCCTTGTTGCGCTCGGCATCGCCCACCGTTTCCGACCAAGCTGGGTCGCCGTTGAACTCGGCCAAGCCGCGAAGGACGCGGGCGAAGACGTTGGGGCGGAACGCTTGAGCCGCATCATCGCACGCGCCCTCACGGTCTTTGAACCCCTCCTGCAACGGCTCACGCAGCGTGGCCGACCCCCGGCCGATCGAGGAAAGGAGGTCGAAGCCGAACTCCGGCTTACCCAGGCGCTGCTCGCGGTGGCCTCGGCCATCCTGGGCCGGATCCGTCTTCGTCGCCCGATGGTCCGTGAACTCATCGTTGGAGCGTGGCTGCGCTTGAGCAAGGATCACTGCCTGACGCAAGACCGGTTCGCGGCGATGCTGGGCATCAAGCCGCGCACCCTACGCGCCTGGCTCAAGAGCGGAACACCACCAGCTGGGCCGGGCCCCATCGAAGAGGCGAAGAAGGCACCTCGTGCACGCCAGCCTCGTCCTCCACGCCGGCGACGATTCGGTTTCGACCTCGTTCTCCCCGACACGATGGAGGCCGCCGACACGACGGACATCTCGGCCTTCGGTGTCTCGCTCAAGCTCATCGCCGCCCAAGACGTGGGCGGGCGCGACGAGGACCTCTTGGACGGCGTCATCGTCGACGACCACGAGAGCGCAGACCACGTCGTCACCGTGCTCACGAATGCGCTCAAGAACCATCCAGGCGCCCAGGCCCTTACCGACCAAGGGCCGCCATACATGGCCAAGAAGACGCGAAAGGCGCTCGCCGCTCTCGCCGTAGAACATGCGCCCCAGAAGGAAGGTCACCCCCAGGGAAAGTCGACTATCGAGAGGGCATTTGCGTCAGTAAAAAGCTTCGCTCGCCCGATGCTTTCGCTGACTGATCGCCTCGCGGAGCACATCCCTGTCCTTCGAGATAAGGACTTGGCCAAGGCCGCGACCACGGTCGTGCTCATCACGGTCCTGCGCGCCTACCAAGCCGGCGCACGGGCGGCGAAGCGCGCGATGGAAGCGCGCGCCCTGCTGACCGACGAGGCGGCCATGACGAAGGTGGCGGCGGAGTCCCGAGAGAGGGCCCGCGCCGATGATAGAAGCTCCCGTCTTCTCCTCGGACACATCCACGACGTCTACCGTTTCCCGGGCGCCCGGCGAACCTTCGTCGATGCGCTTCGAGCATATCCGCCCGAGGTACTGCGCTCAGCTGAGCAGGCCCTTCGAGGGCAGGTCCACCGCGATGATATCCGAGATCGCTCGAGCTACTTTGCGGCGATCGTCCGCGCCCATCACGACGCGCACCGTCGTCGACGAGCTGATCAGGTCCGGCACCAGGAGCTTCTCGACCGCCTCCAGAACGCCGAGGCCACCTGCCGACGAGAGCAGGCCGAATGGGCCAGCAACCCAGCGGCTCAACTCCGTGCTTCGCTTAAAGGTTTGGCCGAGTCGTGGCTGCCGAGATCAGGGACGCTCCTGGCCGGCGGCGCCGGTCTCCCTGCTGCGTGGATGCGCAGCTCGCTGAGCGCCCTCGCGGAAATGCACGGCACCGCTGTCGCGCAGGACATTGCTGCCGCCGTGAGCCGGCAATTCTCGATCGAGCACCACGACCGACTCGGGCAACGCGGCCTGAGGGCGGTCGAGGCCGTCCTTCGCCGTGCCCTGGCCGAGCTGGTCGCGGTTCGATCCGATGCCGCACCTGTTGTCGCCGCTCTGCTCGGGTCGGGCACCAGCGCGCAACAGACAATTCCACCAACTCAGCGCGCAACGTTTCGGGCAATTGGACGATACTCGTGTTAACACAGCGCCCGCCCGACCGAAGTACTTGCGGATTTATGCGGCAGGACGTTGGGGATCAACACAGCTACGCCCGCAGTCGCCCCATCGGCGCCATCGCCGCAGCCGTCAGCAAGCCAACTGCGTCGAGAGATCGAGGCGTGCAAGACGCCTGATGCGCAAGGTCGCGTGCCGAAGTACTGCCCGCAGACTGCAAGCAAAGACGGCTTCCCTGCGTATGTCGAAGAGCGGTCAATCGACATCGGATGGGAGTTGGCTGACATCGACGGGGCTGTCGTGATCAGGCATGTTCGCCCCGATACTTGCGCCGAGCGGCATGGATTCACTGCGGGCTCGACGGTGGAGCGGATCGGCGGCGAGCGGGTGCGCACGCTTGACGGCGTGGAGAGAAGGCTTCGCAATATTGCTCGGGAGATGGCTGGCGATGCCCCTGGGACGGCCTATGTGATCGTGCTTCGACCCGAGGACAGCCCGCCATGGCCGCATGAGAAGCGTCTCAGCTTCGACATCACGGTCGCCGAGCTCCGGAGTCTTCCTCGTGTGGGCGATCCCGAGCCGACGCCGGTCGAGTTGCCCGAGGGTGAGTAGGTAGCTCCCTACAGCTTCGCGACGATCGCGTCGCGCAGGTCGCGCTGCAACGTGTCTCGAACGAGACCAGCAGTGCGCCCCGACGACGCGTCATGCGCTGGACTGACGGTACGGCTCAAAGCCGCGCCCCCGCGCAGCTGAAGGCCGCGCCGCATCGAGGCGACGACGACGGGTGCACCCCGAAATCGTCGGCGAGCGATCGCCCCCCACCCGGACTGGCAATCCGCAAACACAACCGGGTCCCAAAGCGTTCGGGACGGTTGCCATCGCGTTGGAGTCTGCGCCAACGTACCAACCATGGCCTCACCTAGAACGTTGGACTGTCGTGGATGCGGCAAGAGGTTGCGGTGGGCTGGCGTGGGCAGGCCGCCGGTCAGCTGCGCGGCATGCGACAAGAACCGCGGCCACCGGCCGCGTGCTCGCGCCGAGAAGGCACTCCCCGCCGACCCAACCCAAGGCGCCAAGCGAAGGCGGGCGAGGAAGGCGGCCCAGCCCGTTGTTGCGATCGCAACCGACGCCGGCGCCGTTCGGCGGCTCGCGATCGCCCTTCGCCTCGACTCCGAGCCGGAAAGGGCCGCAGCCTGGGCCGGCATCCGATGCACGGAATCCCAACTCGCCGAGCTCGTGGCCGAGGCGTCCAAGGAGCGCTACCAGCCGCTTCGCGAGGGCGCGACCTCGGCGACCGTGACCACCCTTGGTGTCGCCCTGGCGCTCGGCGCCGAGCGGCTCGTAGCGGGCATGGCCGAGATCCCGATCAGCTTCCTGCCCGCCGCGCTCAAGGCGATCGCGCAGGCCGTGGACATCATGGGCGGACCGAAGCTCACCTACTCCAATATCAGCTTGAGTCTTGGGATGCCCGAGGAGGAGCGCAAGGAGCTCGACGAGTTCATGCGCCACCGCGCCGAGTTCAACGCGTTCCTCGAGGCGAAGAAGACGGAGAACTCGCCACCGCGGCTGGACTCGTAGCGGCGTTCGCAGCCTGCGGGGCCTCACCCTGTTCCTTCATCCCGCCACCGCCTTGGCTACGTCGGCCTCGACCTGGGGGAGCTCCGGCTTCCGCGCCGCGATCGGCACAACGTTGCCTGGCTCGGGCAAGAGCTCGTTCAACCGGGCGCGATCGGCGATGAAGGCCTCCGGCGCGAGGTGCGCGTAGCGCTGAGTCATCTTCGGGGTCTTGTGGCCGAGGACGCGTTGCAGCCGGAAGATGTCGCCCCCCTGCATCATCCAGTGTGAGGCGAACGTGTGGCGCAGCGAGTGCTGGCCAATGTAGCGCTTCCGAAAGCCAGCCGAGAGAACCACGCGCTGAAGCGTCTCCTGGAATAGGCGATCCGACTTCTGGCGCATCGTTCCGGTCGCGGTCGGGAACACGAGCCGTGCGGCGCCGGGCTCGGGCGCCGGCGGACACGCGATCTTCCACTCGCGCAGGATCGGCGCCAGCGCCTCGAGGATCGGCACGTGCCTCGCCTCGCCGTTCTTGGTCGGTCCATCGTAGCTCCGCTGAACGGTGACCAGGCCGCGGGTGAAGTCGACGTCATCCCAGCGGAGGCCGGCGAGCTCGCCGGCGCGCATACCTGTGAACACCGCGGTGGCGTAGAACGCGAAGAGCTGCTCACCGTGCTCGCGCGCGGCGGAGAGGAAGCGCCTGACCTCCTCGGTCGTGCGGAGGTAGCGGAACGACACCGAGGCGCTGGGGATGCTGTACTTGGTGATCTTCGGGAGCGTGGCGAGCCAGCCGATGTCGTGCGCGTGGCGCAGCATCGAGATGAGCAGCGACAGGTGATGGTTGACGGTGTTCGGATGGAGCGCCGTCCTCGCCGCCTTGAAGCGCTCGACCTCGCGCGGGCCGATCTCGCTCAGCTTCAGGCCGGCGAACGTGGGGAGGAGGTGGACCTTGAGGAAGCTCTGGTCCGATTTCAGGCTCCGCTTGCGGGCTGCTCGGGTCGTGGTCCACTCCTTGGCGAGCGCATCGAAGGTCCGCTCCACCGGAGCAAGGCGACGTAGCCCGCGCTCCGCTTCCTCTGCCTCGACCGTCAACCGGCGCAGTGCGAAGTCTGCGTCCTTGCGGTCCGCGAAGACCTCGCTTCGTCGCTGCCCGTGTTGGTCAACCCACCGGATCCGCCACTTGCCGTAGTGCTTGGTCGGCTTGCTCTGCATGTGCTGTTTGCATAGCTGCGCTCGCAGGCTGGATTGCCTCCGGAAACTCGGCCTGTTCGGAGCGTGGCCCGAACGTGGCCCGAAGCCGTCTGTAGCGCATCCGCATCAGGTACGCGGAGGCGTCAAAGGCTAAGTGATTCCGATTCGTTCGGGGGATGGAGCCAGGCGGGATCGAACCGCCGACCTCTTGAATGCCATCCAGCCCCGCGAAGCCTGTGCAGCTTGCACTCCTTTCCTTTCGCATCGTTGCGGGGAGCGCTGAGCCTGTCAAGCTTGCCTGGATTGCGTTGTTCTGTGGCCGCGTGGCCCGAACGTGGCCCGAAGGCGAGGCGGCTCATGCACTGGGATCCTGCGGGGTTGGGTCCTGATCGAGGATCCCGAGTGGACCGAGTTCCCCGGCGAGGCGCTCCCGAGACTCGATGTCCTCGATCTCGTGGCGGGCGGCGGCCGCCTCTTCTGGGTGGTCCGCCACCAGCGCCCAGTTGAGCCATGCCTCGGCGTCCATCTTCTCCTCGGTCCGGACGTCGGAGGCCAAGGCCTCAAGGACAGCCTCACGCTGCGCCAGGCGCTTGCTGAGCCGCTTCCTATAGCCCGCCCGCCTCCTCTCGAGCCGAGAGGTGTTCGTCCGGGTTCGGAGGTGCTCGATCGCCTTGGCGTACCCGGCCTCGAGAGTGCGGAAATGGCCATCGAGGCGATCGAGAATGCGTGGGAGGTCGGCGGCCTGGTGATCGCGCTCGGCCTCTGCAAGGTAAATTGCGCAAACTGCGAGCGGAGTGCTGTGCGAGCCGAGGATCCCCTTCTCGATCACTGACCGTTCGACGTCGTCCTTGGAGATTTCGCCGGACTCGACGGCCAGCCGGATGTTGTGGAGGCGGCTCGGGGCGACGCCGCAAAGGCGGCCGACCAGCTCATGGGACCTTCGCTTCTTCGAATCCTGTAGTCCTTGGAGGTGTCTTTCACGGGGCGCGAGTTCGAGCTCGGCCAGAGCGCGCTCGATCTCTTGGCGAGACACCGTGAAGCCGTGCCGGCTCAGTGCGATGTGTATCAGGGACCACCGATCCTTTGGTGGTGGCGTCTCCTCCAGGATCCTGTGGATCTCGTCGTCCACCGCGTAATGGGCGACCTCATCGCGCCTGATGTTGAGCCCCGCAGCCTTCGTGACCGGCTCGGCGAGCGTCTTTTGCATGAGCTTCGTGATGCACTCGAGCAGCTCTTGTTGGGCGTTGCGGTCCAGGCCCGTACGCTCGGATGAGCTCTCGGACCAGTCCTGAAGCACGGCGACGAGGGCCTCGAGAAGCGCGGTAGGCGAGGGCTCGTCGTGTCGATCGCGCAGCCAGTTCAGGGGGCGATACATGACTGCAAGCTACACGGGCGCAGCAAGCGCGGCAACCCTCCTCCGGAAATGCTTCGGTTTCAGAGGCGCCGAACAAGGGCGCGCGCCAGAGCCCAACCGCGGCGCAAGTCCTGCGACGTTCGCAACGGCCTGAAGGAGGGCAACTTATGAGTGAGCAGCACGGACGTGAGCGCGGCGGATACGATCTCGCCGAGGAAGTCACCGGCCTGAAGCGAGGAACACTCCACGCGATGGTCTCGCAAAAACGGATCCCGCACACCCGCCTCGGCGGGCGCCTGGTGATCTTCGACCGGAGTGAGCTCGAGACCTGGCTCGCGTCCGCCCGGGTCACGACGGGGACCACCGAACCAGGGCGAACTATCAAGCTCGTGTGAGTGAGGCAGGAACTCGACCCCGAGCCGGCGAGGATAGTTCCGGCTCAGGAGTCCAACCAACCTATTTCCAAAGAACCGGGTTCACGAGGCCCGGACAAGGAGCGAACCTTGCACACCGAAGATGGCACCACGGCCCCGAGAGGGCAACCGGGCTCACCGCTCGGGCGAGCTCTGCGCCGCACCGACCCGGCGCTTGCCGACCGCGTTCTACGCATCGCGCCACGGGTCGACGCACAGGCCCGCAGCGCATGGGCGCTCGACGCTGTGTTGCTCCACCTGCTCGAGCTCGGACTTGCGCGCGCCGAGGCGGACTTATGACCGCGCTACATGAGAGCGCGCAGGCCGCCATCGCTGCGTTGAAGGCTGGCTTCCAGCCCGTCCCCGTCAAGCCGGGTGAGAAGCGTCCGCAGGGCTCTGGCTGGCTGGACAAGAGCTACACCGAAGCCGAGATCCCTGCCGCCTTCCGTCCAGGCTGCAACCTCGGCCTGCTTCTCGGTGAGCCGTCGGGCTGGCTGGTCGACGTCGACCTGGACGCGCGCGAGGCCGTTGCCATCGCGTCAACCTTCCTTCCGCCCACGGACATGCGCCACGGGCGCCCAGGCAAACCGAAGTCGCACGCGTGGTACCGGAGTCCGGGGCTCAAGACCACGACGTTCAAGTCGCCCGATGGGACGATGCTGCTCGAGCTGCGGTCAACCGGCGCGCAGACAGTCATACCGCCCTCTCGCCACCCAAGCGGCGAGCAGCACGCCTTCGAGGCGAGCGGCGATCCAGCGACAGTCCCGGTGGATGTCCTTCAGCGCGCGGCGGGCAAGGTCGCCGCGGCCGCTCTGCTCGCTCGGTCCTATCCTGCTGCGGGGTCCCGCCAGGACTTTGCGATGGCCCTCGCTGGCTTCCTGCTTCAGGGCGGGCTTTCGGAAGACGATGTGATCACGCTGATCGACGCGGCGGCCAGGACGGCTGGCGACACCGAGGTCGGCAAGCGCGTTGCGGCGGGCTCGGATACCGCGCGCAAGGTCGCCGCTGGTACGCCCGTCACGGGCGCGCGGGCGCTCGCCGGGCTCATCGGTGAGAGCGTGGTTGGGAAGCTGACCGAGTGGCTACGCCTGCAGACTGCGCGCGGCCCTGAGCCATGGGGGACGCCAATCGACTTCAACGACTACAGCCCGCCCGCATTCCCGACGCGCGCGTTGCCGGAGTATCTCCGCGCGTGGGTAGAGGCCGAGTCGGAGGCGACGCAGACACCCGCCGACTTCGCCGGGGTGATGGCGCTCGCCGTCATCGCGACCGCGGCCGCGAAAGTGGTCCGGGTCGAGGTGAAGCCAGGCTGGGTCGAGCCCGTGAACATCTACACCGGGGTCGTCGCCGCGCCTGCGGAGCGCAAGAGCGCCGTCGTTGCCCACGCAAGCGCACCTGCACTGGATGCCCAAGCGGAGCTCGAGCAGAAGATGGTCTCCGAGATCGCGGCCGCCGGGACTCGACGCTCGATCGCCGAGAAGCGCCACGCCAAGGCGATCGAAGCAGCGGCCAAGGCCGTGGGGGACGACCGCCAGGTGCTGGTAGTCGAGGCCGAAGATGCGGCGCTTGAGCTCTCCAAGGCGATCGTGCCGGTCACCCCGAGGCTCATCTGTGATGACGTCACGCCGGAGCGGATCGCTACGCTCATGGCGGGTAACGCGGGCAGGCTTGCCATCATCTCGGCCGAGGGCGCCGCCTTCGAGCTCGCCGCCGGACGCTACAACGACAAGGGGCCCGTGCTCGAGACACTCCTCAAGAGCCACGCCGGTGATCACTTGTCCGTCGAGCGCGTCAACCGGCCCGGTGAGAACATCCGCAGCCCCGCCCTGACCATCGGCGTTGCGATCCAGCCCGACGTGCTCATCGGTCTCGCCTCGAAGCCCGGATTCCGCGGCCGTGGGTTTCTCGCGCGGTTCCTGTTCGTTGTCCCCACGAGCATGGTCGGTCATCGCGACGTCGATGCGAAGCCTGTACCCCAGTATGTGGAGGCCGCATACACGTCGCGGGTCAAGACGCTCTTACTCGCCCCGACGCGTAAGGGCCCGGACGGTGAGATCCAACCGAGGATCCTCCCGCTCACGCCGTCCGCCGTGGCTCGCATGCGCGTCTACCAGCTTGAGCTCGAGCCTGCCCTTCGACTTGAGGGCCGGCTCGGCGCCATCGCCGATTGGGGCGGCAAGCTGGCCGGAGCCGTTGCCCGAATTGCAGGCCTGCTTGCGGTTGCTCGCGATGGGCTTGAGGTTCAAGCGATCGACGTCGACATCCTTGAAGCCGCGATCGAGCTCGGGCGCTACTTCGAGGCGCATGCCCTGATCGCCTTCGAGACCATGGGCGCCGACCCCGCGACGGAGGGTGCCAAGCGCGTCCTGCGCTGGCTCAAGCGCTGCGACAAGCCAGCCGTGACGCGACGGGAGATCCATCAGGCGCTGCGCAGTCGGTTCGACCGCGCTGCCGAGCTCGATCAACCCCTGGCCATCCTCGAGGAGCGAGGCTTCATCCGCAGCCAGGTCGAGCCTGCGCCTCGGGGCCCGGGGCGGCCGTCGCCGACCTTCGAGGTTCACCCCCTACTCACAAAATATTCAGAAACCTCAAAACACCCCGGCGCGCCCCATATTGAGGATTCTGAATATTTTGAGCCTACGAACCAAAGCGGGCCCTGACCGGCGTGCTTCTGTTCGAGCTCCTCGCTTCTTGCCAGCCTTTCTCGTCCACGGTCAGACCGCGAAGTCTGCTGGCGCTGAGCGCGCGATGCAGGCCGCCATCCAGCGTTACGCGCGGCGCCGCGGTGTGCGATACCCACACCGAAATTGTCAGGACTGATCGTGCTCTCAGAGATCGTCGACCGCGCATCGGGTGAACTCGGAGATGGCGCGCAGGATTGCGGCCAGACTCGTGGCGAGCTACCGACACCCGATGAAGTGTGTCATCGCCATGCTCTGCGCAACCTGTCTTGCGGCATGCTCGCCGGGCGGGAGCGCGGGCGGGTTCAGTACCAACCTCTTTGCCTTGGCGCCCAGTGCGGTTTGCAGAACCGGCTGCGCGTGTGGGGCCGCGTGTATCTCCTGCCAA
>WRPG01000019.1:0-66873 GCA_009773355.1 Limisphaerales bacterium
CTGCCCGGTGCGATTCAATTCCTTTCCTGACGGACGCGGTCCTTCTTCTCCTCCAGCTCGGCGTTCAGCGTCTTGCGGTCGCTGACGAGCTGCTTCTCCAGTTGCTCGTAAGCCTCGGCGTCGCCCTTCTCGGCGGCCTTCTGGAGCTGGCCCTTCACCAGGATTTCGCGGTCGGCGATCTTGGACTTGTAGAGCGAGTCGAGGTCGGCGAGCCGGGCCTTCTGCTCGGCGGTGAGCTTGACGGACGGGGCCTGCTGGTTCAGCCGTTCCATCGCGAGTTCGTAGGCGGATTTCATGCGGGGAGGTTAGCCGCGAACGGCCGCAAAGAGCACAAAGATTTTTCGGCCCTGATTCACAGGGCGACCTCCACCTTCCCGTCCACCACGCGCACGGGATGGGCGCGCACGGGGCGGGCGGGGACGGTGACGCCCGCGCCGGACTTCAGGTCAAAGGCCCAGCCGTGGAGCGGACAGGTGACCTGGCACGCGGCGGCGTCCACCCAACCGGAGCCGAGCGGGCCGCCGCGATGCGGGCACTCGTCGTCCAGCGCATAGAACTGCCCGCCCACGTTGATGACGGCGATGCGCCGGCCGGCCAGCTCGACGGTCTCGCCCCGGCCGGGCGGCAGGGCGGCGGCGTCAAGGGCGGGGAGGAAGTCAGGCACGCGCGGAGTTTGAGTTTTCCACCGGTTGAATGCAACCCACCGCCCGTCGCCGCGCCGGCTTCCCAAGCCCCGCCGCCGGCCGCACCTGGCAAGCCAGGCCCTGAATGGGCGTGGAAGCGGCGCGATCAAGCTGGCCGTCCTGGGCGCATTTCCCCCGCCGTTGCCTTCCGCCGTTCCCTCCCGCACACTCCGCGCGCCACATGAGCAAGCGTTTCTACATCACGACGGCGATTGACTACGTGAACGGCCAGCCGCACCTCGGCCACGCCTACGAGAAGATCATCGCCGACGTCATCGCCCGCAGCCGGCGCGCGCTGGGCGAGGAGGTCTTCTTCCTCACCGGCCTGGACGAGCACGGGCAGAAGGTCCAGCAGGCCGCGCAGGCCGACGGCAAGTCCGCCCAGGCCTACTGCGACGAGCTGGCCGCGAGCTGGCAGTCCTTCGTCGCCAAGCTTGGGCTGACCAACGACGATTTCGTCCGCACCACCTCGGCACGGCACAAGGAGTTCGTGCAGGCCATCCTGACGAAGCTCCATGCGGAGGGGCATTTTTATCAGGCCAGCACCGAGGGCTTTTACTCCACGAAGGAGGAAACCTTCGTCACCGAGAAGGAGCGGCTGCCCGACGGCACGTTTCCCCCGCACTACGGCGAGGTCGCGAAGCTCTCCGAGACCAACTGGTATTTCAAACTCGGCGCGCACCAGCAGTGGCTCATGGACCACATCGAGGCCAACCCGTTCTTCATCCAGCCCGACAACCGGCGCAACGAAATCCTCGGCTTCCTGAAGAACCACACGCTGGAAGACCTCTGCATCAGCCGCCCCGCTGCGCGGCTGACGTGGGGCATCCCCATCCCCTTCGACCCCGCCTATGTCACCTACGTGTGGTTCGACGCCTTGGTGAACTACATCTCCGTCCCCGCCGCGCTCGGCGATCCGGGAGTGGGTCTAGGGTCTGGCGTCTCGGGTCTAGGGACCGAGGCGTCCGAACACTCTCCCCAGACCCCAGACCCTAGACGCCAGACCCCGCTTTCCCTCTGGCCTGCCGACGCCCACGTCATCGGCAAGGACATCATCAAGTTCCACGCCGTCTATTGGCCCATCATGCTCAAGGCGATGGGCCTGCCGTTGCCGAGGCAGCTCCTCGTCCACGGCTGGTGGCAGAAGGACGGCGCGAAGATGAGCAAGACCACCGGCAACGTCGTGGACCCCGTCGCGGTCATTGACGACTGGGGCCTCGACGCCTTCCGCTTCTACGTCGTGCGCGAGCTGGACATCGGCCCCGATGGCAACTGGACCGACGCCGGGTTCGCCGCGCGCTACCAGGCCGAGCTGGCCAACGGCCTCGGCAACCTCGTCAATCGCTCCCTCTCGATGCTCAAGCGCTACCGCGCCGGCGTCGTCCCCGCGCGTCACGACGAACTCGCGCCCGACGCCGCAAAGGCCGCCGCCGACACCGTGGCCCACCTCCGCGCCAGCGAACTTCAGAAGGC
Organism: Limisphaerales bacterium; assembly: GCA_009773355.1. Taxonomy (GTDB): domain Bacteria; phylum Verrucomicrobiota; class Verrucomicrobiia; order Limisphaerales; family SXTU01; genus SXTU01. Next base: position 2,157 of record WRPG01000019.1, read on the forward strand.
GCTCCACAGCATCTGGACCCTCGTCACCCGCGCGAACCAATACGTGGACCAGACCGCGCCGTTCAAGCTGGCGAAAGACCCCGCGCAGGCCGCGCGCCTCGACGAAGTGCTCTACAACCTTTTGGAAAGCTGCCGCGTGCTGGCCGTGCTGCTGCATCCGTTCATCCCCGGCACGGCGGCGAAAATCTACGCGCAGCTCAACCTTCCCGGCACGCCGGACAAACTCGCGCTCGCTGACTGGGGCGGCCTGCCGCCGGGCCACGCCATCGGCGAACCCGCCGCGCTCTTCCCGCGCCGCGACCAGCCGAAGGCGTGAGGAAGATCCGGCTTCCAACGGAACACAACCGGTTCTGCTTCCGCTTCCTCCGGCAGGCTCACGCCGCCTCCGCGAGGACCACGTCAGCGGAGAGCTTCACGCCGGTTTCGCCCAGCTTGCCGGGCAGTTCAGCGATGACGGCGAGGACGGGTGGTGAGCCGGCGGTTCGAGGTCGCGCTTGCTAGCGCCCCTTACCGCGCCGGATTCCGCGTCACGACGGCGGCGTGCAGGTCGGGGGCGAGGACGGCGGCGGTGCGGGCCGGCGCGAGCGAGCCGCGCGTCAGGAACATCGTGTTGCCCGCGCTGTCCCGCAGCTTGAGGGCCACGCGCACGAGGTCGCTGAGATTGCCCCGGTTGCAGTAGCCCTGCCGCGTCATCGCCACGGACAGGACTTCGCGCACGGCGCGGAAGCGCGCGTCGGTGCGCAGCCCGCTCTGGTCAATCATCGTCAACACCGTCGCCGCCGCGATGCGCAGTTGGTCCGCGTCGCCCGCGAGCGTGTCGAACGAGGCGAAGGCCGTCCGCTCTCCCGGGGCATGGGTCGTGATGAGGCTGCGCAGCGCCTCGAACTGGTGCAGGAGGATGCGCGCCCGGATGAGCGCGTCCGCGTGCGCCTGGTCGCGGACATCGAACTGCCGGAGGAATTGTTCGCGGTCCGAGGCCGCTTCACAGGCGGACCAATAGGCTTCCGTGCCTGTGGCAAAGGTGCCCTGGCGTTCCGCCATGCACGTCAGCGGAATCAGCAGGGCGAGGCCTGGGTCTTGCCGGCGATGCAGGTTCCTGCGAGTGGCTTCGGCCAGCGCCGGGCCAAGCGCGGCGGCCTGGCCGAGCAGGTGGTCGAGGCTGGCGTGCAGCGGGTCGAAGATGATCTCCAACTGATGGGCCGCCTCTTGCAGCAGGAGGAACAGCGGCTCCTGGTCGGCGATGACTTTGGCCCGCAGCGACCGGATCACCGCCATCTGCCGGGCGATGGAACCGCCGGCATCGTCGCCTTCGGCGGGCCGGGTCAGCACGTCCGGCAGCTCGCGGACACTCTCGGCCATCCGCGCCGCCACGTAAAACTCCACCAGCGCTTGATGAGTGATCTCCTCCAGCGTGTCGTAGTCGTCGCGATGGTCCAACACGTAGTCCACGACGGGTTGGAGGTCGAGGAAGGTGAGGCGAATGGAAATCTGTCCGAGCGGCTTGGGCGGCACGCCTTCGCCGCCCCAAAAGCCCAGCAGGGCGAGCACCGGCTCGTTGGCCTGGCCGTCAACGCCGCGTCGTGCCAGCATCCTCCGCAGCAGCGTGGCGCGCTGCGGATTGTAATGCGGGTCAAACGCCTGCGGCTCCACGAGCAGGCTGTCCGTGCCGGCGCGCGACTGTTTGTTCAGCTTCGCCGCCAGCCCCGTGCGCGCGGCCTCGTGGATGGCCCCGGCCAGCACGCCCAGAGTGCGTTGATCTCCGGCGCAGGCGTCCAGCCACTCCCGCAAGTGCCGTGTGGGCAAGTCCTCGGCGTTGGACATGGCCGGGTGCTTCTTCACCGCGCCCGCGCGCTGGATTTCCTCCAGCGCCGGCGCCACGCCCCGACCGTCGCCCAGCTTCAAGCGCAACCGATGTCCCGCCGGCAGCGGGAGGGCGGACTTGATGCGGTATATCAAGCCGGCGATTTCGGCGGGCGGCAGTCCGTAGTCGCATTCGCCCGCCGCCTGCCGGGCCTGCAACCGCTCCAAGGCCGGGAGCGTGAAGGTCAGCGTCGCGTGGTAGAGCCGCGCGTCGCGCCGCCGGCCCAGCGGGTTCTCCGGGTCAATCTGCCGCAAACGCCAGAGCAGTCCGCCGAGGAAGAAGCTCAGGAGCAGCGCCCGCCGCTGGCCCGGCGTGAGGGCTTGCGCTGCGAGGCATTCGGTGAGGTGCGCGACGCGGGCTTCGTCCAGTTCCGCCGGGAAGTCATGGTGCAGGGCCTGGACGGCCCGTTGCCGCTCCACCTGACTGTCGCGGTCCGGCAAGGCTTTGGAATTCCTGGCCGCGACCGCCATCAGCGGCGCGTCACTAACCAGGATGCCCACCAGCTTGTCCGCGTCGGTCCAAGGGTGACGAAATCTCCGCCAGCGGCGGAGAAGCGGCGCGTAAGCCGCCGGATAACTGCTCGCCAGCTCCTTCAGGAAAATCAGCGCGACGGGTGAGGCCCCGGTCTGGTCGTAGTCCATGACGTCCTTTGCCGCTCCCAGCAGCAGCGAGGTCTCCTGCGGATGCCGGCTGGCGCGTTTCAGCGTGCGAACGATGCGCTTGATTCCCCTCGGGTTCTTGGTGCGCGCGCACAGGAGGTGCACCGCCTCCTTCTCCCGCCGCGCCTCCTCGCGCACCTTGGTCGAGTCGAGGCCGACAATGAACTGATGCATCTGCCGGCGGTAGTAATAGCGCTCGCGATCCTCCCAGTTCGTCTTGAACTGGCCGCAGCGGTTCTTCAGCACCGTGTCGAACACATGGGCCATGAAGAGCAGCGCCACGATGTCCATGATGAAGTCCACCGCGCCGCTGCTGGCGGTGTCGCCCTTGAGCAGCGCTACCAGCCCGTAACTCAGCATCAGCGCGACGGCCTTCTCCATGCCTTCACTCAGCAGCCGCGTGATGATCATCGTGTGGATGCGGAAGCGCAGCCGCTCCCACCGGCTCAACGTCAGGAAGGGCACGTAGATGTGCCCCTGCTCGAACTGCGGCTCCATTTCCGTCAGCGCTTCCCGGAACAACGTCGTCGCCCGTGCCAGCAGGACGGGGTCGCCCTCCACGCGGACGGGGCCGAAGCCTCCGGCGGTCGGCCGCATGAGATACCGGTTGATCACGCCCTCCTTGAAGCACGGACTCAGGAAGAAGCCGTTCTGGTCCAAGTTCTCCTGGAGCGACTTGTCCTCGTCCATGAAGACCAGTTCCGCCACCCCTTGCCGGCGCATGTGGTCACGCCATTGGTCGCTGGCGTAATAGGCGGCGACGGCCTTGGTGAGATCGTAAAGCAGGCTGACCTCGATGCGGTATTTGAGATTCCGCTTGCCGCTCGCCACGTAGTCGGCCCAGTGCCGCGCGGCGAAATCCAGGTGCCGCCGCAGACGCCGGACCACGGGTGCGGTCTTGGACTTCGTTTCCTCGTAGCTGCGCTTGTCCAGCTTGGCCCGGAGGAACAGGACGCGGTAGATGTAAGGCAGCAGCAGGGCGATGACCACCAGCGCCAGCGGCGACAGCATCAACGCCGTGTCCCGCGCCGCGCGGATGGCGGACGCAATCAGGTCTGGGTCAATCAAGGCCATGAGCCGGTGGACTCAGAACGCGCCCGAAGGAGCACCCCACGATTTGAGAAAGACAAAGACAAGAAGAGTTTCATCTTTGTCTTCCCCAAATCTTTGGGTCTTCCTCGGGGCGTTCATAGAGAGCGAGCTTCCTCGGAGGGCGCTTCGGTCCCTCATCACGCCGCCTGTTCCAAGGCCACGTCCTGCGGCAGCTTGAGGCCGGTTTCGTCCAGCTTGGCGAGCAATTCATCCACCACGGCCGTCGTGTCGGTCTTGTCGAAGCGGGCTTGGTAGTTGAGCAGGATGCGGTGGTTCAGCACGGCGGGCGCGACGGCTTTCACGTCCTCGAAGCCGGCGGTCGGGCGGCCAGCGACGAGGGCGTGTGCCCGCGCGGCCTCGGCGATGGCGATGGCGGCGCGCGGGGAAGCCCCGTAGTTGACGTATTTGTTCACGGCGTCGGTAGCTTCTCCCGCCCCGCGATGCGTGGCGGCGACGAGCCGGGCGACGTAGCGCGCGACCGGCGCGGGCATGAAGACGCGTTCCATCACGGCGAAGAGTTCCTCAAGCTGGCCTTTCTCCATCTGCCAGGTCGGCTCGGGCAGCTCGCCGCGCCGGCGCTCGCCGATGATGCGCGCGAGCACGTCGGCGTCCACATGGTTGAAGAGCAGGCGGAAGAGGAAGCGGTCGAGCTGCGCCTCCGGCAGCGGGTAGGTGCCTTCGAGTTCGATGGGGTTCTGGCTGGCGAGGACGAAGAAGGGCTGCGGCAGCTTGCGCGTGACGCCGAGGAGCGTGACGCAGCTTTCCTGCATGGTTTCGAGCAGCGCGGACTGCGTCTTGGGCGAGGCGCGGTTGATTTCGTCGGCGAGGAGGATGTTCGTGAAAACCGGGCCGGGCTGGAAGGTCATCTCGCGCTTGCCGCTCGTGGTGTCCTGGAGGATGTGCGTTCCGAGCACATCGCCGGGCATGAGGTCGGGCGTGAATTGCACGCGCTTGAAGTCGAGCTGCATGATGCGGCCCAGCGTGCGGATGAGCGCGGTCTTGCCCAGGCCGGGCAGGCCTTCAAGCAGGATATGGCCGCGACTCAGGATGCCGATGAGCACGAGCCGGTGGACATCCGCGCGCCCGAGCAGGATGCGGTCGAGCTGCTCCAGTGTGCGGGCGCAGAGTTCGGCGGCGGGTTTCAACTCCTCGGGTTTCAAAACGGTCGGGGTGGTCATCGCGCGAGATGAAAACGCGGCCGGTTTCGCCTGACGAGCAAAAATGCGCTGGAGTCGGCGCGGGAGTGTGCCTTAGCTTCGCGCCGGTGAAAGCCCGGCTGCGCAACGTATGAACGGCATGAACGACTTGGAGTTCAAGGTGCTGTTCATTGACGACGACCTGAACATGCAGGAGACGGTCGTGAGCTGCCTGCTCGAGAACAAGGTCAAGGTGACCTCGGCCTTCGACGGCGCGACGGGCCTGGCGCTGGCCAAGGAGCAGAAGTTCGACCTCGTGCTGCTCGACCTCGGCCTGCCGGACATGGAGGGCTTCGCCGTGCTCAAGCAGCTCAAGGAGCATCCCGACATCCAGGCCATGCCGGTGATCCTGCTCACCGGCCGCAGCAGCACGGCGGAGAAGGTGCAGGCGTTCCGGCAGGGCGCGGTGGACTACGTCACCAAGCCGTTCGACATCGCCGAGCTGCGCGCGCGGGTCAACTCGACTCTCGCCACCAACCGGCTGCAAAACGAGCTGACCCGCGCGAACAAGGAGCTGGACGCCGCCCGCGCCGCCGCCGAGGGCGCGGCCCGCGCGAAGTCGGAATTCCTGGCGAACATGAGCCACGAAATCCGCACGCCGATGAACGGCGTCATCGCGATGACGGGCCTGCTGCTCGAAACCAAGCTCACGGCGGAGCAGCGCGAGTTCACCGAGACCATCCGCAACTCCGGCAACGCGCTGCTGGCGATCATCAACGACATCCTCGACTTCTCGAAGATCGAGTCCGGCAAGCTCACGCTGGAAACGCAGCCGTTCAATCTCCGCGAGTGCGTCGAGGACGCGCTGGACCTGCTCGCCGCCAACGCCGCGCAGAAAGGCCTCGACCTGGTCAGCCACATGGACGACGACGTGCCCGAGATGGTCGTGGGCGATGTCACGCGCGTCCGGCAGATTCTCGTCAACCTCATCGGCAACGCGGTGAAGTTCACGCACAAGGGCGAGGTGGCCGTCCACATCAAGCACTCCCGGGGCGAGGGCGAAACCGACACGCCGGCGACGGACTACGGCCTGCCGGTCATGCTGCAATTCGCCGTGCGCGACACGGGCATCGGGATTCCTGAGGACAAGGTGGACCAGCTTTTCAAGTCCTTCAGCCAGGTGGACGCCTCGACCACGCGGCACTACGGCGGCACGGGGCTGGGCCTGGCCATCAGCAAGAACCTCGCGCAGCTCATGGGCGGCACGATGTGGGTGACCAGCACGGCGGGCAAAGGCTCGACGTTTCACTTCACCATCTCGGTGCAGCCCGCGCCGGGCAAGACGGCGGAGACGCCGCCACCGTTGCGCGGCGTGACGACTTTGCTCGTGGACCGGAACACAACCCAGCGGCACTCGCTCGCGTCGCAGTTCGGCCGCTGGGGGCTGGACGTGAAGGAGGCCGGCAGCTCGGCGGAGGCGCTCGAATGGATTCAGGGCGGCGGCCGTTTTCAACTCGCGGTGATTGACCGGAACCTGCCGGAGATGAACGGCGTCGCGCTGGGCAAGGAAATCCGCAAGTTCGGCGGGCTGGAGAAAGTGCCGCTGGTGCTGCTGACCTCGCTGGCGGACCGCAAGGACGATCTGGAGGCGACCGGCGGGAACTTTGCCGCGTGCCTCGCCAAGCCGGTCAAGCACGGCCAGCTCCGCGACGCCTTGGTCCGCGCGGTCACGGGCGTCTCGGCGGAGCACAAGTCCGCCACGACGAAGGCCCCCGAAGGCACACTGGCGGACCGCTATCCCATCCGCTTCCTGCTCGCCGAGGACAACGCGGTGAACCAGAAGGTCGCGCTGCGGCTGCTCCAGCAGTTCGGCTACCTCGCGGACGTGGCGCACAACGGGGCCGAGGCCGTCGCCGCCGTGTCCACGCGGCCTTACGACATCATCTTCATGGACGTGCAGATGCCGGAGATGGACGGTTTGCAGGCCACCCGGCGCATCCGCGAATTCGAGCAGGTGCCCGGGGCCGACCGGATGCAGAAGCACATCATCATCGCCATGACCGCCAACGCGATGGTCGGTGACCGCGAGCGCTGCATGGCCGCCGGGATGGACGACTACCTGCCCAAGCCCGTCCGGCCCGACGCGCTGCGCACGATGATCGAGAAATGGGGCAAGTCCATTGTCCGCGCGACCGAAGCCCCACCCGCCGCTCCGTCCGGTGGAACCACCTCCTTCACCCGCAAGCCAAAGACTGGTTTGCCCGCCGCTTCACCCACCATGACTACTCCCGCCAGCACCCTGCCCGCGCCCGAAACACCGCCCGTGGACATCGCCAAGCTCACCGACCTCGCCGGCGGCGAAGAGGGCTTGGGCGAACTTGTGGACCTGTATCTCACGCAGACCGCCGGGCAGATCGAAACCATCCGCGCCGCCATCGCGGCCGGCCAGACGGGAGAGGTCCGCCGCGTCGCCCACAGCGCCGCCGGCGCGAACGCGACCTGCGGCATGGAAGGCGTGGTGCCCGCGCTCCGCGCGCTCGAACGCATGGGTGACGCCGGCCAGCTCGACGGGGCCGCCGCCGAGATTGAAACGGTCGGCCGCGAGTTCGCACGGATCAAAACCTTCCTGGAAAAGCATCTCGGCCGCTGATGCCGCCGGTTCTCCCCCCATTTCTTCTCCCCCCATGAAGAAACTGCTCATCATCGAGGACGACCGCATCATCGGGAGCATCTACTCGAAGAAATTCGCGGTCGAGGGCTTCAACGTGGAGGTCGCGGAGGACGGCCAGACCGGGCTGGAGCGCATCACCGGCTTCCGTCCCGACATCGTCTTGCTGGACCTGATGCTGCCCAAGCTCAACGGACTGGACATCCTCGCGCGCGTCCGGGCAATGCCGGAGTTCCAGCGCCTGCCCATCATCGTCTTCTCGAACGCCTACATGAGCACCGTGATTGACGCCGCGTGGAAGGCCGGCGCGACGACGGTGCTGACCAAGTCCAACACCAGCCCGAAGAAGCTCACCGAAACCATCCACGAACTGCTCGCGCAGGTGGAGGCCGCGCCCCCGCCGCCAGCGGCTCCGCCCGCGAAGGCGCCGGTGGCCGCGCCGGCCCCCGCCCCCGCCGCGCAGGACGACGACGCCTTCCAGGCCGAGCAGCGCCGCCAGTTCCTGACGAGCATCCCGCAGTTCAACCAGGGCATCCGCGACCTGCACCAGAACTTCCTCAAGACCGAGGATCGCACCGCGAAGATCGCCGCCGTCGGCGAACTCTACCGGCACATCCACGCGCTGACCGGCAGCGCGGGCATGGTCGGCGCGGACATCATCGCGCGCATTTCCGCCGCCTACGAGGCGCTGCTCAAGGAGATGCACGACAAGCCCGGCAACATCAACGTCTCCACCACGCGCACCTCCACCCAGACGCTGTTCTTCATCTCCGCGCTGCTGGAGAAGGCCGCGCAGTTGCCCCACCTCACGAGCTTCGATCCCATCGTGCTCGCGGTGGATGACGAGGAGATTTCCCGTCGCGCCGTGACGTTCTCCATCGAGAAGGCCGGTGTGCGCGCCGTCATCTGCGAGAACGGGGCCGCCGCGCTGGAGAAGGCGCGCTCGACGCACTTCGACCTCATCGTGCTGGACGTGGACATGCCCGGCATGAACGGCTACGAAGTCTGCACGAAGCTCCGCGCGCAGCCGGCCTACAAGGACACGCCCGTCATCTTCGTCACCGGCCTGAGCGATTTCCAAAGCCGCGCGCGCTCCACCCTCAGCGGCGCGAACGACCTCATCGCCAAGCCCTTCGTCTTCGTGGAACTCAGCGTGAAGGTGTTGAGCTATCTGCTGAAGGCCACCCTCGCCACCCAGCGCGTGCTGTGACCCTTGTTCGGTGTCCACCCTTCAGGATGTCGGTCGGGCCGCGAGGGACACGCTGAAGCGTGGACACCGAACGCGCCCTCTTTGACTTCCCGCCTCCTGCTCGCTAGCGTCCGCGCATGGACAGCCTGCACGCCCCGTGGCGCATCCAATACATTCTTGGTCCGAAGCAAACCGACGCCGACGGCCGCTCGCTGTTCGCCGCCATTGGGCAGTCGTCCGATGACACGGCGCACCATGTCATCGCGCGCGGCAAGGTGTCCTTCGCCGTCCTCAACACCTATCCTTACAACGCCGGTCACACGCTCATCTGCCCGTATCGCCAGGTCGCTGATCTGCCGGAACTCACCGATGAGGAGACGATGGAGATGCAGGTGCTCCTCCGCCGCGTGCAAGCCGCCCTCCGGAAAGTCATGCGGCCCGACGGTTTCAACGTCGGCCTGAACCTCGGCAAGATTGCCGGCGCAGGCATCGTCGAGCATCTGCACTGGCACATTGTCCCGCGCTGGAACGGCGACACGAACTTCATGCCGGTCATTGGCAGCACCGCCGTCCTGCCCGAGGCGCTCGACGAAACCGCTGCCAAGCTCCGCGCTGCGCTGGCGGAAATCCACTGACCTCATGTCCTCCGAAACCCTCCACTACGAAAACGCGCGGTTCGCCCAGCAGCTTTTTCACAACGACCCGCGCAACCTCAAGGCGCTCGAAGCCCAGCTCGGCGTCAAGGCCACTGCGCGCGACGCGTGGATTAAACTGGAAGGCGAGCCGGAGCCGGTCGAGCGCGCTCGCCACTTGTTCCGCCAGCTCGAAGCCTCGCTGAAGCTGGGTGCCGCCATCAGCCAGCGCGACTTCGCCGCCGCGCTGGAAGTCGTGAAGACCGAAGGCGTCGCCGCGTTGCAGGGCCTGCACGCCGAGCGCATCCAGACCTCGCAGCGCAAGAGCACCGTCCTGCCCAAGACCACCGGCCAGAAGAAATATGTCGAAGCCATCCGCACGCACGATGTGACGCTCGGCGTCGGCCCCGCCGGCACCGGCAAGACCTACCTCGCGATGGCGATGGCCGTGTCCGCGCTGCGCGAGGGCGTGGTCTCGCGCATCATCCTCACGCGCCCGGCGGTCGAGGCCGGCGAGGCGCTCGGCTTCCTGCCCGGCGATTTGCACGAGAAGCTCACGCCCTACCTCCGCCCGCTCTACGACGCGCTTCACGACATGCTGCCCGGCGAGGAAATCGAGAAGCACATGGAGCGCGGCGTCATCGAGGTCGCGCCTCTGGCCTACATGCGCGGGCGCACGCTAAACCACGCCTTCATCGTCCTCGACGAGGCGCAGAACACCACGCCCGAGCAGATGCTCATGTTCCTCACGCGCTTGGGCTTCAACTCCAAGGCCGTCGTCACCGGCGATCCCACGCAGACCGACCTGCCCGGCCACAAGACCTCCGGCCTGCGCGAGGCCGTGAAAGTGCTCGGCCAGGTCGAGGGCATCGCCGTCGTCGAGTTCACCAAGCGGGACATCGTGCGCCACCCGCTCGTGCAGCGCATCATCGTGGCCTACGAGGAGCATCGCGGGAAGGCGATGAACGGTTAGAGATGGAGCGCGGGCTTCAGCCCGCTTCAATGTCCGAGTGTCCAACGAGTCCCGATGTCATCTGCCGCATCCAGCCTGAAGCGGGCTGAAGCCCGCGCTCCGCTCGCTTCGCTGACATTCCGCAATCGCCAGCGCGACCGCCGCCTCAACCTCCCCTTCCTCCGCCGCATTCTCCGGCACGTCCTGACCGAGCAGCTCTGTGTTCCCGCCGCCGAACTCTGTTTCCACTTCGTCAGCGCCGAGGAGATGGCCCGCGTGAACTGGCAGTTCCTCCAGCACGAGGGGTCCACCGACGTCATTACCTTCGACTATGTAGCCGACGACGTGAGGAGGCGGAACTCATCGCAACCCGATCCTGTCCGCCTCCTCACGTCGGCGGCTACGCCACTTAACGGCGAGGCGTTCATCTGCGTGGCGGATGCGGTGAAGCAGGCGCGCGAGTTTGGGACAAGCTGGCAGAGCGAGGTCATCCGCTACGCCGTCCACGCGCTGCTGCACCTCTGCGGCTACGATGATTTGCAGCCCGCCAAGCGCCGCGTGATGAAGTGCGAGGAGAACCGGCTGATGCGGGAGCTGGCACAGGCTTTCGACCTCGACCAACTCCAAACCCCAAACTCCAAACCCTGAACTCGGTCTCTTCGAGCGGCCTCATTCTGCGCACCCGTCCGCTGACGGAGACGAGCCTGATTGTCCACTGGCTGACGCCGGACCTGGGCCGGGTGGCGACGGTGGCCAAGGGCGCGCGCCGGCCAAACTCCGCGTTTCGCGGCAAGCTCGACCTGTTCTACGAGGCGGACTTCAGCTTCGCCCGGAGCCGGCGCAGCGAACTGCACACGCTCCGCGAGGTCAGCCTGCGCCAGACGCACCCGCGCCTGCGCGAGGACATGCACGCGCTCCAGCAAGCCGCCTACTGCACCGCACTCGTGGAGCAAACCACCGAGACAGAAACCCCGATTCCAACCGTCCATGCGTTGTTTCGGTCGCTGCTCGGCGAAGTCTCGCGCGGCGTGTGCGAGCCACGCACCGTGCTGGCGTTCGAGGCGAAGCTGCTCGTCGAACTCGGCCAGCAGCCGGACATGGCCGAGGCGACGTTGAGTCCCGGCAGCCGGCAGATTTACGCACGGCTGGAGACGGAGGACTGGCCTGCGCTCGCGCGGCTCAAGCTGAGTCCTGGGCAGGAGACGGAGCTGCGCCAGTTCCTCCACGGCTTCCTCATCTATCATCTGGGCAAGATTCCGAAGGGCCGGGGAGAGGCGGTGCAGGGTGACTGTGGCGTGGGCCAATGAGATTGGTAGGGTGCGTCTGTCCTCAGCGCGCCGTCGGTCGGTTGCAGTCAGAAGCGGCGCGCTGGGGACAGACGCGCCCTACCCGGTCACATGTTAAACTCCGGCCCGAGATAAATTTCGCGCGCCTTCGGATCGTTCACGAGTTCCTCGGCGGTGCCTTCGTAGATGACCTGGCCGCGGTGGATGAGGTAGGCGCGGTCCACGAGCTTGAGCATCTCGCGGGCGCTGTGGTCGGTGATGAGGATGCCCAGGCCGCGATCCTTGAGGCGGCGGACGATCTTGCTGACCTCGTATTGCGCGATGGGGTCAATGCCCGCGAGCGGCTCGTCCAGCAGCAGCAGCTTCGGCGTCGTGACGAGCGCGCGGGTGATTTCCAGGCGCCGCTTTTCGCCGCCGCTCAACTGGTAGGCCATGCTCTTGGCGAGCGCGGTCAGGTCCAACTCCTCCAGCAGATACTTGAGCCGCACCTGCCGCTCGTCCCGGTCCATCACGCACGTTTCAAGGATGGCGAGGATGTTGTCCTCGACGCTGAGTTTGCGAAAGACGCTCGGCTCCTGCGTGAGATAACCGATGCCCAGCCGGGCGCGCTCGTGCATCGGGCGGTGCGTGATGTCGTGCCCGTTGAAGCGCACCGCGCCCTCGTCGGGGCGCACGACGCCCACGACCATGTTGAATGTGGTGGTCTTGCCCGCGCCGTTCGGCCCAAGCAGGCCGACGATTTCGCCGGCGTTGACGTGGATGGACACGCCGTCCACGACACGCCGTTGCCGGTAGGCTTTGGCGAGCTGCCGCGCGGTGAGGAGCGGCTCTCCGCCGGTCGCCACCGCAACCGGCGCCCCGTCACTCGGCGTTTGCAACCCGGGTTCAGTCTGAGATGTCGGCTCCATCGGGTTCAAGGAAGCTTCGGTGCGGGCGCGTTCGTGCGCGCGGCGCCGGGGGTGAGATTGCCACCGGTGGTGCTTTCGCCTTCGAGAACGAATTCCCGCCGCGCACGCAGGTAGAGGATGCGCGGAGCGGTGTTGGTGATGGCGGTCTCGGCGTTGAAGCGCTTGACGACGTAGGCGTCGCCTTCGAGCTCAAAGATGTCGTTGGTGGCGAAGTAAATTGCCCGTTTTGCCAAGGCGAAGCTGCCGTCGAGTTTGTTGGACAGGAGCACGCCCCCGTCCGCCGTCACCTGGTGAATGAAGGTGCCCATGTGGCTCAACGGCGGGGCTGAATTGGTCGCGGAGTTGGCGGTCGGGGCATTTGCCGCCACCGGCGACGGGCGCTGGCCTTTCAGGTCGAGCACCAGATGCAAGGTTTGGCTGTGCAGGAAGAACTCGGGATCGTTGACGCGGACGTTTTTCCGGTAAGTCACCAAGGCCAGGTTGTTCGTTAGTGTGAGCGTGTGGCCTCCGCTGGTGGCGACGTCGATGGGGCGAGGCCCGGCGGCGGGCCGGTTCGTGGCCGGAGCCGTGGTGGAGGTGCTGAAGAGGCTGTTCTGCGCGCGAGCGAACCCGAGTTGGGCCAGCAACAAGGCAAGGGTCAGGAGGCGGTGGACATTCATGGCGCAACAGCCCGGACGGGCTTGGGATCATTCATGGAGATGTGGGTCGAGACTTCGTTGGAAACCGTGAGCAACGAGTTCTGCTGCTGCCACTCAAAGCCCGAACTGCCCCGCGTGAGCAGCCGGTTGCCGCCCTGGCTCAAGGACATGACAAAGAGGCCATCCGAGCTGGCCACTTTCCGTGCCGGGTCAATCAGGCAGCGTGGAGCCTCGATGACAAAGTTGGTCACCGTGCCACCGGGGCCGTAGGAGTAGTTCTCCACGCGCAAGTCATTGACGAGATATTTTCCGCCCTCCATCGGCTCGGCCGTGCGGCCCAGCATGACGGACGTGGGTTGCCCTGCCCCGCCCTCGTAGAACGGGATGCGGATGCCGCGCGCGGTGCCGAGGCTGGTGGCGTTCGAGGCCTCGGTTTGCAGTGCGGCCACCGCAAGCGCGCCGGCCACGGCCAGCCGCTTCTCGTGCCGCTTCGCCAGCACCACCGCCAGTATGCCGGCGGCGATGACCAGCCCCGCGCCCAGCGCGAGAAGTTTTGTCGGGCCGATGCTCATTTCGCGTGTTGTTCCACCACCGTCGCCCATCTGCCCTGGGCTTTCAAAATCATTTCCACCACCTCGCGCACGCAGCCGTTGCCGCCGCTGGCCTTCGTGAGGAAGTGGGCCAGTGCCCTGGCCTCTGGCCGCCCGTCCGCCGGCGCAATCGCCAGCCCGACGCGCCGCAGCACGCCGAGGTCCACCACATCGTCCCCGACGAAGCACGCGTCCGCCCAGCCGAGGCCCGTCTCCGCGAGGATGCGCTCCACGGCCGGCACCTTGCCGTCGCGCGTCTGCACGATGAAGTCCGTCTTCAGCTCCTCCGCGCGGCGCGTGGTGACGGCCGAGGGCCGCGCGGACACCCAGCCGACCTTCAGCCCCGCGCGAGCCGCGAGCCGCTGCCCCAGCCCGTCGTGGACGTGGAAGCGTTTGAACTCGCCCTCGCTCGTGATGAAGATCGCGCCGTCCGTCAGCACGCCGTCCACGTCGCAGAGCAGCAGCTTGATGCGCTTGAGGCGGGAACGGAGTTGGGCGGCGGAAAGTTTTCGACGCAGGTCAGGCATGGTGGGGAAGCTCCAAATCCCAAGCTCCAAATCCCAAAGTAGCTCCAAACATCAAGCTCCAATCGAAGCCGGGCGCACTGGGTGAAGCTGTCAGATTGGGCATTGGAGCTTGGGATTTCTTTGGGATTTGGAGCTTGGATTTTGGAGCTTACTTCACTGCCGCGCGCACCTTGAGGAAGCCTTTCAGCAGCCCCTCCATTTCCTTCAGCGGAATCATGTTCGGCCCGTCGCTCATCGCCTTGTCCGGCTCCGGGTGCGTCTCGATGAACAAGCCATCCGCGCCGGCGGTGAGGGCACAGCGGGCGAGCAGCGGCGCGAACTCCCGCTGGCCAATTGTGCGGTCGCCGCCAGCGCCGGGCTGCTGCACCGAGTGCGTGGCGTCGAAGACCACCGGGCAGCCCGTCTGCCGGAGCACGGGGATGGCGCGCATGTCCGAGACGAGGTTGTTGTAGCCGAAGGTCGTGCCGCGCTCGGTCACGAGCAGGCGTTCGCCGCCCGCAAGCTTCGCTTTCTCCACCACGCGGCCCATCTCCTGCGGCGAGAGGAACTGGCCCTTCTTCAGGTTCACGATCTGGCCCGTCGCCACCGCCGCCTCGATCAAGTCCGTCTGCCGGCAGAGGAAGGCGGGGATTTGCAGGATGTCCACCACTTCGCCGGCGGCGAGCGCCTGCACCTCGTTGTGAACATCCGTGATGACCGGCACGCCGAGCTGCGCACGGATTTTCTCCAGGATGACCAGCCCGTCATCGAGGCCGGGGCCGCGAAACGCCTTGCCGGAGGTGCGGTTGGCCTTGTCGTAGCTGGCCTTGAAGACGTAGGTGATGCCCAGCCGCGCGCAGACCTTCTGCAAATGCCGCGCGACCTCGAAGCACAGCGCCTCGCTCTCGATCACGCACGGCCCGGCGAGCAGGAAAAGCCGTTTGCGCGCCGCGAGCGTCTTCCAAAGTGAATCGGTGGTGTTCCGCACGCGGAGTTTGTAGCAAGGGCACGCGGGACGGGAAAGGAGTGAAATCAGTTCGCGTCAAGCAGCGTGAAGTCCTGCTCCCCCGAGCACGGTGGCCTTGCTCCAACCCGCCCGTCCCGCCCTGCGGGAAGCCAAAGCAATGCGGCCGCCCGACGCGGATCAGGCTGCGTCACTTCTTCTCCGGCAGCGGCTGCACTTCCAGGAGCTGGCTGGGCGCGGGCTGGAGCGCTGCCTTGTGCTTTTCGACGGCCTGCGCGATTTGACTCAGCACCGCCGGATGGTTCGTCGCCACGTTGAAGGTTTCGCTGGCGTCCACCTTGAGGTTGAAGAGCAACGGCACGGGATGCTCCTCGTGCTTCGGCTGGCCGTAGGCGGATTGCGTCATGAAATGGGCCTTGAAGTCGCCGGCGCGCGCCGCCATGAGGCGCGTGCCGCGATAGTAGAAGTAGGCCTCGCGGGACACGGTGCCGGTCCCGAACAGCAGCGGGCGGATGTCCACGCCGTCAATGGGCCGGTCCGCCGGCACGTCCGCGCCCGCAAGCTTCAGGCTGGTGGTGAAGAGGTCCATGGTGCTCGCCAGCGTGCGCTGCGTCTGCGCGGCCTTGATTTTGCCCGGCCACCACGCGATGCCCGGCACGCGCATCCCGCCCTCCCACGTCGAGCCTTTGCCATCCCGCAGCAGGCCCGCCGAGCCGCCCTGCTGGTTCATGATGAGCCACGGGCCGTTGTCGCTGGTGAAGAAGACCAGCGTGTTCTCGGCGAGCTTCTCCTGCCGCAGCGTGTCGAGGACTTTGCCCACGGCGGCATCGAGTTCCTCCACCACGTCGCCATAGATGCCGCGAGGGCTTCTGCCGAAGAAGTCCTTCGAGGCGAACAGCGGCGTGTGCGGGAACGTGGACGGAAAGTAGAGGAAGAAGGGTTTCGCCTTGTTCGCTCTGATGAACTTCACCGCCTCGTCCGTGTAGCGGCGCGTGAGCGTGGTCTGGTCGGCGGGACGCTCGATGATCTGGTCGTCGCGATAGAGCGGGGCGTTCCACCACTCAGCCTTCTGCTCGGCGAGCTTGCCCGCGCCTTTGGGGGCGAGCGGCGTTGGGTCCATGTCGTTCGAGTGCGGCAGGCCGAAGTAGAAGTCGAAGCCGTGCTTGCGCGGGTGCCCGCCGGGATTGAACTGCGGCACGCCGAGATGCCACTTGCCGACGCAGCCGGTGGTGTAGCCCTTCGCCTTGAGCGCTTCAGCCAAGGTGATTTCACTGTCCGGCAACTGGCCAAGGGAACGACCGCGCAGGACGCGGAACTGGTCGTGGCACATGCCGCTGCGGATCGGGTAGCGGCCCGTGAGCAGCGCCGCGCGGCTGGGCGTGCAGACCTCGGCGGCGGAGTAAAACTCAGTGAACCGCATCCCCTCCGCCGCCATGCGGTCGAGGTTCGGCGTGCGGATGTTCGGATGGCCGTAGCAGCCGAGGTCGCCGTAGCCGAGGTCGTCGGCCAGGATGATGACAATGTTCGGGCGGGCGGAGTCGGCGGCGCGACTGGGAAGTGCAAACAGTGCGAGGAGCGCAAGCGCGAGGAAAAGTTGCATGACGAAACGCTAGCGAAGTCGGGAAGGCGACGGAAGCGGGGATTTGCAACCGGACGATCCGGTGGGGCGAGGCTCTAGCCGAGCCGGAGGATGCCACGCCGGCTCGGCAGGAGCCTCGCCCCACCCGCACGCCCAGACTCACTCCTCCATCAACCGCACCACACCACTTGTGTCCAACTCCGCGAGCACGTTGGCCGTGTCGCGTTGAAAGCAAACCGCCACGTCGTCGCGCAACTCGGGCAACGCAAGCAGACGGCGGGCGTTGCGGGCGCGCTGGACGGCCGCGAGCAAGTCTCCCCTGCCCTGCCGGAAAATTTCGCACGCGACCTGCGCCGAGTCTGCCACTGGGCCGCTGGAAAATTGTTCCCAGACGGCGTCGCAGAGCGCCCCCGCGCCCAGCACGTCCTCGTAGGAGGCCTCCTCGTGCGTGCCGGAACAAACGATGAGCAGGTCCGCCACGCGTTCGCGCACCAGCCAGTTGGCCACCGCGCCGAGATTCAGGAAGCTCCCCACCAGCACGCGCCGCGCGCCACGACACGCTTGCAACGCGCGCGTGCCGTTGGTCGTCGTCATCGCAATGCTGCGCCCGCCTACGCGCTCGCGGGTGAACTCGCGCGGCGAATTGCCAAGGTCGAAGTCCACGCTGCCGGTGAGCTGCCGCAGGATGCGCACGCCGTCGCGCTCGCCTGCGAGCAGGAGGTCCGGCCGCGCCGCCCGCAACGCCACGGCCTCGGCGATTTCGCAGACGGGGATGATTTCACGCGCGCCATTCGCCAGCGCCGTGACCATTGAGGAGGTCGCGCGCAGCACGTCGAAGACGACGCAGACGGTCTGGGACAGGTCGCGCTGCCGGAGTGCGGCGAACTCGGCGGGCGTGAAGGTGACTTCGAGGGGCACGGGCAGTAATCAGTTTTCAGTGTTCAGTAATCAGTCCGAAGGACACCGCACGCCCAACTGAATACTGAACACTGAAAACTGAACACCTCATTCCTTCGTCCGCAGCGTGCGGACGTAGTGAAACAGATACTGCTGCGCATACCCGGCGTTCGGCCCGAAGTGCGAGTTGGCAAATTTCTCCAGCCGCTTCGCCGACGGCCGGCGGCGCGGGAAATACAACTCCTTCAACGCGCGCCGCACCCAGACATCCACCGGGAAGGCGTCCTGCTTGCCGTAGGCGAAGAGCAGCACGCAGTCGGCAATCTTCCGGCCCACGCCATGCAAACTCATAAGCGCGGCCCGAGCTTCGCTTGTCGTGAGGGCGTGCAGCCGAGCCAAATCCAGCTCGCCGCTCGCGACGGCCTGTGCGGCCGCCCGCACGTAGGGCGCGCGGAAGCCCATCTTGCAGGCGCGCAGCTCGGCCTCAGAACACGCCGCCAGCCGCGCGGCGGTGGGGAAGGCTCGTCCCGCGTAGGAGACGACGTGAGGAGTCTCTGACTTTCTCTCCGTATTCCCCGTTCCGCGTTCCGCGTTTGAAGTGAGACTCCTCACGTCGTCTCCTACGAGGATTGGCTGCCCGAACCGCTCGCAGAGCAGCGCGATGATTTGCTGGATTTGCACAATCTGCTTCGTGGACGAGCAGATGAAGGTGACGAGCGTTTCCCACGGTTCCTGTCGCAGCAGCCGCAGCCCGCGACACGCGGCCACGGACGCGCGCATCGGCTCGTCGTCGGGAAAGGTCGCGACCACGGCGGTAAGGTTCACATCGAGCTGGAGGAACTCGCGGAGCCACTGCCAATCCGTCTGCGGCACGGCGGTCTCGGCTCGAATGCTGTCGCCTGTCTGCTTCAAGCACACCCAGCGTCCGGCCACGATGCCCTTCCACGCCTCGTCCACCGGCCGCCAGCGAAACGCTTGTCCGGACGCAAGCGTCGCGGCGAGGTCATAGTCGCGGACGGGGAAGGAAGCCTTGGTGGCCCGCGAATCACGCGAATGAACGCGCATGGGGATTGGAGCGCGGACGCCCACGTCCGCAGCCCGTGCCGGCGATTTGCAATCGCCGTCCGAAGCTTCCGTTCCCTCCGTGCCGTGGAAGTGCTCTGCGCCCTCGGCGGCGACTACAAGTCGCCGGCACGGGGATGCGGCGGACGTGGGCGTCCGCGCTCCTTGGCTCTTATTCGCGTCCATTCGCGTGTTTCGCGGGCATTACTTCAGCTCCCGGCACAGCAGCAAACGCACGGTGTGGATGGGCCGCCCGCGATGCTCGATGTCCCGCGTGCCGAGGTCTTCGATGCGTGTGAACTCCGCCGCGAGCCGTGCGGGCGGCGGCTCCGGCTGCGCGCCCTTCTTCAACTGCTGCACGTAGATGGCGCTGTGCCCCTTGCGAGACGCGTAGCCCGGCCAGAAGCCATATTGGTTCTCCGGCTTCTCGGACGATTGATAGAACACGATGGGCGTGTGCGGCACGCCGGCCTTGGCCTCGGGGATGTAGAACGACAGCAAGCTCGTGATGCCGTAGTGCGCGCCGATGAGGAAGACCGGCTTGCCCTCGGCGGCGAGAATCTTCTGGCGCTCGGCCTCGACGGTCTCGGCCATCGCATTCCAGCCGCGCACGCGGACAAGCGGGTCGAGTTTCATCGGGAGCGTCTGGCCGACCAGTTTTCCGGTTAGGTTGGTGTCGTGCAGCAGGACGACGAGCGGCAAGCCCAGCGCGAGGCCGGCAATGAACCAGACGCGCACGGAGCGCACGCCGCGTCGCCAGCAGGCGTCGGCCTGAATCGCCGCGAGGCAGAGCAGCGGGATGACGGCGGGCACAATCCAGTTCGGCTGCACGCGGGCGCGGAGGGTGTAGAGAAAGTAGCCGAGGAGAAGCGGCAGGCCCATGCAGAGGAGGAAGATGGGGAGCGCGGATGCCTTGGTGATGCCCGACTTTACAACCGGGCCTTCAGAGTTTTTCACGGCTTGGCAGATTCTCAGCAACCTTGCTGCCTCTGATTGTGCCGGCGATTTGCAATCGCCGTCCGTGATGCTGGTGGGGCGAGGCTCTTAGAGCGCCTCCAGGGGGATATTTCCCCGGTTGCGCAGGTCGAGCGGGCTCCCATTCAAGAGGGCCGGTTCGTTTTCATGACGGTTGCTCCAAAGTAGGAGAGGAACGCCGGGTTCAGCAGCGCGAGTTCCGCCAACACGAAATCAATCAGGTAGTTCGGCGTGAACTTCCATGCCTGCGTGAGGCCGGCGCGGTTGTGCAGGTGTTCGACGGTCGCCCAGCCGTGCTGCGCGTTCCAGACGAGTTGGGGCAGCACGGCGAGCGCGGCGATACCGAGCGCGAGCCACGGGCCGGCGGTGCGGAGTTGGGCGCGGGCGGGCTTCCACAGCACGAAGAACAATGCGAAACAGGCGAGTTGGAAGGCGTTCGTGTTCTTCGAGAGGAAGCCGAGCGCGAGCCAGAGGCCGGTGAGCAGCCACGGGCGGAGCGCCGAGCATTGCTCGGCATTGAGAACGCTTGCACCTCCTGCCGAGCAATGCTCGGCGCTCCGCACCGCCTGCCAGCCGCTCAACATGGCCAGCGTCCAGAACAGCACGGAGAGGCAGTCCACCGTCATCAGCACCGCGCCGACAGACAGCAGCGGCGTGGCAGTGGCGGCAAGGACGACGAAGAGGCCGAGCTTTGCCGTGGCCTCGCGGGCGAAGAAGCGCAGCAGCAGCACGGAAATTAGAGCGGTGACGCACGGCGCAAGGAAGCGCACGCCGAACGCGGTGTCGCCCCACAGGTGCGTGCCAATCCATTGCGCAACGGCAATGCCCGGCGGTTTGCTGTAGTAGGCGAGCGCGGGGTGTTTGGACCACTGCCATTGGTAAGCTTCGTCCTCGCTGAGTTCGATGGTGGAACTGCCGATGTAAGCGAGCCGCGCGAGGAAGAAGACGGCGATGATGATGTAGCCGAGGCGAAGCCAGTGGAAGTTGAGTTCTCGCGCCTCCAATTCCTCAACCGCTGCGCGCGCCTTTTGCCGTTCAGCAATCGTCTCGCGGAGTCCTCCGAGCAGGCGCGTGGTGAAACGCATGGCCCATCGCTTCGCCAGCGCATCAGCGCGAGTCGGAGCATCCTTGCGCCAACGCATTGCCAGCCGAGGACGGTCGCGCCGATGCCGGGCCACTGCGTCACCCGCCGTCAGATACAGCGACGGCAGCCGCGCCCACCACAGCGGAAACCACTTCCGCCCCGCCCATGTCCAGCAACGGTCCAACGCCCACACCATCACCGCCGCGTAGCCCGCGCCGAGCGCCGCGCCGATGAGCACATCGCTGACGTAGTGGACGCCGTTATAGACGCGGGAGAAAGCCACGGCGGCGGCCAGGGGCACCATGAAGCGCCAGCTCCCGCGAAAGAACAGGAAGGCCACCATCGCCGCCGCCGCCATGTTTGCCGCGTGCGCGGACGGCAGGCTGAAGCTGCTCGTGCGCCCGACCAGCGTGATGGCCTCCGGCATCGGCACGAACGGGCGCGGGCGGGCGACAGCGTGCTTGATGGAGTTGATGATGAGCGGGTCGCCCAGCGCGACAGCCAGCAGGATGAACAAGACACACAGCGCCCCGCGCGTCCGCTGCTTCCAGATGAGCACAGCCGACGCGACGATGACCATCGGCACGAACAGCTTGTTCCCGCTCAGGACGGGCATGAGCCAATCGCCGAGCGGGTTGCTCAACGACTGGTTGATGAAGCGGAACAGCGCCGCGTCGAGCGATTGGAGCCAGGCGGTCAAAGCGCCGACAGGTTGGCGAAGCGGCGCGGAAGCTCAAAGCGGAAAGTGCGGCGCGCCTTTGCACTTGGAGCCGCCCCGCCGCCTGACTAGCCTCGCCGCCACATATGACCGACCCGCGTTTCGCCAAGCTCGCTGACTTGCTCATCAACTATTCCTGCGACCTCCAGAAGGGGGAGAACATCCTGCTCGACATGATTGACGTGCCGGATGAGTTCACCGTCGAGCTGATGCGCGCCACGCGCAAGGCCGGCGCGACACCCATCGTCGAGGTGCGGCACAGCCGCGTCACCCGCGAGGTGCTCAAGGACACGAACGAGAAGCACGCCAAGCTCGTCCACGACATCGAACTGCGCCGCATGAAGAAGATGGCCGCCTACATCGCCATTCGCGGCGCGCACAACGCCACCGAGTCCGCCGACGTGCCGACCGAGAAGCTCGCGCTCTACTCGAAGATGCTCCGCCCCGTGCAGAACTACCGGGTCAACAAGACCAAGTGGTGCGTCCTCCGCTGGCCCACGCCCAGCATGGCGCAGGCGGCCAGCATGAGCACCGAGGCCTTCGAGAACTTCTACTTCGACGTCTGCACGATGGACTACCGCAAGATGGCCAAGGCGATGGTTCCGCTGGAAAAGCGCATGATGAAGGCCGACCAGGTCCGCCTCACCGCGCCTGGCACCGACCTGACCTTCAGCATCAAGGGCATCGGCGCGCGCAAGTGCGAAGGCATCCGCAACATCCCCGACGGCGAGTGCTTCTCCTGCCCCATCAAGACCAGCGTCAACGGCGCGATCCAGTTCAACACCCCCACGCTCTACAGCGGCACGAAGTTCGAGAACATCCGGCTGGAGTTCAAGGACGGCAAAGTCGTCAAGGCCACCGGCTCAAACGAGAAGCGACTTAACGAGATTCTCGACACCGACGCGGGTGCGCGCTACGTGGGCGAGTTCTCGCTCGGCTTCAATCCCTACATCCAGTCGCCCATGTGCGACATCCTCTTCGACGAGAAGATCGCCGGTTCGCTGCACTTCACGCCGGGCCAGGCCTATGAGGACTGCGACAACGGCAACCGCTCCGCCGTCCACTGGGACATGGTGCTCATCCAGCGCAAGGAATGGGGCGGCGGCGAGGTGTGGTTCGACGGCGAGCTGATCCGGAAGGACGGGATTTTCCTGCCGAAGGATTTGCAGGGGCTGAACCCGGAGAATTTGAAATAGCCTCCACGCGGAGGCCCGCATGAGCGCCTGTTTGGTCCAGCTTGAACCGCCGCCCGTCACCGAGCCGCAATGGCGGCGGGCGCTCTCGTTGGTGCCCGGCTACGTCGAGGCCGACGCGGTGCGGCTGGCCCGCGAGGCGCACGGCATCCTCCTCAAGAACCTGGCCACGCCAAAGGCGGTTGCCCTGCAACTGGCCTTCCGCTCCGCGGGCGTTGAGACGGCTGTGGTGCCCACCGAGGAGTTGCGGCTGGTGGACGCCAAGTTCACCCGGCGCCTCGAAGTGACCGATGACGCGCTGCGCATTTGTGATCCGCTTGGCCGGCTGGTGCCTGTGCCGTGGGCGCATGTGGCGTTGATCGCCGTCGGAGCCGTCCGCCAATACGACATCGCCCAGACCGTCACCTATGAGAAGCAGCACGCCTACAATCCCGTGCAAGGCGTCCATCAGGAGGTTGTCCGCGAAGTGCGGACCTCGCTGCAGGAGAACCTTCCGTGGTTGATCGAGATATTCCTGACCGGCGGGGCCATGCGTTTTCAGACGGAGGGCGCGCAACTGGCCTGGGGCTACCTGTTCAAGCATGCGCCGCCTGAGCTGCCGCCCCGGCTGGTGGCGCTGGTGCGGCTGCTGGTGAAGCACGCGCCACACGCGATGCTCAACCGGGGCGCCCTCGCGCTGCGGGACGGCGGAGACGGTGGCGTGGCCTACGCCAGCCGCCCGGCTTTCTCCGACGAGTCGGCGTGGCTGCTCTGGCGCGCGCGTCAGCCAGGCGGACGCGGTGCTTAGGCGGATGCGACGGGATTGAACTCCTTCCCCGGCCCCACCGTCGGAATCTCTCGTATGTTTTCCCGTATGCGTTGCCTGGGCCTGCTGTTCTGTTCGTTGCTTCAACTCCACGCCGCTGAGGCACCACCGCTCGACCTCGGCCCCGTGCGCGAGGAGCATGTGATGATTCCCATGCGCGACGGGAAGCACCTCTCGGCGTGGCTCTACTTCCCGCCCGGCAAGGGGCCGTGGCCCGCCGTCTTCGAGCAGCGTTACGCGGACATCCGGGGCACCGGCTCGCGCAAGGCGGCGGCGAAGTTTGCGGAGGGCGGCTTCGTCATCGCGCTGGTCAACTACCGGGGCGCGGGCCTCTCCGAGGGCCAGTGGCGCGGCTACCGCGCGTTGGCGTGGGGCGAACTCAAGGACGGCTACGACATCTGCGAGTGGCTTGCCACGCAGCCGTGGAGCACGGGCAAGATCGGCACCTACGGCGGCTCGCAGGCCGGCTACGCGCAGAACTTCCTCGCCATCACCCAGCCGCCGCACCTCGTCGCGCAATACATGACCGACACCGGCCTGAGCCTTTACCAGGAGGGCTACCGCATTGGCGGCGTGACGCGGCCCGAGCGCTTCAAGGCGATGGGCAAGATCGCGCGCGATCCGGCGGACAACGTCGCGTGGCTTGAAGAGACGTTCCGCCACCCGCACTACGACGCCTACTGGCGCGACGAGGATTGCTCGCTGCACTTCCCGAAGATGAACGTCCCCGCCTTCACCATCGGGAGCTGGTATGACTTCATGTGCCAGGGGTCAGTGATGAGCTTCATCGGCCGGCAGCATCAGGCGGGGCCGAACTCGCGCGGTCAGCAGCAGCTCCTCATCGGCCCGTGGCTCCACGGCGGCTACCCGAAGTCGAACAAGATCGCGGAGATGACCTATCCGACGAACGCCTTCTTCGACGTGTATGCGCACATGACGACGTGGTTCAACCACCACCTCAAGGGCACGAACAACGGCGTGATGCAGGACCCCGCCGTGCGCTACTACGTCATGGGCGCGACCGGCGAGACCAACGCGCCGGGAAACATCTGGCGCACCGCGCAGGACTGGCCGCCGCACGCGACACCGCAGAGCTTCTTCCTCAACGAGAACGGCCGGCTCTCCACCGCCACGCCCACCGCCGCCAAGTCCGCCACCAGCTACATCAGCGACCCGTTCCACCCGATGAGCATTCCGGGCACGGGCTTCCCCGGCGCGAAGGACGCGCGCCCCTTCGAGACGCAGGCGGAGGTCCGCACGTTCACCACCGAGCCGCTGGCCGAGCCGGTCGAGTGGACCGGCCTGGTGAAGGTCGAGCTGTGGGCCAGTTCCACCGCGCGCGACACCGACTTCCTCGTGCGCGTGAGCGACGTGTATCCCGACGGGCGCTCGATGCTGCTGATGGATTACCCGCGCCGCGCCCGTTACCGCGAGGGCTTCGATCACGAGAAGCTGCTCAAGCCCGGCGAGCCGGCGAAGCTCGCCTTCGATGTGGGCTGGACGAGCATCATCTTCAACCAGGGCCACCGCATCCGCGTGACCATCGCCAGCACCGGCGCGCCGCTCTACGAGCCGAACCCGCAGACCGGCGGCCCGCAGACCATCGAGTTCCCCAAGGACGCGAAGGTCGCAACCAACACCATCCATCACAGCCAGCTCTTCGCGTCGCGCATCATCGCGCCGACGCCCTCGGCGGATGCGCCGGGCGTGCGCGCGGTTCTCCGTGCCCTGGGTGCGGGCCGGGCGGCGGAGGTGGCCGCACAGTTGAAGCTGATTGCCGACCCGCAGCTCCGCGAGCGCGTGCAGAAGGAACTGCCGGCGCTGCAAGCCGCGCTCGCCTTCCGCTCCCAAGCTCAAGCCGTGGACGCCGCCGCGCAGGAAGCCGGCGGCCTGACCGCGTGGGCGGCCAGCGCACCGGGCTGGCTGACCGATCTGGCCGGCAGCGAGGTGCTCGCGCCATTCCGCACGCTCGTCTCGGTGAATCTCTATAACGGCAACAACCCGCTCAAGGGCAAGGGCGGCCTCAACCTCGCCGTCAACGACGAGTGGCTGTCGCGCGTCGCCGGCCTCACCACGCTCACGAACCTCGACGTGGCCAATTGCGACGTGCGCGGCCCCGGCCTCAAGCACATCGGCACGCTGAAGAACTTGGAGCGCCTGAACTTCACCCTCACCCCGCTCACCGACCCGCACCTCAAGCATCTTGGCGGACTCACGAAGCTGCGCATCTTCTCCTTCGCCTCCGCCAAATGCACCGGCGAGGGCTTCGCGCACCTCGGCGCGTTGCAGGCGGTCGAGAACCTGAACTTCCACTACACGCCCGTGAACGACGCCGGGCTGAAGGAGATCGCCCGGCTCCAGCACTTGGAGCGTCTCGAAATCGTCCATACGCACTTCACCGACGCGGGCGCGCCAAACTTGTCCAAGCTCACCTCGCTGCGCCGGCTGCAAATCGGCAGCCAGGACGCCACGGGCGCGGCGGTCGCCAGCCTCGTCCCGCTGCGCAACCTCCGTGAGCTGGACCTGAGCGACAAGCAGGCCTCGCCCGAAGGCGCGAAGTGGGCCGGGCTGATTCCCAGTCTGCGCGTGCTGCGCATCTCCGGCGGGGCCATCAAGGACGAGGGCGTGAAGCATCTCGCCAGCCTGCCGAACTTGGAAACCCTGCTCATCCCCGGCGCGCAAATCACCGACGCCGGTCTGGACTCCCTGGCGCAGCTCAAGACCCTCCGCCTGCTCGACCTCAAGGGCAACAAGGTGAGCGACGCGGCGGTGGCGAAGTTGCAGACGGCACTCCCAAACCTGACAGTGGTGCGCTGACCCGTAGTCGCAACCTTCAGGTTGCGGATAGGTTCCAGCATATGATGCGCAACCTGAAGGTTGCGACTACAGCACTTCCGGTGGCAAGCCATCCGGCCACTTCTCCTGCGGCTCCCAGCCGAGCAGTTCCTTCGTCGGCCCCAGGTCAAAGCGCGGCAGCTTGAGGTGTTTGCTCGTCGCATAGACGACCGCGAAGCGGATGGTGAGCGGCGCGCGGACGGCGGCGTGGAAGAAACGACCTGCGTCGCCGGGGCTGAGGTAAAGATCCTTGGCCCAGTCGAGCGCGGCGACTTCCTTCTCCTGCCCCGGACGCGGACACCAGCCCAGCCGCGCGGCAATCACGCTCAGGCCATGTGACTCCGCATAGCCCTGCCCGATGCCTTCCGCAAAAACTTTCGCCGCCGCATACCAATGGCGCGGCGTGGTCGGCTCGTCCGGGCGGATGGCGTGCTCGGTGCGCTCGCGCTGCCACCAGTTCACCTGGCCGGTGCTTGCGAGCACGAGGCGCTTTGCGCCCGCGAGCCGGGTCGCTTCGAGGACGTGGTGCAGGCCGATGATGTTATTCGGCAGGATTTCGGACATGAAGTCCGCATCATCCGGCGTGGCGGCGAGGTGGATGACGGCGTGCGCGCCCACGGCGGCGCGGCGGACGGCTTCAGCGTCGGTGAGATTGCCGACGTGCGAGTCGGCGACCCCGGGTGTGGGCACGCGGTCGAAGCCGCGCACGCGCTCGCCGCGCGCGATCAATTCCTTCACGACGGCCTGGCCGACACGTCCGGCGGAACCAGTGACGAGGATGAGTTCGGCAGGCATGGAAGGAGCGGGATTAGGATTAGGATTACGAGCAGGAGGAGCACAGCGCGCTCAGTAACGCAGGTGCAGGCTCAGGCCGATGGCGTGGAGGTCGAAGAGGTTGTGCGACTCGTAGCGGTAGGTCGGCTGCAAACTGAAGTGTTCGTTGAAGCCGTATTTCAAGTCCACGCCGACGCTCTGAAAGTTCTTCTCGCCGATGAGGCCCTTGATGAGCTGCGAGGCGTTCTCCTCGCCAATCGCGTAGCTCAGGCTCGTGGAGGAGAGCGGCGTGAACTGCCACGTCGTGCTGAGGAGGCCCGCGAAGCCGGTGCTGACGCGCCCACCCTTCGGCTCGGTGTGCGTGACATACATCCGCGCGTGCGAGGACCACTGCGGGTGCCACTGCCAAGTCACGCCCGGCACGATCTGCAACACCGGCTCGTCCGCGAAGCGCAGGTGGCTCACGGCGAGGTTCGCGGAGACAGTGTCGGAGAAGAGGTATTCCGTCTGCGCGCCAACCCGCCAGCGCGGGATGAAGCCGCCGTTGAGGGCGCCGCCGGCTTCGAGGCCGAGAATCCAGCTCGGCGTGACGTGGGTGTTCCAGCCGAGGAGCAGTTGGTTCGCCGACGCGCCGAAGCGGGAGAAGGTGCGATACTCGCCGGAGACGGTCATGCCCAGTTGCCGCCGCCAATACGCGGCAAGATAACCCTCGTGCCACTCCTGCAAACGCGCGCCTGCGCCGGTGGTGTCCTGCAAGGTCGCAAACTCGTAGCCCGTGCTCACGCCGATGACCGTGGGATCGGCCACACGCACCTGCTTGCCGAGCTTCTCGTGCGCGGCGTCCTGCAAGTCGGCGCTGGGCGCGGCGGGCACGCGCAGGACGGCGCGCTGGAGCGGCTCGCCGGTCTGCTTGCGCAGCAGGCGCAGCGCCTCGCCGCTGACTTCGGGCGCGAGCGGGTCGAGCAGCGATTGGAGCGCGGAGCCATTCACTTCGCCGCCGTGGGCGTCGGCCCACTTCTGCGCCCACAGCTCCGGCCACGCGTCCACCGGTTGCGCGCGTTGGTAGTCGCGCAGCACGCCGAAGAACGTGTCGGCATCCTGCTCGCGGAAGGCAATTTTCAGCCGCTCGCGATAGACCAGCGCGGAGCCGGGTGCGACGCGTTGCGCGGAGTCGAGCGCCTGCCATGCGCGGGTCAAGTCACCGCGAAGTTGCGCCACGTCCGCGATGCCGAGCCAGCCGGGCAACGACTCCGGGTTGCGCGCGACGACGTCCTCGTAGAGCGCGAGGCTGTCGCGCTGTTTGCCTTGCTGGCGGGTGGTGCGGGCGAGGCCGAGGATGGCCTCGTCGCGATCCGGTGCGAGCTGGGCCGCGCGGTCGAAGAAGCCGCGCGCGTCGCGATGTTCGCCCGCTGTGGTGAACGCCTCGCCGGCGGCGACCAGCGCGTTGTAGTCGCGCGCCCGGGCTTCCGCAAAACTGGCGATGAGGTTCAGCCCCTCGTCCTTCCGCCCGCGCGCGATGAGGCGCTGCGCTTGGAACGCCGTTTGCCGCAAGCGCACGTCGGGATCGCTGGTTCGGCGGCTGGCGAGGGCAAAGGCCGCGTCGTCGTTGTCCACCGCCCCGTGAATGGTGGCGAGGAACAGGCCGATCTCGGCGTCGGAGCGTCCGGTGCGGTGGTCGAGGTCCACCGCCTGCCGGTAAGCGGGCGTGGCGCGGCCGGCGGCGAGCAGCGCGCGTTGGAAGCCGAGTTGCGCGGTGACGTTGTCCGCCCCGGAAGTTGAGATGGCATTCGCGTAAGCCGCCTGGGCTTCGCGCCAGTTGCCGCGCCAGAGCTGGGTGTTGCCGTAGCCTTCCAGCGAGGCGGCATCGCTGGGATTTTCCTGCGTCAAGCGCCGGTAGCGCTCGCCCGCACTGGCTGTGCGACCGAGCCAGGCGAGATACTGCGCCTCCATCTGGCGATACTGCGCACTGGCCGCGTCGGTGCGGAGCAGCCGGCGGACAATCGCAAGCGCCTCGCCGATTTGACCGCGCTTGGCCAGCGCGTCGGCCCGGAGCCGGGCGGTTTCCGGGTCTTCACTGGCCACCGGCGGCGCGGAGCGGGCACCACCCACGGGCGGCTGGCCGATGGGGAAGCCGGCCTGTCCCGAGGCCGTCGGGATGAGGCCGGTGAACACCGCGCCGACCACTGCGAAGAGGAGCCAGCCGGACGCCAGCCGGCGCAGGGCGGGAAATGGGTCGCGCCGGGGCGGGCGCGGTGAAATCACTGACAGGGCCGTGTCTAGCTGCGGGATTGCCATCATCACTCCGCGCCACCGGTCACGCGCGGGATTCGCCGACGCTACCAACGCACCTTCCTCAAGCAAGCTGAAAGGCCGCGCCGAATTTTGCTTTTGCCGCCGCGCGCGGGGGGACTAGGCTCGCGCAGACTCCGAACCTGCGGCGGCCCGCCGCGCTCAAATGAAAGCACTTGGCCTCGACCCCGACAGCATCCTTGCCCGCGTGGGCAGCGCGGCCGTGCCGCCGCGCGTGCCGACGTTCCGCCAGTCGCTGTTCATCGGCGGCGTGGGCTTCGGGCTGGTGGGGCTGGCGGCGTTTGCGGTGTGGGCGGTCGGCGGCAAGATCCTGACGAAGGCCATCGGCGAACCGGGACTCTACGCCGTGTGTGCGCTGGTGTTCATCGGGCTGGCCGGGCTGGTGTTCGGCCAACTGGTCATCGGGCCGGGGGGCACGCGGCGGATTTACGGGCTGTTCACGCTGGCCTTCGTCGCCTACTCGGTGGTGTGGAGCGCGGCGTGGTTCGGCCTGCGCGGCACGCTGGCGGCGGAGGTGGCGGGCGCAGTGCTGGGTTCGGCGGCGATGGGGGCGTTGCTGGCGTGGGGCTTTGGCGCGGGCCGGGAATTCGCCCGCGTGGCGGCGGTGCTGATCCTGCTGAATGCCCTGGGCTATTTCCTCGGTGAAGTCTGGTGGCGCTGGCTGCCCGGCGAGGGCGGCGCAGCGTTGTTCGGCAACTGGTTCAACCGCCCGCAACGCGTGATGCTCGCGATGCTCGGCTGGGGCGTGCTGTTCGGCGCGTTCTTCGGCGCGGGCGTGGGCCATGCCATCCACCGCTGCCAAGAGGAGGTCCGGGCGCGGCTGCGGACCGGGATTCCGCTGAAGATCGGCGCTTGAATCCCCCGTTGCCGCCCCGTATATGTCCCGCCGTCTGTTGCTCAAACCCAAAACTCGAAAAAACTATGCCCATCGCCGTCGGAACCAAAGCCCCTGATTTCTCCCTCAAGTCCAAGAACGCCGCCGGCGTCACGGACGTGAAGCTCTCCGCCAACCTCGGCCAGAAGAACACCGTCATCCTGTTCTTCCCGCTCGCCTTCACCGGCGTCTGCACCACCGAGATGTGCGACATCACCGCCGGCCTCTCGGCCTACTCCGGCCTGAACGCCGAGGTCATCGCCATCAGCGTGGACAGCCCGTTCGCGCAGGAGGCCTGGGCGCAGAAGGAGAAAATCAGCATCACCATCGCCAGCGACCTGAACAAGAAGACCGCCGCCGATTACGGCGTGCTGCTCCCCGACCTCGCCGGCTTCGGCGCGGTCAGCGCCCGCGCGGCCTTCGTCGTGGACAAGGCCGGGGTCGTCCAATACAGCGAGCAGACCGCAACCGTGAAGGACCTGCCCAACTTCGCCGCCGTGAAAGACTGCCTCGCCAAGCTCCAGTAACCCCCGCCGGCCACGCGCCGTCCTTACCAAGACCATGAAAACCCTCTCCCTCCTCTGTGCCGCCGCCGCGTTCGCCCTCACGGGCCTGACCAGCCTCGCGGCGGAACTCAAGGCCGGCGACCCCGCGCCCAACTTCAAGCTGCAAGGCAGCGACGGCAAGACCTACAGCCTCGCCGACTTCAAGGGCAAGCAGGCCGTCGTCATCGCGTGGTTCCCGAAGGCCTTCACCGGCGGCTGCACCGCCGAGTGCAAGCACCTCAAAGCCGAGGGCACCGCGTTGAAGAAGTTCGACGTGGCCTACTTCACCGCCAGCGTGGACTCACACGATGGCGAGAAAGGCAACGCCGCCTTCGCCAAGTCCCTCGCCCTCGACTATGCCATCCTCAGCGACCCGAAGAAGGAATTCGCCGGAGCGCTCGGCGTCCTCAACGAGCGCGGCATGGCGGCACGCTGGACCTACTACATCGGCAAGGACGGCAATATCCTCCATGTGGACAAGGCCGTGAAGCCGGCCACCGCCGCCACCGACATCGCCGCCAAGCTGAAGGAACTCGGCATCGCGGCGAAGAAGTAAGCCACCCGCAATCCGTTCTCGAAATCCCCGTCTTCGCGAGAGGATGGGGATTTTCTTTGGCCGTCCCGCCCGTCTGCCCGGCACCGATCTTCCGTCCGCGCCACGGGACGGGCGTCAACCACTCTCACTCTCACTCTCAGGGCGGCTCGTAGATCGCCAGCCGCCGGTATTTGGCCTCCAGACTCAGCACGGCCAGGCTCGTGCAATACACCCGCCCGAGGTTCCGCCCCTCGAAGTTGTCCGTCCACGAGCCGTCCGGCGACTGGCCGACGACGAAGTTCCGCTCGGCAAACTGCCGCGCGAGCGAGGCGTGCGGCTCGGCGTATCGCTGGAATGCCAGCGTGTTGAAGAACGCGGCGTGAAACGGCCACGAGCCGTTCGCGAGGACGCGCATCGTCGGGTCCGCCCGCATCGTCTCCAGCAGAAAGGCCGCCGCCGCCACTGCCTCGGGCGCGTTTGGCTGGCCGCACAGACGCAACCCCAGCAAGCCCATTGCCGAGGTGGAAAAGTGATTCCGCTCGGTGGCGGGCTGGAGGATCGTGTCCGGTGGCCGGGTCTGGGGAGGGAAATAGTTGACCACGTTGGTGCCGCCTTCGTAATGGCAGGTGTAGCAGACCCGCCCGGCGCGCGGGTTGTAATATGGGGTGCGCGACACCAGCTTCCGCCCGACCACGCTGGTTCGCCAAGCCTGGGTCACGACCGGCTTGGGGCCGTAGTCGAACACCCCGTAAGCGGCGGCGTGGACATTCTTCAAATACTGTGCCGCCGCCTGGCCGGCGACCGGCGGCACGGCGAAGCCAGCCTTGGTCCCGGCGTGCAGGGACAGCAACTGCCAGGCGGTCACGGGCACGTCCGAGTCGGTCGCGTCGGGCCGGTAGCGCCAGCCGCCGTAATCCGTGCGGAGCAGCTTCCGCGCGCCTTGCGCCCGCAGGGTGAACTGGTGCGCCGCCGCCGCCTTGCGCCGGATGAGTTCCTCCAACTCCGGGTCGGTGGAGCGCCGCAGCAGTTCGCACAGCAGGAGCGTCGTCACCGCGTGCCCGTGCATGACGGAGGCGTCCGCCGAGCCGAAATAGCCATCCGCCGTCTGCCGGTCCGCGCGGAGCACGAAGTAAATCGCCCGCCGCAGCGCGACGCCCTCGGGCGTCTTGTCCTGCGGCGAATGGCCGGCCCCGATGAACGACAGCGCGGCCAGCGAGGTCAGCGCGGTCTGATAACGATTGCCCAGCCCCACGTCCGCAATCGCCCCGCTGGCCTGCTGCTGCGTGACCAGAAAGGCGACGCCCGCCTGCACCGCCGTGTCCACGCGCTCGGCGGGCGTGGAGGGCGGCGGCTCCGGCACCTTGCCCGTCGGCACCCGGACGGCACCGGTGAGCAGCGTCAGCAGCAGGGCTGACACGGCGCAGCAGATGACTTGGGTGGGCCGGCGCATTGGCTTGGGATCGCCCGCAGCGTGCGAGCGGTGGCGCGCGCGGACAATCAGGTCTTGGCTGTATTTGCCGGGAGGCCCCCGACTTTGGCAAGATGTCCCCGTGCCACTTCCCCGTCATGTCCGCACCGGCTGCCTGCTCCTGGTCGCCGGCCTGGTTTTGGGCGGGGCGGCCGCGCGCGGGCAAGGAGCCTTCTACCAGCTCACCGACCTCGGGGCGCTCGGCGCTCCAGCGGACAAGCCCGCCGCCTTGAACCGCGCGGGCGTGGTCGTCGGCACGCGCTCGCCGACGGGGCGGGAGGGCAGTTCGTCCAGCCGCGCGTTCATCTTCACGAACGCGTTTCACGAGCTTGGCCCCGCCGGCACGCCCACGTTCGCCAGCGACCTGAACGAGCCAGGTGACGCCGTCGGCTGGTGCCGCCTCGCGCAGGCCGGCGGGCGGTTCGTGGACCGTGCGGTTCTGTGGCAGAAGGGCCAGCACATTGAGTTGGGCACGCTCGGCGGCCCGAACAGCCGGGCCTTCGCCATCAACGAGCGCGTGGACATCACCGGCGCGGCGCAGACCATGAACGGCGCGTTCCACGCCTTTCTCTGGCGGCAAGGCAAGCTGGAGGACCTCGGCACCCTCGGCGGACGCAACAGTTACGGCCACGCCATCAACAGCGCGTTCGACATTGCGGGCGTCGCCGAGACCGCGCAGCAAGTGCGGCACGCCTTCCTCCACACCGGCGGCAAGATGCGCGACCTCGGCACGCTCGGCGGGCTGCTCAGTCAGGCGAACGGCCTGAACGAGGCCGGTGATGTCGTCGGCTTTGCCCAGAACGCCACCGGCCAGTCGCGCGCCTTTCTCCACACCAAGGGCAAAATGTCGGACTTGGGCACCTTGGGCGGCCCTGGGGCCTTCGCCAACGCCATCAACAACCGCCTGCATGTCGTCGGCGCGGCGCAGCTTGCGACCGGCGAGAACCGCGCCTTCCTCTGGCGCGACGGCAAGCTGTCGAACCTGAACCAATTCCTGCCGCCGAACCCCGGCTGGTTCCTCCTCGAAGCCACGGACATCAATGAATCAGGCCAGATCCTCTGCCTCGCGCGCACGAAGAACGGCCAGCTCCGGGCCGTGCGGCTGACGCCGCCGGGCGCTGGCGCGGCGGGTGCGGACAGGTGAAGTTTCTTCCAAGCTCCACTGAATGCCCTGCCCCGGTCCCACGCGCGGCGGGCGAACGGCAGCCTTTGTGACTTGCCAGCCCCGGAGTCGTCCGGCTTACTTCGCCGGAATTTTTTCGCGCCATGCCGCTCTCCGCTGAACAACTCGCCAAAGCCAAGTCGCTCGGGTTTTCCGACCGCCAAATCGCCGGCCTCGTCGGCCAGTCCGAGGATGAAATCCGCGCCGAGCGCAAACGCCTTGGCCTCGTGCCCAGCTACCGGCTCGTGGACACCTGCGCGGCGGAGTTCGAGGCTTACACGCCCTACTACTATTCCACCTACGACCGTGGCGACGACGAGGTGAAGGGCAACACGGCGAAGAAGGTGATGATCCTCGGCGGCGGGCCGAACCGCATCGGGCAGGGTATCGAGTTCGACTACTGCTGTGTCCACGCGGCGTTCGCGCTCAAGGAGGACGGCTTCGAGACCATCATGGTGAACTCGAACCCCGAGACCGTCTCGACCGATTACGACACGAGCGACAAGCTGTTCTTCGAGCCGCTGACGCTGGAGGACGTGCTGCACATTTACGAACGCGAGCAGTGCTGGGGGGCCATCGCGCAGTTCGGCGGGCAGACGCCGCTGAACCTCGCGCTGGGCTTGCAGAAGAACGGCGTGAACATCATCGGCACGTCGCCGCAGAGCATTGAAATCGCCGAGGATCGCAAGCTCTTCGCGGCGATGCTGCACAAGCTCAACATCCCACAGCCGCCCAACGGCCTCGCCATCAACGAAGCCGAGGCGCTCGTGGCCTCGAAGCGGCTGGGCTACCCGGTGTTGGTGCGGCCCAGCTTCGTGCTCGGCGGGCGGGCGATGCAGATCGTTTATAGCGACGCGGAGCTGTCGCACTACATGAGATTCGCCGTCGAAGCCGGACCGGACCGTCCGGTGCTCGTGGACAAGTTCCTGGAAGACGCAACCGAGGTGGACGTGGACTGCATCACGGACTGCGGCCAGTTCCAGAACCCGGACGATGGCACCATCGTCATCGGCGGGATGCTGGAGCACATCGAGTTCGCAGGCGTTCATTCCGGTGATGCCGCGATGGTTCTCCCGCCGCACACGCTTTCTCCGTCCGTCATCGAAACCATCCGCACTTACACCCACGCCATGGCGCGGGAGTTGAAGGTCATCGGCCTGATGAACGTGCAATACGCCGTGAAGGGCGAGACGGTTTATGTCCTCGAAGTCAACCCGCGCGCCAGCCGCACGGTGCCCTTCGTCAGCAAGGCCATCGGCCGCCCGCTCGCCAAACTCGCGGCGAAAGTCATGGCCGGGAAGACCTTGAAGGAACTCGGCTTCACCGAGGAAATCTGGACGAAGTATTGGGCGGTTAAGGAGTCAGTGTTCCCCTTCAACAAGTTTCACGGACAGGACATTCTGCTGTCGCCGGAGATGCGCTCGACCGGCGAAGTCATGGGCCTGGACGCCGACCTTGGCGTGGCTTACGCAAAGTCGCAGATGGCCGCGAACTCGCCGCTGCCGCTCAAGGGCAGCGTCTTCCTCAGCGTGAGCGACGCGCACAAGGCGCACGCCGCCGAAGTGGCGAAGCAGTTCGCCGACCTCGGCTTCGAACTCATCGCCACCAACGGCACCGCGAGCGTGCTGGAGAAAGCCGGCTTGCCAGTCCGCCGCGTCTTCAAACTCGCCGAAGGCCGGCCCAACGCGATTGACCTGCTAAAGAACAAGGAAATCCAGCTCGTCATCAACACGCCCGCCGGCCAGACCCCGCGCGCCGACGAAATCAAGATTCGCACCACGGCGGTCTATACCGGCACGCCCATCATGACGACGCTCTCCGGCGCCCGCGCCGCCGCCCTCGGCATCGCCGCGCTGCAAAAGAGCGGCTACGCGGTCCGCACCGTGCAGGAGTATCACTGACTTGTGGAAGTGGTGGAGCGACAGAAGTTGCCCGCGAAACACGCGAATTGACGCGAATGGCTCCAGGCCTTGCGCAATTGCCAGCCGTTCAAGCTCCAGGTCTTTGATTCGCGTTCATTCGCGTGATTCGCGGGCCGTATCAGGTTTTCCCGCTGCCCGCATCAAGTCATTTGATTTCCCCTCCCTTGGGGCCGATGATACGTATGCACACGAATACGACGGGAACGTCGAAGTCGAAACGAAAGACACGAACATGAAAACGCTTCTGATACTCGGTCTCGCCCTTGCCACCACCCTGCCCTCCCAAGCCCAGCTCTTCAGCCGCGACGCCCTTGGCACGGCGGTCGTAGGCGGCATCCTCGGCGGCGTCATCGGCCACAACAGCGGTCGCAAAACCGCCGAAGGCATCGGCATCGGCGCGGGCACGGGTTTGCTGCTCGGGGCGCTGGCGAACGACTACAAACGCCAGGCCGGCTACCAGCACGCCTACTCGTCTGAGCCAACGTATTACGGCGGCAACCAATACCGCTACTCCACGACCGGCGCGGTGCTGGGCGGCATTGCCGGCGGTGTGATTGGCCACAACAACGGTCGCCACACGGCGGAAGGCGTGGCCATCGGTGCGGCGTCCGGCCTCGTCCTCGGCCATATCGCTGACCAAAGCCTGCGCTACCCGGCGAACTACTACCACCCACCGGTGGCTTATGGGCACATTCCCGCCGCCACCCACGCGTTTCGTCACCACCACCCGCACGCCGTGCCGGTCGTCGTGGCGCAACCCGCCGTCGTGACTACCCCCATTGCAAGCGGCTACGTCGCGCCCGCCGCGACTGGCACCGCCCCCATCCAGGCGCAGACCGTCATCATCAACAATTACTACGGTGGTGGCAGCCCGATGGGCCAGGCGAACGCGCTCTTTGGTCGCTAAGTCGTCGCCCGTATTGCTTCGGCGGGGCAACCCGCCCAACATCCCCTGACTATGAAACTGAACCTTGACCGTTGGAGTGTGTCCCTGAGCTGCGTTGCTGCTGCTGGCCTGCTGGCCGGTTGCGCGAGCGGCGTTCAAAACCCCCGTGGCGTCTCCGTCACCGAGATGAAGGCCGACGAGCGCGGCTTCGTCGCCGGCACCGGCGTCGAGTCGCAAGACCTCGTGCGCGTGGCCGACAAAATGGCGCGCGGCATCCTCGCCGTCCCGCAGGTCGCCCGCGCGCAGGGCACCCCGCGCGTCGTGCTCGATCCCGTGGTGAACGAGACCCGTTTCCCCATCAGCAAGGACATCTTCCTCACCCGCATTCGTGCGCAGCTCAACTCCCAGGCCACCGGCAAGGTGCTCTTCCTTGCCCGCGACAAGATGACGGCGCTCGAACGCGAGCGCGACCTCAAGCGCTCCGGCCAGGTGACGACCGGCAGCGACCCGAACACCGTCGAGTTCAAGGGCGCGGACTTCTTCCTCACCGGCAAGCTGTCCAGCCTCACAACGCGCTCCTCGAAGGGCGTGAGCGACTATATCCTCTACACCTTCCAGCTCATTGACGCGCGCACCAGCGACATCGTGTGGGAAGGCTTCGAGGAAATTAAGAAGCAAGGTCTGGAAGACGCGGTGTATCGGTAGGCTGCGGAGCGCGGACGCCCATGTCCGCCGCCGTGAAACTCCAAATCCCAAGCGCCAAGTTCCAAAGAAGCGCCAAACTCCAACCTCCAAAGAACTCGGTCCAACTCGCCATTCCGGTGAACGCTTCCGCCCAAAGCAACCCGTCCGCCCGCCGTTCCTTGGGATTTGGAACTTGGAGCTTCTTTGGGGTTTGGAGCTTGGGTTTTGGAGCTTTGTTTCTGTTCACCGGCTGCGCCACGTATTCTGAAGGCTCAACGGCTCAAACTGGTTCCGCTTCCAACGGTGCCGCCGCTGCATCTCGCCGCGACCAAGTCCTCTGGAGCTACCGCAACGCCGCGCTCGCCATGCGCGCGGGCCGCTTCGACCAGGCCAAGACCGAGCTTGAGGACGCGCTCGCCCACCTCGGCGGCATTTACGGGCCCGACAAAGCCGCCGCCAGCGCCCGCCGCCTATTCAACGAGGAGGCCAGGAAGATGTTCATCGGCGAGCCTTACGAGCGCGTGATGGCCTACTTCTATCGCGGCATCCTCTACTGGATGGACGGCGAGCCCGACAACGCCCGTGCCTGCTTCCGCACCGGCCAGCTCCTCGACAGCGACGCCGAGAACAAAACCTACGCCGGCGACTGGGCGCTGCTCGATTACCTCGACGGTCTCGCCTCCGTGAAGCTCGCCGCCGATGGCTCCGACGCGCTCGCCCGTGCACAGTCGCACACCCGCGCCACCCCGCTCCCGCCCTACGCCCCGCGCGCGAACGTCCTGTTCTTCGTCGAGTTCGGCAACGGCCCGTTGAAATACGCCACGGGGGCGTTCCGTGAGCAGCTCCGCTTCAGCAAAGGCACCTCCAACGTGAAGTCCGCCGCCATCAAAGTCGCCGGCCAAACCCTCGCCGCACCCAGCTACGACGACCTCTACTTCCAAGCCACCACGCGCGGCGGCCGCGTGATGGACCACATCCTCGCCGGCAAGGCGCAGTTCAAGGCCGGCTCCGACGCCGTCGGCGACGCCGCCATCATCAGCGGAGCCGTGCTCGCCGCCACGCAGCAAGGCCGGCGCAACGCCGGCGACGAAGTCGGCGCGGGCCTGCTGCTCTTCGGCCTCGCCACCAAGCTCATCTCCGGTGCGACCAACCCGACCGCCGACACCCGCTGCTGGGAGAACCTCCCCGGCCACCTCAGCTTCGCCGCCGCCGAGCTCCCGCCCGGCCAGCACACCGCCACCGTCGAATTCCTCAACGCCGCCGGCACGCCGCACCGCGTGAAGACCGCCACCTTCACCGTGCAACCCGGCCGCGACACCGTCGTCTTCCTCAGCGACCACTGACCATGAGCCACAAAGAGGCACAAAAGGCGCAAAGAGCAGAGGCGTTTCCGAACGCCCACCCGCGTCTTGGACTGCGGCGGCAAGCGGAGCGCGACGCCGCTTTTCCGTCCTGCGGAGCGGGCTTAATCTCGTCAACGTGTTCCGCTTCGCGGGAAACCAAAGCGCCGTCGCCGCTGCGCTCTGCCAGCGCACTCCAAGACGCTACCGTCCCTCCCGTTCCTTTTGTGCTTTCTGTGCCTCTTTGTGGCTAAATCAAAACCATCCATCCCTATGAAACACCTGTTCCTCCCCACGCTCGCCGCCCTTGCCGTCGCCGCCCTCGCCGGCTGCACGCATGGCGGCGCGTATGAAGCCCGCAACGCCCAGCGCTACGACCTCGAAAACAAGGCGCCCTTCGCGCTCATGGACTCGATGGTGCAGCGCTCCGTGACCAGTTCCGGCATCCAGAAGCAGACCTTGGAGGACGGCCGCCTGCGCGTCGTCGCCAACGTGCGCAACCGCGAGGCCCGCCGCATTCAGGTGCAGATTAGCTGTGTGTTCAAGGACGAGAACATGGCCGCCACCGGCGACGAAACCCCGTGGACCAACCTCATCCTCACCGAGAGCGCGCAGGAAGCCGTCGAGTTCGTCTCGATGAACAACAAGGCCAAGAATTTCACCGTCCGCGTGCGCCAGGCGCATTGAGGTGCCATGTGAAAACCATCGGAGCAATTGCGGTGCTGGCTTTGGCCGTCGTGATTTATGGCCAACTCAACATGCGCTCTCTTCGCTCTGTTGGCCTCATGGAGGCCCGCATGTGTTTGAAACTCGCCAACGATGACTTAGCCAAATCCGGCTCAGTCACCAACTACAACGACAGTTGGAAAGTTTGGGTGAACACCAGCGTCGTGAACGTGAATGGCACAAACTACGGCTGCAAGCTCATGGTTCAGGTTCACAAGTTCTACAACGAAGGCACGCTGGCTCAGACGACGAATGACGTGCTCATCTGGCTTGGAAACGGCAAACCGCCAAAGCTCATCACCGCCGACTATCGGCCGAGACTCTTTCCGCCTGGATTCTGATTGGTTTCAACCGACTGAACTATGAAAACGCAACTCCTCCTCACCGCGCTCACCCTCCCGCTCGCCGCGTTCGGACAGGCCCGCCCGCCCGCCGCGCCGCCTGCGAACGCCCCCGTGCCTGTCACCACCGCGCCCGCCGTGCCCGGCGCGACGCCCGGTGCCTACGTGTATGAGCAGAAGCCCATCACCGGCCTGCCGCAGCTCATCACGCCGCAGCAGGCGCAGACCGTCATCGAGAAGTTCAAGGCCGCCTACCCCAAGCTCGGCAGCCCGCGCTTCCTCATCCATGTGAACCGCGACCTCGTGGACGAGAAGACCGGCACGCGCCTCGCCTCCCGCAACGAGCGCACCGAGACCACGCGCACGACGGTTGACTCCACCATCGCCGCCGCG
The DNA here is from genome assembly GCA_009773355.1 of Limisphaerales bacterium. Lineage (GTDB taxonomy): Bacteria > Verrucomicrobiota > Verrucomicrobiia > Limisphaerales > SXTU01 > SXTU01. The sequence continues at coordinate 42,346 of WRPG01000019.1, forward strand.
AACGCCGCGCAGCCGAACAACGCCGTGACCATCAACGCCGGCGGCGCAGTCACGCTCTCCGGTGGCGCGGTGCAAGGCCAGTTCCCGCCCGGCCCCGGCAAGGTCACCACCACCAATCAGCGCCAGACCCGCGACAACCGCTTCACCGACACCGCCCGCCCCGAGCCGACGCTCGCCGACAAGCAGACCGCCCGCGATGTCGAGCGCCTCTTCGGTCGCCCGCTGCGCATGGGCGGCGCGTCGCTCGCCGACCAGCGCATCGCAACGCAGCTCATCCCGAGCCGTTCGCTCGACGCGATTCTCAAGGACACCAACGGCGAGGCCGCCCGCAAGGACCGCGAGGCGCTGGCGAAGGTTGCCGATGTGGCGCTCGAAGTCCTCATCTCCAGCCGCCAACTCGTCATCCGCGAAGTCTCCGGCGACAAGGTCTATCAAGTCCCCGACATCCAGGTCTCCGCCATCCGCCTGAAAGACGCCGCCATCCTCGGCCAGGCCAGCGCCTCCGACATCCTCGGCCGCGACCGCTACGCCGGCCGCATCATCACGACCTTCGACGTGCGCGAAATCACCGAAGCCGTCGCCCTCGCGCTGATGGAGGACATGACGCTGACGGTGAAGTAAAACCCTCGTAGGAGACGACGTGAGGAGTCTCACGCCAACTCTGAACGAGACCCTGCGGAATCGCCAGTTGGCCGCTGCGTTCTTCCCTCCCTCTCCCTACATCGGATGAGGGGAGAGGGCCGGGGTGAGGGGTTTCATTCGGACACCGCTGGCGTTCGCACCCCTCATCCGGCCTGCGGCCACCTTCTCCCCTCGCTTCGCGAAGGGAGAAGGAAAACAGTCAGAGACTCCTCACGTCGTCTCCTACTTGGACAACAACCGGTTCAACTCCCGCACCTGGCTGATGATGCGCTCCTCGACCGACTCCGCCCACGGGCCGGGATGCGTGGTGCTGAAGCGCATTGCGCCGCCGCCCTCGTAGCCGCCTTCCTTGAGCACGCGCGCGCTCGGGATGTAGCCCATCACGTCGTTCGAGTAGCCCGCGACCCACACGGCGGGGCCGGCCAGTTCCCTCTTCAAGCGCAGCGCGTAATCCACCACCACCTCGCCGCCGAGCGCGACCATCGTCACCGCGTCGCCGAAGCGCACGACCTGCACGGGATACGGATACTGCGTCGGCAGCTTCTCGCCCTTCTCCAGCCGCTCCAGCATCCGCTTCGCGTGCGACACCTCGTATCGGTCCTTCGACGCGAGCCGCGCCTTGAACTCGTCGCGTGTCGGAGCAGGCGCGTAATCCAACTGAATCTCCGCATACGAGCTGCGGACCGGGCCGTTCACTGCCTTGAGCGTGGTCGCCAGCGCGGCTTCCACCGCCGTCGCGAGCGCTCGGCCATGCTTCTGCGCCAGTTCCACCGTGCCGCGCGGGTAAGGATTCTGGTCGCCGCCGCAGCCGAGCATGAAGAGCGCGACCGCGCCGGGGTGGTCGGCCTCGAAGTATTGCTGCGCGTAGCCCGCGTAGTCGCCGCTGAACTGGTAGAGCGCGAGCGTCGTGTTGTGGCACGCGTAGCCAAAGAGCACCGCGCGCAGCTTGCCGTCAGCGCCCTCGACGCGCAGCACCGGCACCGATTGGTCCACGGGGCCGTCGGGATAGGGGCTGTTTTGGTAGCCGGTCTTCGTCGGCAGGCGACGGTTCATCGCGAAGCCACAGCGCGCGAAGCTGTAGGCCAGCCGGGCCGGCGCGCGGCTTTCGAGCGCCTTGCTGATGAGCGTAAACAACTTCTCCTCCAGCTCCCGCCCGTAGCTGTCGCCGAGCGAACTCGGCTTGAACTCCCCGTCATCCGCCGGAGCGCGTCCGACGCGGAACTCCGGCCCGCTGTGCGTGTGCGAGGCGTTCAGCAGCAGCCCGCCCGGCGGCAACTGCCACGCCTTCTCCGCCCGCGCCTCCAGCGACTTGCGCAGCGTGCGCGGGATGCCGATAAGGTCGAGTGTGATGAAGATCATCCGCCCGCCGCGCTCGTCCTCCAGCGCGAGCGCCTTGGCAAAGAGGTCCAAGGTCTTCCCCTGGCTGACGTTCGTGCGGCTGGCGTAGCCCGCCATCCACATCGCCTGCTCTGGCGTGATGACGGCGGTGGCGACCCCGGCCTTCCACACGGCGGGCGAAGGCGCGGGCGCGGCGAAGGAAACGCCAGCGGTGAGCACCGAGAGCAGGCAGAGAAGGAGGCGAATGTTCATGGTTGAGCGAGGTTCTGACGCCGCGCGGAGCGAGCGGAATTCACAACGCGGGCGAGTCTCGCGCAGTGCTCCGGGGTTGTTCACTTGCGCCTCGGTGCTAGACTGCCCCCGTGATTCACGACGCGTCACTCGACGAGTTGCTCCAAAAAGTCTGGGACGGCGGGCGCATTGATGCCGCCGAGGCACTGCGCCTCTACGCCCTGCCGCTGGAGGAACTGGGCGCGCTGGCCGACCGCCGCCGCCAGCTCCATCGCGCCGCCGCGCATGGTGGACGCGGCAACGACATCGTCACCTACATCGTGGACCGCAACGTCAACTACACCAACGTCTGCAACGTCTATTGCAAGTTCTGCGCCTTCTACCGCACCGAAAGGGACGCCGACTCCTACGTCATCACGCACGAGGAGATGGACCGGAAGATTGAGGAAACCATCGCGCTCGGCGGGAACCAGATTCTCATGCAGGGCGGCCACCACCCGAAGCTGACGAAGCAGTGGTATCTCGACCTGCTGTCGCACATCCGCGACAAGTTCCCCGGCTTCAACGTCCACGGCTTCAGCCCCAGCGAGCTGGTCGCCTTCGCCGAGTTCTTCAATGAGCCGGTTGAGCAAATCCTCAAGGACTTCGTCGCCGCAGGGCTGGGTTCCGTGCCCGGTGGCGGCGGGGAGATCCTCGTGGATCGCGTGCGCAACCGCATCGCTCCGCTCAAGGCCGACACCGCGCAATGGATGGGCGTCATGGACGCAGCGCACCGCCTTGGCCTCGCCAGCAGCATCACCATGATGTTCGGCCATGTGGAGACGGTGGCGGAGCGCATCGAGCACCTTGAGGTCGTCCGCACGCAGCAGGACAAGTCGTTGGCTCGATTGCCGATTGCCGATTGCCGATTGCCGATTGAAAAGGCGGTCGCCTACGCGCACGCCATGGAAACCGGGGCGTTGAGCGGCGGCGCCTTCACCGCCTTCATCTGCTGGACGTTCCAGCCGGAGAACGCCGTGCTGAAAACCCCGACCGTCGGCGCGCACGAGTATCTGCGCACGCAGGCCCTGAGCCGCATCTACCTCGACAACCTGCCCAGCGTGCAAAGCTCCTGGGTCACGCAAGGCCAGGAGATCGGCCAGCTCGCTTTGCGCTACGGCGCGAACGACCTCGGCAGCATCATGATCGAGGAGAACGTCGTGAGCGCCGCCGGCACCACCTTCCGCATGGGCGTGGCCGACATGCAACGTCTCATCACCGACCTCGGCCTCGAACCCCGCCAGCGCAACAACTGGTATCGGCTGGTGAAGTGAGCTGCTCACGTCGGCTCCTGCGCCGGAAGGCTTGAATCATCTCCGCCCCGCGTTAGCTTCGCCCCGATGCGCTTCCGCTGCCTGTTTCCCCTCGCCGCCGCTTTGCTGGCTGGCGCGTTGCCGCTTTCCGCCGCTGAACCCGCCAACAGCGCGACTCCCATAGCCAAGGCCAAGGACGACAAGACCCCCGCCGGCGTCTCCGCGACCGACTCGCCCGAGACCGCCCGCAAGCGTCTCGTCGTCGCGCCCGGCCTGAAGGTGGACCTCTGGGCCGCCGAGCCGCTCATCGAGAACGTCGTCAACTTCAGCTTCGACGAGCAGGGCCGTGCTTACGTGGTCGAGACCGGCCGCCGCCGCACGAGCGTCTTCGACATCCGCAGCTATCGCGACTGGGTGGATGCCGACCTCTCCTTCCGCACGCCGTGGGACCGCGCCGCGTTCCTCAAGCAAAACGTCTCGCAGGACAACGCCGCCTTCATGCGCCAGATGAGCACCGCCAAGACCGGCGGCTTCGCGGACTTCAACAAAGATGGCCGCCTCGACTGGCGCGACCTGGAAGTCGAGTCCGAGCGCATCAAGCTCGTGTGGGATTCGACCGGCAGCGGCATCGCCGACAAATCCGCCGTCTTCGCCGACGGCTTCAACACCAGCATCAGCGGAGTGGCGGCCGGCGTGCTCGCGCGGCGCGGAGAAGTCTATTTCACAAGCATCCCCGACGTTTGGCGATTTAAGGATTACGTTTTACGTTTTACGAACGGCCAGCCCGCGCTGTCGCTTCCCTTCACCCCCGCGACCAGCACCCGCCTCCACACCGGCTTCGGTGTCCACATTGCCTACGGCGGCCACGACATGCACGGCCTCAAGTTCGGCCCCGACGGCAAGCTCTACTGGACCATCGCCGACCGCGGGGCCGCGCTCACCAACCTCTCGCGCACGCTCAACCCCGACCTCGATTACCTGCTGAAATTCCTCCCCGACACCGGCGCGGTCTTCCGCAGCAACCCGGACGGCAGCGAACTGGAAGTCGTCGCCATCGGCCTGCGCAACCCGCAGGAGCTGGCCTTCGACGACTTCGGCAACCTCTTCACCGCCGACAACAACGCCGACGGCGGCGACAAGGCCCGCTGGGTCCACATCGTCGAGGGCGCGGACTACGGCTGGCGCTACGGCTGGCAGCACCTGCCCAAGCTCGGCGCGTGGAACGCCGAGATGCTCTGGGGCCTCGCGCCGTCGAACACCGCGCTCTCCTACCCGCCGCCCGTCGCGCACATCGGCCACGGCCCGGCGGGCATCGCGCACTATCCCGGCACCGGCCTGCCGGACACCTTCCGCGACTGCTTCTTCTACGCGGACTTCCCCGGCGGCATCCGCTGGTTCCGCCTGGAGCCGAGCGGCGCGAGCTTCAAGGTCGCGAACGCCGGCAAATGGCTCGAAAGCAACTCGCCCGACGAACGCGAGGGCAAGCTGCTCTGGAACCTCTACCCCACGGACATCGAGTTCGGCCCCGACGGCGGCGCGTATGTGCTCGACTGGGTGGCGGGCTGGGAGAAGACCGGCAAAGGCCGCATCTGGCGCGTGCATGACCCGGCGGTGGATGCGGGGAAGGAAGTGCAGGAGGTAAAGGCATTGTTGGCGGCGGATTTCGACAAGATGCCCGCCGGGCAACTGGCTCAGTTGCTCCGTCACAAGGATGGCCGGGTGCGTAACGCTGCTCAGGAGGGAATGCAGCATCCGCGATTCGACCAAGGTCGCACGGTCGTAGTTGGAGGACAGAATGTTGGTGCTTTGAGTCCCACGCAAAGCCTGCTCTCACTTGCCATGCAAGGAACGGACCCGCTTGGTCGCTCCCAAGCAGTCTGGACTTGCCGAAACCTTGCTGTGCGGGGTGTGAGTTGGGCTGAATCCATGCTTCGCTTGGCCTTGTCCGGTTCTCGCAGCCCAGAACTGCGGGCGGAAATCGCGCGCTCTCTCGGTGACATTGGTAAAACGCATCAGGACTCTGCGACACTCCAAAGCCTGCTTGGTGGCGCGTCCCCTCGTGTCCGTTTCTTGGCAGCCCAAAGCCTCGGCAAACTTGGCAAGAAGGAAGCCGTTCAGCCACTGCTCAATTTGCTGCGCACCAACGCCGACCAGGACACCACTATCCGTCACGCCGCCGTCCACGCCCTCGTCCGCATCGGCGACACGGACGCGCTGCTCGCCGCTGCGAAGGACAGTTCCGCCAGCGTGCGCCTCGGCGCGTGCCTTGCCTTGCGCCGGCTGATGCACCCCGACATCGCGCAGTTCCTCGATGACCCCGACCCGCGCATCGTCCTCGAAGCCGCCCGCGCCATCGCCGACCTCCCCATCGAACCCGCGCTGCCGAAGCTCGCCGCCCTCCTCGACCCCAGTAGGAGACGACGTGAGGAGTCTCTAACTAATTCCCCAGACTCCAGACCCAAGACCCAAAACCTTAGTCAGAGACTCCTCACGTCGTCTCCTACGGAGGGGTTTGTCCTCCGCCGTGCGCTCAACGCCCACTTCCGCCTCGGCCAGCCCACGAACGCTCTCGCCCTCGCCGCCTTCGCCGCGCGCAACGAAGCCCTGGAAGCCCTCCGCGTCGAAGCCCTCGAAATGCTTGCCGACTGGCCGCAGCCCAGCAGCCGCGACAAAATCACCGGCCTCTGGCGTCCGCTCGCCCCGCGCGATGCCAAACCCGCCGCCAGCGCACTCGGCCCGCTTGCACCGGCGCTGCTTGCCGCTAAGGACGCGACCGTTGCCACCGCTGCGCTCGCCGCCATTGAGAAACTCGCGCTCACCGACCTCGCGCCTTCACTTCTCGCTTTGGTGAAGAATGTTTCCACGCCTGCCGAAGTCCGCGCCGCCGCCTTGCGCACGCTCGGCCATTCCGTATTCCGCACTCCGCATTCCGCATTGTTCGAGACCGCGTTGAAGGCCGCCCTCGCGGACGCTTCCGAAACGCTCCGCAAGGAAGCCTCCCGCCTCAGCGCCGCCGGTGGTGGAGTTGACGCCATTGCCCGCCTCGCCGCCACGCTTCAGACCGGCACGCTGGGCGAACGCCAGTCCGCGCTGCAATCCCTCGCCAGCCTCAAGGGCAAGGAGGCCGACGACGCGCTGCGCAAGTCGCTCACGCAGTTGCTCGAAGGCAAGCTCGCGAAGGAACTTCACCTCGACCTGCTCGAAGCCGCCGCCCAGCGCACGTCGCCTTCCATCAAGGAGCGCCTCGCGCAGTTCGAGGCCAAGCGCGACGTGAAAGACCCCTTGGCCAAGTGGCGCGAGTGCCTCACCGGCGGCGATGCCAAGGCGGGCCGGATACTCTTCCACGAACGGCAGGAAGCCGCCTGCGCCCGCTGCCACAAGCTCGCCGGTGAGGGCGGCGACGTTGGCCCCGACATCGCTGGCCTCGTCGCGAAGCGCGGCCGCGAGTATGTGCTCGAAAGCATTGTCCTGCCGAACCGCGTCATCGCGCCCGGCTTCGAGTCGTTGCTGGTGGTGATGAAGAGCGGCCAGAGCTTCGCCGGCCTCGTGAAGGGCGAGACCGGCGACGAACTCACGCTCAACTCACCCGAGGACGGCCTGCTCAAGCTCAAGAAGTCCGACATCGCCAGACGCACCCCCGCGCTCTCCCCGATGCCCGAATCGCTCATCGAGGTGCTGACCAAGCGCGAAATTCGCGACCTCGTCGAGTTCCTCGCCACCGCCAAGTGAGAATCCCGCCCGGAAACTCCCCGCCGAGCGGAGCGCCGGAGTCCATCCGGCGCGGGGCGCGAACGCATGAACGCGCAGGTTGGACACCTGCGCTCCTGACGTGAACACCGAACCAAACACTCAGCCCGTGCCCGCCAAGGGCCGCCTCGTGCTGTGGCTGCTGGCGCTGGGCGTGCCGCTGCTGCTCCTGGTGGCGTGGTGGCCGAGCGGAAAACCAAAGTCCCGCCCCACGCTGCCGAATCCGAACGGATATGACTACTTCGTGAAGGCGGGCGGGGCGCTGACCGGCATTTGGACTAACCGAATGTTGAGCACCGTGCCGCTGCCCGATCTACAGGCTTACGTCGCGGCGAACCAAGCAAGCCTGGAACTGGCGCACGAAGGGCTCAAATACGGGAGCCTCTCGCACTTCAATCCAGCTTATCACGCGGCCACCAAAACCTACCACTTTGGCGATGCCCTCCTCCCACTGAAGCGGCTGGGCTACTTGATGTCAGGTCAAGGACGGCTGGCTGAGTTGGAAGGTGACTTGGCGGCCGCTGTCGATGGCTACACAACTGCGATGCGTTACGCTCAGGAAGCATGCCGAGGCGGAGTGACAGTGGAGCGATGGGAATTGATGCGCGTTGAACAAGTCTCGCTTACCGAGCTACGCCGCTTGTTGCCGTTGTCCGAGGCAGCGAATGTCCGGCGAAGTCTGATTGGCCTTCAAAAATTGGACGCCAGCCACGAACAACCTTCGGTCAATATTGAGTCGGAGGAGGCATGGATTTCTCAGGCGTTTCCCGTTTGGAGAAGGGTGATGCTTCAATTTCACCCCACATCGCGTAGCGGTCTGCGCCAGCATCGACATAACCTCGTCAACGATGTGAACGCACTTCAAGTAGATCGCCGCCGCGCCATCGTCGAGGCGGCCGCGCGGCTGTTCGAGTTGGAAAAGGGTCGCCGCCCCACGGGCTACGCGGACTTGGTTCCCGCTTACCTGCCCGCCGCGCCGCTCGATCCGACCACGGGCAAGGAAATCGCCCACCCGTTCTAGCCGCATGGTCCACGTCCACCCGATTTCGACGCTCGACCACCCGGCGCTCCAGCCTTACCTCACGATGCGCTGGCAGCAGGAACACCGCGAGCAGCGCATCTTCGTGGCGGAGGGCGAGAAGGTTGTGCGGCGGCTGTTGGAAAGCGAGCTGGAGGTCGTTTCCCTGCTGCTGCCGGAGAAGTGGCTGGAGCACTTGCGGCCCTTGCTGGAGCGGCGGACCAACGAGGACATCCACGCCTTTGTCGCGCCGAAGGAGGAACTGGAGAAGCTCGCGGGCTACACCATGTATCAGGGCGTGCTGGCGGTGGGCCGGATTCCGACGACGCTCACGCTGGCCGGGGCGTTGCAGCGCAGCGCGTCGCCGCGTCTCTTTGCCGCCGTGGACGGCGTGGCGAACGCGGAGAATCTCGGCAGCCTCGTGCGCAACTGCGCGGCCTTCGGCGTGCAGGCGCTCGTCGTCAGCGAGACGTGCAGCAGCCCGTGGCTCCGCCGTGCCGTGCGCGCCTCGATGGGGACGATTTACGACCTGCCCGTGGTGGAGCCGGTCACGCTCGCGGGCGCGCTGCGGGACTTGCGCTTGGCCGGCGTGCGCTGCGTGGCGGCGCATCCGCACACGGACCGGCGCACGCTGGCGCAGGCGGACTTGCGTGGCGACTGCTGCCTCGTCTTCGGCAGCGAGGGCCACGGGCTTGCGCCGGAAGTGCTCGCCGCGTGCGATGAAGCGCTGCTGGTGCCGATGGCCAACGGAGTGGACTCGCTCAACGTCGCCAGCGCGTCGGCGGCGTTTCTCTACGAGGCCGCCCGCCAGCGCGGGCGCGGCTGACTCCCTGAGGATCGAGCGGGTGACGCGGATGCAAACCCGCCTCAGGTCCGCGCCGTCCAGGGCAACCGAGGGTTCATCGGCTCCCTGCCTAGGTTGACGGTTGACACTGCGTCGGGTCTGGAAAAAGGATGCCGCGTGACCACACCGCTGATCCCCCCCACGTCCCGCCGTGAATTCCTGAAAACCTCCGGCCAGCTTGCCGCCGCAGGCGCGCTCGCGGGCGTCGCCCTGCCGCACGTTCACGCCGCCGGCAGCGACCAGGTCAATGTCGCGCTCATCGGCTGCGGCGGGCGCGGCGGTGGCGCGGCCTCCAACGCCATGCAGCAGAGCGGCCCGCCCAAGCTTGTCGCGATGGCGGATGTCTTCGACCATCGCTTGAAGGGCAGTTACGAGACCCTCAAGCGCAAGCACAAGGACCAGGTGGACGTGCCCGATGACCGCAAGTTCATCGGCTTCGACGCCTACAAGGGCGCGATGGACTGCCTCAAGAAAGGCGACGTGGCCATCTTCACCACGCCGCTGGCCTTCCGCTGGGTCCACTTCAAATACGCCGTCGAGAAGGGCCTCAACGTCTTCATGGAAAAGCCGCTGACCGCCGACGGCCCGACCTCGCGCCGGATGCTCAAGCTCGCGGAAGAGGCTTCGGCGAAGAAACTCAAAGTGGGCGTGGGCCTCAAGTCGCGCCACAGCCGCGCGCTCCAGGAGCTGCACCAGCGAATCCAGGACGGCGAGATTGGCGACATCACCCTCATGCGCGGCTACCGGATGCAGGGGCCGATTGGCTCGGCCTTCTCGACGAAGTGGCCCGGCCAGCCCAGCGAGCTGATGTGGCAGATCTCGCGCTTCCACAGCTTCCTCTGGGCGAGCGGCGGCGGCTTCAGCGACTTCTGCATCCACCACATTGACCACCTCTGCTGGATGAAGAACGCGTGGCCGGTGAAGGCGCAGGGCGTCGGTGCGCGGCATTACCGCACCAGCCCCGACGGCGCGCCGTATGTGGACCAGAACTTCGACTCCTACTCGGTGGAATACACCTTCGCGGACGGCGCGAAGATGTATATGGACGGCCGCAACATGGTGGGGGCCGTGCCGATCTACGCCAGCTACGCCCACGGCACCAAGGGCATGGCCATCGTCTCCAAGCAGGGCGACTGCGGCCGTCCCTCCAGCACGTATCGGACACAGAGTCCGACCAGTGAAAGCCTGCTCTGGAAATCGAAGGACGCGAAGGACGGCATTGACGACCCGTTCAACAACGAATGGGCCGACCTGCTCGAAGCCATCCGCAACGACAAGCCGTTCAACGAGGCCGCGTCCGGCGTCAACGCCAGCGTGGTCACTTCAATGGGCCGCTATGCCGCGCACACCGGACAGGAGGTGACCTTCGACGAGTTCCTCAACCACGAGCACGAGTATGCGCCGGGCGCGGACAAGTTCACGTTCGACAGCCCCGCCCCGGTGCAGGCGGACAAGGATGGGAAGTATCCCGTCCCCCAGCCGGGCATCAAGACCAAGCGCGAGTATTGAGCCTCGGGCCGCAGTGCCGGCGCGATCTCAGTGTGCGTGCTTGAAGGCGGCGTGGTCGGCGCTGCCGCCGGCCAGCAGATACGCGAGGAGGTCGAGCACTTGCTCCTTGTCCAGGGAGTTGAGCAGCGCGGCGGGCATCAGCGAGAGCGCGGAGGCTTTGCGCGACTTGATGGCGGACTTGGCGAGCTTCTGGATTTGGTTCGCGGCCGGGCCGGTCTGAATCGTCACGCTGGCCGCGTCCTCGGCGAGGACGAGGCCGGAGAGGGAATTTTCGTCACCGAGTTCGAGCGTTACGTTGCGATACTTGTCCTCGATGGCCTTCGAGGGTTCGAGGATTTCCTGCAACACGGCTTTGGCGTCGCCTTTGTATTTCTTCACAACGTCGCTGAGGCTCGGGCCGAAGGCGACGCCCTCCTTGCCGAGTTGGTGGCATTGCGCGCACGCGAGCGCGGTGAACTGCTGCTGGCCGCGCGCGAAGTTACGGTGCGTGCCGACGCGCTTCAGGTCGTCGGCGAAGTCGGCGAGCTTCCATTCGGTGATTTTGGGCGCGGCCTCGGGGTTCTTCGCGAGAAATTCCGCCGGGTTGTTCGCCACAATGAGCGTGCCGCGCATGATGAGGTGGTGGCCGGGGAACGAGCAGACGTAGGGATACGCGCCTTCCGTCTGCGGCGCGGTGAACTCGATGACCTGCTCCTTGCCGTGGTCAATGAGCTTGCTCGCCCAGAGGATGTCCGGGCTTTCGGGCACGTAGTTGACCTCGAACCCGCGCGCGCCGAGCGCCATCGCCTTCAGCCCGATTTCGTCGGCCTTGCCGGGCTTCACGAGCAGGATGTTGTGCGGCATGAAGTCCGGGTTCGCGAAGGTCAGCTTGATTTTCTTGCCCGGCTTCACGGCGATTTGCTTCACGTCATACATCATGCGCTCGGGCACGGTGCCGATGCGGATGGTGGTGAGCGCGGGCGTGTCGGAGAGGATGCCGGACTTCTGCGCGGCGACTTCCTGCATGCCCGCGATGACGCCGCCGCGGGTGGACGCCTCCACGTTGAACCACAGGTGCTTCACGGTCGCCGCCGCGATGCGCGCGTGCGGCTCGGGGGACTTGAGCACTCGGTCAAGGAGCGCCGCGTTCTGCACGTTGTGCTGCTGGTGGACCCACAGGCCTTCGAGCAACGCGTGCCCGTGCTCGGCTTTCGTCGGGTCGAACTGCTTCAACCAGCTCTGCGTCGCGCCGATGACTTCCTTCGTGTCGCGCCCGCTCAACTCGACGCGGGTGCGGTGGCGCACGCCGTCGGCGGGGTGTTTCAAGTTCTCCAGCAGCGCGGGAATGGGCTGGCCGGCGATGGCCACGGGCTTTTGCAACGGCCGGCCCTTCGCGGTGACGCGGTAGATGCGGCCGTGTTTGTGGTCGCGGTTCGGGTCGCGGACGTTGTGCTGCATGTGGCCGATGATGACGTTGTGCCAGTCGGCCACGTAGAGCGCGCCGTCCGCGCCGATGATGGCGTCGGACGGGCGGAAGTTTTTGTCGCCGCTCATGAGGAAGCCGCGCGACTTGTCCTCGGTCTTCGTGCCGTCGGCGTTTTCCTTCATCACGGTCAACTCGTCGCCGGCAGGCTCGCCCCAGACGGTGCCATTGGTGGCGTTGCGCGCGAGGCTGTAGTGCTTGATGCCGAGGAAGCCGATGACGTTGCAGATGAGGAAGTCGCCCTGCATGGACTCGGGGAAGTGCGTGCTGGAGACGACTTCGCTCGCGGTCACGGGGCGGACTTCCTTCTTCAGCAGCGGGAACATCTTGAAGCCCTTGCCATCGGGGCGGACCTGGAAGGCGTTGCCGCCCGTGCCATCGGTCGCGTAGTGGTAGCCCCAGCGGTCGAAGGCGATGCCGTGCGGGTTCGGCGAGTTGCCGGCGTGCATGGCGATGGTGAAGCGGCGCGGGTCGAAGCGATACATCGCGCTCGCGCCGGTCTGGAGCGACGAGCCCCACGGATGCTCGTGGTTGTGCTGCATGAAGACGCCACTCTGCCAATAAACACCGCCGTCCGGCCCCATGATGAGGTTGTTCGCGCCGTGGTGTGTGTCGGAGGAATCCAAGCCCTGCAGCATGACGATGCGGACATCGGCCTTGTCATCGCCGTCGGTGTCCTTGAGGAAAACGATTTCCGGCGGGCAAGTCACGAGCACGCCGCCGCCCCAGAACTCAAAGCCGAGCGGGTTCTGAATCTTGGCGAACTCCGTCATGCGGTCGGCTTTGCCGTCGTGGTTGTCGTCGTGGAAAATGAGCAGCGCGTCGTTCATCGGCTTGAGCGGCTCCCACATCGGGTAAGTCGGCCACACGGAAGCCCACAAGCGGCCCTTCGCGTCCACCTGCATCTGCACGGGGTTGATGAGCTGCGGGAAGCGCGCCTCGTCGGCGAAGAGATTCGCCTCGAAACCCTTCGCCACGGCCATGTGCTTGAGGCCCTCCTCGCCGCTGATGTAGCGGAGCGCGCCTTCCTTCACGGCGCTCGAACTCTTGCTCTTGCCGCCGACGTTCGAGACGACGGGCACGGGCCGGGGCACGTTGCTGTCGTCAGTGTTCTTGTCCTTGCCCACCGCGCGCGCCCAGACGCGCTCGTCGCGGTTCGCGGTCAGCACATCGAACATCGCCAGCTCGTGCTGAAGCACCACGGCGTTGTTCTGGCCGTCCACGAAGGACAGCGTCGAGCGGCCGCCGAACACGTCGTTCGCGTCGCGGGAGCGGTAGCGCGCGTGCCAGTAAGTGTCCTTCTCCACCACGGCGGCGCGCAGCGATTCCATCGAGCCGGACGCGCTCACGGACTTGTTGAACAGCGCCTTCGCGATGACCTCGGCAAGCTGGCGGTTGCCTTCCTCGGTGAGATGAATGCCGTTGATGGTCAGCGGCGTGCGCGCGGCCTTGAACAGCGCGAGCGACGGATGGAACAAGTCCACGAACACCACACCCGCCTCCTTCGCGGCGGCCTCGGTGGCCTTCGTGTAAGCCTCGAGCTGGACGTTATGCGCCTTGCCATCGGGCACGTTCGGGTTGCGCGTGTCCTCGTGCGCGATGGGGCTGAAGAGGACGATGCGCGGGAAGGACTTGCCGTTCGCCTTCGAGCCGCGCGTGCGGCGCACGAAGTCCACGAGCTGCTTCTGGTAATCCTCCGGCTTGCCGTCGAACGACTCGTTGTAGCCAAAGAAGGCGAAGACCACATCGGCCTTCACCTGCTGCAAGTAAGTCGTGATGGACGGGATGCCGCTGCTGCGCGGGAAGGAGTTCGGGCGGTCGCCGCTGGCGCTGAGGTTGCGGAAGCGCACCTGCTGGCTGCCGAGCTGGCTCTGGAGCAGCGTCTCGAACCAGCCGTCGTGCTGCATGCGGTCAGGCAAGCCGTTGCCGAGGATGGCCACGTTGTCGCCCGCGTTGAACTTGAACGGCAACGGGTCGCGGTAATCAGCGGGCACATCAGCGAGCACGGGGCCGGCGGGCGCGGCTTTCTTGCCGTCGTTCTTCTTCGCGTCGCTCTTGGCGGCGGCGACCTGCGTGACGCCTTTGCCGGCGGGCTGGCCGGGCTGCCCGTTGTAATTAAGATACGCCAGCTTGCCGCCGGCCTTCACATCAATCTCCATCCCCTGCGGCGCGGCAATGCCCGCCGCGCGGAAGACTTCCTTCCGGTCCGCGTCGAGCAACGTGAGCGTGAAGCCGTCAAGGCGGGTCTCGAAGCCGCTGCGGTTCCAGATGGCGACCTTCTCGATGTCGTTCGCGGCTCCGAGGTCCAGCTCCCACCACGGATTCGTCGTGCCGGCGTTCGAGGTGTGCGTCTGCCCGCCCTTGCCCCAGTCCGAATCCTTGTTGCCATCAATGCCGCGCTCGGCTCCGCCGGGGCCATCGCTCGACTGCTTCGCCTTGCCCGCGCGCGCGATGTTCTTGCCGCTGGAGAAGACCTCGACCTCCGCGAGCGTGAGAATGCGTTTGTCACCGGGCAGCTCGACACGGACGAAGCGCGCGGGCTTGCCCGTAGCGACGGTGCCAGCAGCGGGCGTGGCGGCTTTGGCCGCTTCTTTCGTCCCGCACGTCGGGTCCGATGCGTCGGGCTTGGCGGGCGCGGGCGCGGGCGCGGGCGCGGGCGCGGGTGCGGCTTCAGCTTTCTTCGCGTCCGCCTTCTTGCCCTCGCCTTTCTTCGGCTGCTTCGGCTCGGGCTTCTTCACGTCGTTGTTCGCCGGGATTTGGCTCTCGAAGCCCGCATACATCTCCGGCTTGATGCCGCGCGCGTAGGCCCCGCCGTTGTAGGTGTTCGGCTTGAACGGCCCGACGAACGCGATGTTCAGGTCCGGCTTGATGGCGCTCTCCAAACCGACCGCCCAGAAAATTCCGTTCATCACCAAGCGGCGGTAGCCCTCGTTCGTGATGTCTTCCGACGTGCCGTAAAGCGTGGTGAAGACGCGGCCCACCTTGCCCGACGCGGACTTGTAAGTGCGCGTCCACTCGGAGGGCTGCGGGGGCTTCGAGGGGTCGGCGGGTGAATCAGGCGTCATGCCGTTGAGCGGCTGGGCCTGCGTGAGGATTTCGCCGTCCGTCGGCTTGCCCACGTAGCCACCGACCTGCACCCAAACGTCCTTCACGCCGCGCAGGATGGGATGGTCCTTCTTGTCCGGCGAAATCGTGATGCGCGTGCTCTGCCGATGATTCTGGCCGTAGTGCCCGACCCACGTTTGCCCGAGCACCTGATGGCCGAAGCCGAGTTCGTAGCCCGGCTCCTTCGCGTTGTAATTGTATTTGGTGTAAGGCTCCTTCGTCCCGCTGAACGCGTGCGTCGCCGTCCGCAAGCCGACGACCGGCCCGCCGCGCTTGAGATACTCGTCAATGTGCTTCATCTGCTCGGCGGGCAAGTGCTGGAAGCGGAGGAACACCACCGCGAGGTCGGCGGACGCGAGCGCCTCCAAGCCCGGAATGTTCGAGGGGTCGCCCGCGCTGATGTTCCCCTCGGCATCAATGTCGAAGAGCACGGTGCATTTGAAGCCGTGATGCTTCGCGAGGATGCGCGCCATCGCCGGCAGCGACTCCTCCGAGCGATACTCGTGGTCGCCGGCGATGAAGACGAGGTGCTTGCCCTTGCCGGGGCCGTCGGTGCCTTGGAAAACGAGGGGGGCGGCGCTCGCGAAGGTGGCGATGGCCAGAAGTGTCAACAGCGCTTGTTTCATGAACTGGGATGGATACGGAGGAGTTACGAGATTACTTGGATTTGGGCGCGAAACTTGCCGGGGTCAGCTTCTCAGCCGTCCAGACGGAATCGGCGAGGGCACCGGTCGGACGCGGCTGGTAGTCGTCAACGAACGAGACATCGGTCCGCTCCGGAATTTCCTTCTCGTGGCCGGTCAGGGATAGCATCGCGTTGACCATCATTCGCCTTAAGTCCTCGTTCAGCCAGTCCAAAGACGCCCCGGCGGTCGTCGTGAAGGAGCGGCCCTGCCTGCCGGAGGGCGCGGTGTAGGTCTTGAACCAGGCGAAGGGCATCCGGACGTCTTTGCGCTGGTCGGTCACGGGCGGATCGGCCGGTTTCAGGCCGGACAGCACCTGGCCGCGAAAGAGCACGACCTCGTCCGCCGTGAGCCGCTCGACCGAGTTCACGTCCGTGTGGCAGAAGAGCTTGTCCCCGACGCCCCGCAGCACCGGGTGGCCGCGCTGCTCCGGGTTGACATGCACCAGGGTGGCTTCCTTCTGAAACTTGCCGTAATGGGCAATCCAGGTGTCGCCCAGGATCTGCTGGCCGAATCCGCCACGCCATTCCTTGCTCTGGAAGTCCCAGCTCCGGTAGGCGCTCGAACTGCCCGGCGAATAGCGGAAGGCGTGGGTCGCGTTGCGGATGCCGAGGACGGGTTTGCCCGCGTTCACGTAGTCCACGATGTGCTTCATGTCCGCGTCCGGCAGCTCGCGGAAGCGGGCGAAAATCACCATCAAGTCGGCGCGGTCCAAGGCGGCGAGTCCCGGGATGTTCTTATTGCGGTTGGGATTGATGTGGCCTGAGGCCGGGTCGGTCGCAAACAGCACGGTGCAATTGAAGCCATGATGCCGGGCCATGAGCTTGGCGAACATGCTCATGCCTTCCTCCGAGCGGTAGTATTCCTCGCCGGTGACGAAGACGATGTGCTGGCCCTGGCCCAGCCCGGCCTTGCCTTCGATGGTCAGCGTCGAATCGGCCGCCGTGCCGACCGCGAGCGGCAGCATCCAAGCGAGCAGGGCGATGAGGCGATGGAGAGTCATAAGCTGGGCGTTTAGGTTGAGAGGCGGAGTGTGGCTGGCTGCGGGGACGGAAACTGGGAACGCCGGACAGGGTTGCGCCTACTTCAAGGCCCGCTGGATGGAGGCCGCCACGGTCTCACCGAGGAAGTCGTAGCCCTTGGCGTTGAAATGCACGTCGTTCGGCGGCTGCATTTCAGCCAGGCGCGGAGCAATGGCCGCAAACAGGTCATCCGTGAGAACCCCGTGCTTTCTCATCACGGCCGCCGCCGCCTGGTTCCGCTCGACAATCGAGGCGGCGGTTTGCTTGCCATCCGGCGAGTCGGGGATGGGCGTGGTGCTGGCCCAGATGAGCTTCGCGCCGGTCTGCTTCATGCGCCCGATGAGCTGCTCCAGTCGTTGAGTGTAGTCGGGCAGTGGAGTGTTGCGGTCGTGGATGCCGAAGTTGAAGTGGATCACGGCCCACTTCCCGTCCCCGAGCCACACGTCCAGGTTCTTCAAGCCGCTGGCCGTAGGGCCGCAGTTCGCCGGCGCCCGGTGGACGTTCGCCTTCCCCGCCATCGCCTTTCTCACGGCCTGGGTGTAGCCGCGCGAGACGGAATCGCCGATGAGCAGCACGCGGGGAAGCTTGGGATCGTCCTGAACGAAGTCCCAGGCATTCGACCGGCCCGCGACCTTCTCGCGCTTGTGAATGGGCAGGTAAAATCCGCCGAGCTGGGCCTGCAACACGCGTTCCCAAGCCTGCTGCTCCGGCGGCAGCTTCGCGACCAGGGCTTGATACTTTGCCTCCAGCTCCGCATCAGCCTTCGCCTTCTGCGCGGCGGCCTCGGCGGCGTTGGTGGGTTCGCGCTTGGCGGGAGACGCGGCTGCCTGCGCGAGAAGCTGGCGCGCGGGCCGGACTTCATCAGCGGTGAGGCGCGGGCCAGACAGAAGAAGCACGGCGAGAAGAAGCAGATGGTGGTTCATGAAAGTGTGCGGGAGAAACAATTACGCGGGCGGTCGCGGCTCAGGCCAGCACGCCCCTGACCACTTCGCCGTGGACATCGGTGAGCCGATAGTCGCGGCCTTGGAAGCGGTAAGTCAGCCGCTGGTGGTTGATGCCCAGCAAGTGCAGGGCCGTGGCGTTGAGGTCGTGGATGTGGACGGGATCCTTGACGATGTTGTAGCTGAAGTCATCGGTCTCGCCGTGGACATGGCCGCCCTTCACGCCCGCGCCGGCCAGCCACACGCTGTAGCAGCGCGGGTGGTGGTCGCGGCCGTAGTTGTCCTTCGTCAGCACGCCCTGCGAATAGACCGTGCGGCCGAATTCGCCGCCCCAGATGACCAGCGTGTCCTCCATCATGCCGCGTTCCTTCAGCTCGCCCAGCAACGCGGCGGTCGGCTGGTCGGTGTCGTGGCACTGGCTGCGGATGCCGCCGGGCAGGTTGTTGTGCTGGTCCCAGCCCCGGTGATAAAGCTGGATGAACCGCACTCCCCGCTCGGCCAGTCGGCGGGCGAGGATGCAGTTCGCCGCGTAGGTGCCGGGCTTCCTCGATTCCGGCCCGTAGCGTTCGTAAATGCCGGCCGGCTCCTTCGACAGGTCCGCCAGCTCCGGCACGGCGGTCTGCATGCGGAAGGCCATTTCATACTGGTCCATGCGCGCCTGCGTCTCGGGGTCTTGATGCTCCGCGAGCTTCATCCGGTTCAGCGCGGCCACGTCGTCGAGCATCGCGCGGCGGCGCTCGGGCGTGATGCCGGGCGGGTTCGAGAGAAACAGCACGGGGTCCTTGCCCGAGCTGAACCGCACGCCCTGATACTTCGCGGGCAGGAAGCCCGCGCCCCACATCCGCTCATGGAGCGGCTGCGCGTTGGTCGGGCCGCTGGGCCGCGAAATAAGCGCGACGAAGGCCGGCAGGTCTGCGTTCTCCGCGCCGAGGCCATACGAAACCCACGCGCCAAACGCGGGCCGGCCGCCGATCTGGTGGCCGGTTTGCAGCAGCGTCATGGCGGGGTCGTGGTTGATGGCCTCCGTGTGCAGCGAGCGGATGACGCAGAGGTCATCCGCGAACCGCGCCGTGTGGGGCAGCAGTTCGCTCAACCACAGGCCCGCCCGCCCGTGCGGCCGGAACTGGAACACCGACGGCGCGACGGGGAACCGCTTCTGCCCGGCCGTCATGCCCGTGAGCCGCTGCCCCTGGCGGATCGAGTCCGGCAAGTCCTTGTCAAACTGCGCGGCCAGTCCCGGCTTGGGGTCGAACAATTCCAACTGCGACGGCGCTCCGGCCTGCGTGAGCCAGATGATGCGCCGGGCCTTGGGCGCGAAATGCGGCGGCTGCGCGGCGGAAGCCAGTCGGGGAGCGAGCAGCGAGGCGAGCGCGGCGGCCCCGAGCGCGGTGCCCGATCGGCTGAGAAACTGGCGACGGGCGAGGTGGCGTTGCAGGGCGTCGGCAATCATGAGTTCACTCCTTGGTCACGACTTCGTCCAGGTTGAGCAACGTGCTGGCCACGGTGGTGAGGGCGGCGAGGTCCACAGCGTCCAGCCTGGCATCCGTGGCCGCCTCGCCCACGGCCAGCAGCGCCTTGGCCGCCGCCGGGTCGCGCGTGAAGTCGGTTCGGGCGCGCTCAAACGCGGCCGACAGCACGGCCAGCTCCCGCTGGCTCGGCGAGCGCGCCAGCAGCAGGCGGAAGCCGTGGGTCACCCGGGCCGCCGTGGTGTCGCCGCCCTCGCGCATCATGCGCTGCGCGAGCCAGCGGGCGGCCTCGACGTAGGTCGGGTCGTTCATCAGGTTGAGCGCCTGCAACGGCGTGTTCGAGCGCGGACGGCGCAGCGTGCAGCTCTCGCGGAACGGCGCGTCGAACAGGAGCATCGCCGGGTGCGGCACCGAGCGCTTCCAGTAAGTGTAGAGGCTGCGGCGGTGAAGGTCGTCGCCCTTGCCCGCCACGTAGGTGTTGTAGCCCTTGCCGGCGGTGATTTGCTCGTAGAGCCCGGGCGGATGATAGGGCTTCACCGAAGCTCCGCCGAGCTTGGGGACCAGCAAGCCGCTCGCGGCCAGGGCCTGGTCCCGCACGAACTCACCCATCAAACGGTGCCGCGCGCCCCGGGTGAGCAGGCGATTCTCCGGATCGCGCTCGCGCAACGCGGGCGTGAGCTGTGACTGCTGCCGGTAGGTGGCGCTGGTCACGAGCAGCCGCAGGAAACCCTTCACGTCCCAGCCGCTCTCCCGGAAGGTCACCGCCAGCCAGTCGAGCAGCTCGGGATGGCTCGGCGGCTCGCCTTGGGAGCCGAAATCCTCGCTGGTGCGCACCAGCCCGGTGCCGAACAACTGCTGCCAGAAGCGGTTCGCCACGACGCGCGCGGTCAGCGGGTTCTGCGGGCTGACCAGCCAGCGCGCCAGCCCCAGGCGGTTGCGCGGCAGGCCTTCCTCCAGCGCGGGCAGCACGGCGGGCGTGCCGGCGGTGACGGGCGCGCCGGGCCTGTCATACGCGCCGCGCATCAGCACGAAGGTCGCGCGCGGCTCCTTGAGTTCCTCCATGACCAGCGTGGTGGGAATCTCGCCCTCGGCGTCCGCCACCTGGCGCTTCAACGCCGCCACCGCGTCGCTCAGCCGCCGATGCTCCGGCTGCTGCTGGAGCCGGAACTCCGCGAGCTGCCTGCGCTCGGCGGCGGTGCGTTGGGCGGCGGGTTTCTGAGCAATGGCCAGCACGCTCGTGGGAACCAGCCGGTCCGGCTCCGCGCCGCTGACGAACACGCGCCAAAGCGTTGGGCCGCCCGCGTGCTCCACGCCCAGCTCCAGCTCGACTTCCGACGGCGCGGAACTGGCCAAGGCCGGCTCCAGCTCGAACACCGCCTGCGCGGCCAGCGCGGGTTTCACGACGAGCACCGCGCGCGTCCGGCGGTCGTTGTCCAGCACCTTGACGGTCTCGGTGGCCGCCAGCGAATCACCGGCAGTCACCGCCCGCAGCCTCACTGCGGCCGGCTTGGCGACCTTGAGCTCGCTCCACTGGAAGCTCGCCTCCGCCACAGTCGTCGCGCACTCGAAGCGCAGGGCGGTGAAAGTTCCGGCGGGCAGCCGGGCCGTGAGCTTGAGGGTGTTGGCGCGCGTCTCCTGCGGCCCGACTTCCACCGCGCGGGCCGGCTCGTCCACCCGTGGCGGCTGGTCGCCGCCGCTGGCCGCGAGCAGTTCCACCTGCGTCCAGCTCACCCCGGCGGCGACCCGCTCCGCCCACGCATCCAAGCCGGCGGTGGACTGCTGGTTCAGCGCGGCGAGCTGTTCCGTTGCGCCTTTCAGCTTCGCGTTCAACCCGGCGAGCTTCGCCTCCAGCTCGGGGGACGGCAGCTTCACGAACGGCGGCGCGTTCTGCCGGATGGGGTTCGAGTAGTTGCCCACGCCGCGCTCCGGCACGTTGTGGAAGAACGCCTTGAGCGCGTAAAAATCCCGCTGCGTGAACGGGTCGAACTTGTGGTCGTGGCAGCGGGCGCAGTTGAACGTCTGCCCCAGCCACACGGCGGCGGTCGTCTCCACGCGGTCGGCGGTGTATTCCGCCAGGAACTCGTCCGCGAGGACGCCGCCCTCCTCGTTCAGCATGTGGTTGCGGTGAAAGCCCGTCGCCACGCGCTGCTCCAGCGTCGCGTTCGGCAGCAGGTCGCCCGCGAGCTGCTCGATGGTGAACTGGTCGAAGGGCAGGTTCGCGTTGAACGCGCGGATCACCCAGTCCCGCCACGGCCACAGCTCGCGGTCGCGATCCACTTGATAGCCGTTCGAGTCCGCGTAACGCGCCGCGTCCAGCCAGTCCACGGCCATGCGTTCGCCGTAGTGCGGCGACCGGAGCAGCCGCTCGACCACCCGCTCGTAAGCCCCCTCCGAGAGGTCGCGCACAAACGCGTCCACCTCCGCCGGCGTCGGTGGCAGCCCGGTCAGGTCGAGTGTCACCCGCCGGATCAAAGCCGGCCTCGTCGCTTCCGGCGAAGGCGAGAGGCCCGCCTGGGCCAGCCGCGCCTGGATGAAGGCGTCAACGGGGTTCGCCGGTCTGGGCTTCCCCTGCCCCGCCGCCGGCAACGGCGCTTTCACCGGCGGCACAAAAGCCCAATGCGCCTCGTAAGCCGCGCCTTCGGCGATCCACCGCTTGAGCAAGTCCTTCTGCCCGGCGGAAAGCTTCTTGTGGGAATCCGGCGGGGGCATCAACTCGTCCGGGGCCGTCGCCCCGATGCGGGCGACGACCACGCTCTGCTGGGGCTTGCCCGGCACAATGGCCTTCCGGGCGAGCGCCTCCTCCCGCACGTCAAGCCGCAGTTTGCCCTTCCGCCGGTTCGCGTCCGGCCCATGACAGGCGAAGCAGTTGTCCGAGAGGATCGGCCGGATGTCGCGGTTGTAACGCACCGCCCCGGCAGCGGAGGCGGCTGGCAGGTCCGTAGGCGAGGCGAGCGCCAGCACGGCAAAGCTGAGAAGCAGGCGTTTGCTGGATCGCATGGCTATGACTCTGCCTGCCAGCACGGCGCGACCGGCTGCCAGGCGGTTTGCCGCCTGACGCGCCCGCGCAACTTCAAGCGACGCGCGCGGGCCGGGAACGGGAGGAAGGTGAGTTTCAGGGTTCGTTCCAAGCAGGTATTGGCAGTTATCTGGCGGAGATAGACGGACTTCCCGGCGCTGAAAGTCAGGCCGACCCGGCCTCGCACTCCGATCGTCAGCGCCCACCAGTGCGGCAGATGGAACGGCACCGATCTGCCACCGGTTCAGACACTGTCGGTGACGGAGCCAAACCGGCATATTCTTCGGCCAGGAACTTCACTGGTCATGGTGCTGTGTCCGCTCAACGGAATGCGAGGTCCAGCGTCATCATGACCACGAATCCGGCCAGCACGCCCAGCGTGGCGAGGTCGTGGTTGCGGCTGCGGTGCGACTCGGGAATCAGCTCCTCGACCACGACGAAGATCATCGCCCCGGCCGCGAAGCTCATGGCGTAGGGCAGGATGGGCTGCGCCACCATCACGGCGGCGGCCCCGATCACCGCTGCCACCGGCTCCACCAGCGCGGAAGCCTGGCCGTGATAAAAACTCGTCCACCGGGACGCGCCCTCGCGGCGCAACGGCAGCGAGATGGCCAGCCCTTCGGGAAAGTTTTGCAGGCCGATGCCCACCGCCAGGGCGACGGCGCTGGAGAAGCTGGCCGCCGGCAGCCCTTGCGCCGCGGCCCCAAAGGCCACGCCCACCGCCAGCCCCTCCGGGATGTTGTGCAACGTGATGGCGAGGATCAGCAGAAAGTTGCGCTCCCATGCGGTCTTGATGCCTTCGGCCTCCTCCACGGGCCGCCCTTGGTGGAGGTGCGGCAGCAGCTTGTCCAAGGCATACAGGAACAGCCCGCCGAGGAGGAATCCCGCCGCCGGAGGGAACCAGTCGGGCAGCGGCCCGTTCGCGGACATTTCCACCGCCGGCGCCAGCAGCGACCAGTAGCTGGCCGCGATCATCACCCCCGCCGCAAAGCCCTGCATCAAGTCCAGCGTGCGCCGCCGCACCTCGGACGTGAACAGCACCAAGGCCGCCCCCAGCGCCGTCACCGCCCAGGTGAAGATGCCGGCCAGACCAGCCTGTGCCGCCGGGGGCAGCGTTTGCGCCCATTCAATCATGCGTCATCAACAACTTGTCTTCAGTCGTGATCGGGAGACTGCGTCACTTGCCGAGGGCGAACAAGTGCCCATTGCCGCGCAGGGTCAGGCGGGCGCGACTCCGGCCCGGCCCCGGAGCGCGCTGGCTGTTCCGGGGGTTCCAACTGCGCCCGGTCAGCCCTTTCTCAAGGCTCCGAAGACGGTCGTCATGATGTCCTTGAGCAGGCTGCTGTCATTCGAGTGGCAGATGAACCGCGCCCCCTGCCTGATGGCGCGCAGTTGCTGCTCCGTTTTGCCGAACCAACTGCCCGCCGGGATGCCGCGCCGGTTGCCGGCGGTGATGACCCGCTGCACCACGGCGAGGAAGTCGGGATGGTCGTATTCGTTCGGAATGCCCATGTTGGTGGTCGTGTCGTTGGGGCCGATGAACAGGGCGCTCACGCCGGGGATGGCGCAGATGGCATCGAGGTTCTGCACCGCGCGGACGGACTCGATCATCGGCACGAAGAGCGTGTCGGCGCACTTCTGCTCCACGTAGGCGCGGGTCTTCTCGCTGGGCCACTTGCCTTCCGTGATGACCCGCTCCAGCGCGACGCCCTTGAGCGGGCGATACACGGCGGCGGCGGCCAGGCGCTTGAGCTGCTCCACGTCCTCGGCATAGGGGATGACCACGCCATCATACGAGTCGCACACCTTCGCCACGTCATCGGCGTCGCGGCTGTGCGGGCGGGCGAGACAGGCGATGCCCTTCGCGGCCAGCGCGTAGCGCAAGGGCAGGAAGTCGGCGAGGTCGAGCGCGTTGTGCTCCGCGGTGACGATGACGAAGTCAATGCTGCCGTCGGGGATGAAGTCCACCACCGCCGGCACCACCGCGTGCTGGATCAGCGTGCCGAAGACTGGCTGGCCCCGTTTCATCTTGGCCTTGAGCAGCGCGGCGGGCCTGGGTGCGGCCGGGCTGGCCGGCGGCGCGGCCGGCGGCGCGACTGGCTCGGCGGCGGTGGCACTGCCAGCCGCAGCGAAGGCGGAGGCGACCGTGGTGGACTGGCCGAGGAACTGGCGGCGGGTGGTTTGCATGGCGTGGGTCTAGCAGAGCGGCGGG
>WRPG01000019.1:66912-170887 GCA_009773355.1 Limisphaerales bacterium
GGGCGGATTGCCGCAGGAAAAACGGCCAGAGCGGCGGCGGGCAACGAGACAGGCTCCGGCCCGCACACGGTTTCGGGGCCAGAGCCTGCCTTCCTCCGCACCCGCGGAGAAAACGGGTTTCATCTCAGGAAAGTTCGAGGCCGGGGCGCACTTCTTGCATGGATTCAACGTGGATTCCGAAGCTTGGACAAGCACAGGATGCACACGACGAAAGGTAGCTCGACATTCCAATGTCGAGTGCGGAAGCGCGGTCAGCGCGTCGGTTCTCGACATTGGAATGTCGAGCTACTTGCCCGGTGGCGGGGCGTCATCCACCGGCGCGCACACCACGCGGAAGCCGGCGTAGATCGTGGACTCATGCAGGCCGGCGGCCCGGCGGTTCCGCACCTCGAAGACCTTGGGCTGGTAACTTTCCCACGTGGCCCCCCGCCGCACGAAGGGTGTCTTCGCCTCGAAAGCCGGCGGCCATTCCTCGCACAGCTCGGAGACGTTGCCGGCGAGGTCAAACAGTCCGTGGCGCTCCGGCGGGAAGGAGCCGACCGGGGCGGCGGTGCTGAAGTCATCCGCATAACCCTCGATGCGCATCCGCTGGGCGAAGGGGGACTCGAAGCCGGCGAAGTTGCCGTAGCCGGCCGGCGGCGGCCAGTTCGTGCCCCAGTAAAACTGATTTGAGTCGGAGAGCTCCCTCTCGGCGGCGGTCGCGCCCGCCTCGTTGGTCAGGCCCGCCGTCCAGCTCCACTCGGCGTCGCGCGGGAGCCGGTAGTGCTGGGTCGCCGAGAGCCGCCCGGCCGCGCGCTCCTGGGCGGTGAGCCACGCGCAAAACGCCCGCGCGTCCGCGCCGGACACCGCGCGCACCGGGAACGTCGGGTCCGAGGAAACGGGCGGGTCGTTCCAGCGGCGCGGCAGTTTCTTCGGGCTGCCCCGTTCAAAGAAAAACGCCGCGTCCGCCGCGTGCCCGGTCGCGTCCACGAACGCGCGGAAGTCCTGCACGCGCGTCTCCCAGATGGAAAAGTCCACGGTCAGGCCGGGAACCGGGACGAAGACCATGCCCAGCGAGTTGGTCCAGCTTCCGGGCATGGCGCTGGCAAAAGTCACCGCCGGTTCGGTCGTAGTGGGCGGCGGGAAGAACTGCTTGACCAGCACCCAGCCGAGCGCCGCCACTGCCACACACGCCGCCACCGCCAGTTGCCGCCGCTGCGCGCGGCCACGGCGCAGCGAGCGCCCGGCCTCGATGCGCTTCAAGTCTGCCAGCACTTCCGCGCCCGAGGCGTAGCGCTCACGTGGGTCGAGATGGCAGCACTTGAGGATGATTTCGTTGACCTCCAGCAACTGCTCGCGGTCGGTGAGCTGCCCGAGGTCGTCGGGCAGCATCGGAAATTCCTGGCGGTCGTGGCCGGTGACCACCTCGTAAAGCACCTTGCCGAAGCTGAACAAATCCGCCGCTGCCGTGCCCGGCCCTTCCGGCGGAATGTAGCCGGTCGTGCCCACCAAGGTGTCTGCCTTGGCCGCGCTCGTGACCAGACCGATGTCCGCCAGCTTGGGCCGCCCGTCCACGAAGATGATATTCGCCGGCTTGATGTCGCGATGGACGAGGCCGTGTCCATGCAAACGGTCGAGCGCCGAGGCGAGCGACCGCGCCAGCGGCAGCGCCTCCGCGCACGGCAGCCGCCCGCGCTGCTTGAGCAGGACGCCGAGCGTGGCTGGCTCATAGGCCGGGGGACTCCCCGCCGGCTCCGCCGCAGCGAGGTTCGGAAACGGCTTCGCGAGCGTGGTCGCGTCATCCGCCAGTTCCATCACGTAGTAAAAATAGCCCGCCTCGTCGTTCTTCCCGACGTGGAACACGCTCACCTGGCTCTCGTGCGAGGAAATCGGCTCGTAGGCGCGGATGCCCGCGAACTCCCGGAGATAAGGCCGCTCGCTGTCGAAGCTGTCGCGATACACCACCTTCACCGCGCGGCGCGTGCCCAGCGCGCTGTGCGCCAGCCACACCTCGCCGTAGCTGCCGCGCCCGATGAGCCGCTCCATGTGATAGTCCGGCACCACCGGCGCGGGGCGCGGCGGGCGGTTCGGGTTCGGATTGGTTGGCGGCGTTGAACTCATGTTGGCGACGACGCGCGCCCGCTTTTAAGCTCTTGCGCCACCCGCCGCAAGAGCTTGCGTCGCGTGGGATAGTCCAAGGGCAGCACGGACGACGAGCGCACCGATGGATTCACCTCCCCCTCGCGCAGCCGCTCCACCAGCCAGAGCAGGAATCGGCAAAGCGTCGCTCTCACAACCAGCGGCTAGAGGAAGGTTTTCTCCAGCCGGCGGGCTTCCTTCTTGATTTGAGACTGAACGCGATGCTTGGCCAGATGCACCTGCGCCGTGCTGATGTCCAGGCTCGCCGCCACTTGGCTCGCCGGCCATTGCCGCAGCACATAGAGGTCGAAGATTTGATACTGCCGCGGGCTGACCTGCGTGCGGACGAGTTCGACCGCCCGATCCAGGAGGCTCTGCTGCCAGTCCGCCTCCCATGCGGCGTCCGCCGTGTCCCCTGCCCCATCCGGCAGCCGGTCCATCGCGCGCGTCCCTGCGTCCGTCGCGGCGTCCGCCAGGCCGACCTCGTGCGGCTTGCGCTTGCGATACTGGTCCGCGATGCGCCGCCGGGTGATGAGCTTGAGCCAGCCCTTGAAGGAGCCGACCGCCGGGTCGTATTTGAACTCCTTCATCTGCTTGGCGACGGAAATGACCGTCTCCTGCACCACCTCCTGCGCCTCCGCGTCCGAAAGTCCGCCCTTGCGCGCCGTGCTGTAAATCAGCCGCCAGTAAGTCTCGAAGAAGTCGCGCCAGCTCCGCTCGTCCTCCCAGTCCTTGAGCCGGCCCAGCAGGCTCTGCCGGGTGTGCAGCGGGTTCGCGTCGGGCGGATTCATGGGCAGGGCCGAGGCCATCAGCGGATATATTCGTCCGCCGGCCGGGGATTCTTGCAAGGAATCTCGGTTGAAGGCGCTCGCTGGGGTGACGCTAGCCAGACACCGGAAACGGCGCAAGCCGACCAACGCGAAGCTCGAAGCCGCATCCCCCACCAAAAGCCGGGAGCAGGCCCTGGATGGCAGCCGGTTTCTGCACCCGCCGCCTTCCGCAAGGTTGGCGGGCCACCTCCGCCGAGAAACCTTTGAACCCGCGCACGCGAAGTGGCGTCTATTCCGCGCACTTGTTTTTGAGCAGCAACGTTTTGGGCACGCAAGCCGGACAACTTCAGCGCCTGACCGGCGCGACGCGGCGCGGGGCGGTGGCAGCGCCGTCTCGCGGAGGGATGTCCATGCCAACGCTGCTCCTGCTGGCGGTGCTGCTGGCGGCCGGCTGCTCGAAGCAGCATTACCACGCGCAGGCGGACAAGGACGCCTACGGAATTGTCGGCCGCAAGCAGCAGTTGCTCTTCGGCCAGACCAACGCCTTCACGATTGAAACGCCGTATTCCCAGCGCGACCCGAAGGACATCCGCTGGGAGGAGCTGCTCGGCGAGCGCAAGGGGGGGGGAGGCAAGCAGGTCATCACGCTCGACGATGCGCTCAAGCTCGCCGTCGCGCACAACCGCCAATACCAGTTCCGCAAGGAGACGCTTTACCTCGCCGCGCTCACGCTGACCGGCGAGCGGCATGAGTTCGCGAAACGCCCCTTCGCCACGCTGGGCGCGGGGGTGATCCGCGAATCGGACAAGGATGGCCGCGTGGACGGCAGCGGCAGCCTCGGTTTCTCCCAACTGCTCCAGAGCGGCGGCACCATCAGCGCCACGCTCGCCAACGACATGCTCCGTTACTTCACGGGCGACCCGCGCCGCTCGGTCACGACCGTCATGTCGCTGAACTTCACGCAGCCGCTCCTGCGCGGCGCGGGCGCGGACGTGGTGGCGGAGGTGCTGCGGCAGGCGGAGCGCGAGGTGATTTACGACCTGCGGGCCTTCGCGCTGTTCCAGCAGACCTTCGCGGTGGACATCGTCACGACCTACTACCGCCTGCTCCAGCGTGAAGACACGGTGCGCAACGCCAAGAACAACTACCTGAAGCTGGTGAAGATCCGCGAGCTGCTCGAGGCGCAGTTCATCGCCCAGCGACGGCCCAAGTTCGAGGTGGACCAGGCACAACAGGAGGAGCTCAAGGGCAAGAGCGCCTACATCAGCTCGGTGGAATCGTATCAGACCGCGCTGGACCAGTTCAAAATCACGCTCGGCCTGCCGCTGGGCGTGGAGCTGGCGCTGGACGACCGCGCGCTGGCGGACTTGAAGAAGACCGGCCTGCTGGTGGTGGAAACGGACGAGTCCGCCGCCTTCGCCGCCGCCGTCGAGCACAAGCTCGACCTGCTCAACGAGATTGACCGCTTCGAGGACAGCAAGCGCAAGATTGTCGTCGCCGCCGACCGGCTGAAGGCGAACCTGACGTTCGTCTCCGGCGTGTCACTGGCCAACGACTCGGTCAACTACTCCAAGTTCGACGTGTCGCAATACACCGCCAATGCCGGCCTGCAACTGGACCTGCCCTTCGACCGCCTGCTCCAGCGCAATGCCTACCGCGGCACGCTCATCCTGTTCGAGCGCGCGCTGCGCTCGCTGGCGCTGACGCTCGACACCAGCCGCGACGCGGTGCGGCAGGGGCTGCGCAACCTCGATCAGTTGCAGCAGAACTACGTCATCCAGACCAACGCCCTGGCGCTCGCGGACCAGCGGGTGGACGCATCGAACATCCTGCTCCAGGCCGGCCGCTCGCAAATCCGCGACCAACTCGAGGCCCAGACCGCGCAGGTGCAGGCGCAGAACGCGGTGACGCAGGTGCTGGTGGATTACCTCGCGGCGCGGCTGAAATTTCTGGTGGACGTGGGGGCCTTGCGGGCTGAAGGCGAGGGCTGGTGGCTCCAGCCGCAGCCGCTCCCCGCCTCGACCACGCCGCCGCAGAAGCGCAAGCCCGACGGCAGTGGCGATGCGGTTGCGCCGCCGGACAAGATTTTTGGAACTGACCGATGACCCGACTCCTACAATTCATCCGCCAGCGCCCCGTGTGGCTGCTGCTCTTCCTGCTGGCCGCGATCGCCGGCGCCACCTACGCGTTCCGCAGCCGCAAACCGGTCGCGCAGACGAACAGCTACTACACCGTCAAGCGGGGCGACTTCCTTGTCTCCCTCGTCGAGGGCGGCACGTTGCGCGCCGTGCAGGAGCTGATCATCCGCAACGAGCTGGAGGGCGGCACCACCATCGTCAGCGTCGTCCCCGAGGGCACGACCGTGAAGCAGGGCGAGCTGCTCGTGGAGCTGGATTCCTCGGGCCTGAAGGAGAAAATCGCGAACCAGGAAGTCACCGTGCAGAACGCCGAGGGTTCCTACAGCAAGGCCAAGGAGGACCTGGAAATCCAGAAGCTCACCATGGACGCCTCGGTCAAGGACGCGACGCTCAAGGTCGAGTTCGCCATCTCCGACCTGGAGAAATACAAGGAAGGCGACTGGCCGCAGCAGGAGCGCGCCATCCAGGCCCGCATCACCATCGCGCAGGAGGAAATGCAGCGCGCCCAGGACCGGCTCAACTGGACCAAGACGCTCGAGGCCAAGGGCTACGCCACCAAGGACGAGCTGAAGGCGGACACGCTCACGATGAAGCGCCAGGAAATCACCATCGCGCAGGCGGACGAGGAGTTGCGCCTCGCCACCAAATACACCTATCCCAAGTCCGTCCGGCAGTTGGAGGCCGCGCTCGACACCGCCCGGCTTTCGCTCTTGCAGGTCAGGCAGAAGGCCACCTCCACCATCAAGTCCTACGAGTCGGACGTGACCGCGAAGCAAAACACCCTGGAACTCCAGCGCGAGCGCCTGGCGGACATGAAGCGGCAGCTTGAGCTGACGAAGATTTACGCGCCACAGGACGGGCTGGTGGTCTATGCCACCGGCAGCGCCAGCGGCAGCGGCATCCTCATCGAGCAGGGCGCGAGCATCCGCCAGAAGCAGGACCTCCTCAAGCTGCCCGACGTGACGCAGATGATGATCGAGGTGAAGGTCCACGAGTCGCACGTCCGGCAGGTCAAGCCCGGCCTCGGCGCCTACGTGACCATTGACTCGCTGCCCGACAAGCAGTTCACGGGCATCGTGAAGAAAGTCGCGGTCCTCCCCGACACCACCAGCCGCTATTACAACCCCAACATGAAGGTCTACAGCACTGAGGTGTGGATCAACGAGTCGCTCCAGGACATCAAGCCCGGCGTCTCCGGCCGCGCGGAAGTTGTGGTCACGAACCTCCAAAGCGTCCTCACCGTGCCCATCCAGGCCGTCACCACCGTCAAGGGCCAGCAGGTCTGCTTCGTCCAGCGCGGCGAGAAGGACGTGCATGTGCCGGTCGAGGTCGGAATGTTCAACGACCGCATGATCGAGATCCGCAAGGGCCTCGCTGAAGGCGACCGCGTGCTGCTCTCCGCGCTGGCCAACAGCGACACCATCTCCCTGGACGGCTCGGTGCTGAACCACGAGGAGGACGGCACCAACCGCCCGCTGCCCAAGCTCCCGCCCGTCGCCCCGCCGACCCAAAAGCCCGCCAAGGATCACCCGTTGCCCCCAGGTGTCCGTCAGTCCAGCGGCAGCAACTCCACCAAGACCCCGAGTTCCACCCCGCGCCCGGAAAAGCCGGTCAAGCCCGAGCGCACGACCGACAAACCCGCCACCGAGAAGCCCGCCCGCACCGCCGAGCGCCCCGCCCGCAGTTCCTCCGCTCCATGAGCGACCGCGCCATCATCCGCATCGAGCGGCTGGAGAAGATTTACCGGATGGGCGATGTCGAGGTGCGCGCCCTGCGCGGCGTGGACCTCACCATCATGCCCGGCGAATACGTCGCCATCATGGGCGCGTCCGGCTCCGGCAAGTCCACCCTCCTCAACGTCCTCGGCTGCCTCGACCGGCCCAGCGGCGGCAAGTATTACCTCGGCGGCGTGGACGTGGCGACGATGGACGACGATTCGCTCTCCGCCTTTCGCGGGCGCACGCTGGGCTTCGTCTTCCAGAGCTACAACCTCATCCAGCAGCTCACCGTCATCGAGAACATCCACGTCCCGCTCTTCTATCAGGGCAAGGATCTCTCCACCTGCCTCGAACACTGCGAGCGCCTCGCGAAGATGGTCGGCCTCGCCGAGCGCCTCGACCACCGGCCCAAGCAGCTCTCCGGCGGCCAGCAGCAGCGCGTCGCCATCGCCCGCTCGCTGGTGAACGACCCGCTCCTCATCCTCGCCGACGAGCCGACGGGCAACCTCGACTCCAAGACCGGCCTCGAAATCCTCGACACGTTCGACCGCCTCAATGCCGAGGGCAAAACCATCGTCCTCGTCACCCACGGCAACGAGGTCGCCGAGCGCGCGCAGCGCGTGGTCCACATGAAGGACGGGGTGATTGATCGTGAAATCATCAATCGGCCGCGCCCCGCCTTGGCTCCCTGTCCGTGAACCGGGCGGAGCGCAGGTGTCCAACCTGCGCGAGGGGGCTGAACCGGAACGCGCAGGATGGACCCTGCGCTCCGGTTCAGGGGCTGAAATCGCGGCGGTTCGCGGGCCGTGGATTCTCTCCATGAACCTGTAGCGGCGGTCTGTGACCGCTGAGTTGCGTGCCGCGTGCCAGCCGGTGCCAAAGCTCGGCGCTCGCAGAGCGCCGCTACAGGACCGCGATTCGCAACCTGAACGTTGCGACTACGGCTGGAAGTTGCGGTGCTTCGGGTCGCCGGCGGCTTCGAGGTAGGCGAGGAGGTCGAGGATTTGCTCCAGCCGCAGGCCGTTCAGCAGGCCGCCGGGCATGGGCGAGACTTCGGAGAGGCGGCGCTCGCGGACGTTCGTCGCGGCCACCTCGATGAGCTTCTCCTCCAGCGGGCTGGGGCGCACGAAGAGCTTGTTGTCCGCCTCACGTTCGACCATGCCGCTCACGTCGTCGCCGTCCTTGAGGAGCAGGCGGGTCTGGCGGAACTTCTCATCAATCACCGCGCTCGGCTCAATGATGTGCAGGAGCAGATCCCGCCGGCTGAAGCGCGCGCCGACGGCCAGCAGCTCCGGGCCGATGACGCTGTTCGGAAACGCGGGGTCGTGGCTGACGCGGTGGCAGTGGACGCATTGCGCGGTGAGCAGAGCGGTGCGCGCACCCTCGTGGCTGCGGCCTTTGCCGACTTCGGAGAGGCGCGGTTCGAGGTCGGCGAGCTTCCAGTCTTTCACGAAACGAGGCGGCGGGAGCGCGGGCGTCTCGCCCGCTTTGCGCGTGCTGACTGAGCCAGCGGTTGCCGTGCCCAAGGCAGTCCGCTCCTCCGGCGTGAGCGAGGCGAGGAGTTCCTTGCGGACGTTCGCGATGGACGTGAAGTAGGTGCGCCCGCCGGGCAGGCGCTCGGCGCGGTCGAGCGCGGCGAAGACGGCGCGGCGAGCGTCGGGCGTCCAGCCGTCGCGGGCGTAGCGGAGGTAGAAAGGGTAGAGCAGCAAGTCCTCACTCGCGGTCGCGGCGCGCAGCAGCGGGACGGTCTTGGCGATGACCTGCGGCGAGCGCAGATAGACCAGCAGTTCGACGAGCATCTGGTTCACGCGCGGGCTGGCGTTGGGATAGAGCGGCTCCAGCCAGTTCAAGGTTGCTTGGCGCTGCGTCTCGTCGGGCGAGCCGAGGCGGATGAAGGTTAGGGCGACGGCGCGGAGAGCGAGGATTTGCCGTTCTTCGGGGAGTTTAGGCCACTGATGAGGATTGAATGCGGGAGGTGCATCGTCCATGTCGCTTAAGCGCAATGAGACCAATCGCTCGATGAGTCGTGCCTTGAGCAAAGGCTCAGCCTTACTGATGCGAACCAAAGCAAGCCATGCTTGTAGCGACACATCAGGTCGAATTTCTTTGATAGCATCGTTCTTCCAGCGTTCAGGTCCGGTTCGCTCAAGTAATTGGCGAACGGCTTGGCGGAGATAAACGTCTGGCCTCTCAAGCGGCTCAGGAGAATCGGAAGTAAGCTTAGTTTTGTCGGTATGCCAGTGCGGAAAATAATACGCGCCCTGTCGCTCTTCGTATCTCCTTCGCAACCATCTGGCCGTTTCTGTATTCAATTCCTGCGTCGCCACGACAGGTTTCGTTTCGCTGTGTTTCACGTAACTCACCCGATACAACCCCGACTGCGTCCCGCGTCCGCCCGTCGTGAACCACATCGCACCATCCGGCCCGATGCACACGTCGGTCACGTTCAGCGGGCGGCCACCGACGAAGAGTTCGCTCGTGCCGGTGTAGCTCGCTCCTTGCGGCGTCAGGTGGACCGCGAGGATGCGCCCGTAGGCCCAGTCGCAGATGTAAAACGCCTTTTGATACTTCGCCGGGAACTTCGCCCCGCGTCCGAACGTGACTGCGGTGGGCGACGCGAGGCCGATGTCCACCACGCTGGGCAGCGTGTCGGGATACCACGCGGGCCAGCGCCCGGTGCCGCGCCGCCAGCCGTAGTCCGCGCCGGGCACGATGTGCAGCACGCGGTTGGGCACATACCACGGGCAGCCCACGTCCCACTCCATGTCGGCATCGAAGGTGAAGAGGTCGCCGTGCTCGTTGAAGGCGATGTCGAGCGGGTTTCGCAGGCCGCCGGCCCAGAGCTGCACCTCGCTGCCGTCGGGCTTCATGCGCAGGATGTGGCCGGCGGGCAGGTTCACGTCGCCATCGAACATGCCCGCGTCCCACGGGCACGGGATGAGGCGGTCGTGCGCGAAGTTCCGCAGCGGCGAGTTGGTGGAAAGGTTCTTGGGCAGGTGGACGTTGTTGCCGTGCGCAATCCACAGCCAGCCGTCCGGCCCGAGCTTGAGGTGGTTGCGCCCGTGGCCGACGCCGCCCTCGGTCTTGAGCAGTTCGGTGGTCTCGTCGAACTGGCCGGTGCCCTTCGTGTCGCGCAGGCGGACGAGGGTCTTGGAGTTGTTCGCGTTCGCGTAAAGCGCGCCGTGGGCGTAGAGCAGGCCGCGGCATTCGAGGAGCGTGTCGTTGATGACTTCGACCTTCGAGACGCCAGCGGAATCCAGCATGAGCCGGAGCAAGCCCTTCTTCTCGCGCGCGAGCGTGAGCCGGCCCTGGGGGTCGAAGGCCAGAGCGATCCACGAGCCTTCCTCCGGCAACGCGCTGCGGACCAGCTCGGCCTTGAAGCCCGGCAGCAGCGTGAAGGTGGCGGGGTCAGTGGCGGCGGTGCCGGCGCGGGCGAGCTTCCAACTGTTGTAGGCATCCACCATCTTGTCCGGCGCGAAGGGATTCGCCTTCGCGTCCGCGTCCACGCGGCCGAGGCTGCGGGCGGGCTGCCAGCCGGCGGTGGGGAATTTCACCTGCGTCCAGTCCGGCTCCTCGCGCGTCTGCACGAGCCAGTCGGTGCTGGAGGGAATCCACGTCTGCTTCGCGAGGTCGCCGTTGAGTTCGAGCAAGACCGCGAGTTTCACCGGGCCGGTGGAATTCACCGCGCGCACGGCGAGGACGTTGTTGTCCGCCAGCAAGCTGGTGGTGACATCGAAGCCGGTGGCATTGGTCGCGCCCGTGATTTCCCCGACGCGCTGCCCGTTCAGGAACAGTTCCATCCGCCCCTCGCACGCGCCGAGCACCACGGACTTGAGCAGCGCGGGCGAACCCCGGAAGTGCTTGCGGAAGTGGAGCGGCTGGCCCGCGCGCGACTCGGCGGTGGAAATCCACTCGGGCACCGGCGGGCGGTTGACGACTTGCGCCGAGGTGGTTGGCGAGAAGAAACAGCCGAGCGCAATGGCCAGCAAGGCTTGGAGAACGGGTTTCACACCGCCAGTAAAACCGCCGTGGCGGGCAGCGTCAACGCAGCGAAACCGGAGCGCGGCATTCATGCCGCTTCAGCGCCCGAGCGCGGCTGCCCGTCCGATCTCAACGGAACGCAGTCCGTTGAAGCGGCCTGAAGGCCGCGCCCCTGTCACGGCGTCATCTTCGCCACCGCCATGCCGCGATGGAAGACGATGCGTTCGCCATTCCAACTCGCCAGCAACATGCCGTTGGTGCCGGTGGCGAGGTAGTGGTAGGTCAGGCCATTCGTGCCCAGCCCTGCGATGGGTGGGCCGGTGCGCGAGACTTCGTGCGACATGAGCAGCTCCGTCACCGTGCCTTCGTAGTCGTCGAGCGTGACCTTCTCGCCCACGCGCATCGCGGCGGCGACCGAGGGCGTGGGCGGGCGTGTGGCGACGTGTTGCTTGAAAAGGTGCAGGCTCGGAGAAGCCGATTGCAGGCGGACGGCCAGCAGGTTGGTCTGCCCGCTGTCGTCGGCGACCTGGTAGTGATGAGTGTTCCACTGTGAGTTGACCTTCGTGAAGCCGGTCACGCGATGGGTGATGACCTGATAGGACCGGCCATCCAGCACGACGTTCGTCCCGACAGTGAGGGGCGGTGGCGGAGCGGGCTGGCGCGCGACGACAGGAGGTGGGGCCGGCGGTGGCGAACGGGTCGCGTAACGGGTCAATGAGCGCGAGTCAGAACAACCGCGGAACAGGAAAAATCCCACCACGGCAAACGTGGCGAGCGCCGAGCCGAGTCCGATGAAGCTCGCGGAGGACGAACTACTGCTGCCGCTGGCAGAGCGAAAGGAACCCGCCGGCAAGCCCAGCGCCTGCGCGACGAGTTCGCCGTGCAGGTTTAGGCCGCGATAGTATTCCACCTCGTCACCGCTCCAGCTCACCACCCACATCTTGCCGCCGGCCTCGGCGTTGAAATACTGCGCCACATCGCCGACCGACACCCAGTCAGGGGCCTTCCCTTCGATGAAGTAAACGCGCGTCTCGTCCACCACCGTGACCTCGGCGGACACACCGTCAAGGCTCACGCGGTCGCCGACCTTTTTCAGGCCGGCTTCGCGAGCGTTCAGCGGTTGTTGCGGTGTGAACTCGGTGAAGAGCCGCCATTGCTGCGCGCCATAAACCTCCTCGCACACGAGCATCGCGATGCGGTCGGAGCCGTCGCTGAGGTAGAACTCGTTCCAATAGTAAGTCTCGCCCTCCTCCTCCATGCCCATCACCACGCGCGCGATGATGGTGTAGGGCTTCCCGGCAAAAGTGCCGGTCATGCCGACGCGGATGGGCGTGGGGTTGGCGTTGCTCATGGGTGAAACGTGTTGCGTGCTGCGTGTTGCGTGTGGGCCACGGCAGTTTGAGCGCGTCCGAGCGACAGCACGCAACACGCAGCACGCAGCACGACTCCCGCCTGCTCACATCCGCACCTGCGGTCCAAGTGTCTTCGTTTACTCATCCTGCTCAGTTGAAAAAATGCGGCACGAAGCGGCTAAGGTTGCCGGTGATGCGGCGCGTGTCCTCGCGGATGCCCAGGCCCGCCGCTGCGTGGTCCACGACCCACACGCCGAAGATGGGATGGTTGCCGGCGAACTCCGGCAGCGGCGCGAGCGCCTGATATACGTAGCCCTCCGCGCCGTAGTCGCCGCCGACTTCCTCCGCGACCCGGCCCGCCTGCACGAGCGACACGTTCGCGCCCTCGCGGCTGAGCTTGGGTTTCTTGACGAAGTTTTGGCCGAGCGGCTCGGGTGCTTCGTAGGCGGGCAGGAGATTTGGATGACCGGGGAACAGCTCCCAAAGAATCGGCAGCAGGCCCTTGTTGCTCAGAAGCATTTTCCACGTCGGCTCGATGAAGCGCGTGCGCTCGTGCGTGAAGTGCGCGCCGAACTCCTCGTGCCAGAGCCATTCCCACGGGTAGAGCTTGAAGCACTGCGTGATGGGCGCATCCCCGAGATCCACGAACTCGCCGCCATTCCAGCCGATGTCCTCGACATGCACGAACTGCGTCGCTACGCCCGCCTGCTCGGCCGTGTCGCGGAGGTAGAGCACGGTCTGCTCGTCCTCGGGGTGGTCCTTGATGGCGCTGAAATGAAGTGCCTTGCCACCCCAGCGCTGCCACGCGGCGATGAGCCGCTCGTGGATGGAGTTGAACTGGTCGCTGGCAGGGCGCGTGTCTTGGAGCCAGAACCACTGGACCACGGCGGCTTCGAGGAGCGCGGTAGGTGTGTCGGCGTTGTATTCGAGCAGCTTCGGCGGCGAGGCGTTGTCGAAGGCGAAGTCGAACCGGCCATACACACTGAAGTCGTCGCGCTCCCAGCTTTGGAGAATCGCAGGCACGGCAGCGGCTGGAATGCCGAGGCGGTCCCACCAGCCGTGTTGAATCACCGCGTCCGCCGCCTCAATGCAGAGGCCGTGCAGCGTGTTCGCGGCGGATTCCAGCGCGGCGACTTCATCGGCACGCAACTCATAGCACGCCGACTCGTCCCAGTAGGGGCCGTGCGAGTGCGAGTGGTAGGTGAGGCCGACCTGCTCGACCTTCGCCGGCCAGTCCGCGCGCGGAGTGAGGGAGTGGCGGGTCATCGTTGTGCCGGCGATTTGCAATCGCCGTCCGTTGCTGGCGGCAGCGCGAAGGCACGGCGACTGCAAGTCGCCGGCACGGGCTGCGGTGAAATCGTCGCGTTCATCACGAGCCGATGCCCCCCCACGACGAGCGCGAGGTGCTGCCGAAGCCGCTGCGATGCGTCGTGCTGCTTTGGACCGGTGGCTTGGGCTGCTTGGCGATGGCGGCGCTCACCGCCTGCGGCAGCGGAGTCGAGATGTTGGTGAAACTCTGGTGCGGCTGCTCGGTCCACACGCCGCCGTGGAAATACTTCTGCTGCTGCGGGTCGAAGTAATTGTAGCGGTGCGGGAACCAGGCGCGGTAGGGCGCGTGGTAGTAGCCGGCGTAGGAGAGGTAGTGGTCGTTGGTGAAGGCGTTGCCCTGAAGCGCGTAGGCGCGCGTGGGCGTGGACTGAGCCTGCGCCTCGTTCGCGCCGCCTGCCAAGGCCGCCGTGGACAGACTGCCCACCAGCACCAGCCGGATGTGTTGGCTCCGTTTCACCGTGGATAAGGCACGTCGCGTTCAGCCCATGATGGCCGCCGCGACGATGATGCAGACGCCGAGAATGACCGCCGCCGCGATGATGGCGACGGCGACGTTTTTGTTCTCCAGGATTTCCTTGTGCAGGTCGCCAGGCGTGAACTTGTCGAACAGCCGGTAGCCCACGATGGCCACCGCGATGCCGACGAGCGCGAACGCGACCATGAGGCCGAGCGCCTGCGGGACGGAGTTCGCATGGAGATGGGTGGAGGTTTCCGGCTCCGCAGCGAGAGCCGTGACGGGCAGGACGAGGGGGAGCAACAAGGCGCAAGTGCGCAACATTAGTTTGTTCATAGGCAGTGAGGAACTTGCCCGGCAGCGTGCCGGGGCGGAGATGGGTCGTCAATCACGCGCGCAGTTTGTCGCCAGCAGCGGGGCGGTGAAAACTACAAGGTTCCGAGAACTTCGTAGCCGCCGAGGTGAGGAGGCGGACCTTCGGGTGAAAGTTGAATGTCGAGGGTTGAGAGTCGGAATCCGCCCCTTGCCTCGGCGGCTACGGCGCGCTGCGCATCGCCTCCGGCAGCAACGCGCGAATGGCTTCGACGCGCCGGCGGTTCACGCCAAAGTCGCTGTGCCCGACACGCGAGGCGGAGCGGACGTGGATTGTCTTCGTCGCCGCGTCGAGGTGAAACTCCACGTCATCCACGAAGCGGAAGATGAGGCTGCGGAACTCGAAGTGGAGGTAGTTCTCCCGCTCGGTGATGAGTTTGGCTCGCGGCAACTTGGCGGCGGCCTGCCTCAACTCTTCCTTCGCCGCGCCCAGCGAGCGGTCCAGAGCGAACGGCGCGACGGCGCGTCCGGCGTCCGCCGCCAGGCTGCTGACGCAGTTGGGCGAGTCAGGACACGGGGCCAGCTTGCCGCCGATGAGGCCGAGGTTGTTGGGCACGGAGCCGGTCATGGAAAGCAACGCGAGCACCACAGCAGCAACCAGCACCGCCCGACCCAGTCGCAGGGCAATTCTCCGTCCAAGCGAAGGCTCGGCGGGCGCGGCCATCAGCGCACCGGGCGGTTGCGGTGGAGGCTCGGGTAAAAGCGCTTGTGGATTTCCAGCAGGCGCGAGAGCTCGACGTTCGGGTCGGGGTGGTCGTCCACGCGCACGTCAATGTAGCGGTCGGTGGCGCGGCCGTAGCCGCCCCTCTCACGCACCACGAGCAGCGCGGCGGACTGGCGTCCTCGCGTGTCGCCGCCCTGTCCTTCGCCAGCGTGCAATGCGGCGACGAGCCAGTCGGCCAGCTCGCTGCCTTCTACGGATTGAGCCTTCTCGTAAGCGGCGGCCATTGCCTTCACCACGGCCTCGCCCGCGAGGATGTTGCCCTGCACGGCGAAGTTCGGGCGCACGATGTGGCCGGCCCAGGCGTTGCACTTCGCGCCGGTGTGGCTGGCGGCGCGGCCCTTGGCGTCCACGATGCCGAGTTGGCGGCTGTCACGCCCCTCGTCGGTCTCCGTCAGGAGGCGCACGGCTTGTTCGGGCGTGCTGCCGTTGGCGAGCAGGTCAAGTCCACGCGGCCCGTAGGTGATGTTGGCCGAAGACTGCGTGGCGATGGCTCCGACGCCGGCCCGCGCCCACGGCACGACGGTCCCGACGCCGAAAAACTTGCTCTGCACGGCCACGCCGAGGTCCCCGGTGGCGGGGTCGAAGCCGACGATGGAGTAGGTGGCGATGACGGGTTCTGAGTTCATGGAGCTGTCCTCACGCAGCCAGCCACTCGCGCAGGACGCGGAGGTCTTGCTGCATCTTGGCAATCATCGGCTTGCCCTCGCCGTGGGCGTATTCGTGGTGCTGCGAGATGGGGCCGTTGAATGACGACTTCTTCAGCCAAGCGAAGAAGCTCTTGTTCACCATGCCTTCGCCCAGCGGACACCACTCGGCCTTCCAGCCCTTGTCGCCCTTCTTCCAGGCGAAGTCCTTCACGAAGACGGCGGTCAGGTGCGACTCCATGAGCCGCGCCTCGATGGGCCACGAGTAACCGCCCTCCAGCGTGGCGTGGCCGATGTCGAAGCACGCGCCGATGAGCTTCGGGTCGAGGTCGCGCACAAGCTGCCAGATGTCCCAGATGGGCGCGCCGACGTAGTCCGCGCCGGAGTGGTTTTGGAAGCCGGCTTGCAGGCCCAGCTCCTTGTTCAGCGCGGCGAGGTCGCGCAGTTCGGCGCGAACCTCCTCAAGCTGCGCGGGGATGGGCTTGTCCTTCGCGTATTTCCAGAACGAGAGGCGGTAACGCTTGATGCCAAGCCTGGCGGCGGTGCGCAGGACCTTCTGGGTGAGCGGCTGGGCGACGTTCTTCACGTCGGTCGTGATGATGTGGACTTCCTTGCCGCGCTTGCGCAGCGCCTCGACGAGTTTGGGCAAATCCTCCTCCACACGCTCGGGCAGCACCTGGCCCTTCGCCCGCACCGGACACTCGATGCCGTCCCAGCCGATTTCCGCGACGGTGTCGGCCGTCTGCTCGGGGCCGAGCGACTGGAAGGGCTTGCTGAAGCCGATGACGGGCCAGCGCTTCGCGGACGCGGCGGCGGGCAGCGGCGACGCCAGCGCGGCAAGTGAGGCAGCGGTGGCGACTTGCGCGAAATGGCGGCGGGAGAGATGGCTGGGGTTCACGGAGAAGTTGGGTTTGCGATGGGCGGAACTCTGCGCGGCGAGGCGGACAATGCAAGCCGCTTGAAGGTGCCCGGCAGCAGGCTTGGAGCTGGCCTATTTTCCAAGCAGCTGCTTCAAGTCCGCAAGAAACCGCGTGTTCTCCGCCGCCGTGCCCACACTTACCCGCAGCCACTCGGGCAACTGGTAGCCAGCCATCGGGCGCGTGATGATGCCGAGCTTCTGGAGTTCGTTGAAGACCCGCGCGCCGTCGCCGACGCGCAGGAGGATGAAGTTCCCGGCGGTTGGCACGAACTCGATGCCCAGCTTCTCGAACTCGGTTTGCAGGAAGTGGACGCCCGCGAAGTTCGTCGCGCGGGTGCGGCGGACGTGCTCGTCGTCATCGAGCGCGGCTAGGGCGGCGGCTTGGGCGAGGCTGTTCAAATTGAACGGCTGGCGGACCTTCTCAAACGCCGCAATCAGCTCCGGGTGCCCGATGCCGTAGCCGACGCGCGTGCCGGCGAGGCCGTAAATTTTGGAGAACGTCCGCATGAGCAGCAGGTTCGGCTTGGTGCCGGCGGTGATGAGGGGAATCAAGTTCACCGGGTCGTCGAGGAACTCGATGTAAGCCTCGTCCATCACGAGCAGGACGTGCGGCGGGACGTTGTTCACCAACTCGACGACCTCCGCGCGCGAGGCGAGGGTGCCGGTGGGGTTGTTTGGGTTCGCCACGAACATCACGCGGGTCTGCGGTGTGATGGCGCGGAGCATGGCGAGCAGGTCGTGGCCGAGGTCGCGCGCGGGGACGGTGATGAGGTTCGCGCCGGCCATCTTCGTGATGATGGGATAGATGGCGAAGCAGTATTGCGAGACGACCACGTCCGCGCCGGGGGCCATGAGCGCGTGGCCGATGAACTCGATGATTTCATTCGAGCCGTTGCCGAGGATGAGGTTGCTTGTCTCGACGTTGAGTTTGTCGGCGAGGCGGCGCTTGAAGTAGAAGGCGTTGCCGTCCGGGTAGAGATGCACGCTGGCGGCGGCGACCTGAATCGCGGCGAGCGCCTTGGGCGAGGGGCCGAGCGGGTTTTCGTTCGACGCGAGCTTGATGATGTCGCTGGCCGGCAGGCCGATTTCACGCGCGACTTCCTCAATGGGACGGCCCGGCTGGTAGGTCGGGAGCGTGGCGAGGGTGGGGTTGAGGGGGAAGCTTAAGGGCATGGCTGAAGATGTTTAACGCGAAGACGCAAAGGCGCGGAGGCGCAGAGGCGGGTTTGTGAAAACCGCAATCGGTCGTGCGCTCAGATGCTGACCGAGGTTCCGCGCCGTCTTGGACTGCGGCGGGAAGCGAAGCGCCACGCCGCCTTGGCATTCCGCGGAGCGGTCGTTGGGCCTGCGTGAATTCCGCTTCGCGGGAAACCAAAGCGGTGTCGCCACTGCGCTCTGCCACCGCAGTCCAAGACGATGTGGGCCTTCGAGCTTCTTTCTGTCCTTACGGCGTGTCGTTGAAACGGTGGCAGTCACTTCCGGCCTCCCTGCCTCACGGCACCAAGGAACTCGGCCTCGAAATCGGAGAACTCCGGCTCGCTCAGATGATACCGGAAGACTTCGCGAAGCTCCTCGAACCCCTCCCTCGTCAACCAGTTTGGCAAGTCGCGCCGGATTCCAGCATATTGCGGCAAGTGTTCGTAAAATGCGCAGACAACTGCCTGACTCACCTCGGACTGGTATCCTCCCTTGCCCGGAGCCACCAAGCACCACCGAGCATAATCGTAGAACCGTCGAATCAAGTCCTTGTCCGGAACCTTTGTCCGGTAGGTTTCCTCGAACTTCAAATGCAGTTCGATCCACAGCGCCATCGGACTGTCCGCCGCTTCGATGTGCAGGCGATACTCCGGCAGCTTTTCGAGTGCGACGCGTTTCCATGCGCTCATGTGGTGCGAACGAGTTGACTCCCTGACTACAACGCCCCCACCAGCTTCGCCACATCCACATGCTGCGCGATGAGGTCGCGGATGACGGCGATTTTCTCGGCGTCGTCGGGGCGGGTCTTGACGATTATGTCGTGGACTTTCGAGGCGACTTCGTAGCTGTCCGCCTCGGCGAGCAGCACGGGGAAGTCGAGCTTGCGAATCACGTCCAGCGTGGCGGGGCTGGGGCGGAAGTTGTCGGTGAGGACGAGGCCGCTCAGGGCTTCGGAAGGGTTCGCCTGCGACGCGGCGGCGGCGGCGAGCACGATGTCCTCGCGGTCGCCGGGCGTGATGACCAGCGTGCCGCGCCGGAAGTGCTTGGCCATGTTGCTCGCGCCCATCGCGCCGACGACGATGTCCTCGACGAGATTGGTCAGGCGCTTGCGCGGGCACAGGACCTCGGCGGCCAACTCGTCGCGGATGGAAGCGAGCGTGGGCTTCACGAGGATGGGCCGGAGCGGCAGCACGCCGAGGAGTTCAAGGCCCTTTCGCTTGAGGCCCTTGCGCGTGAACTCGGCGATGTATTCCAGCTTGTCGGGCAAAACCTTGTTGACGATGACGCCGATGACCTCGACGCCGTGCTTCTCGAAGAGCGCCTGGTTCAGCGCGACCTCGTCCACGGGCTTGCCGATGCCGCCGCGCGTGACGATGACGACCTTCGCGCCGAGCACCTTGGCGACCTGGGCGTTCGACAGGTCGAAGACCGCGCCAACGCCCGCGTGGCCGGAGCCTTCGCAGAGCACGAAGTCCTTCTCCCACGCCACGCGGTCGAAGGATTTCTGGATGCGCCGCACGAGCGCGTCGTTGTTGGTTTCGGCGAGATACTTGCGCGTGAAGTCCGGCTCGACCGCGATGGGGCTCATGTCCACGAGCGGGCAGTTGAGCTTGTAAATGGCGTCCATCAGCACCGTGTCCTCGTCAATCTTCTGCTCGGCGATTTCCACGAAGCGCTGGCCCACGGGCTTGATGTAGCCGACGCGCGGGAACTGGCTCAGGAGCGCGGAGAGCAGGCCGAGCGAGGTGGTGGTCTTGCCGTCGTTCTGCCGCGTGGCGGCGATGAAGACGCGGGGGGTGACGATGTTCATGCGGGAAGGGGACAACCACTAATGGACACTAATGAACACGAACAAAAAGCGTGTTGCGTGTTGCGTGTTGCGTGTTGCGTGCGTCCGTCAGGACACGCCCAGTGGCAGTCACGGAACACGCAGCACGCAGCACGTTCGTCTCCGCCCATCCGTGTTCATTAGTGTCCATTCGTGGTTTCAGACTCCCGCCACATGCGCCCCCGCGTCGGGATACAGGAGGCGATACTCGATGGCCTGCAAGCCGACGATGGCGGCGACGCCGAGGATGTCGTGCGAGTTTGCGCCGCGCGAAATCTCCGCCGCCGGCATGTCGAGGCCGAGGAGAATCTGGCCGTAGGCGTTTGCGCGGGCGACATGCTGCACGAGCTTGCTGGAAATGTTGCCGGAGTTGAGGTCGGGGAAGACCAGCACGTTCGCGCGGCCGGCGACGGCGTTTTCCGGGAGCTTGCGCGAGGCGATTTCCGGCACGAGCGCGGCGTCCACCTGGAGTTCACCTTCGAAATCGGCCTCCAGCGCGCGCTGCGAGGCCAGCAACCGGGCCAGGACGGTGGCAGCTTCCATCTTTTGCGCGGTGGGATGGCTGGCGCTGCCCTTCGTGGAGAAGGAAAGCATCGCCACGCGCGGGCGGATGCCGAGGAGCTGCCGGGCGAGGAACCCGCTCGACACCGCGATGTCCGCGAGTTGCTCGACGGTCGGGTCGGGGATGACGCCGCAGTCCGCCATGAGCATCGCGCCTTGATGGCCGAAGCGCGTGTCCTCGACCTCCAGCACCATGCAGCTCGACGCCGAGCTGTAGCCGGGCGCGAGGCGGATGATTTGGAAGACGGGCCGCAACACGCTGCCGGAAGTCTCGCTCGCGCCGGACACGAGGCCGTCCGCCTG
Organism: Limisphaerales bacterium; assembly: GCA_009773355.1. Taxonomy (GTDB): domain Bacteria; phylum Verrucomicrobiota; class Verrucomicrobiia; order Limisphaerales; family SXTU01; genus SXTU01. The sequence continues at coordinate 87,321 of WRPG01000019.1, forward strand.
CCGCATGGCGACCATCATCGCGCCGAAGTAGTTCGGCTTGCGCAGCGCATCGAGTGCCTCCGCGTGCTGGATGCCTTTTGCCTGCCGGAGCCGGGCATAGATTTTCGCGAAGCCGTCGAGTTCCTCGCTTTCCTCCGGGTTGATGATGCGGATGCCGGCGAGGGAGAGGTTCAGCGCCTCGGCGGCGCGTTTGATGCGGGTGCGGTCGCCGAGCAGGATGGGCGCGCCAAGCTGGAGCGAGCAGAACTGCCGCGCGGCCTGCAACACGCGCGGCTCGGTGCCTTCGGGGAAAACAATCCGCTTCGGGTGCCGCTGCAGCCGTTCGATGACGCTGCCGATGAAACGCATGGCGACTTGGTAGCCGACGACGCGGCCGACTGCAATCGGCAAGTCCGTTTCGTCGTGCGCGCCATGCGCTTACCGAGACTCGTGCATCAAGGTGGCAAACGGATGGCCAGTAGCTCGACATTCCAATGTCGAGACTCTGCGCCTTGCCACCGCCCCAGCACTCGACATTGGAATGTCGAGCTACGGCGGCCTCAGTGGGCGGCGGCGGCTTCCTTCGCCTCGGTCTTACCGGCGAGCGCCTTGGCGGCGATTTCGCAGCAGCACTCGTGTGCTTCGAGCGGGCCGGCCTTGGCCAGGTTGGCGAGGTCCTCGGCCTCGTTCTTGAGGATGTAATGCCGCATGAGGAGGACGTAGGTGACGGGCAGGCTGGCAGCGAACAGGAAGATCAGGAACTCGGAGACCTTAATCATATGGGTTTCTTTCGCTCGGGCGGCAACTCGCCGTCCGCAGTTCATACCGTGAACTGAACGGTGTCTGTGATTAGCCTCGTCCTCACGCGCTGGCTTCGCAACTTTTGCCCGACCCTGCGCGTCTTTTGCCGCCTTGCGCCGCCAGTCACTTCGCCGCCGGCTTCACGCCCTTGCCCGTGTCGAGGAAGTCCAAGCCCTGCTCCAGCCACTTCGCCGGCGGGAGATTGTGGCCCACGCCGGGCGCTTCGAGATAGGTCACATTCGCGAAGCCCTCCTTCTTGAAGCCCTGCTCAAACACCGTCTTCGTCCCTGCCCGGTTGAAGTCCTTCTCGCCCGTCATCAGCGCGTAGCGGCAGAACTTCTTCGCGATGGCCAGCACCTCATCGTCCGGGATGAAGTTCGCGCCGTAAGTTGTTTTGCCATCACCCGCCGGGATGTCCTCGTAGAAGTTCACGCCCATGAACGGCATCGTGCCGCTGAACATGTCCGCGTAGGCCATGCCCACCATGCTCGCCACGCGCCCGCCGCCAGAATGACCGCTCACATACACCCGGCGCGCGTCCACGTTGAAGCGCCCGCGCATCGCGACGTTCGCCGCCACGGCGAGGCGCACGCGGTCGAAGATGTTGCGCGGGTTGCCGGACTTGAGCGCACCGACGAAGAGAAGCTTGCGCGCCGCCAGCCCCGGCTCCCAATCCGCCGGGATGCCCGCCGTGTCACCCGGTGAAATCCAGATGAACACGCCCCATTTGTCCGCGTGCTTGTAGGTGGCCGGGATGATGAGCTGGAACTTCTCCTTGGCGAGGTCGAACGCGCCGGGGGTCTCGACCGAGTGTAGCCGCCACTTCACCTCGTCCGGCTCGGCCTGCTTGGGGAGTTCGGTGAAGGAGACGGTGCTTTTGCCGGCGGTGAAGGGCGGGAGGTCGGCGGCGAGTGCGTGCGGCAACAGCGACACCACAACGAGTAGAACTGCAAATTTCACTTTCACGGTTTGATGGGTTGCGTCACTGGATTGGAGTTCTTTTCTCTGATTGCTTTGACACGAGTTTGCAAGCGGGCCTCCGCGATAAACGCAAGGATAGCGCAGGCCAGCGAGATGCTTGCGAGCAACGCAATCACTCCTCGCTCTCCGCGAGTTCCCTTCCGCCATCCCAACAGGGCGACGATGCCGGCCGTTGCGAATAGAAACGGGCAGTGGCACAGAACCGAACCTGCGAAAACCAGAATCATGAGCGACACGGCGATGAAATCCTTCGGACGCCCGCCGCGCTCCCGAATCATTCGAGTCCAGAATTTTTCTTCGCCTGCCTGCATACGAGTTTGACGATCCGCCTCCAGTCTGCCGCCAGGAAGCGCGGGTGGGCGCGGCTGTCGGCGGCATACTTGCCGGTGGCCTGCGCCAAGTCGAGGTCAGCGGTGATGACCGTTTCGGAGCGGTTGTCCGCGAGCGCGAGCACACGGCTGTTCGGCGCGACAATCTTCGAGTCGCCCGCCGACCACAGGCCATCCCCCTGCGGCCCGACGGAATTGGCGAAGACGTAGAACACCGCGTTCTCAAACGCCCGCACCGCGATGCCGTCGCGTCCGCCGCGCTTGTGGCGCGAGACGGCCAGCGGGTCCAGCCCGGCGTTCGGATGGAAGGCGATGCGCGCACCAGCCATCACGCCGAGCCGCACCAATTCGGGATAGCGCCGCTCGTGGCAGATTATGGCGGTGCAGAGGATGCCATCGAGTTTGAAGAGCGCGACCGAATTGCCCGGCGTGAAGAACTCTCGGTCGCGCTCCGTGAGCTGACATTTCGCGTAGCAGTGGACGACACGCCCGCGCCGGTCGAAGACCACAAGGCAGTTCTGCCAATGCCCCCGGCGGAAGACGGGCGAGCCGAGCAGCACGTTGACTCCGTGCTTCGCCGCGAGCGCGCCAATGCGCTTCAGTGCTGCCTGGACTTCCGGCCACGACAGCTTCGCGAAGTCGCGGTTGTAGCCCGTGGTGGCGCACTCGGGGAAGAGCACCGTGTCCACTTTGCGCCGCGCGGCCTGGGCGAGCGCGGCCTCCACCTTCGCCAAGTTGCCTTCAACGGTCGCCGCGAACTTCAACTGCACGGCGGCGGCGCGCATGGCGCATTGACCACCACGCGGCGGGCGGGCGAGAATCAGGCGTTTCATGGATTGTGCGGGCCGGCTGGCGGACGAAGCTAGCGGGCCGTTGACCGAAGCCAAATGAATTTCCCTCGCCCAGCGCAGCGGAGCGCCGGTGTCCAACCGGCATGCGCGCGTCGCGTCCGGCGGAACCGCCGGTTGGACACCGGCGCTCCGGCGCGCCTGGGCTGGCTCCTGCTCCTGCTGCTCGCCTGGCATTGCCCCGCCGCCGCGCCGGCCTGGCCGACGAACCAGACGCGGCCAAACATCGTCATCATCCTCGCGGATGACTTGGGCTGGGGCGACTTGAGCTGCTACGGGCAAAGGAAGTTTTCCACACCGAACCTGGACCGACTGGCCCAGGAGGGGATGCGCTTCACGCAGGCTTACGCGGGCAGCCCGAGCGGTGCGGCGGCGCGCGGGACGTTGTTCACGGGCAGGCACACCGGCCACGCGCGCATCCGGGGCAACCACGGGCCGGACGGCCATTCGGTCGCGCTGCGCGCCGAAGACGCGACGTTCCTGCCGCTGCTCAAGCGCGCCGGCTACTCGACCGGGGTCATCGGCAAATGGGGTCTGGGCGGAGACGGCACCACCGGCACACCCGCCGGACAGGGCGTGGACCAGTGGCTCGGCCTGCTGGAACTGCGCCATGCGACGAACCAGTTCCCGGCGGTGGTGGCGCGCTTCGACCCGAAGCAGACAATTTTCACCAACGCGGCCAGCTACTACCAGCCCATCTACGAAAACCAGAACGGCGCGCAGGCCCGGCACGCGCAGGACATCTTCACCTTCGCCGCCTCGAACTACTTCCGCGTCTATCAGCCGGCCGAGTGGAGCCGCTTCCGCCCGTTCTTCCTGCACCTTGCGTTCACGCTGCCCAACGCGGGCGAGGAGCCGGGGACGAATGCGCCGGCAAAGTATCTGCCCGGCCCCGCGCGCTTCGCGAAGGAGAAATGGCCGGAGGCCGAGCGGCGCAAGGCCGCCGCCATCGCGCACCTCGACGCCTCGGTGGGGCAGCTCCTCAAGCAGCTCGACGACACCAAGCTCACGGAGCACACGGTCGTCTTCCTCACCAGCGACAACGCGGCGCAGAAGGACGGGCTGTGCGACCCCGCGTTCTTCGCCAGCAACGGCCCGTTCCGCGGCGCGAAGGGCGATTTGACCGAGGGCGGCCTGCGCGTGCCGCTGCTCGTCCGCTGGCCCGGCCGGATCAAACCCGCGAGCACCAACGACCAGCCGGCGGCGGCGTGGGATTTGTTCGCGACCGTTGCCGAACTGGCCGGCGTGACCAACGCGCCGCCGACCGACGGCCTGTCGCTGGTGCCCGCCTTGCTGGGCAGGCCGACGAAGGCGACGCGGGAATTCCTTTACTGGGAAGCGCACGAGCGCGGCTTCGCGCAGGCCATCCGCGCCGGCGATTGGAAAGGCATCCGCCCGAGACTGGATGCGCCGCTGGAACTGTATCACCTCGCCCGCGACCCCGGCGAGGCGCGCAACGTGGCGGCGGACTACCCGGCCGTGGTGAAGCACCTCGAAACGCTGCTCAAGTCCGCGCGAACGGAAAGCAACGTGTGGGCGACGGGCAGAAAGTAGCGAAGGCAGATAACGTCCAGCGCTCAACTTCCAACTTTCAACGTCCAAAGCGGCGTCCGTTCCCTGCCGATTGACGCATCCGACACGCCCTTTGGAAGTTCAATGTTGAACGTTGGACGTTGAGCGTTTTCGCGCATCACCCCAGCACCTGTTTCCGCTTCGCAATCCATTCCGTGCCGAGCGTCTGGAGCGTCTTGGTCTTGAGCCACTTTTCCGCCATCGGAAAGATGACGCGCTCCTCGCGGTCGAAGTGCTGGCGGGAGACCACCACGGCGATGATGAGGAGCTTCTTCGCCTGCTTCAGGTCGCGGCAGGAAAGCACCTGCGCGAGCACGGCCTCGATGTGCTCGTGCTCGGCGTGGATGGCCTCGTTCTGGCCGAGCTGGTCGAGGTGCTGCTCCAGCGGCTCCATGACCAGCTTGTCCTCGATCTGCCCGTGCGCCTCCAGCATGGCGTCGAGCATCCCGGCCAGCGCGCGGACCTCGGCGAGCGTCCGGAGCTTGGGCGTGGCGCGCTCCACGTAGTCGAAGAGGTTGTGAAAGACGACGTGCTCGGCGAGCAGGGCCTCGGTGATTTTCATTGGCGGGTAAGACTGGATTGCGTCGCGGGCTGTTCAATAGCCGCGGGCTGCCGGCGGAGGCCAACCCTTTTTTGCCTTTTCCAAGGGCGATTCGCGGCGTAGTCATGGTGCACGCGATGCGTCAGCGGGAGGGTTGCAACCGAGTCCCCGTCCGCCGCACCGGGTCAGGCTCATGCCAGCGCCGCCAGCCAAACAAACCGTCTTCCGCGACGTGACGGAGGAGAAGGGGGCGGAGGCGGCGCTGCGCCGCAGCCGCGCCGTGCTCCAGAATCTGTTCGAGTCGCTGCCCGGCCTGTTCCTCGTGCTCACGCCCGACCTCACCATTGCAGCGGTGAGCAATGCCTACTTGAAAGCGACCATGACCAAGCGCGAGGAGATCATGGGGCGCGGCCTCTTCGACGTTTTCCCCGACAACCCGGACGACCCCGCCGCCACCGGCACCACCAAGCTGCGCGCCTCGCTCGGGCGCGTGCTCCAGAGCGGCCTGCCCGACACCATGGCCGTCCAGAAATACGACGTGCGCCGGCCCGACGGCATATTCGAGGAGCGCTACTGGAGTCCGGTCAACTCGCCCGTGTTCGGCGCGGACCACCGCCTCGAATACATCATCCACCGCGTCGAGGACGTGACCGCGTTCCTGCGGCAGAAGCAGTCGTCCACGCCGCAGGACACCGTCATGCTCACGCGCCTGGAGCAGATGGAGGCGGAAATCTACCGCAGCGCCCAGGCCGTGCAGACCGCGCGCGAGCAGCTCGAGGAGCGCGTGAAGGAGCGCACGGCGGAACTGGCCGCGACCAACCACGAACTCGTCACGGAGATGGCCGCGCGCGAGCAGTCCCAGCGCGCCCACGCCGCCGCCGAGGCGAAGTTCCGCACGCTCGTCGAGCAGTCGCTCGTGGGCATCTACATCATCCAGGGCGACCGGTTCAGCTACGTGAACCCGCGCATGGCGGAAATCATGGGCTACAGCGCGGAGGGGCTTACCACCCGGCCGCTGCTTGACTTCATTGATCCGGCCGACCACCCGCTCGTCGCGGAGAACATCCGCCGCCGGCTGTCCGGCGAAGTCCCCAGCATCCGCTACCAACTGCGCATGGTCCGCCAGGACCGGGCGGTCATCCATGTGGAGGTCCACGGCGCGCGCAGCGAGTTCAATGGCCGGCCCGCCGTCATGGGCACCCTGCTGGACATCACCGAGCAGAAGCTCGCCGAGCAGCGGCTCGCGGCGGAACGCCAGCTTCTGCGCACGCTGATTGACAACCTGCCCAGCCACATCTTCGTCAAGGACACGCAGGGGCGTTACCTCGTCAGCAACCAGTCCCACACCCGGCTCCTGGGAGCGGCCACCGAGGAGGACCTGCTCGGCAAGACCGTGTTCGACTTCTTCCCGCCGGAGGTGGCCCGGGCTTTTACGGCCACGGACGAGGAGCTGCTGCTCGGCGGCCGGCCGGTCATCGAGCACGAGGAGCGCTACGCTGCCCGGGGCGGTCATGGCTGGCACTCGGCCACAAAAGTCCCGCTGCGCGACGCCCAGGGCCGCACCATCGGCCTGGTCGGCATCCGGCACGACATCACCGAGCGCAAGCAGGCGGAGGAGGCGTTGAAGTTTTACACCGCCAGCCTGGAGCGCAGCAACCGCGAGCTGCAGGACTTCGCCTCCGTCGCCTCGCACGACTTGCAGGAGCCGTTGCGCAAAATCCAGGCGTTCAGCGACCGGCTCAAGGCCCGCTCCGGCCCCGCGCTGGACGAGACGGGCCGCGACTATCTCGACCGGATGCAAAACGCCGCCGCGCGGATGCAATCGCTCGTGAACGACCTGCTCACCTTCTCCCGCGTCACCAGCCGCGCGCAGCCCTTCGTGCCCACGGACCTCGCCCGGGTCGCGCGCGAGGTGCTCTCCGACTTGGAAACCCGGCTGGAGCAGACCGGCGGACGTGTGGAGCTTGGCGACCTCCCGGTCATCGAGGCCGACGCAACGCAGATGCGCCAACTGCTCCAGAACCTCATCGCCAACGCGCTCAAGTTCCACCGCCCCGACGCGCCGCCCATGGTGAAGGTGACGAGCGAGCGCGACGGCGACACCGTGCGCCTGCTCGTGGCGGACAACGGCATCGGCTTCCACGAGAAATACCTCGACCGCATCTTCACCATCTTCCAGCGCCTGCATGGCCGCGAGGCATACGAGGGCACCGGCGTCGGCCTGGCCGTCTGCCGCAAAATCGCCCACCGCCACAACGGCACCATCACCGCCCGCAGCCAGCCCGGCCAGGGCGCGACCTTCATCGTCACCCTGCCGGCCCGGCAGACGAAGGAGTAGCTGTTTTATCCGCTCCCTTTCGGCGGGAGCGCGCCAGTTGGAATCGAAACGCAAGCGCATGGCTCGCTCCAACCGCACATGGATGATTCGACAGCCAATATCAGTCCGGGCAGCCTTCGGCCCATGCACCGCCGACAACTGGCTGCCTCGCTGTCGCTCATTGCCTCCGTCGCCTTCGTCTCGGCTGCCGACTGGCTGCAGTGGCGCGGCCCGGATGAGAATGGCATTTCCACCGAGCGATTGCCGTCGAAACCGGATTTCACCGAGGCGCTCTGGCAAAAGAAAGTCGGCACCGGTTTCTCATCCGTCGCCGTCGCGGGTGGCAAGGTCTTCACGATGGGACACAGCGGAGCCAAGGACGGCGGCGAGGAGACGGTCTGGTGCCTTGATGCCGCGACGGGGAAGGAGGTTTGGAAGCACACCTATCCCGCGCCGCTCATTGACCGCTTCTACGAGGGCGGTCCCGGCGCGACACCCACGGTGCGCGGTGGCAAGGTTTTCACCTACAGCAAGCACGGTCGGCTCCACTGTTACGAGGCCGCGACCGGCAAGCTGGTCTGGTCGCGCGACATGATGGCCGAGGCCGGACTGGACGCACCGCCGGAATGGGGTTTCGCCTGCTCGCCGTATTTCCTGAGCGACGACACGCTGCTCATCGAGGCCGGTCCCACGTTCGCGCTCGACCCGGCCACGGGCAGCGTGCGCTGGAAGGGCGAGCGGTTCACACCGGCTTACGGCACGCCAAAGGCATACACGGCGGCGGGCAAGCGACTCATCGCCGTGATGAAGACAGAAGGGCTGGCGGTGCTGGAAGCCGCCACTGGCAAGACCGTCGCCACGACGCCGTGGAAGACTTCCTTCGACACGACGGCGACCACGCCCATCATCCACGACGGGCTGATTTTCATCTCCACCGGCTACGACCGTGGCTGCGCGTTGTTCGAGCTGGCGGGCGGCGAGTTGAAGCAGCGCTACGAGCACAAGGCCATGTGCAACCACATGAACAACTCCGTGCTGCTCGACGGCCACCTCTACGGCTTCGACGGCACGGCGCATCGCGGTCGGCCCACGGAGTTCGTCTGCCTCGAATTCGCGACCGGCAAGGAGAAGTGGCGCGTGCCGGCGAGCGCCGGCCTCGGTTGCGGCTCCGTGATGGCCACGGCGGACGGCACGCTGCTGATTCTGAGCGAACGCGGGGGGTTGCTGACAGCGCCGGCCACGCCCACAGGCTTCAAATCAACGGCGCGCCACCAAGTCCTCGGCGGTCGCTGCTGGACGGTTCCCGTGCTGGCCGATGGCAAAGTCTATTGCCGCAACGCGCGTGGGGACTTGGTGTGCGTGAAAGTGAAGTGAGGCGTTGGCAGAGCTGCGGTGGGGCGAGCGTCCTCGCGAGCCGTTTGCCAGCCGACCGAGGGAAAAACCGAGGGAAAAGGCTCGCGAGGACGCTCGCCCCACCAGCGCCTACTTCAACCACTCCGCCTGCTGCGCGTCGGAAATCGTCTCCACGCCGGACGCACGCAGCACCTTCAGCGTCGCGAAGGCCAGCGTGTCCGGGCGCACGCCTCCGGTGGCGGAGTCGAACTCCGATGCCGTCATCAGCAGGCGCAGCGCGAACTGCACGGCTTGTGGCAGGGTCATCTCCGACGGACGCGGCTGGCCGTAGCGCTCCTGATAGCTGAGGACGCTGCGGATGGTCTGCGAGCCGGAGCCGCTCGTCGCGTAGCCGACGGCTTGGAACTGCGCGCCCAATGGGTCGTAGAAGAAAATCTGCGGTTTGGGCGGCTGCGATGTGGTGTCCACGCCCGCAAAGAGCGGCACGACCACGCCGACGCCTTGCATCGTCATCGGCAGGTTGTCGCGAAGCAGACGGGCGAGCGAGCGCACCTTCGCCGGGAGGCTCAACGACTGAAGCTGGCTGCGGCGGTAATACTCGAAGGACGTTTGCAGCACGCGCGCCATCTCGAACGCCGTCGCCGGCACGCCCGCGATGGCCAGCAGCGAGTGCGCGTCCAGCTCGATGACCTTGTCCACGCGGTCGGTGACGATTACGTTGCCCGCCGTCGCGCGCCGGTCGCCCGCCATGAGCACGCCGTCCGCGAAGTGGAAGGCGAAGACGGTGGTTGCCTGCGTCTCGACCGGCGCGGCGTGCGTGGCGTCCACCCGCAGCGGCGACAGATTGTGCGTGGCGAGCAGCGAGACGAAGTCGCCGGAGATGGTATGCGCAGGAGAAGTCATTTGGATTGGAGCGCGGACGCCCACGTCCGCAGTTCAGGTGATTCGTGCTGCGGCGGGGTCCACCTTCTTCATGCGCTTGAGGAGTTCCTCGACGTTGGGTTTGTCCACCTTGGGCGCGCTGGGGCCGTCGCCCCCGCCGCCGCTGGGGCTGGGTGTCACCGGGCGGGTCTTTTGGGCTTGGTCGGGCATAGTGTTACTGGCGGACAGTGGCACGGAAGAGTTGCTCACGCAATTCCGCCGGTGAGTTGGATGCCGCGATGGCTTGTGCGACGAACGCGATGCGCTCCGGCGCGAACATCTCCAGCAGCGATACCTTCAACTCGCCGTCGCCGCACGCGAGCGTGACGTGGTCCCACTGCGCGGAGAGCACAGCGGCGCTGAACTTCTGGATAAGCTTGCCACGGATGAGCGCGCGCGTGGTCTCCGGCGGCTCGAACATCGCGCGCTGAATCTCAGCTTCCGCTGGCACGCCGCGCATCGCGCCAGACTGCTCCAGGCCGTAGTAAAGGCCCTCGTCGAAGTCCAGCCGGTGGTATTCGAGGTCGAGGCTTTGCAGCCACGGGTCATCGTCCGCGAGGTTCTGCGCGGCCTGGAACTCGCGGAGGAGCGCGAGCTTGGCGACCCAGTCCAGCCGGTCGCGACAGCGCAGCGGGTCGGCTTCGAGGTCGTTCAACACCGCTTCCCAATCAGCCACAAGTGCTGCCCGTTCCGGCGTGGACAAGTCGCACATTTCCTTCACTACGGCGAGATACTCGCGCTGCACGGCGAGCGCGGTGGAAGGACGGCGGTTCGCCAGCTTCACCTCCCAGCGATGACGCGGGTCGCGGGAGATGGCGGGAAGTGCGGCGAGCGGGTCAGCGAGCTGTGGGAAGGCGCGCTGCGGGTCGCGGAGGATGGCTTCGAGCACGAGGGCGGTGGTGCCCACCTTCAGCCGCGTGGCGAAGGGCGAGAGGTTAGCGTCGCCGATGATGACGTGGAAGCGCCGCCACTGGCGCGGGTCGGCATGCGGCTCGTCGCGGGTGTTGATGAGCGGGCGCTTCTGCATCGTGTCCACGCTCTGCAGCTCGCTGAAGAAGTCGCTGCGCTGGGCGATTTGGAAGTGCGGCGAGACGAACTTGTCCTCCGCCTCTATGGCGAACTTGCCCGCACCGGCGAAGATTTGCCGCGTGACGAGGAAAGCCTGCGCGCCCGCCGCCAGCCGCTCCCACGGCAGCGCGCGGGGCAGCAGGTAATTCTCGTGGCAGCCGTAACTGTGGCCGCGGAAGTCGGTGTTGTTCTTGTAGAGCCGCACCGTCGCGCCGCGCGCCTTGGAGAGACGCTGGGCGCAGGCCAGCACAACGCGTTCGCCCGCGCGGTCGTGCGCGACCAGCTCGGCGAGCGTGGAGCACTCGGGCGTGCAGTATTCGGGGTGGGCGTGGTCGTTGTAGAAGCGCGCGCCGTTGCCGAGCGCGAGGTCGCTCTTGATCTCGGCGAAGGTCAGTTCGCGGTGCGTGTCCTGCTCGAAGTAATCCGCCTCGTCGAAGTCCTGCCGCAGCTCGGGCACGTCGAAGCCCCGGTCGTCGTGGTGCGGGTTCTCGGCTTCGTAATCCCAGCGCATCCGCACGCCCGGCTCCATCGCGCTGCGCACCAGCGCGATGGACTCCGCCACCACGTCCAAGTCCTCCACGCCATCCCGCGCGATGCCGTATTCGGTCTCGATGCCGAAGAGGATGGGAGGTTCTTTAGCCACAGATGAAACACGGATGAAACACAGACGGCACGGGGCGAAAGTGCGGCTGTGCTTGAGCGCTGTCAATCGGATGGAAATCCTGCCCAAAAATCGTCTTTGCGAGAACCATCTGAGCCGGGGTAAGGTCGCGCCATGTTGGACAACCTCCAAGAATGCTACCGACTCCTTGACGTGGAGCCGGATGCTTCTCTTGAGGAGGTGAAGCGTTCCTACCGTGAGTTGGTCAAGGTTTGGCACCCGGACCGATTCGCCAACGACCCGAGCCTCCAAGCCAAGGCGCAAGAGAAGCTGAAGCAAATCAACCTCGCCTACGAACGATTGTGCGAAGCCAAAGGTGTAGAATCGCACTCAAAACCGGCCCGTGCGGAACCACCCCAGTCTGAGGCGAAGGCAACGGCTGCGCCGTCCAGTTCAAGCGGTCCGTCAGGCTTCAGGGATGAGCCGCGGCCGTCCCAATCGGCGGGGGCACATCAGCCCTCGGTGTTCCTTCGTGTAGCTGGCGTTTTCGTTATCTTGGTATTGGCGAGAGCTGTCTGGTTCGCGAATCTCCAACAAGCGCCAACCCTTAGCCAGCCGCTAAAAGCGCACGCTCGCGAACGACTCACCATCGCAGAGATTGCTGCTGCGCATCAGGAAGTGCTCAAAGTGCAGCCCGACTTGGGAATGAATCTCCAAGAGTTCAGTCGCTACGCTCAAACGAACCAGACTGATTATGACTTCTCAGAAGGGTTTTCTCATTCCGAAGTATTGGTTGGTCCTCGCAGCGCCACGGCAGCAGATGGGAGAATGACACAATCTTCTCCCGCACTGCCAGACGAACCAAACCAATCGCTGGGCAACACTTCGGCGAAGGGTTACTTCGACGTAGGTGCGACCAAGGATGATGTGCTGGCTATCCAGGGGAATCCAGATGGAGCCAACGAGAACACTCTCACCTACGGGATATCCAAGGTCTTTTTCGAAAATGGGAAGGTCGTTTCCTGGAAGGCATATCCATCGTGTCCGCTCAAAGTGAAACCGCCGCTCGACTTGTCAAGGCCGCCACGATGAATCTCGCAACTGGGTGTTTCTCTTCAGATGAAACGATGGGCCATCTACATTGATATTGAGGGGTTCTCGCTCATTTACAGCGCGAGCGAAGTGAAGGCGATTCGGCTGTTGGGCGAGTTGATTCAGGCAATTTATCAAGTTGGCTCTCGGGCTTTCGGGGACGACCTCAACAGGTTGTTTGTGCATCAAACAGGCGACGGCTTCATCATTGTTTCTGGTTCCAAATTCCAAAACACTGCAACTCCTCTTTCAATCGCAATTGTCCTGATGCGTAGTTTTCTGATGAGTGGCGGTGCCGCGAAGTGCGGTGTTGCTGAAGGCGATTTCGCGGACATCAAAGGATGCTATCCAGAGCCGATCCGAAGCCGCATGGCAAGCGGTGGCGTGGTGCCGCTCGGAAGTGGTTTCATGCGAGTCTTCCCTGTTATGGGAAGCGCAATGGTCCGGGCACATCAGCTAACAAATCGAGCGAGTGGGGCACTACTCCTGATACCCCCAAAGATGGGCGAATCCTTACCTACTTCGTTTAAGGTCAGCAAGTGTGGAGAGGATTACTCGGTGATAGATTGGATACACAGCGACGCGCCTGAAATCGCTGAAATCGCTTTGAAGAGTGGCATTGACCTAGCGGTGGCTTCGAACTTGAGGAGCCAATTGGTGAATTACCTCCTTCTGAATCAAGACGGACCATCAGCCAAATGGAGGCAGAATACTCTTCAGTTTAACGGCTGCGGATAAATACGGCGGCGCTGACAGTTCAGCTTCGTCAAACCACCCCGCTCCGCTCGCCCTTCCGCGTCCGAACCGGGCCGAGCTTCACCACGTTCTCCGGGTCGAAGTCGGTGAGCTTGAGCCAGTCTTCGGTCAGGTCGGTGGCGGGGAAGAGGTCGTTTTCGTCGTGTTCGAGGCGGAGGGCGGTGAGGAGGTCGGCGCGGGTGAGCTGCGTGTCGGCCCGGGTCTCGATGGCGCGGCGGATGGCGAGGGACTTCGCGCGCTCGACCACGGCGGCGATGATCGCGCCGCTGGCGAGGTCGCCGCGACAGAGCAGCTCGCGGCGGCCGCTGCGGAAGTTCACTTCGGCGAACTCGTTGTCCGGCGTGCGGGCGAAGTGCGCGTCGGTCACGGCGCGGGCGAGGTCGGCCTTCGGCTCGGCGAGCGGGAGGGAGTCGCGCAGGTAGATTTCGTAGATGGCCTGCGCACCGGCCTGGTCGGGACGGCGGACGCGGATTTTGCGGTCAATGCGTCCGGGCCGCAGGATGGCCGGGTCAATCAGGTCCGCACGGTTCGAGGCGAGGATGACGACGACGTTGGTGAGCGGTTCGATGCCGTCCATCTCGGTGCAGAACATCGGGACGAGCGTGCTGAGAATGCTGTTGAAGCGTCCGCCGCGCCGCGTGCCGAGGATGCTCTCGGCCTCGTCAATGAACAGGAACGCCAGCGCACCGTCCTTCGCACGCTCACGGCACTGGGCGAAGAGGTCGCGCACCTGCCGCTCGCTCTCGCCGACCCACATGTTGAGAATCTCCGGGCCTTTGACGTGCAGGAAAAACTCCGGATGGTCCACGCCGGTCTGCGTCTTGATTTGCTGGCGGAGGTTGTAGGCGGTGGCCTTGCCGAGCAGCGTCTTGCCGCAGCCGGGCGGGCCGTGGAGGAGAAAGCCTTTCGGCACCGAATGCTCGAACTTCTTGAACAGGTCGCGATGGAGAAAGGGCAGTTCAATGGCGTCGCGGATGGCGCGCACGGCCTCCTCCTGTCCGCCAATGGCCGACCACGGGAGTTCGCTGACGGTCTCCAGCGAGCGCTCGACGCGTTTGCCGACGCCGATGATTTCGAGCGCGACGCGCTGGTTCACGTCGAGGCGCACCTCCATGCCGGGCTTCATCTTCTCCTTTGCCAGCAGGGCGGAACGCTGGATGACGAAGTTCGTGATGCCGGCTTCCTGACCGATGCGCAGGCGGCCGTCGGAGAGCAGTTCGTCCACGCGGACGATGGGGCCGTTGCGGTCGAAGCCGAGGCCCTGCACGACGGCGAAGGCTTCGTTGCAGAGCACGCGCTGGCCGGCTTGCAGGCTGGCAAGCGGGATGGCCGGGTCCACGCGGCAGACGTAATCCGTGCCGCCGAGGCAGACGTGGGCCTTGTCGCGGTCCACGCCCGCGAGGAACGTGCCGACGCGGAAGGCGGGCGAGCGGAGCTTCTCGATGATGGCGTCCATCTTCTCGAGCGCGGCGCGAGCCTGGTCGTTCATCTCCTCCACGGCGGCGATGCGCTCGCGGAGATAGACCATGTCGAAGATGGAGGCGTGGCGTGGCGGGAGCTTGCTCGTGATGAGGTCCACGAGCTGGAGGGTGGAAAGCTGTTCGAGTTCCTCGCGCGGGAGGAGGTCGGCGAGCGGGGTGGAAGTCAGCGAAGGTTCAGTGGGCGAGGGTTGCTCGCGGGGCACCGGCTTTTTCTTCGGCTCGGCCATGGCGGGACATTACGCGCGGCGAGGGGGTTTGCAAACTCTCACCGCAAGAAGGGATTGCCACAAAGAAGCGCAAAGACGCTCAAAAAAGTTGCCGAGAGAAAACCCTCTTGCGCCTTCTTGCGCCTCTTTGTGGCTGAGAACTCGCCTCGGCGGCTAAGTGGCCTTCGGAGCTTCGGTCATGCCCATCACCTGATAGCCGCAGTCCACGTAGAGGACCTGGCCGGTGATGGCGGCCGCGCCGTCGCTGGCGAGGAAGGTGCCGGTCGCGCCGAGTTCGTCGGGGAGGACGTTGCGCTTGAGCGGGGCGTGCTGCTCGTAGTGCTTGAGCATGGCGCTGAAGCCGGCGATGCCGCGAGCGGCCAGCGTGTTCACCGGGCCGGCGGAGATGCAGTTCACGCGAATCCTCTGCCCGCCGAGGTCGTAGGCGAGGTAGCGGGTGCTGGCTTCGAGCGCGGCCTTGGCCACGCCCATGACGTTGTAGTGCGGGATGACCTTCTCCGCACCATAATAACTCATCGCCACGATGCTGCCGCCTTCGGTCATCAACGGCGCGGCCCCGCGCGCGAGCGCGACAAGCGAGTAGGCGCTCACGTCGTGGGCGACTTTGAAGGCGTCGCGGGTGGTGTTCACGAAGCGGCCTTCGAGCGCCTCCTTCGGCGCGAAGGCGACGGCGTGGAGCAACAGGTGCAGCTTGCCGAACTTCTGCTGCACGGCGGCGAAGACGGCGGTGATGTCCTCGTCCTTGGTCACGTCGCACGGCAGCAGCAGCGTGTCCGGGCCGAAGGTGGCGACGAGTTCCTCGACGTTCTCCTTGAGCCGCTCGCCCTGATAGGTGAAGGCGAGCGTGGCCCCGGCCTTGTGCCAGGCCTGCGCGATGGCCCACGCGATGGAGCGCTTGTTGGCGACGCCGAAGACGAGTCCGATTTTGCCAGCGAGTAGTGACATAACATTGAAAGGATGCGGTGAGCGGACGCGGCGTGGCAAGGTGGGAGTTCGGCAGCGCGGAGAACCTGCTGGCCCGGACAAAACTTTTCCGAAACTATCACCAAGGATTTCACCGCGCCGCTTGTCCTACTGTGCAAAACCAACGCCGCATGGCCGACACGGATGAGGAACTGGGATGGGTTCGCGCCAGCCAGACGGGCGACCCGGCGGCGTTTGGGCGGCTGGTCGGCCGCCATCAGCGCATGATTCACGCCCTCGCCTATCGTATGACCGGCTCGCTCGCCGAGGCGGAGGATTTGGCGCAGGAAACTTTCATCGCGGCGTGGCACCAACTCGAGGGCTTCCGGGGCGAGGCCAGCTTTTCCTCATGGATCTACCGCATCGCCGTGAATCGCTGTCTGAACTGGCGCTCCCGCGCCCAGCGCCGCGACTCTGTCCATCAAGCGTGGAGCGAACAGCGCGAGTCAATCCCTAGCGGTGACGCCCCCCGCGCCCGTCAGGTGCAGGAGGCCCTGCTCCAACTCGACCCCGCGCAGCGTGCCACCATCGTGCTCACCGTTTATGATGGGCTGAACCACGCCGAGGCTGCGCGCGCATTGGGCTGCGCGGAAACCACTGTCTCGTGGCGCGTCTTCACGGCACGGAGGAAATTGAGGAAGCTGCTCGCCAATGTGCAGGGCAAGGGAGGTGGCGCGTGAGCCACCGTGACGACGAACTCAACGAATTGCTCCGCACCACCTGTGTGCCGGACCGAACTCCCGGGTATTGGGAGGA
This sequence comes from Limisphaerales bacterium, assembly GCA_009773355.1. Taxonomy (GTDB): domain Bacteria; phylum Verrucomicrobiota; class Verrucomicrobiia; order Limisphaerales; family SXTU01; genus SXTU01. The sequence goes on from WRPG01000019.1 coordinate 103,907, forward strand.
ATTTCCACTGACCGTCCTGCGGCAACTGCACCGCCCCGTCAGCCCGCCGGTTGACGCATCTTCGTCCCAGCGCCTCTGGGCGTGGGGCCTCGGGCTGGCGACGGCGTGCCTGGTGCTGGGTTTCTTCGCCGGCTTTCGGCGTGGCCACGCCGTCGGCTTCAGTGCGGCCGACGTGGCGCAGAGCCGGAAGATTTACCAGGAAGTGGCCGCGCTCTTTCCCGACCGCGTGCAAACCGTGCTGCTCAACGGGCGCGGCTCGCAGCTCGTGCTCGCCAGCGACGCGCAGCGGCCCGCCTCCGCGCCGTTGCTGGTGCAAATCTGCCACGCGGGGGATTGCCGGCGGTTCATCACGTTCAGCGGCCAGCGCGTGGCGTTGAACGGGGAGACCTTTGAGGTTTTGTCAGACGCCGAGGGCAATGTGCTGGTGGTCGGGGAACGATTGGCGTGGAGCAGCGGCGAGCCGCGCAAGGCCGCCGCCGGCTACCACATTCGCGCGACCGCGCTGGGGGAGGCGCTGTGAATGCGCAGCGCGGAACGCGGAATGTGGAGGGCCGGCGGCGGCTGGCCGTGGCGCTCCTGCTCGCGGCGGTGTCGTCCGGGGCGGTGGAAGTCGTGCCATCGGCCCCGCCGCAGCAAGTCTTCGCCGGCGGGGCGCGAGCGGTGGAGGTGCGTTTCCGCAACGACGCGGCGACACCTTCACGCGTCGAGGTGCGGCTTCATTTGTTCCAGCTCACTTCCGCCACCGCCGCGCCAGTGGGCGGTGCGCGCGTGTGGAAAACGCTGGCAGTCCTGCCCGGCCAGACGGTTGTCGAGAGCGCAAGCGTGGATGTTCCCGCCGTGCGGGCCGCCACGCGCTTCGCCGCACGCTGGCTGGATGCTGGCGGGCGGCTGCTCGGGGTGACGGAGTTATGGGCGCACCCAGACAATCTGCTCGACGCGCTGAAACTGCTGGTCGGCGGGCAGCCGATCGGTGTCGCGGAGAGCAGGCCGGGATTGCAACTGGTGCTGGCTGCGCGCGGCATTCCAGTCGCCGAGCTGAAGCGCGCGGAAGATTGGAACCGATTTCGCGGGCGGCTGGCGTTTGTGGCGAACCAGCCGGAGTCAACTCAAGGCGAACTCCGGCTGGAGCCTGCCCTGCTGGCCCGCGCCAAGGAGGGACTGGCGGTGGTCTGGTTCCAGACCTCGCCGGCAATTTCACCGCCCGCGCTGCCAGTCGTCGAGCGGGTGCGCGTCGGGCGCGGCACCGTGCTGCTTGCGCCGGCGTCCGCCCTGGACGGACTCGACCGCTCCGCTGCCGCGCAGCGCGCGCTCGTGCGGCTGGCGGAACTGGCCTTGTCCCCGCCGGCACAATTGCTCGCCCTCACCCCATGAACTGTCCTAGCCTTCCGCCACATTCCCGCACCGCCATGAAGACCATCAGTTCTTTGCTGCTCGCCGCGTTGCTCGCCGTCCCCGCCTTCGCCGCCGCACCGCCGCTCACCGTCGCGGTTTTCAACTTCGAGACCACGGACACGGAATTGCGCGATGCCGGCCCGAAGCTCGCCACGCTGCTCAACGCCCTGCTTTCCGCCGAGGACGGCCTGATCACGCTGGAGCGCGCCGAACTGGAAAAGGCGCTGGGCGAACAGGAACTCGGCCTCTCCGGCACCGTGAAGGCCGAGACCGCCGCCAAGGTCGGCCAGCTCACAGGCGCAAAAATCCTCGTCACCGGCCGCGTCTTCAAGGCCGGCAACGAGACCCTCGCCGTCGCCAAGATCATCAGCGCCGAGACCAGCCGCGTGTATGGCGAGATCGCCCGAGGCAACGCCAACGCCTCGCTCGCCGACCTTGCGAGCGAGCTGTCCGGCAAGATCGCCAGGACCGTCACGACCAAGGGCGACACGCTGGTTGCCAAGGTCCGCCCGCGCGAGGAGCGGATGGAGGCGTTGAAGAAGTCACTCAAGGCCGGCAAGCGCCCGACCGTGCTGGTGAAGATTCCCGAGGTTCACTTTGGCACGCCCACCGTGGACCCGGCGGCGGAGACGGAGATCGGCCTCATCCTGCGCGAGTGCGGCTTCACGCTCGTGGACGCGCAATCCAAGACCAAGCCCGACTTTGAAATCCTCGGCGAAGCCTTCAGCGAGCGCGGCCCGCGCAAGGGCAACCTGCAAACCTGCAAGGCGCGCGTGGAGTTGAAAATCCGCGACACCGCCACCGGCACGCTGATCGTGGACCGGCAGACCAGCGTGGCGGTGGATCTCTCCGAGCAGATCGCCGCCAAGACCGCGCTGCAAACCGCCGGCGCGGAGTTGGCCGAGCGCCTCGCGCCGAAGCTGCTGAAGTAGTCCTCAACCACTATCACAATGGCCTCACCTGTCCTATCCAACTCCGCCGTGTGCCCGCGACGACGCTGGTTGGCTGGCCTGCTCGCCTCATTGTGCGCAGGTCGGTTCATCTCGCAGGCCGCGGAGCCTGACGCCGCCGCCTTGCTGCGGCGGGCGGCGGCAGCGCGGATGAGGTCGGCAGGGAACCAATCCCCGGAAGCGGGCAGGGAATTTGTCCAGGCCACGCAGGTGGCGGCGGATGCGTTCACGGCGGTCGAGCTGAAGGCGTCCGGCAGCACCGGGCAGTTCGTGCGGGTGACGTTGAACCAGCACGGCACGCGCTTCGACGGCATCCGCTTTACCGTGCCGGCGGGCGAGCCGCGCGACCTCGTATGGGCCTTCGCCGGACTGCCGCGTAACATGCCTGCCGAGTGGTATATCCTGCCGCGCGCCGGCGAAATGCAGGGCTTCCGCCAGTTCTTCCGGGGCGGCCCCGGCATGAAGGACGTGCCGTGGGCGGAAACGGTGATTCCCTACCAAAGTTTCCTCCAGCCACTGAGCGGCGGAGAACTCAAGCCACAGCAGGAGTATCTCATTTGGTTCCGGTTCCACGATCAGCGGCCAAAAGACCTCTACGTGAAGGTGAAGCTCGTGCCCACCGGCACACCGCTCAACTCGACCGCGGCCGTCCACGCCCAGCTCGGCTTGAGCTACCATCCGCCCTCCAGGTGAACCCACCACCCGACGTGACCATGCTCCGAAGACTCTTTCACGAACGCAGCGCGGAAGCCATCGCCCGCCGCCCGCTCAACCGGACGTGGGTGCCCGGGCTCCTGGCCGTGCTGGCCTGGACCCTCCCCGCGCGCGCTGCTGATGGGCCGGACGCATCGGCTCGCTGGCTCGTCGCGCCCGTGGCAGAAGTCCGCGCCGCCGCAGAACGAGGCGACGCCGCCGCGCAATTCGCGTTCGGCGAACGCCAACTGCGCGGTCGCGACGGCAAGGCGGACGTTGTCGAAGCGTATCGTTGGACTGAACTCGCGGCGGCGCAAGGTCAGGTGGAAGCGCAACTGCGTCTCGGCATGCGCTACGAACAGGGCATCGGCTGCGCGGTGGATTTGACGCTCGCCCGCGAGTGGTTTGAACGCGCGGCGGAGAAGGGTGAGGCCGGCGCGATGCTGGGATTGGCCCGGGTTCGGAGCACGGTGGTCATCGGCGCGGAGCTGGATTCCGCCGCGGCGCTCGACGGGTGGCGGAAGGCGGCTGCGACCGGAGTGCGGGATGGTCATTGGCATCTGGCCAAGGCTTTGAAATCCGGAGCGGTCCGCAACCCTGCATTGGCAGCCGAACGCCGCAAGCCGCTCGAAGTGCTCGCGTTGGCCGGCGATGCCGTCGCGCAGGCGGAGGTGGGCAACCTGCACGTCGAAGGCACCTTCGCGCGCCCGGTGGTCACGGAGACCGTCCTGTATTGGTGTCAGTTGGCGCTACGCAACGGCGTTGGTGGGAACGCGGAGCGGCGCTACGTCAATCTGGCGCTCAAGAACCTGCCGCCTGAGAAGGTGACGGAAGTGGAGAGGCGCGTGGCGGCGTTTCAACCGGCACCGGTGAAAGGTTTTTCGGCCGGCGTGCAATCGGCCCTGCATCTGGACGGGCCGCGCCCGCCGGGGTGCGCGTCGCCCGGCAGCGTGACGCAGTTTGCCCAAACGCGGCAGCAGGCGGAGGGCGGCGACGCGGCGGCGCAGTTGCAGCTCGCGCTGGCCTTTCACCATTCCGATGGCTGGGATGACGCGGGGCACAACCAACTCGGCGGCGTGACGATTGTGAACGGCCGCGTGGCGAAGATTTCGCCCCGCCCTCCACCGAAGCACCTCGAAGCTGCGGCGCGCTGGTATCGCGCGGCGGCTAGCAATGGGGTCGCGGCGGCTGGAACGCAGCTCGGCTACATGGCTGTTAACGGCCAGCTCAACGACGCCGACTTGGCCTTCGCGGTGGCCGGCGTGCAGCGTCAATCGGCGGCAGGCGACATGGCGGCGCACCTCCAACTGGCGAACTTGCACCTCGCGAGCCGGGGCGTCCCGAAGAACATTCCGGAGGCAGTGCGCCTGCTCACACTCGCGGCCGAGGGCAAGAACCGGGACGCGATGTATCAGCTCGCGATGCTGCATCACACCGGCGCGCTGGTGCCCGTGAATCTGGGCGAGTCGGCGCGTTGGATGCGGCTGGCGGCGCAAGCGGGTCAGCCACTCGCCGCGCGTCAGTTGCGGGACTTGTTCGGTCAGGCGGTGCCAACCGCTGCGAAGCCGGCGACTTCCACGTCGGCGCGAAAGGCCGCGCGGCTCGCGTTGGTGCCGGTGGGCAATTCGCTCCGGCCGATGGCTGACTTGCTCACAGCTTCATTCAGCGCGTTGCCGGATGTCACCTTGCTGGAGCGGGCGGAGATTGAGCGGGTGATTCGCGAGCAGTCCTTGGCCGCCACGCTGGGTCGCGACCCGTTGAAGCTCGGCCAACTGCTCGGGGCGGACGGCGTCTTGCTGCTGGAAACCAACACGGTCGGAAATGTCGCGATGGCCGGGGCGCGGCTCGTTGCAGTAGGCCCCGGCGTCGTGCTGGGAGAATGGCTGGCTCCGTTCCCGGTTCAGGACGCGGCGGGCTGGAGCGCCCGGGTGACGAAGGACGCGGCCCCGAAGCTGAACAAGCTCGCCGTGTCACGCGCTCAGGCCACGCCGATTTCGCTGCTCGGCGTGCGGATGGTGGTGAACGCGCCTGACACGCTGGCGGTGCAACAGGGCTTGTCGCGGCTGCTCGCGCATCGCCTCACGCAGGAGCCGGAGCTTTTTGTGCTGGAGCGGCAACGCATCGAACGGCTCGGCGCGGAGAAGATGTTTTCCCCCGAGGTGGAGACGCCGTTCTGGAGTGGCAGCCACCTGATTGACGGCACCATCGAGCCGGACTTGAACACGCCGGGCGTGCTGACGGTGCGGCTGCAACTGGCTTCCCCCGGCACTGCGCCCGTGACGCTTTCCACCACGGGCGCACGCAACAATCTGGCCGCGCTGACGGAGTCGCTCGCCGGCAAGGTGCTGACGGCGTTGCAAAAAACTCCGTCCGCCCAGTGGCAGCCGGAGGCGGAAGCGCAGCGGTTTTGGGAGGAAGCCTCGTGGGCCAGACGCTGGGGCCAGTGGCGACCGGCGGCGGCGGCGATGGAGTCAGCGTGGGCGCTCGGGCTGCGCGGTTCCAACCACGCGGCCTTTCGGATGGAGGTGCTGCTCGGGTGCGTGCAGCCGGGCGGGCTGCGATGGTCTCCGACTGTGGATATGCCGGCTTTGATGCGCCAGCCACCGGACTTGGCAAACTTGGAGTTCACCCTCCGGGCCTTGGACGCGCTGCACGACCAGTTGGCGAACCGCACGCCGGGGGAGCGGGCCGCACAGCCCGCATGGGCGGCTTACGGGACTGCGGCGCTGGTCTTCGCCGGACGCGTGCTGGAGGACTTTTACCTCGCGCCGGAGCATCGCCGGGACGCGGGCGACGGCTTGGAAATGCTGCGCGCGCAGGCACGGAGCACGTCGGCCCTCCTGCACAGCATCCCGGCGATGACCAACGGCTCGGCCCGCTGGGAGGCCATCAGTTATCAATTCCGGCAAGACGTGCTGGGGCGTTCCGCGCTCGGTTACGTGTCCGAGCAAATCCGGCTCGATGCCGTCGAAGGACCGGGGAAAGCTTATTGGCAAACCGAGCTGCCTGACATGCCGGCGGAGCACAAGCACCGGATGCGGGCCGAGACATTTGCGGAACAGCGATGGCAGTTCGTCACGAGTGCTGCAAGCCGGCAAGTCGCGTGGACTCCGGCGGAGCGCCAATCGCTGCGGGCCAAGTGGCAGGAGCATCTGGCCGCGCTCGCGAATTCCCCCGATGCGGTCGAGCAGTTGGAAGGCTTGGCCTGCTCGCTCATTCCGCCGGGCGGAGGTGTCCACATCCAGCCGGAGCCAGACGCGGCGGTGGTGGAAGCCATCCGCCGCCTGTCCGATGCGGCTTGGCTGCATCGCGAGGCGCTCTTCGCCGGCCGACTCGCGGCGCACACCTGGCATCAACTGCGCGCGCTCTGCCTCGCGCGGTTGCGGCTTACGGCGGAGAATTACGACTTGGACAAGGTGCCGGAGTTCTTCGAGCCGCTGGATGACCGGCTCCGCGATTACGCTGCGACGCAGGGGACGGCGCGCGCCTTGGAATTCCTTCGCACCGCCACGGCTCCGGACTTGACGCGCTTCCTCGAACTCGTCGCGTTGCCCAACTTCAACGCCTCGCAGCGCGCTGAACTGCTGCTGGAGGGGCGGCGCCATCAGGAACGGCTGCGGGTGCAAGGTCTGGAGCCGTTGCTCGCCAGATTCGGAAGCGTGACTGGCCCGAACTCCGTCGCCTCTCTCACCGCGCCGCCGCCGGCCCCAGCGGCTCCTCCGCGCGGCTCGCCCGCTGCCGACGCTCTGAGCGTCACGCGGTTTTGGATGGCACCCGAGTTTCGCAAGTCACCGGCGGAGGTCGTCGGGTATCGCCTGCCGGCAAGCCTCGTGGTGGAAAGCAAACGTGCTGAAATCCACGAGTGGTTATGGGCGGACGACCGCGTGTGGGTTGCCTGGCGGCATGACATGAAACTCTACTGGCCGGGGGAGGGTTTCATGCTGCCGGCCTGCAGCCATCTCGCGAGCTACTCGCTGCCAGATTTCAGTGGCGACTTGAACCCGCCACCACTTCCTCCCGAGGTCGAATTGCCGGGGCTGTATCAACCCGCGCCCAACCTGCCGCAGGGGCGCTTCGCGGTGGTGGGTGGACAGGCATTCGCGAGCGCCACCAACACAGTGTGGCGCGTCGGCAAAGGAGCCGCCGGGCCGCTCAAACTCGAGTTGGCCGGCCAGCCTCTGATCGCCAGCGTGCATGGGCGGTTGATTATCGGAGCGAAGGACGAGCTGTATGTCCACGACGTGAAGGCTGGCACGACGGAGCTGCTGGGCAGCGGACGGCGTCGGCCAGCGGTGACTCCGGCAGATGGGTTCGCCTTGGGATTGGGGCAGGCGGTCGAACTACCCGGCCAGAAAATGCGCGTGGCGTTCTCCGCCACGGCCGGTTGCTATGACTACGACTTCGCAAGCCGGCAATGGACGGCCATTGCGTCTCCGGTCGCCTATGCTCGCCGCAATGTGGGCGAGGCCTGGACGGCCACGACGTTTGGCAACAACCACGCCATCATGCACCTGCTGCCCAACTCCGGCACCAACTGGCAGCTCGCGTCGCTCCGCCTGCCCGCACCGCCGCAGGACTTGGGCTTCTTCATGACCGCGTCCTCCCCGCCCGGTGCGCCGCTGTGGCATCCCACCGATGGCTCGCTCGCCCCGGCGGGACTGGCGGCCACCTCGTTCTCGAACCAACTTTGGACCATCACCGGTTTGGAGTTTCATTTGGGGCACACCAATCAGGACACGTTCATGCTGTCCTCGAACGGATGCCACGTCCGGCTCTCCGCGTGGCGCACGGATTTGGCCCTGCCGGCGACGATTCCCCTCTGGCTGGAGTTGCCGACCAATGCGATGTCGCGCTTGAGCGTCGGGCTGGCACGGTCCCGCTCCTACCTCGGCAAGCTCGCAACCTCCACGGGCGCGCTGCTGGCCACGCCGCCGGGACTGCTGTATCGCGCCGAGGGGATGCCGGGCTTCTGGTTCATCCCGTGGAGCGAAGTGTTGCCGCGCGTTGAGGCGCAATTCTCGCGGCTCGCTGCCGCCCGCGCGGCCCGTCCCGCGCCCGGCAGCCATCGCGGACGCCAACTGTTGCACACCTACGACCTGAACGGAGATGACCGGCTGGACGGCACGGAGTTCGCCTCGCTCCTCTCCGGAGAAAAACTGTCCGCTGACGCAAACATGGCGCGCTCGCAGTTCAGGTCCCTGTTCAACAATGCCGACCGCAACCGCGACAGCCGACTGGATGGAGAGGAGTTGCTCTCGACTGCGGATTACATCCGGGCACGCGCAGCGGGTGGAACCCAGGCCAGGCCTGGCGCACAGGGTTTTCGCCCACCAGGTTTTCCGGGCGCTGGCGCACCCGGCGGCCTTCCGCCCCGGCCGGGTTTTCCCTTCAGCCCGAAGCTGACCACCGCTCCGGGGCAAGTGCCACAAGGCCCGCCGCCACCAGAAATCCTCGAACGCTACGACCAGAACAAGAACGGCAAGATGGATCCGGACGAGATGCAGGCGTTCATGCGCGACATGAGGAGCGGCAAATCGCCCCGTCCCCGCGGAACCAACGCGCCGCCCGGCGCGCCCGCGCCCGCGCCGAAAGCGCCGGCCAAACCTTGACGCGCCCCGCCATGAAACTGTCCTTGATTGCCTTGCTCCTGTCCGCCGCGCTGCTGGCTTCCGCCGCCGAGCCGCCCATCGCCGCCCTAAACTTCCACGCGCTGTCCGCTCGCTGGGCCAAGCGTCCCGCCGCCGAGGTTGAAGCCGATGCCGCGCGGGGCGACGCCGTCGCGCAGTTTTACCTCAGCCAACTCCTCCTCACCGGACGCGGCGTGCCCCGCGACGACGCGCGCGGGCTGATACTCCTCCGCCAGTCCGCCACGCAAGGCAACGCCGAGGCAATGGCCGAGCTGGGCCGCCGCCAGCTCTTCGGCGAAGGCCTGCCGGAAAACTTCGACGAAGCCCTGCGCCTCGCCCGCGCCGCCGCGAGCCGGAGCAACGGAGCCGGGCTGCACCTGCTCGGGCAGTTGCAGGCGTCGGGCATCGGCATGGCCGCCGATGCCGCTGCGGCCTTCAAATTGTATGAGCAGGCCGCCGCCGCCGGCAGTCCGGTCGCCATGCGCACCATCGGACGCATCCATCTGGAAGGGCGGTTCGGTTTCAAGCCCGACGCCGCCGAGGCAAACCGCTGTTATCACCGTGCCGCCGAGGCCGGCCTGCCCGCCGCGATGAACGCGTATGGCTACAGCCTCTTCACCGGCCGGGGCGTCCCCAAAGACACGAAGGCGGGCCTGAACTGGATTCTCCGCGCCGCCGCGAATGGCGAGGTGGGCGCACTCCGCATGCTCGGCGAGCAGGGACAGTTGGATGCCGCCACCCAACTGGCTGCCTGGCGGGACGCCGCCCGAGCCGGCAATGCCGACGCGCTATTTCGTCTGGCCCGCCTCCTCGCGACGGGCGAATTGGAGCCGAAGGACAGCACGGAGACGCCGCACCGCCTGCTCCAGGCCGCCGCCGAGGGCGAGCACATCGAGGCGGCGCTGATGCTCGGCGACCGCTACCGCTGGGGCTACGGCGGGCCGCGCGACTTGGTGGCCGCCTCGCGCTGGTTTCTGCACGGCGCGTCGTTTGTCGGCGGGCTGGGCGACACGTCCGCAAAGCTGAGCATCAGCGGTGGCTCCAAGGATCCGGCCCTGCCCGGCGGGCTGAACAACTGGTTCGACGAGGGAAACTGGAAGGCACGTCGCTCCACTCCCGACGATGCCTTGCTCGCCGAGGTGATGGACCACTACCTGCGTGCCGCTGAAGCGCGCGACGCCGCCGCAATGCGGGTGCTCGCCGGTTTCTACCAGCGCGGCCAGCATGTGCCAAAGGATCCGGTGGAAGCTTCCGCGTGGCTGCTGCTGGCCCGGCAGCACAGCCCCGCTGCCGCCGCCGAGGCGGACGCCGCGCTGCGATCGCTCTCTCCGGAGCACCAGCAACAAGCCCGCGCCCGCGTGCGCCAGCTCATCAAGCGCACGCTTTGACGATGGCGAGCGAGGCTTGTGCGCGTGCTGGCCTTCCTCACTGTTTCACGCGCAATCCCACGAGCCCCATCAGTCCCGCCAGCAGCAGCGCCGTGACGCCGAATGCGCCGGCGTGGGGTTGGGCAGGCGCGAGATAGAGCGCGCCGGCGCCGACGGCGGGGCCGAGGCAGATGCCGAGGCCGATGGCGGCCTCGTGGATGCCGCCGTGCTCGCCCTGCGTCTCACCCACGTCCATCGAGTAAAAGAGCGAGGCGTAGTAGAGCAGGCCGGTGGCGAGACCGAAGACGACTTGCGCCGCGAGCAGGCCGGCGAAGGATTTCCCCAGCAGCAGCACGACGTAGCTGGCGATGAGCGCGATGAAAGCCGCGAGCATCCAGCGGAATCGGTAGTGCCAGCCGCCCCATTGCCAGAGCAGGAAGAACGTGCCAAGTCGCGCCAGGAACCACACCGCCCAGAACCAGCCGCTTTGCGCGACGCTCAAGCCGAGTTCTGCCGAGCGGCCAGGCACCACGGCAAGAAAGGAGTGAATGGCGATGTAGGCAAAGGGATTGGCCAGCCACGCCATCTTGAGGAAGGTCGCGGGCGAGACGGGCTGGTGGAGCGCGGCATCCTCCGGATGATGCGGCATGCTGGGCGCGGGCGCGGCAGGCGAGTCGGGCAACCGTTCCAGCCAGAGCGTGAGCGCGAACTGAAGCGCGAGGATGCCGCTGGGAATCCAGAACAGGCTGCGCGGGCCGAGCCATTCAAACAACGAACCACCGGCGAAATACATCAGGCCCGCGCAACTGGACCAGGTGAGATTGTAGACGCCGACCATGCGCTTGGTGCCGTCGTCGGACTCGCCGTGCGTGGCGAAGGCTTCGAGGGCGGGCCAGGTGAAGCACATCGCAACGGTCCAGAGAGCGACCGTGACCAGCACGCCCGCCACCGAGGGCAGGAAGCCGCCGGCGAACAGTGTGACGGCCATGCCGGCGAAACCAACTTTCAGCGAGGTCGTCAGGCCGCGTCGCTCGGCGAAGCGTCCGCCGAACCACGCCGCCGGGACGTAGATGAGACCGTGGAGCGCGCAGGTGAGCAGGTTCTCGCGGTTGCCGAAGCCGTGCTGCTGCTGGAGCAGGAAGAACACGTAGTTGCCGAAGTAGGAGCACGCCAGCGTGTTCAGCGCGGTGAGCAGGAAGCCGATGGCTTTGCGGGGCGGCATGGGGAAACCACTAATGGACACGAAGGGACACTAATTCAAACGGGACGGCGTGAAACCAGTGCAGGACGACGGGCATTCCCATCCGTGTCTATTCGTGTGCATTCGTGGTCAAACCTCCTCAATTGCTTTCCGGCAATACCACTTCACGGCGTTGGTCATGGGTGGCTGGAGGGCGTCGAACTCCTCGGCGCTGCACCAGCGGATGTCGTGGTGCTCCTCGGTCGCCAGCGTCACGTCGCCGCCGAGGGGGCGCGCCCAGTAAATCATGCCGATGTGCTCGTGGGTGTCGGTGATGCGGTGGATGTCGAGGAAGCGCGGGGCGATGAGCGCGCGGGTGCCGGGTTCCGTGGTGGGCGGACGCTCGCCGAGGAGTTCCACGTCCAGGCCGCTCTCCTCCTTGGCCTCGCGGAGCGCGGCGATTTCCGGGTCTTCATCCAACTCGATGTGCCCGCCGAGCGGCAACCATTTGCCCAGCTTGCGGTGCAGGATGAGCAGCACCTTCGCGTCGTGGACGACGAAGATGGCGACGGTGAAGTCTATCTTTTCGTGGATGTGGGCCATGGAGGGGAAGTATTCAGTAACCAGTGTTCAGTTTTCAGTCAGACCGGCGCGAGGGGACTGAATACTGGTTACTGATGACTGAACACTGAAAACTGGTTCAGTAATCGTAAAGGCCGCTGTCGTGCGAATAATTGCCGCCGGCTCCGCCGGGTCCTCCTTCGCCGCCCATGAGGTCGCCGAGCACGTCGCCCATGTCGGCCTCGATCTTCTCGGGATCTTCGCCGGCTTCGAGACGCTTGATGGCGATGTCGAGCTCCTTGGGCATCGTGCCGGGCGGCATGATGTCCTTCATCTTGCGCATCATGTGCGCCATGTGCTTGGGGTTGTTCTCGTCGAGATGCTCCATGTCGCGTTCCATCTCGCGCATGGCCTGCTCGACTCGCGGATCATCCATGTCGGGCATGGGCGGGCCGTCATCGCCCCCGGGCTTGGCGGTGGGTTCCTTAAGGCCCTTCGACATGGCGAAGCGGCTCATCTGCTTGCGCATCTTCTTGTTGCCGCACTTGGGGCAGACGGGCGTGCGGTCGGGGTTGATGCGCTTGGAGAGGAAATTGAAAATCACCCGGCACTTCGGGCAGGCGAATTCGTAGATGGGCATGGGCTAAGGCGTAATGCGTAAAACGTAAGGGCGGTCATACGCCCGTGGCCCTTACGCATGACGCATTACGTTTTACGGGCCGCGCAAGCAAGGCCGGTGAGGGCCTCAAGACTACTCGTCGCCCTCCGCCCTACTTCATCCGGTCGAAGTTCTTCTGGAGGATCTGCCAGTCGGGCAGCGCAACGAACTTCTCGCGGTTGGTGCTGATGATCTTCGCCTCGTTCGCGTTCTTGGTCGGGCGGTTCACCTTGTAGAAGATGCCGAACTTGCCGGGCATGAGGTCCTCGGAAAGCTTGTAGGCGGCGTATTCGTCGGTCACGTCGTGGTCCTCGGGCACGAGTGGGAACTGGCCGCCCTTGCGCGGGTTCGCACCGTCGAAGGCGCCCGGATAGAACTCCACGCACTCGCTGAGGCACTCGATGAAGCTGAAACCGTCGTGGTCCATCGCGGCCTCCATCATCTGGAGGACGTGGTTCGGGTTCGTGTGCGTGGTGCGCGCCACGAAGGTCGCGCCCGCCGCGATGGCCTGCTTCATCGGATTGATGGGCCGGTCGCCGCTGCCCCAAGCGTCGGTCTTGGACTTGTAGCCGAGCGGCGAGGTGGGCGAGGTCTGGTTCTTGGTCAGGCCATAGACGTTGTTGTCCATGACGCAGTAAGTCAGCTTCACGTTCTTGCGCGCGGTGTGCGTGAAGTGGTTGCCGCCGATGGAGAAGGCGTCGCCGTCGCCGCCGAAGACGAACACATGGAGGTCCGGCCGCGAGAGCGCGACGCCGGTGGCGAAGGGCAGCGCGCGGCCGTGGATGAAGTGCGCGCCGTGCGCCTGCACGAAGTAGGGGAAGCGGCTCGAACAGCCGATGCCCGCCACGGTCGTGATCTTCTCGTGGTGCATCTTGCGCTTCTCGATGAGCTTGAAGTAGAGCGCGAGCACGGAGAAGTCGCCGCAGCCGGGGCACCAGGTCGGATGGTCGGCGGCGACTTCCTTTTTGGTGAGGCCTTTGCGCTCGCCCTCGGGGAGGGGCGGGACGGAGGCAAGGTTGAGGTTGCCGGTGCGAGTGAGAGTCTCGGAGGCGAAGGAGAGGGCGGTCATATCGTGAGATGAAATTGAGTTGCGTCGGTGGAAATTACTTCGTCATCGCCTTCACGCGGTCGAGGATCTCGCGAATCTTCCAGGTGAGGCCGTCCACCTTGTTCAGGCCGCGAATCTTGGGGTCGCAATAGCGGGCGCGCAGAACAGCACCGAGCTGGCCGTAGCCGTAGAAGCCCTCGTCGTTCAGCTCGACCACGAGCACATGCGAGAACGCCTCGAAGATTTTCTCCAGGCCGTTCGGCAGCGGGTTGAGATACTTGATGTGCAGCGCGGAAACGGCGTCGCCATTGGCACGGGCCTGCTTCACGGCTTCCTCCACGGGGCCTTTGCTCGAACCCCAGCTCACGAGGAGCACCTGGCCTTCGGGCGGGCCAAAGACGGTCGGGGTGGGCAGATCCGCGCCGAGCTTCTTGAGCTTGTTGCGGCGCTTGGCGGTCATCTGCACATGGAGCTTGGGCGAGCCGGTCGGGTGGCCGAGTTCGTCATGTTCAAGGCCGGTGACGATGGGATACTTGCCGCTGGCGACGCGCGTGCCGGGCGCGAGATGGCGCGTGATGCCGTCGGCGGCGGCGAGGTCGTAGGGCTTGTGGTCGGCGACGGGCGTGAAGTCCGGCGAGATGTCCTGACAAATCTTCTCCAGCTTCGGCATGGCAAACGCCTCGATGCGGGAGGCGATGCCTTGGTCGGTGAGGATGATGACGGGCGTGCTGTATTTGCGGGCGATGTTCACGGCCTCAATCGCCGTGTAGAAGCAGTCTTCCACGCTGCTGGGCGCGATGACGACGCGCGGGGAATCACCGTGGCCGCCAAAGCACGCAATGTTCAGATCGGACTGCTCGACGTTCGTTGGCATGCCGGTCGAGGGGCCGCCGCGCTGCACGTCCACGATGATGAGCGGAATCTCCGCCATGACCGCCCAACCGAGCGCCTCGGTCTTGAGCGAGATGCCGGGACCGGAGGAACCCGTCACCGCCACGCGCCCGCCCCAACTCGCGCCGATGGCCATCGAGATGGAGGCGATCTCATCCTCGCACTGGATGAACGAGCCGCCGTATTTGGGCAGCTCCTTACGCAGCAGTTCCATGATGTCCGACCACGGCGTGATGGGGTAGCCCGCGCCGAACCGCACGCCCGCCGCGATGAGGCCATAGGCCAGCGCCTCGTTGCCGCCCATGACGATCTGGTTGTGGCCGACGTTTTCGCCGGGCTTGAACTTGAACAGCTCCGCCGCCGTCGCGAGCGTGTGGCTGTAGCCGCCGTTGAAGGCCGCGATGGCCGTCTCGGCGACCTTCGGATCCTTGCCGGCGAAGCGCTCTTGGAGGAGGCGATGCAGCTTCGGCACGTCGAGGTTGAACATCTTCGCGATAAGGCCAAGCGCATAAACATTCTTGCCCTTGTCGCGGCCCGTGCCGCCGATGGCTTCGACCACGAGGCTCGAAATGGGGAGGCCGATATGGCGATACTTGGAGAGATTCTCCGGCGGGATTTCCTTAACGTGATCTGAGTCGTAGAGGACGATGCCGCCCTTCTTGAGCGAGCCGAGATGACCTTCGTAGCTGTGCTGGTAGAAGCAAAGGAGAACATCCGCCTCATCACCCGCGCTGAGGACTTCGCCGGAGCCGATGCGCACCTGGAAGATGGACGGCCCGCCCGAAATCGTGGACGGGATGGTCATGAAGGTCATGACCTCCTGCTCGCTGCGGCCGGCGAGGCGCGCGAGGAAGCCGCCGATGGCCTGGATGCCGTCCTGCGAATTGCCCGCGATGCGGATGACGGCCTCGGAGATGTGGGAGATTTGGGGGATGCCGCCGGCTTGCGCGGGGGCGGCAGTAGTGGCGTCGCTCATTTTAAGAAATCGTTTTGCTCAGTGTGCTGCGTTGGGAGACAAAACCACCCGCTGTGCTGCGGGTGGTTGCTCGCTTCAATTTGCCGAGCAGACTAGCACCGGTCGGGGGGGTGTCAATTGCCGAGGGACGGGAATAAGCCCGCTTAAACCATCCGGGCAGTTGGTTAAGCGATCCCGAACACCTGAGCGACGACTGCCAAGGCTGGCGGCAACGGTTGCCATGTCAACCTCCCAGCGTCGTCGGGTCGGTCACGTCGCCCTTGTTGAAGTCCACGTAGGCTTCGGTCAAGTCGCAGGCATACATGAGGGCGCTGGCCTGGCCGAGGTTCAGGCGGATGTGGAGGTCGAACTCCTTCGGGACGGCGGCGGCGCAGAGCTGCTTGAACGTGGCCTTCGTCGGCTGGCCGCGCTTGAGGCTCCAGAGAATCTTCCGGCTGCCCGGCGCGCTGTAGCCGATGTCCACGCGATCCTCGACCACGGTCGCGGCGCTGTAGCCGAGCGCGTCAATGATGCGGCCCCAGTTCGGGTCGCCGCCGTGCCAGCTCGTCTTCACCAGCGCGCTGTTCGCCACAGCGCGCGCGGCGGCATCGGCATCCTGAATCGTCTTCGCGCCCTCGACGCGCACGGTCACGACGCGATGCACGCCCTCGCCGTCGCGCACGATCATCTTGGCGAGTTCAAGGCAGATGTGCTGAAGCGCGGCTTGGAAAACTTCCAAGCCCGGTAGCAGCCGACGTAAGGAGGCTCCATCTGATTTCCGATTTGAAGCGAGACTCCTCACGTCGTCTCCTACGAGTTGAGGATTTCCCGCCAAGCCATTCGCCAGCACGAGCACCGTGTCATTCGTGCTCATGTCGCCGTCCACGGTGATGCGGTTGAAACTGTTCGCCACGGCTTCTTGCAGGCACGCGTGCAATGCCTTCGCCTCAATCGCCGCGTCCGTCGTGATGAAGCACAGCATCGTCGCGTGCAGCCCCGACGGCAGTGCGGCGGGACGCGCCCCGGTGGCGCTCATGCCGGGCTGGATCATCCCCGCGCCCTTGCACATGCCGCCGATGCGGACGGTCTTGGTGCCCAGCTTGAACTCGATGGCGATCTGCTTGGGCCGGGTGTCGCTGGTCATGATGGCCTCGACCGCTTCGTCGGCGCAGGCCACCTCATTCCCGAGCAACTGCGCGGCGGCGAGAATCCCCTCGCGCACGTTCACCATCGGCAGGTTCACGCCGATGCGCCCCGTGCTGCCCACGAGAATGTGCTCGTCGGGGATGTGAAGCTGCTCAGATACGAGCGCGCTCATCGCCCGCGCGTCCTTCATGCCCTGTTTGCCGGTGCAGGCGTTGGCGTTGCCGGAGTTCACCACGATGGCTTGCGCGGTGCCGCTCTTCACGCGCTCGGCGCAAACTTTCACGGGCGCGGCGCAAATTTGGTTGGTCGTGAACATCCCCGCGACCGTCGCGGGCACCTCGGACACGATCAGCGCGAGGTCACGCTTCTGGCCCTTGTTCGACCCCTTGCCAGTGCCGAGACGCTTGATGTCGCAGAAAACCCCGCTGGCGAGGAACCCCTGCGGCGCGACGACCGCTCCGGGAACGACTTTGAATTTCAACTTGCTCATGTTTGGCGCGCGAACGGAAACAACTCGCCGCCCGGGTGTCAATAACGGCTCTTGGTAGGGACGACCTGCGGGTCGTCCGCGTTCCCGCGTCAGCGAACGCAGTGATGCGAGCGGACGATTGGCAGCCAGCATCGCTTCGTTCGTTGGCTGGCGGCACCAAGGCCGACCGGCAGGTCGGCCCTACCCTTACGCCGCGACGCCGAGTCGGTCGCCCATGCGCGCGTAGAGTTCGCGATGCTCTGCCGTGTGCGCGAGGAGATCGTCGTCCAGCTTCACGCGGCCCGGCTCGAAGAGCGTGATCGTCGAAGAGCCGCCGAACTTGAAGTAGCCCTTCTCCGCGCCCTTTGCCACGCGGGTGTTCGGCGGGAAGGTATATTCGAAGCTGCCCACGTTCGTCGCGCCGACCTCCAGCATCAGCACGGTGCCGAACTCCGGCGACTCAATGCGCGTGAGGGCACGCTTGTTCTCCGTGAAGATTTGGATGTTCCGCCGCAGCGCGATGGGGCTGACGGAGTAGAGCCAGCCGTTGATGAGGCGCGGCTCCGTGGCGAGGCCAGCAACGGGAAAGTGGAAGCGGTGGTAGTCCACCGGGCACAGGCGGGAGAGCACCATCGCGCCGCGATGAAATTGCTCGGCCAGTTCGCGGTCGCGCAGCAGTTCGCCGAGGCCGAACACCGCGCCCTTCACAAAGATGCCCGCCATCTGCGACACGTCGGGGAAGCCGAGGTGCCGCCCATCCGCCGGAAACACCGCCGTCCGCACATCGCCTGCGATGGGCCGCGCGCCGGGCTTGAGCTTGCGATAGAAGAACTCGTTGAACGTGCGGAAGGACTCCGGCGCATCGGCGAACTCACCCGTGTCCACGCGGAAGTTCTGGATGAACGGCGCGACCTTCGCGCGGCTCGCGGGCCGGTCCATGCGCCAGCCATACCAACGCGAGAAGAACGCGCGCTTGGCCACCGCGTGCAGCGCGAGCCGGCCCGACAGCGAGCCGTAAATCCACCGCAGGAAGCCCTCGCCATAAATCTGCTCCGTCTCCACGCGCTGCGTGTGGCGGTTGAAGTAGTTGATGGCGTCGGGATGCACGGACTGTGTGCGCGGAACTGTCGGGAAGTGTCGGGTTCAAGTCGAGTTGGTTTTGCGCCCCGGCGACGGCGATGGTCATGCACGCGGGAAGCGGCTTGACTCACTCCCGTCGAACGAGACGATGCGCCATGCGCTTCGTCCTGCTGCTGTTCGTCGCTTTCCTCCTTGCCCCGCCTCCGTCGCCCGCCGCCGACGCGCTGGGCGACTACGTCCGCAAGGCCGACGCCTCCTTCGCCTGGAAGCAGGCCGAGCAGCGCGACGTGGACGGCTTCACCGCCACGCGGCTGGACCTGACTTCGCAAACCTGGCGCGGGCACGAGTGGCGGCACCAAGTCCTCGTCGTGCGTCCGCCGCAGGTGCGGAACAAGGACATCGCCTTCCTCTTCATCACCGGCGATGGCGACGTGTCCAAGCTGTTCAACCTGATGAAGACGCTTTCCGAGCGCGCCGGGGCCATCGCCGCCGCCGTCAACAAGGTGCCCAGCCAGCCGCTCTACGACGGCCGCCGTGAGGACGCCCTCATCGCCTACACCTTCAACGAGTATCTCAAGACCGGCGACCGCGAGTGGCCCCTGCTCTTCCCGATGGCGAAGTCCGCCGTGCGCGCGATGGACGCAGTGCAGGCCTTCGCCAGCGAGGGCGGCGGGGCGAAGCCCGTGCGGTTCGTCGTCTCCGGCGCGTCCAAGCGCGGCTGGACCACCTGGCTCACCGCCGCCGCCGACCCGCGCGTGGCCGGCATCGCGCCGATGGTCATAGACATGCTGAACATGAAGGCGCAGACGCAGTGGTCGCAGAAAGTCTATGGCAAGCAGAGCGAGAAGATTGGCGATTACACCGAGTTGAACCTCATTGAGCGCATGGACGACCCGCGCATGGTCGAGCTGCGCGGTTGGGTGGACCCGTTCAGCTACCGCCGGAACTACACACTGCCCAAGCTCATCCTCCTCGGCACGAACGACCCGTATTGGACCGTGGACGCGCTCCGTCACTACTTCCACGAGCTGCCCGACCCGAAGCTGATTTTTCAGACGCCCAACGCCGGCCACGACCTCGCGGGCGGCCGCGAGGCCACGCAGACGCTTGCGGCGTTCTTCCAGATGCTCGCCGACCGCGAGCCGCTGCCGCAGATGAAGTGGGAGTTCAAGGGCGGCTCGCTCGAAGCGCCGACCGTGGACGTGACGCTGAGTCCGCCCGCGAAGTCCTTCCGGCTGATGACGGCCAATTCGCCCGACCGCGACCTGCGCAACGACAAGTGGTCCGGCACCGAACTCAAATCCAATCCGGGCCGGCAGGTCTCCACGCGCGTCGAGAAGCCCGCGTCCGGCTACCGCGCGTATCTCGTCGAGGCCGAACTCACCGCGTCCACCGGTCACACCTACAAGCTCTCCACCGAGGCGCGCGTGACGCCGGACGGCGCGCCCGGCGAGCAGCCGGACCTCGGCAACGCCCGCCGGCCCGACGAGCCGTCGCTTCGCTTCTGGCTGTGGAACATGATGACGCTCCACCGCTTTTCCCGCGACGAGGTGCGGGCGGCGACGGGCATGACGGCGGCGGAGATTGACAGCGCCTTGCAACGCTATGACATCCGGCTGGACCCGCCTCCCGCGCGTGGGACACACGCGCCCTTGCTCGTCGTGCCGTATCCCGGTGGACGCCATCCGCGCATCGGCTTCCTCGACGGCGCAGTGAACCCGCAGCGCGAGACGAAAGTGAGCGTGTTCACACCGTGGGACCCCACCAGCTACGTCGTGGTGGACGTGCCCGAAGCCATTTGGTCAAACCTCGGCCTCACCTACCTCGCGCACACGCACGTCCCGACCGTGTGGTCGAGGCAGAATGTTGACCTTCCCAAGCTGGAATGGACCCGTCGCACCGATGGCTCACTGGACTTCGAGCGCACGCTGCCGAACGGAATCGCCTTCGGCACGAAGGTCGTTCCGGGCCGCGACGGCGTGCGCATGGAGATGTGGCTTCGCAACGGCACGAAGGAAACGCTCTCCGACCTGCGCGTGCAGAACTGCGTGATGCTCAAGGGGGCAAAGGGCTTCACTGCGCAGAGCAACGACAACAAGGTGCTGGCGAAACCCTACGTTGCCGCGCGCTCGGACGATGGGAAGCGCTGGGTCATCGCCGCGTGGGAGCCGAACCACCGCCCGTGGGCCAACCCGCCGTGCCCGTGTATCCACTCCGACCCGAAGTTCCCCGACTGCAAGCCCGGCGAGACGCAGCGCGTGCGTGGCTGGCTGTCTTTCTACGAGGGCGCGGACGTGCAGGCGGAGTTCAAGCGGCTGAACCTGATTAACTGGCGCTGAACTTCAAGGATTCGTCGGATACGCCTCGTGCTGCTTCTGCTTGAACCACCGGGCGTCCACCGCGCTGGCCGTGACGGGCACCTGAACAGCGTTGTTGAGCGTCAACTGACTCCAACGGTGGGATTCGGCGTGGCCATCAACGAAGCTCAAGGTGGTGCCACCATTGTGCAGCGCGGACGGGAGGTTGTTGAATCGGGAGTTGCCGGTCGCCGTATAGCCGCCGGTATCAATGCCGTTGAGAATGATGGCATCGTCAATGGCGTTGGGATCCTCCTCCGTGAACGCCATCATGTCGGAGGTTCGCCCGACATTCGCGATGCGGGTGTAGGCGGGTATGTTGGCACTGCCTAAAGCGAGCGGAGGGGTAAGGCCGGAGAACCGGCGGCCGGCCATAAAGCCGTTCATGGCCACGCTGCGCACCCTCACGCCGGTGGTTCCAGGGAACTGAAGCTTGTCAGTGGGGCACTTGAAGATCCCCGGATTGCCTGCCATCCGCCCCATCAGGGCATTCATGAAGCCGTTGGCATTCGTGACGCTTTCAGCCCGGAAGTTTCCCCCTGGTTTCATCCAACCCACGCACCAGGTGTCGTTCGTCTCAGGAATTGCCGGCCATGTTCCAGGATAATTCACGTTGCTGACCATCTTGTCATCCTGATCGCTCGAATACAGCGTCCAGGCCAGTTGGAGCTGCTTGTTGTTGTTCAGGCATTTGGCGCTGGCGGCCTTGGACTTCGCCTTCGACAGCGCCGGCAGGAGCATCCCCGCCAGGATGGCGATGATGGCGATGACGACGAGCAGTTCGATCAGGGTGAAGCCGCTGGCGCGGCGGGGACGGGTCGGCGGGGTTCGGAACATGGTCATGGGCGGGGTGGTTTTGGTTGGTTGTTGCAGTTGCATCCGTGGCGGCCAACGAAACTTAGCAGCGGGCCAATACGGCCCGCTGGCAGGAATCGAATTGCCTTCACGGGTGGCTGCATGGTGAACTTCTAGCATCGCCACCGCCGCCGGGCTTTCAATATCGTGACGCGAACGATTTTGAACACGCCGCGTCCGGCGCGGCACACGCATCATGGACACGCTCCCGGGAGACAAGCTGCACCTGCCACTGGTGGCGGAAGTGGGGGCAACGCGCAGCCATGTGGCGCGCTGCGTGGCGTGGCATTCGCATCCCGGCTATCAACTGCTCTTCCTGCTGCGCGGCACCACGGCGTATGAGTTCAGGCACCGGGGCCGGGCGGACTTGGAGGTGCCCGGCGGGCATTTTCTCATCATCCCGCCGGGCGTGGCGCACCGGGGCGCGCCGGACATGCGGCCGCCGTGCATCCTGTTTCACATCGTGCTGGACGCGCGGGCCGGGAGCGATTGCCGGAACACTCCCTTCCAGCCCGAGGAATGGCGGTGGCTTCAACGGCAATGCCAGCGGGCGCATCTGGCCGTCCATCCCTTCAGCACGGAGATTCAACGGCTCGCGGAAAAGCTGGTGCGCGCGGTCCCGGAGTATTGCGCGCACCCCGCCGGACGGCTGCCGTTGGCGCGGCTGCGCGCCTGGACGTGCGAGATTCTCCTCGAATCCGCCGCGCAGCTCAACGCGACCACCAAGTCCGAGCCGGACGACGTGGTGCAGGCCGCCGAGGCCCATCTGCGCAACCGGCTGGACGAAAAGGTCCGCATGTCCGAGGTGGCGCGGGCGCTGGGCGTGACGCGGGCGCGGCTCTTCGAGCAGTTCAAGCGCGGCGCGGGCCTGACGCCGAACGACTTCCTCCTCCGCGCACGCGTGGAGAAGGCCCGCGAACTGATGGCGGACCGGCGGAAGTCCGTCACCGAGATCGCCTTCGCCGTGGGGTTCAGCTCCAGCCAGTATTTCAGCACGGTGTTCCGGCGCTACACGGGAAAGACGCCGGGGGAATACCGGCAATCGCTGGCGGGCGGAGCGGCGTGGCCACCGAGGTGAGGAGGCGGACCGAACTCGGCGCTCCAAACAGTTCCGCCTTCTTGCCTCGGCCGCTACCGGCCCGTCACGAGCCAGCGCGCCGCCTCCTCCACCCAGCCGGTGTTCCAGTGGTGTTTGCGCTGCGGGCCGTCGCGGTAGGCGTGGGGGATTTTGAGTTCCTCCATCAGCGCGTGGACCTGCTGGGTCGGCGCGAGGAAATTGTCGTAGCCCATGAGCAGCAGGCGCGGCTCGGAGCCGAGCGATTTGCTCCGCTCGCGGAGCAGCGTGGGGATGCGATGCCGCTCGAAGTTATCCTGCGTGCCGGCAATGGCCGCCATGCCGTAAAGCCCGCGCTCCATCATCATCGGCGAGTCCCACGCGGCAGCCTTGCCGAAGACTTCCGGGTTGCGCAGCAGCAAACTCCACGCGCCCCAGCCGGACTTGCTGAACCCCAGCAGCAGCCGCGCGTCGCGCTCTGCTCGTGCGGGATAGACGCGCTCAACAAACGGGACGACGACCTTGAGAAAGTAAGTCTCCTGCCGGATGCCGGGATCGGTCGGGTGATCGCAATACCACGGCAGATGGCTGAACGTCGGATAGACGCAGACGACGTTGAGCTTGTTGGCCAGCTCGAGTTTCGCGGCCTCGGCCAACGGGTCGCCCCAGCGCTGCTCGTCCTTCGCCTCGACGGGCAGGAGGTAAAGCACCGGCAGTCTCACCCCGTGCGCAAGCTTGTCCGGCACGCGGGCGTAAATTTTGGTCGGGCCGCTTTGAAACTCGGACTGAACGGTATGGACGACGAAGCCGTTGGTCGCGGGCACGGCGGAGGAAATCACCGGCTGGGCAGCGCGAACGATGGAGCACGTGAGTAGGAGGGCGACGAGCAGCACCACACCGTCTTGGACTGCGGCGGCAAGCGGAGCGCGACGCCGCTTTGGCATCGAAGGCTCGGACGCTGCCTTCCGCTCCGAAAGCGCCGTCGCCGCTGCGCTCTGCCGGCGCAGTCCACATGACGGCGGTTGATCACTCCGCATCGCCGAGCATCGGCTGCCTCCGTTTGAAACGGCTCTCACAGCGCTGGGTTGCGGGGGAATTTCACCAACGGCAGCCGCGCGCTGCGATGCAGGCTGCGGTCGGCGCGCACCGGCTCGGGCGGAAGGAAGATGCCGCCCAGTGCTGCCGCTGCGGAGGCCGCGACGAGATCGTCCTGGTCAATGCCATCGCCGCTCACACCCACCGCGCCGATGAGCACGCCGCCGCGATACAGCGGCATGGAGCCGGCGAAGATCGTCATGCCGTTGGGCAGGTTGGGATTCACCGCGATGGAGGTTGTGAAGGCCGCGCCGTTGAGCGTGTTGACCGCCGCGATGGCCGGGACGGTGATGATGGAGAAGCGTTCTTGCAGCCCGAGGAAGATGCCCGGTGTCGTCCCGCCGATGCCCGGCGGATACGTGCCTTGGGCCATGAAGCCGACCGTGCGCGCCGTGAACGCGCGCGTGTCGCTGCTGAAGAAGACCGCCGTGCGCGCCTTCTGCACACACACGTCCCAACTGAAACGCGTCGCATCCGGCGAGGTGCAGAACGTGCCGAGGCAGACGGGCGGGCTGCCGGCGAGGTTGGGATTGTTCACCACGGAAATGAAGCACTGCATCCGCGAGCCGCGCGGCAACCGAATGCCGCCGCGCGTGGTGCGCGACCGGTTCGCCCCGGCAGTAAGGATGGCCGTGACCTCCGCCGCCGTGAGCCGCGCCGTGCCGCCGGGCAGCGGAACAGCGCTCGGGTCGGCGATGATGGCCTGGCGAATCTCGCCGGTCACACCGCCCATCGTCGCCGCCACATAGGGCAACGGCCCGGCCGGGCTGGCCGTCGGCGCGAACCCCGCCACCGCCGCGCCAATGCCGCCGAGCGGCGTCACCACACCGAGCGAAGTCGTGCTCGCCACGTAGGCCAGCGCGATGCCGTCCACGAACACTTTCGTGCCGTGAATGCGCGCGGGCGGCTCGAAGCCGACCTGTCCCGCGAGCGCCACATCCTCGTCCACCTTCGGATTGATGACCGTCGCGGCGGAGATGTTCAGCGGGCTGTCGTCGCCATCGCCCGCCACGCCAACGCCGCCAATGAGCACGCCGGCGCGATACAACGGCACGCCGCCCGCGGTGCCCGCGAGTCCGCCAGTGAGCGGAGTCGTGACGGGCGTCAGCGGAGCCGCCGGGCTGGAGCCAAGCGTGAGCAGGCCGGCCTCGGCGGGGAGCTTGTATTTGTTGATGTCGGAGAAGGAGAGCTGGCTGAAGTTCACGCCCACCAACGGACCAGGCGGCTTGTTGTTCACGCCGGGCGGGAAGTTCTGCTGCACAATCATCGCCGCCGTGCGCGGGGTGAAGGCGTTCTGCGCGCTACTCAGAAACGCCGCCGTGCCGGCCTTGGCGATGGCGTTGTCCCGGATGTCCGTCGCTGGGACCAGGCCGTTCACGCTCCACACGCCGAGCACGAAACCCTCGCGGTCCACGACCGCAACGACGCTCGCGGGGGAGACCACCGCCGCGCGCGAGACGGCCTGTGCCAGCACGGTCGTCACCTCGGCCAGCGTCATCTGCGCGCGGACGGGCAGCGCGCACAGGAGCAGTCCGAGGATGAGGGCAACCGGCTTCACGTGGCGCAAGTTGTCAGAAATCCGCCGCGACGGGGCAAGCAAATTGACGGGAGCTTTACACTTCGCTTACACGCGCGGGCTTGCATTCCGCGCCGCGTCTCGCGTTTCATTGCCGCCGGATGCCGGCGTCACTTCAGGGAAAGAAGTCTCCGCTTTTACGCGGGCTGCTCCGGTCCGCCGCGCCCGGCGTGGCGGTGGGCCTCGCGTGCGCGTCCGGCCACGGCGCGGAGCCGGCCAAGCCAGGGAAGCTGCTCACAGAACGCACGCCCAAAACCAAGTCCGCTCCCGTCACCCAGCCGTCCCCTGCCCCGCTCTCGCCGAAGGAAGACGCCGACCGCGAGCGCGACCGGCTCAAGCCCCTTCAGGAAATCACCTCCGGCCCGCCGCCGGCCGCGCCAAGCGTCTTCAGCCCGGAGCCGGACAAACGCTTTCTTCCGTTCCCGGCGTCGCTGCTGTTCCCGCCCATCGAGGAGATGCTCGAACTGCGCGTGACCTTGAGCAGCGGCACGCCGCCCGCCGCGCCGGGGAAGTTCAACCCCGACCCGCGCACTGGTCCCGCATGGCCGCGCGAGCTTTTCGAGGAACCGCCGGGCTTGCGGCTGAAAGTCACTTACACGCCGCCCCCGCCGCCCAAGGCTCCCGCGCAGTTCAACCCCGACCCCGGCGCGCAGAACACCAAGCCCGTCGAGGAGCCGTTCTTCAAACCCGAGTTCACGCTCGGCCCCGCGTTCGGCTCCGAAGCAGTGCCGCCGCCGCTGGCCTTGCCGCGCTCGCCGCTGCGCGACACTGAGGTCGTCGCCGTGCCACCGAAGTTTCCCAGCGGCTACGGCTCCGAGCCGGTGCCCTTCGCACTGCCGCGCACGCCGATTCGCACCGTCGGGCTGGAACCGAAGTCCACCGAACTGAAGCCGAAGCACGGCCTCGACGCGTTGCCGAAGCCGCTCGACCTCCCGCGCGAGAACACGCGGCGCAACCTTCCCTTCCACCCGCACTTCGAGAGCGGCGGCATCGCGCGCGACACCGGCGTGGCGCTGCCGGCGTGGACCGAGTCGCACAACGACCGCTGGCGCGCGGGCTTCCTGCCTTGGAAACGCTACGCCAACGGCAGCGGCGAAGACCCGTTCTACTACCACGAGCCGCGCCTGTGGCATCCCTACCACCAGAGCAAGCTCAAGGGCGACCTGCCCGTCATCGGCCAGGACATCTTCCTCAACGTCACGGTCAACAATTCGACGGACTTCAGCGGCCAGGTCGTCCCCACACCCAGCGGCGCGAGCGCGGCCGGCCCCGGACAATACGAGTTCTTCGGCCGGGGCGAAGCGCTGTCGGTGCAGAACAACATGGCGTTCTCCATCGAGCTGTTTCGCGGCGAGACGGTCTTCAAGCCCATCGAGTGGGCCATCAAGCTCACGCCGGTCTATAACATCAACTACCTCCATGTGCAGGAGACCGGCGGCGCCTCGCCCGACCCGCGCGGCTTCCTCGGCGGCGGGCCGGGCAACAACGTCGCCAATCCGGCCAACGGCTTCGTCACCACGCCGGCGGACATCACCACGCTGCTCGCGGGGCAGCTCACTTCCGCCGACAGCCTCGCCGGCCGGCGCTCGACGGTGCGGACGAAGGATTACTGGGCGTTGCAGGAGGCGTTCATCGAGCTGCACCTGCGCGACCTCTCGGACAGCTACGACTTCATCGCAATGAAAGGTGGCAATCAGACGTTCAGCTCCGACTTTCGCGGCTTCCTCTTCAACGACACAAACCTCGGCGGTCGCCTCTTCGGCAACTACGCCAACAACCGCATTCAATACAACGCGGCGGTCTTCGACATGCGCGAGAAGGACACGAACTCGGGCCTCAACACCTTCGAGCAGCGCAACCAACGCGTGGTCATCGCCAACGCCTATTTGCAGGACACATTCTTCAAGGGTTACACCACGACGTGGAGCTTCCACGCGAACCTCGATGACGCCGACGTTCACTACGACCGCAACGGGAACGTCGTTCGCCCCACGCCGCTTGGCACCGTGCGCCCGCATGACGTGCGCGCCTACTACCTCGGCTTCGGCGGCGACGGCCACATCGGGCGCTGGAACGTATCGCACCAGTTTTATCAGGCGTTCGGGCGCGACGACTTCAACGGCCTCGCGGGTCAACCGGCGAACATCAACGCGCAGTTCGCCGCGCTGGAGTTGAGCTACGACCGCGACTGGGTGCGCTACAAGGCGTCGTTCGTTTACGCGAGCGGCGACAGCAAGAGCGATGACGGTCAGGCCACCGGCTTCGACACGATTCTGGACAACCCGAACTTCGTCGGCGGGCCGTTCAGCTACTACGTGCGGCAGGGTTTCAACCTCGGCGGGTCGGCGGTGGGCTTGAAGCAGGGCGGCTCGCTCGTGCCGAACCTGCGGTCGAGCAAGGCGCAGGGCCAGGCGAACTTCGTGAACCCCGGCATCTACCTCTGGGGCCTGGGCATGGACATTGACGTGACGCCGAAGCTGAAGACGTTCCTGAACCTGAACTACATCCGCTTCGCCGAAACCGACCCGCTCCGCCGCGCGCTGCTGACGGACAAGATTGACCGCGAACTGGGCCTCGACCTGAGCCTCGGCCTCCAGTATCGGCCCTTCCTGACGGACAACGTGATTCTCTCCGCCGGCTGGGGCGTGCTGCTGCCCGGTCGCGGCTACAAGGACATTTACCGTCGCAGCACCGACCCGGTGACCGGCCTCGAAGACACCTCGCGCGCCGGCAAGGTGGATGACTTTCTCTACAGTGGTTTGATTGCATTGACCCTGACTTACTAGGAATGACCAATGAGCAAGGACCAATTCCCAATGAATGCCCAATGCCCAATGCTCAATGCCGATGCCGATGCCGTGGCTGCCTCGACGCGCTTCGACTCCCTCTCCCTTCATCGGATGAGGGGAGAGGGCCGGGGTGAGGGGTTACGGGCGTCGGCGCAAGTGGCCGCACCCCTCATCCGGCCTGCGGCCACCTTCTCCCCTCCGAGGAAGGGAGAAGGCGTGCGTTCGCTCGTTGCGGTGACGCACTTCAATCGCTGGCGCATCCTCGCCCTCCTCATTGGGGCTTGGTCATTGGTTGGTCATTGGTCATTGGCCATTGCCCATTCCTCCCCCGCCTTCGGCCCCGCCATCTCCGTCCCAATCGACCTCCCGCGCGAGTCCCGCCCACTGCCCGCGCCGAACCTCATTGACCAGTCCCGCGAAGCCGCCGCTCTCAAATCCCGCGGCTGTCTCGAATGCCATGTCGGCACCGACGAGCACACGATGCACAAGTCGCCCAACGTCGTGCTCGGCTGCACTGATTGCCACGGTGGCAACGCCACGCCCGGCCTGCTGATGCGCAAGGCCCACGTCGCGCCGCGCCACGGCGAGTGGTGGCCCGGCTCGGCGAATCCCAACAACTCCACCATCCTGCTCAATCAGGAGTCGCCCGAGTTCATCCAATTCGTGAACCCCGGCGACCTGCGCGTCGCAGACAAGGCGTGCGGCACCTGCCACAAACAGGAAGTCGCCAGCGTCGGCCACTCGATGATGCGCCACGGCGCGATGCTCTGGGGCGCGGCGCTCTACAACAACGGCGCGATTCCGGCGAAGAACCCGCACTACGGCCAGGCCTACGCCGCCGACGGCACAGCGCTCCGCCTCGTGAACCCCACGCCCGTCACGCCCGAGGACACGAAGAAGTTCGGCGTGCTCCCCTACCTCGACCCGTTGCCGCGCTTTGCCATCAGCCAGCCGAGCAACATTCTCCGCATCTTCGAGAAGGGCGGCGAGAAGCAGAACCAGCTCGGCATCCCGAACGCCGTCGAGCCGCCCGGCAAGCCCGCACGTCGTCTCAGCGAGCGCGGCCTCGGCACCTTGAACCGCACTGACCCGGTCTATCTCAACTTGCAGAAGACCCGCCTCCACGACCCGTTGCTCGACTTCATGGGCAGCAACAATCATCCCGGTGACTACCGTTCCTCCGGCTGTTCCGCCTGCCACGTCATCTACGCGAACGACCGCTCGCCCGTGAACTCCGGCTGGTTTTCCAAGTATGGCCATCAGGGACTTTCCTTCAGCGGCGACTCCGCGATTCGCAAGGACGAGCGCGGCCACCCCATCAAGCACGAGTTCACGCGCAGCATCCCCACGAGCCAGTGCATGAACTGCCACATGCACCAGGGCAACCTCTTCGTGAACCCGTTCCTCGGCTACATCTGGTGGGACCAGGAAAGCGACGGCGACCTCATGTATCCGCATCCCGACAACCCGCTCGCGAAGGAGCCGCACTTCCTCGGCAACCGCAAGCCGGAGGAATTCCAGAAGCAGCGCAATCCGACCGACGAGCAGCTTACCCACGCGATTTCCAAAAACCCCGAGGCCGCCGCCGCGCGCGGGCTGTGGGGCGACCTCGACTTCCTCGAAAAGGTCGCCGAGCTGAACCCGCGCATGAAGCACACGCAGTTCGCCGACTACCACGGCCACGGCTGGATCTTCCGCGCCGTGTTCAAGAAGGACAAGTCCGGCAACCTGCTCACGCTCGACGACCAGAAAATCCCGCACGACGACGCGCACAAGTTTGAGAAGGCGGTTCATCTCAAGGACATTCACCTCGCGAAGGGCATGCACTGCGCCGACTGCCATTTCCTCACCGACTCGCACGGCGACGGCAATCTCTACGGTGAGCCGCGCGCGGCGACTTCGGTCGAGTGCATTGACTGCCACGGCACGGTGAACGCGCGCCCGACGCTCGTCACGACGGGCAACGGCGGGCGCTTCAGCAACGGCGGCAAGGGCGTGAACATCGCGGCCACCAGCACGCCGTGGGGCCCGCGCTTCGTGTGGGAAGGCAAACGCCTCTTCCAGCGCAGCAACCTCTCGCCCGACGTCCGCTGGGAAATCCCGCAGACGCTCGACACGCTCGACCCGACGCACCCGCGCTACAACGCCAAGAGCCGTTACGCGAAAACGCTTCGCCGCGACGGCCAAACTTGGGGCGACGTGCCCGAGGCATCGAAGTGCGCGCAGAACCTGGCGCACCACGAGTCCAACATCACCTGCCAGGTCTGCCACTCTTCCTGGGCGACGAGTTGCTTCGGCTGCCATATCCCGATGCGCGCGAACCAGCGCGTGCCGCTGAACAAGTTTGAGGGCATGACCACGCGCAACTTCACCGGCTACAACCCGCAGGTCGTCCGCGATGACGTCTTCCAGCTCGGCGTGGACGCCAGCTACAAGAGCAACCGAGTCGCCGTGCTGCGTTCATCGAGCGCGGTCATCGTCGGCTCGCAGAACAGCAACCGCGAATGGATTTACTCGCAGCAGCAGACCGTCAGCGCCGAGGGTTACAGCGGCCAGGCCTACAACCCGCACCTGCCGCACACGACCAGCGGCGCGGGCACGACGAAGGGCTGCACCGATTGCCACCTCGCCGCCGACAACAGCAACAACGCGTGGATGACTTCGCTGCTCGGCTTCGGCACGGGCACAGTGAACTTCTTCGGCCGCTACGCCTACGTGGGCGCGGGCAAGGACGGCCTCTACGGTGTGGTTTGGACCGAGCAGGAGGAGCCGCAGGCCGCCATCGGCAGCTACCTACATCGCCTCGCCTACCCGGACAACTACAAGCGCCACGTCGAGGCGAACAAAGGCGTCTTGCCCGCGAAGCAGGACGGCCACGACCTCGCCCATCACCACCACGCGAAGGAGATTTTGGACCTCACCTTGCGCGGCGAGTATCTCTACACCGCGAACGGCGCGGACGGCTTCGAGGTCTTCGATGTCGCGAACATTGACCAGAAAGGATTCAGCGAACGCATCGTCACCGCGCCCGTCTCGCCACTGGGCCAGCGCACTTACCTCCGCACCAAGTATGCGACCAGCGTCACGCTGCCGAGCACGCTGGGCATTGACCCGACACGTCAGCGCCTGCCCGAAAATCAGGAGCAGCCCATCAGCCTCATCTACGCGTGGGTCTTCATCACCGACCGCGAGGAGGGCCTCGTAATGACCACCGTCGCGACGCTCGTGGACGGCAACCCGAACAACAACTTCCTCGACAAGGACCTGAAGACGATTCGCTTCAATCCGGACAACAAGCTCGCCGGCGCGATGCACTCCTACATGGCCGGCACGAACCTCTTCGTCGTCGCGAAGAAAGGCCTGTTCGTCCTCGGCCTGCACAACGA
Organism: Limisphaerales bacterium; assembly: GCA_009773355.1. Taxonomy (GTDB): domain Bacteria; phylum Verrucomicrobiota; class Verrucomicrobiia; order Limisphaerales; family SXTU01; genus SXTU01. The sequence goes on from WRPG01000019.1 coordinate 135,036, forward strand.
CAAGCTGGAAGCGCCGAAGCTCGTCGCCGAGTTGAGCAACGGCGAGTTCAAGAACCCGCGCGCCGTCAGCGTGCAGTTCCGCTACGCCTACGTGACCGACGACGACGGCTTCAAGGTCGTGGACATCACCGACCCGACGAAGCCGCGCCTCATCCCCGGCGCAACCGTGCCGCTGAAGAACGCCCAGCGCTTCTACCACGCGCGCACCTACGCCTACGTCGCGAACGGAGCCGAGGGTCTCGCGTTCATTGACATCAGCAACCCAGAGAAGCCGCGCCTCGAACGCATGTTCAACGCCGACGGCAAGCTCAACGACACGCGCGCCGTGCAAATCGGCTCGGTCAACGCCTCAATGTTCGCGCTCGTCGCCGACGGCAGGAACGGTCTGCGCGTGCTCCAGATGATTTCGCCGGAGAACGTCCCGACGCACATGGGCTTCAGCCCCGTGCCGAACCCGAAGCTCATCGCCACCTACCCCACGCACGGTCCCGCCGTCGCCGTCTCGCGCGGCCTCGACCGCGACCGCGTGGTGGACGAGACCGGCAACCAGACCGTCGTCTTCGGCCGCCGCGGCTCGCGCCCCTTCACGATGGACGAGATGCAGAAATTCTTCCGCCACTTCACCGGCCCCACGCCCAGCGACCTGAAATCCAAACGCACCGGCCCGCTCTACAAAGTCGAGGAAGTGGCGGTGAAGAATGGCGAACTACTCACCCAGTCTGGCGCGAAGCTGAAGCAACCAAGCGCCTTCAAGGCTGAACCCGAGCCGCAACCCGTGCGCCCTAGCAACGACCGCCTCGTCCGTCGTGGCCAATGAGCGAGCTCTTCCAAAACGCTAGTTGTGCCGAGGCTTGCACTGAGCACCGCCCCCGTCTTGGACTGCGGTGGCAAGCGCAGCGCGACACCGCTTTTGCATCTCGCGGAGCGGTTCCCGCGAGCACTCAACCACGCTCGAAAGCGCCGTCGCCGCTGCGCTCTGCCGGCGCACTCCATATTGCGCTCCTGCTCCTCCTCACCCTCTCCCTCCCCGCCCAGGACTCCGTCCGCACGCTCGCAGGCCTCCCTGAAACTCCCGGCTCCACCGACGGCACGAACACCACCGCCCGTTTCAACGATCCCGCCGGAATCGCCATCGCCGCAGATGGCACCATCTTCGTCGCGGACAACCAAAACCACGCCATCCGCCGCATCGGCACCAACGGTGTCGTGACCACACTCGCCGGCCTGCCCGGCACGCCCGGCTCCGCTGATGGCACCGGCTCCACCGCGCGCTTCGACAGCCCCACCAGCCTCGCACTCGGCCCGGACGGCGCGCTCTTTGTCTCAGACACGGGCAACCATACGATTCGTCGTATCAACACGGACGGCACCGTCACTACCTTTGCGGGATTCGCTGGAATGGCGGACTACACCAACGGCCCCACCACCACCACCAACTGCTTCAGCCTACCCCTCGGCCTTGCCGTTGCCTCTGATGGCACGGTCTTCGTCGCTGACAGCGGGAACCACGTCATTCGCACCATCACTTCCAATGGCATCGCCTCGATACTCGCGGGTAATCCAAGAACTTTCGGCTTCGCCGACGGCACCGGCACGAACGCCTTCTTCAACAGCCCCGTCGGCCTCGCGCTCGCGCCAGATGGCTCGCTGTTCGTCTCCGACGCCAACAACTTCACCCTCCGCCGCGTGACCGCCGATGGCGTCGTCACCACCCTCGCCGGAGCCGCCGGCCAGGACGGCTCCGCCGACGGCCCCGCCGCCTCTGCGCGTTTCGGCAAGCCCGCTGAACTCGCGCTCGCCCCGAACGGCACACTCTACATCGCCGACGCCGCGCACCACGCCATCCGCCGCCTCACGCCAGATGGCCGAGTGAGCACCATCGCTGGCCTCGTCGGCGCAGACGGTGCGGCGGATGGCGCGAACGGCCTCGCGCGCTTCTTCAATCCCTACGGCCTCGCCATCGCCGCCTGCGGCCACCTCGTCGTCGCGGACACCTATAATCAAACCGTCCGCGAACTGCTCGCGCCCTTCGCTGTTGGCGTTTCTCCGAGCGGAAACGGCCGCGTCATCTCGTGGGAGGCGGTCGTGGGCCGGAGTTATCAGGTGCAGTTCAAGGACAGCTTGTCGGCAGCTTGGCAAAACCTCGGCACTACCACTCTCGCCGACTCGCTGGCCGCATCGCAACCGGATACCACCGTGACCACCAGCCCGCGCTTCTACCGCATCCTTCGCGTCGAGTAGTCGCAACCTTCAGGTTGCGGGCCAGAACCTGTAGTGGCGCTCTGTGAGCGCCGAGTCGGGCAAACGGCGGTCACAGACTGCCGCTACAGGCCGAAGCGCAGGCTGAAGCCTGCGATTACGATGGTGGCGTGAAACGCTTTGCCTCACCGCCTTTCCCCGCCTACCTTCGCCGCACTTGATACGATGAAAGTCAATCTCGCCTACGGCCAAGGACACTTGCCGGTCGAATTCCCCGACGCCCGCACCACGGTCATCGAGCCGTCGCACAACCCCGCTCTCGCCGACGAGAAGGCCGCGTTGCTCGCCGCGCTGGACAATCCCATCGGCGCGAAGCCACTGCGCGACTGGCCCACGCCCGGCGCAAAGATCTGCATCAACTTCACCGACATCACCCGCGCCACGCCAAACCATCGCATCATTCCCTGGGTGCTGGAATACCTGGCGAAGCATGGCGTCACGCGCGACCAGATCACATTGCTCAACCAGACCGGCACGCACCGCCCGAACACCAAGGCCGAGCTGGAGAAGATGCTCACGCCCGAGGTCGTCGCGAACTACCGCGTCATCAATCACGAGTGCGAGCACGACGCGGACATGGTGCAGTTCGGCACCACGCGCACCGGTGCGCCCGCGCTCATCAACCGCTACTGCGCCCACGCGGATGTCCGCATCATCACCGGTTTCATCGAGCCGCATTTCTTCGCCGGCTTCAGTGGCGGGCCGAAGGGTATCGCGCCCGGCGTCGCCGGCCTCGCCACCGTGATGAGCAACCACGGCGCGCACAACATCGGCGACCCGCGCGCGGCCTTCGGCATCACGGACGGCAATCCGCTGTGGGAGGAACTCCTCGATATCGCCCTGCGCGTCGGCCCGAGCTTCCTGCTCAACGTCACGCTCAACGAGACCAAGCAAATCACGAACGTCTTCGCCGGTGACATGCAGGCCGCGCACAAGACCGGTTACGAATACGTCCGCAAGTCCGCGATGCAGCGGGTGAAGGAGCCGTTCGACATCGTCGTGACCACGAACAGCGGCTACCCGCTGGACATGAATCTCTATCAGGGCGTGAAGGGCATGAGCGCCGCCGCGCGCATCGTGCGGCCTGGCGGCCTCATCATCCTCGCCTGCGAATGCAGCGAAGGCGTCCCGGCCAACAGCCCTCTGGACAAACTCCTCCGCAGCGCGAGCAGCTCGGAGGAAATCCTGCTGATGCTCGCCACGCCCGGCTTCGTGAAGCCCGAACAGTGGCAGGCGCAGATTCAGGCGCTCATTCAACGCAAGTCCGAGGTGCTCGTTTACAGCAAGCTCTCGGATGAAGTGCTTTCCTCCGCGCACCTGAAGCCGTGCCGCGACATCGGCGCGGAAGTGGCGGCGCGGCTGGCGTCGCTTGGCCCCGAAGCGCGCGTCGCCGTGCTGCCGCAGGGGCCGTTGACGATTCCCTATCTGGCGTGAGCCAAAGTAGGTCAGCGCGTCTCGCCTGACCTCCATCTGAAGGGGCCGCTTGAGCGGGAGTTGAAAGTTAGAAGGACAGGCGGGACGCGCTGTCCTACTTTACTTCTTCACCAGCCAGACGTTCCGATAATACACTGGGTTCCCGTGCCCCTGAAGCTGGATGGCTCCACCCGTCGTGTCCTCTTTCTTGCCGCCGCCGGTGGGGCCGGCGATCTCGACCTTATCGTGGATGGTCACGCCGTTGTGCTTCACGGTGATGACGGCGTTCTTCGTCTTCCTGCCCTCGCCGTCGAACTTCGCGGCGGTGAAATCAATGTCGTAGGTCTGCCACACGAGCGGCGGGAGGCACATGTTCACGCTCGGCTCGGTCTTCGAGTAGATGCCGCCGCACTCGTTGTTCCTGCCCGCGAGGCCGAAGCTGTCGAGCACCTGCACCTCGTAGCGGTCCTGCATATAGACGCCACTGTTCGCGCGATCCTGGCCGCGGCCGAGCGGCTTGAAGGGCAGCAGGAACTCGACGTGCAGCGTGTAGTTTTGGAAGTCCGCTTGCTTGGTCTTGCTGCCGGAGGCCAGGAGCTTGCGGCCGAGTTCGTCGAAGTGCCCGCCCGCGAAGGCGTCGCAGTTCGAGCCGTCGAAGAGCACCACCGCGCCCGCCGGAGCCTTCGCGCCGAGCGACGGACTCTGGCGCTGCGTCTTCTTCAACGCGAACTTCCCACGTCCGCCCTCGCCAGAGAGCGAGTCTTTGGTGAGCGTCGCCTTCCAAGCCTCCTTCTCGAAGGCGACCTTTTCGGCGTCACGCTTCGCCTCCATCTCGAACTTCGGCGACTTGTCCCAGCCCGCGCCGGGCAGGCCGCCATTGTGGAAGACGACGCGGAAGGTGTCGTTGCCGAGCGCGATGACCTGCGCGCCGAGCTTGTCGCCGGCGAACTCGCCCTGGAGGTCGAAGTCCGGGCCGGCGGCGCGGGCCGCCTCGACCGTGAGATAGGTGGCGGGCTTGGGCTTGGCATCGGCGGCGAAGCCGAGCGAGGCGGTGGTGAGGAGGGCGGTGAGGGCAAGGGGCAGTTTCATGGCTTGGGGAAAAGAAAGAGCGCGGGCAAGGCTGCCCGCGCTACTCGTTGAAGGTTGTAATTACTTCGCGGCGAGCGCGGCCTCGATGGCCTTCACTACCTCGGGCGCATCGGGCGCGGTGCGCGGCTCGAAGCGCGCGATCACCTTGCCGTCGCGGCCCACGAGGAACTTGCCGAAGTTCCACGCGATGTCCTTGCCGCCCGCGCCGATGAGCGTCTTGTAGAGCGGATGCCGGCCCGGCCCGTTGACCTCGAGCTTGTCGAACATCGGGAAGGTCACGTTGTATTTCGTCGAGCAGAACGAGAGGATTTCCTCGTTGGTGCCCGGCTCCTGCTTGCCGAACTGGTTGCAGGGGAAGCCGGCGACGACCAGGCCCTTGGCCTTGTATTTCTCGTAGGTGGCTTCGAGGCCCTTGTATTGCGGCGTGAGGCCGCACCGGGAGGCGACGTTGACGACGAGGATGACCTTGCCTTGAAAGGCCTTGAGCGAGGTGTCTTTGCCTTTGATGTCCTTGACCGGCGCGTCATAGACGGACGCGGCGGTGAGCGCGGAGGCGGTGAGCATGAGCGTGGCGAGCAGGGCGATGGGTTTCATTGCGGATGTGTTGGTTGAACGAACGAGCTAAGGACGAGCCGAGGAGCGCGGTGATTCAGGCGGGGGAACCGGCGCACCTCAAGGAATCGCGTTGATGGTGTGCAGCACGTCCTGCTTGAAGTCCACGCCGCCCGCCGTGCGGAGCTGGAACTTGAGGAGCTGCTGGTTCACGGGCTTGAGGCCGGTGATGGCGAGGGTGACGGTCTTCCCGTCGGCGGAGAGCTTGGCGTTGGTGATGTCGAGCTTGTCGTGGCCTTTCTTCTCGGGGTTCTCCACGGAGAATTCGGGGGAGCCGTAGTTGCTGGTGCGCTGGTAATTCCACCGCTCGCCCGAGAAGTTCTGCACGTCCTCGGCGTAGGTCCGGTCGAGGGGCTGCGTGAAGGTCAGCGCGACGCCGGCTTTGGTCACGTTCAGCTTCGCGATGGAGACGACGGGCTTGCCGGTGTAGCGGATGCGGTCGAAGCCGCCCTCCTTCGCGGCGTTGCTTTGCCAGCCGCGCAGGCCGGCGTTGTAGAGCTGGCCATCCACGGGGTTGAAACGCGGGCGCATGGCGGAGGAAGTCAGCTTCACGGAGATTTTCACCACGCCGCCCTGCGGCTGGCCGCCGATGAATTCCTTGAGCACAAGATATATGGACGACTGGCCGTAGGAGCAGTGCAGCAGCTCACCGCTGAAGGGGCCCCACTTCGTGCTCGTCACCCACGCCTGGCCGCCGCCGGAGTTGTCCCAGCTCTTGGCGAGCCAGCAGAGCGGCTGGCTGAAGGTCTTCACGTCCCGCCCGTGCGCGAGGTCCTCGACGCCGTAGAAGCCGCCGGGCTTGACCCAGTTGATGGGGCACATCGGCACCCAAGTGCCCTCGTTGTCGCCGGTGGTGATTTCGCCGTTCGGCCCGACGCCGATGCCCGTGGGCGCGCGCAGTCCGGTCGCGACGACTTCGAGCTTGTGCCCATACTTGTCCACCTTCATCAGGCAGCCCGCGTGCGCGGAAATCTCGCCGTTGCCGCCGCCACCGCCGAAGCCGCGACCGCCGCCGCGCACCGGACCGGCCTTGGCCATGTAGAAGCTCCCGTCCTTGTCCGTGTGCAAGTCGAACGTGAACTCGTGGAAGCCGGGCGAACTGGTGATGTCGTCGTTGAAGGTCTCATAGACATCGCACGAGCCGTCGCCATCGAGGTCGCGGTAGCGGGTGAGCTGGTCGCGGCCCGAAGTGTAGATGACATCGTCCACAATCTTGAGGCCCAGCGTCTCGAAGCCGCCGCTGGCGAAGCGCCGCCACGTCAGCTTGTCGAGCTTGTCGTCAAGGCCGCTGACGATCCACACGTCGCCGTCCCAGGTGGAGAGTGCGGCGCGCTTGCCGTCAGCGAAGAAGTCCAGGCCGCCGAAGCGCACGCGGCGGTTCCACGGGTTCGGCACGGGCGGAGTGAGCACGTCCTGCACATAAGCGCCGTCCGGCGTGCTGCTGGCGGCGAGCACGCCGTGCGTGACGACGGGTTCGGGCCAGTGGGGTTTGCCAGCCTTGGCCGCGTCGTTGAAGCGTGGCGCGCCCTGCGCGAGCGCGGCGACCTTGCCGACGCTGGCTGCGTCCGTGCGGGCGATGGCAAGCTTGAAGCCCCCTGCCCCGGCACCCGCCGGAATGCGGAGCAACACACGCGAGCCGTCCACGAGCTCAAGCTTCGCGCCCTTTGGAGCACCGCTGACCGCAACGACCGTCACCTGACCGCTCGCGGCGGTGAGCGTGGCTTGGTTGCCCTCGACCTTGCCCTGTGCGCCCTCAACCTCACAGACGGCGGCGAGGAGTTCCTTCGGGTTCTTGCCGAGCGAGATGTTGCGCACGAAGGCCGTGACACCGTCCCGCTCCACGACCTCGGCGCGTTCCTTGACCGGAGTGCCGAGCACATCGTAGCTGACGGTCACTTCCATCCCGTGAACTTGGAGCGAGCTAACGCGGCCCCACGCGCGCGGCAGCGGGCCGTAGGGTTCCTTGCGCGGATCCTTGAACGAGCCGCTCGCGTCCGCCCAGCCCGGCTGCACGCGCAGGCCAAACTGCTGCTCGCCAATCAGCTCCGGGTGCCCGCCGTGCGAGCCGTCGAAGGTCACGCCCTTGGTCGAGACGAAACCGCCGGTCCAGCCCGCGCTCCAGCGCAGCAGGTCCTGGTCGAAGCAGATCGCCGCGTTCGTGCCGAGGCGGATGGCGATGCCCTTGTTTGCGTCGTTTTTGCCGGGAAACTTCGCGCCAATGCAGGCCTTGAGGAACGGGAAGTCATCCTGAATCAGGCCGGGTTTCACGGCTGGAGCAGCGGCCTTCTTCTCCGCCTTCTTTTCCGGCTTCGCGTCGGCGGCGAAGAGCGCGGTGGCAGCGAAGGCAAACGCGGTTCCAAGGACCAGTGGGCGGGCGAATTTCAACGGGTTCAGCTTCATGTTCGGCGGGCAAAAGCCGCGCGCCGCGTCAGTCGGCAGACCGAGGCGGCGCGCGAACGGGGTTTTCGACCTTGGGCCGGGGAGGTTCATTCAAGACAGTAGCTCGACATTCCAATGTCGAGACGACGCGCCCGCTCGACATTGGAATGTCGAGCTACTAGCGTCCCCGTGTCCACCGACACGACATGGCCGAATCAACTACCAACTCCCCTGCCCCGTTGCCCGAAGCACCGTGGTATGCCGGCGTGACGCGCTACCAGTGGCTCGTGCTGGCCATCGCGTCGGCGGGCTGGGTCTTCGACACGTTCGAGGGACAAATCTTTAACCTCACGCGCGGCGACCTGTTCAACGAACTGCTCCAGGGCCATCCCGACCTCGCCGCGCAGCGCCAGCTCTGGGGCGACCGCTTCCTCGGCATCTTCCTCCTCGGCGGCACGCTGGGCGGCATCGGCTTCGGCGTGCTCGCGGACCGCTGGGGACGCCGGCCCACGATGGTGGTGACCATCCTCATGTATTCGGTCTTCTCCGGCCTCACGTATTTCGCCACCGAACTCTGGCACGTTGGCGTCCTGCGTTTTCTCGTGGCGATGGGCGTGGGCGGCGAATGGGCCGTGGCCGCCGCGCTGGTCTCCGAGGTCTTCCCCGCCCGCGCCCGCGCGCACGCCGGCGGCATCTTCCACGCGACCAGCGTGCTCGGCACCTGGCTGGCGACGGGCGTGGCGGTGCTGGTGGGCTCGCATTGGCAATACGCCTTTCTCGCGGGCGTGCTGCCGGCGCTGCTCATCCTCTGGGTGCGCGCCTCCGTGAACGAATCGGAAAGCTGGCAGCAGAAAAAGGCCGCCGCGCAATCCACCGAGGAACTCGGCAGCCTGCGCGAACTGCTCGGCGACCCGCGCTGGCGGACCCGCGCCTTGCTCGGAATGCTCCTCGCCGCCATCGGCCTTGCCTCCTTCTGGGCCGTGACCGTGGCCGGGCAGGACTTGGCGCGGGCGCAGTTGCTCAAGGACGGGGTCCCCGCAGCCGCAGCCGCCGACCAGGCGAAGACCGCCTATGGCTTCTGGCAAACGACCGGCGGCGGCCTGGGCCTGCTCGCGTTCGGGCCGCTCTGCGTGCGGCTCGGGCGGAAGCGCGCCTTCGCCTTCATGCACGTCGCCGCCTTCCTCACGGTCCTGCTCGTCTGCTTCGCGCCCCGGAACTACGACCAGCTCTTCTGGCTGCTGCCGCTCTTCGGCTTCTGCACCCTCGCCGTCCACGCGGGCTACGCCATCTACTTCCCGGAGCTGTTCCCCACGCGCCTGCGCGGCACCGGCACGGGCTTCTGCTTCAACGGCGGGCGCCTGCTCGCCGCGCCGATGCTCTTCTACTCCGGCACGTTGAAATCAAGCTGGCTCGCGGCCAACCCCGGCCTCGAACTCCGCCACGCCATCGCCCTGCTGGGCGGCCTGTTCCTCGTCGGCCTGCTCGTCATCGCCTTCCTGCCGGAGACGAAGGGCCAGCCGCTGCCGGAGTGACCGGTGGTCAGCCCGGCCAGACCACCGGGAACTTGACAGCTTGGAAGCCCGCTCCCAGCGTCGGCCATGCCCGCCACCAGCCTGCTCCTCATTGATGACGACCGTGCCCAACTGCTGTTGTTCAAGGCCCTGTTCGAGGAGCGCGGCTACGGCGTGACGCTGGCCGAGAGCGGCCGGCAGGGCGTCGAACTGGCCCGCCAGGCAAAGCCCGACCTCATCCTCTGCGACGTCATCATGCCCCAGTTCGACGGCTTCCGGGTGCTCGCCTCCCTCAAGGCCGACCCGGCCACCCACGCCATCCCCGTCATGCTCATGACCTTCAGCCCCGAAATGGCGGCCAGGCTGCAGGCGGACGAGCCAGAGCCGCTCACGTATTTGTCCAAGCTGGACCCCTTCGATTCGCTCGTGCAGCAAGTCGAGACCCGGCTCGCCGGAGCCAGAGCGCTTCGCCGCCTGCCTGAGCCGGGCCAGCCGCCTCGCGCGTAGCGCCGCCCGGAGCGGGCCGAGACTCCGCCGACTTTTTCGGTCCGCGCGTGCGTCAAGAGACAACCGATGAACCCTCGCTTCCTCCCCGCTGGAATTCTGCTGGCCCTGGCTTCCACCGTCCTCGTCAGCGCCGCGCCGGCACCCAAGCCCGGTGCGGCGGAGCGGCTGGCGGCGATTGTCAAAGAGTTGAAGTCGCCCGACCGCGGCGTGCGGCTCAAGGCAGTCGGCAAGCTCGTGCATTTCGAGGGCGGACAGGAGCTGGCCCTGCCGGTGCTGGCGAACCTCCGCGAGGCCATGCGGGACCCGGAAGGCGACATCCGCGCGGTGGCCTGCACCGCGATGGGGAATTTCCATGAGAAGGCGAAGGAGGTCGTGCCGGACTTCGTCCGCCTGCTGCGCGACCCGGACAAGGAAGTGCGGCAATGCTCCGCCCGGGCGCTGGGTCGCGTGGGCGCGGACGCCAAGTCCGCCCTGCCGGACATGGCACGCGCAACGAAGGACGAGGACGCAGTGGTGCGGGTGGTCACGCACGCCGCGATGATTCGCACTGGCGCGCCGGTGCCGGAGCATCTGCCGGCCATTCTGAAAGGCCTGGAGGACGCCTCGCCCCTCGTGCGCTACAAGTCCGCGCATTGTCTCGAACCGCTCGGCGCAATCGCCGCTCCGGGAGTGATGAGGCTGGGTTCGCTCCTCACGGACCCCGATGAGAAAGTCCGCCACTACAGCGCCCGCGCGCTGGTCAACCTCGGTGAAACCGCCCGCCCCGCGCTGCCCGCGCTCAAGGCCGCGCGGGAGAAGGAGACAGTGGCCAATAATCGCGGCCTGATGGACGCCACCATCCGCAAGTTCGCCCAATAGGCGGGTGGCACGTTCAGGCAGACCGAAGGTTGCCTACTTCAACTCCGCCGCCGTCCACGGCACCTGCCGGTTTCCGGTCGCGCCGCGCACGGCCTTCACCTCAGCAGGCGTCACGGGCGAGGCTTGCTGGCCGTAGGTGCCGCGCACGAAGGTCAGCACGTCCGCGATCTGCTCATCGGTGAGGCCACCCAGCGACGGCATCGGGACGGAAGCGGGCGTGCCGCCGAAGTTCTGGCCCGCGACGGTCACAGGGCCGGTGAGGCCGTGAAGAACCACCTTGATGATGCGGGCCTTGTCGCCGCGCACCCAATCGCTGCCGGCCAGCGGCGGGTAAACGCCGGGCAAGCCCTTGCCCTCGGGCTGGTGGCACGGCAGGCAGGCCATCTCGTAAAGCTGCTCGCCGGGCGACGCGGTCTTGGGCGCGGTGGTGAGGAGCTTCTTCAAGTAATCGCCCTGCGCGGCGGTCGCGAGCTGGAGCTGGCCGGCGGTGAACGGCTTCGCCCATGACGGCTGTGAGGCGCGTGTGCTCTGCCGCAGCGCGTAGTCGAGGAACTTGTCCGTGGGCTTGTCCAGCGCGGTGAGCGCAACCTTGGCAGCATTCGGCCCGGTGAGATAGCTCGCGGCGACGACGGCTTCCAAGCGCACGCGGGCGTTCTCGTCCTTCGCGCGCTCGGTGAGCAGTTGCGCGGCGTTGGGGAGACGGTCCGCCCACATCCCGGCCACGCGCGCTCCGTAGGCGCGCACGCGGGCGTCCTTCGCGGCGAGCAGCTTCGCGAGCAGCGCGGCACGCGGCGACTCGTGTGCCTCGAAGATGCCGATGACTTCGAGTAAGACGCGTTCGTCCGCCGCCGTCGCCGTGGGCAGCTTCGCGACGAAGTCGTCCGCCGCCTTCAGCACTTCCCGCGTGGGCACGTCGAACAACAGCCGCTTCGCCTGATAGCGCGTCCAGCGCTCGGGCGACTTGAGTTGTTCGAGCAACTTCGCGGGCTTCATCGCGGCGAGGTTCGGCTGCTTCACGGTCGCGCGGCCCTTGGCGGTGATGCGCCAGATGCGGCCGTGGGCCTTGTCACGGCGCGGGTCGGCGTAGCTGGCCTGGTAGTGGCCGATGATGGGATTGAACCAGTCCGCCGCATACATCGCGCCGTCCGGGCCGACGCTCACATCCACGGGGCGGAACGCGGCGTTCGAGGACTTCACCAGCTTGGGCAACTGCGTGGTCTTGAAGCCGGAGCCAGCGTCCTCAAAGCGATGCAGCTCGACCACCGCGCCGAAGTAGCCGCCGATGAGCGCGCAGCCCTGGATGTCATCCGGCAGCGCACGCGTGCCGATGATTTCGAGCGAGGTGGTCTTGGGAGAAGTTTCAAACAAGGGCCCGACGGAGTGGTATTGCTCCGGCGAGTTGCGATACGACGTGTCCGCCGAGGTCGCCGAACTGCTGCCAGACGCGCTCGCGCCGCGCACCATGCCGGGCACGCTCCAGTAGCCGTGCGGGCGGTCGCCGGACTTGTGGAAGACCTGGTTGAAATCGTCGAAAGCAATGCCCCAGCAGTTCGCGCCCGCCATGCCGCCGCCGAAGAAGCCTTCGAGCCGCAGCGTGCGCGGGTTCAGCCGCCACACCGCCGCGCGGTCGAGTCGCGCGATGCCCCACGGCGTCTCGACGCGCGAGAACGCGTGCAGGCCCTGCGAGAACCACAGGCTCCCGTCCGGCCCGTGGCAGATGCTGTTGATGAGCTGGTGCGTGTCGCCGACACCGAAGCCGGAGAAGAGCACTTTGCGTTGGTCCGCCTTGCCGTCGCCGTTCGTGTCGCGCAGGTGGACGAGTTGGTCGAAGTCGCAGACGTAGAGGCCGCCCGCGCCGGGTTCGAGGCCCTGCACCATCGTGAGCCCTTCGGCGAAGCGCCACGACTTGTCGGCCTTGCCGTCGCCGTCGGTGTCTTCGAGGACAAGGATGAAGTCGGCGGGCGGCGCGCTCGCGAGCGTCTGCGGATACGTCGGCGAGCAGGCCACGTAGAGGCGACCCTTTTCATCCCACGAGAACTGCGTCGGCTTCACCACGCCGTCGCGCTCGGAGGCGAAGAGGTTCACTTGGTAGCCCTCGGCGACGGTGAAGGTGGCGAGTTGTTCCTCGGGGGAAATGGCCTTCGGAGCGCCGGTGTCCGACCCGGCGCGAACGGGTGACGGTGAACGCGCCGGTTGGGACACCGGCGCTCCTTTCGCCAAGGCGTGAATCCGCGCGTCCGCCGCGCTCACCAGCGGACGCTGCCGCTCGAAGGATTCTTTCAGCGACGGCTCGGTGCCGCCGGCCTTGCCGAACATCTGGTTCACGCGGTCGCCATAAACGAACGACCAGTTCGCCGGTCGCCACGCATCGAACCACAGTTGGTTCTTCCGCACGATGGCGGCGCGCAACGGCTCCAGTTCAGCGGAGAGTTTAGGTTCCGCGCCGAGCTGCGACGCAATGAGACCTCCGACATATCGCAGGCCTCCCGGAGCCAGGTGAATTCCGTCCTCGGCAAACTCTGGCTGCGGGTTCCCGAAATCTGCAAAAAGTCCAAGACCTAAATCCACGAAGACCGCCCCGCGCTGTTTCGCAATATCTCGAACTGCGTTCGAGTATGCCGCCACGTCTCCATTTCGCTTCGTCAGTTCCGGCGCGTGCGGAGCGGTGGTCCGCACGAACGGCATCGGCGAGACCAGCACGACCTTCCGCGTGCGCGCCGCGAACTGGTCCAGCAACCGGTGATACGCGGCAGTGAACTCCGGCAGCCGCGCCACGCCGTCGAACGCCTCCATCTGCCCGAACTGCGCCACCACGATGGTCGCGCCCGCCGCTTCGAGCTGCCGCGCCCACGAGCCGAAATTCAGGTCGCGCCACTGCTCATAGACCGTGTCCGCCTCCCACGCCATCGAGCGGAAGCGCGGGGCCTTCGCAGCGAACGCGGAGGCCAGCAGCGCCTCCAGTTCACCCGCCTTCGACTCGCGCACGAAGTTCTCCTGCCCGACGAACACGATGGTTTCATTCGTGCCCAAGGCGAATTTTCCCTCCGCAAACGGCCCGACCGGCACGCTCGGCTGGGCGATGCCGAACCGGCTGAGAATCTCCGCCTCGGGTGGGATGGCCGACGACGGCAGCTCATCAATGGAGATGTTGCGGAAGGAAATCTCGGCCTTGCAGTTCCCGTGGATTTGCAGCGCGATGACGCCGGTGTCCTCGATGCCCTTCTCCTGCTCGACCCAGATGGCCGTGCGCTGGCCGTTGATGAAGAGAAGGATTTGCGCGCCGTTCGCCACAACCTCGTAGCTGTTCCACTCGCCGGGCTTTTCAAGCCGCGCGACGAAGTTCGTGTCCGCCTGCGCGAGCATCCGGCGGCGTCGCGACTCGTCGTAAAGGCAGCCCGAGTAGCCCGCCCCGATGTCCGCCTGGTAGCCGGACATTTCGTTGGGGGGATTCGGGATGCGCTTGCTGCGGAACTGCACGCCGCCGTTCACGAAGCCCTGCGTGCCGACGAGCTTGTAATCGAAGCGCAGATGAAAGTTCTTGTAGCTCTTGAGCGTGGCGAGGAACTCATTGCGCGGATTCCCATCCATCGAACCGCCGACGATGACGCCCTCGCGAATGCGCCAAACCTTGTTCGTCTCGCCCTCCCACCCGGCGAAGGACTTGCCGTCGAAGAGGGGGATAGGAGCGGCAGCAGCACGGGAAAGCAGAAACGTCGCAAGAACAGCGAGGAAGAACAGCGGCTTCATGTGTGCGGGGAGAGTCCCTTTATGCCGCAAGCACGGCAAGCCTACGGTGGTGAACCAACTGGCACACCTTAGTGTGCAAAGTATTCTATGACCCTGCATTGCTCATCAATCGTGACGAATCTATCGCCATGCAACGGAAAGCCGAGAGATCGTCCGAACGCATCGCGATGCGTCTTCAAAACCCAAACCACCCACCCATTGGGCTTGCGCCGCACTTCATATGTAGCTCGATCAGCCCAACTCCGACCGCCTTCGCCCTCTCTGGCCGCCACTTCACAACGAGCGATCTCGATGAGCTTCTTCTCCTCTGCGCTGGCTTGATGTAGGGATTTTGCGACGCCTTTGACGAGCACTGAACGCGTCGCGCACCCGGCGAAAAGCACAGCGAACGCGAGCGCAATCGAACGAATTAGTTTCATCGGCATGGGTGCCCAACGGGCGGTTCTGAGAACGGCACAGTTTCGCCTTACGCGACGAACCAGCGCAAGCCAGCAGGCGCTTACTTCGCTTCACCCAGCAGCTTCTCCAGCACCGGCTCCAGCGCCTCGGCCCAAATCTCGTAGCCCTTGGCGGTGGGGTGCAGGAAGTCGCCCATCACTTCGCGCGTGATGATGCCGTCGGGCTGGAGGAACTTCGCGCCGATGTCGAGGAAGGTGACGCGGCCCGGCGCGGCGAACTGCGCGAGCAGCTTGTTCGTCGTGTCGAGCTTGGCGCGCATGGCGTCGGGCTTGGGGCCGCGCGGGAAGATGGCCATGAGGACGACGTGCGCCTGTGGCTGGCGCTTCTGAATCTCGTCGAGCAGCGCGCGGACGCCGGCGGCGATTTCCTCGGGCGTGTTCTTGCCGGCGTTGTTGGTCCCGATGTGCATGACGACGACCTTGGCCTTCGCGCCATCCAACTCGCCGTGGCGCAGTCGCCAGAGGGTGTTTTCCAGGTAGTCGTAGCCAAAGCCGAGGTTCGCGGCGTTGCGCTGGGCGTAGTGCTTTTCCCAAACGGCCTTGCCGGGCTGGCTGCGGTCGTGCGGCTCGCCACCGAACATTTGCGTGATCGAGTCACCGATGAAGACGAGCGAGGCTTTCCGGTCCGCCGCAATTTTCGTGACCGCTGCGTGGCGCTTCGCCCAATCATAGACCGGCCAGTCGCGGTCCTGGGTGCAGGGGACGAGCGTGGTGGGCGGCGGCGTCACCCCCGGCACCGCGTCGAACCTCGCCTCGAACAACTCGCTCTTCACCTTGCGGTCCTCGGAGTAGGCCCGAACCTTCACCGTGCCGCCGGCGGGCAGTAGGACGGGCGCGAGGTAAGGCCCGCCCTTCGGCCCTGGGTCCGAGCCATCAATGCTGTAGCGGATGACCACGCCGGGCGTGGCGCAGGTGAGCGTCACGGTGCCGGCGGCGTCGCGCTTCGCCTCGGGCACGGCGAGCTTGGTTGGCTCCTGCCCAACGAGGTTGAGAACGAGCAGGGCGGAGACGAGGCAGAGCGCGAGTTTCATGGGTGGAGCCTGAGTTGCAGGGAGAGGCTGGTGGTCGGAAACTACTTGGCCGACGGTTCAGCCTCGCCTGCAAAAACCAAATACATGGAGTTGAACTTCGGATCGGCTCCGCACGGGCCCAGCACGATCCGGCCGGGCGGACAGGTTCGCACGAAGACGAGATAGCCGACGCCTTGGGCTTTCATCAGCGGGTCATCACTCAAAATGCGGTCACCGGTCGGGGTGAACTCCTGCATCCACGACGGCACGCCTTGCTGAGAGAATGTGCCCAGCATCCGCTGGTCTATCGCAAGGAACAGATGCACGGGCCGGGCGGCGGACAGCACGATGCCGAAGCGTCCGTCCACGATGTTCTTGTGGCTCATGCGCACCTGCACCTGCGTGAGGCCGTCGAATTTCGCCGGCAGCTCCGTGATGACATACTTGCGGTCGGCGAAAGGCTTGGCTCCCTTCACCATGCCCGCCGGCACGATGCGATAATCTTCCTCCGCCTTCACGACAAACGGCTCCACTGCGGGGTTCGTGACCTTATGGTCCGGGTCAAACAAGGCCAGTGCCCGGGTCAGGTTCGGTTTCGCCACGAGCTCCAGCTTGGCGGGCAGAAGTTTCGCTGGCAGCGGCACGGCGGGGCGCTTCCAGAACGCAGGCGCTTCAAATTCGGCGGCATGGACCGCGCCGCCGAAGACGAGGGCGAGCAGAGCGAGGAGGTTTCTCATAAGCGGCTTAGTTATTCTCCACCAACCCCTCCTTGTGCCCGAGGTTCTTGACCGGGGCAAAGATGGCTTGGACTTCCGCGAGCAACTGCTGGTCCAGCGGCTCGGCGGCCCACTTGGCCCAGTTGCGGATGTTGTCCGGGTTCGCGCTGCCGGTGACGGTCGTGGTGATGTCGGGGTTCGCGAGGCTGAACTGGAGCGCGAGCTTGGCGATGTCCACGCCCTGGCTGGCGCAATGCGCGGCGGCGGCGCGGGCGGCGGCCTTCACCGACTCGGGCTCCTTGAGCCAGGCGGGCAGCGGGGCGTTGGTGAGCAGGCGCGCGCTGAACGGCCCGGCGTTCATCACGCCCACGCCCTTCGCCTTGAGATAAGGCACGGCCTCGTCGGCAAAGCGCGTGTTCTGGAGCGTGTATTGATTGTAGGAGAGCACGCAGTCCACGGCGGTCTGGTCGCAGATGAACTTGAAGATCTTCATCGGATAACCGCTGAAGCCGATGAAGCGCGCCTTGCCGGCCTGCTGAATCTTCCGGAGCGCCGGAATGGTCTCGTCCACGATCTGCTGCATCGGCACGAACTCGATGTCGTGGCAGAGGATGATGTCGAGGTGGTCGGTGCCGAGGCGGTGGAGGCTCACGTCCACGCTCTCGGCGACGCGCTTCGCGCTGAAGTCGAAGTGCGCGAGGTCGTAGCGGCCCAGCTTGGTGCAGAGCGTGTAGCTGTCGCGGGGAACTCCTTTCAACGCAATGCCCAGCAGCACCTCGCTCATGCCGCGACCGTAGAACGGCGAGGTGTCAATGAAGTTGAGGCCGCAGTCGAGCGCGACACGCACGCTGGCGAGCGCCTCGTCAAGTTTCACGCTGCGGAACTCCGCGCCCAGCGACGACGCGCCGAAGCTGAGGATTGGGAGGTGGAGACCGGTTCTTCCGAGGGGGCGGGTTTGCATCGGGCAGTATTCCGTAATCGTAATCAGTGTTCAGTGGGAGGCGGACTTGCGCGCCACTCGCCTCGCAAAGCTCTCGACGGTGATCACGGCGCGCTTGTGCAGGCCGCGGGCAATGATCTCGTGCGCGTCGCGCACCTCGAACTGGAAGTCCACCGCGCGCGCCTCGGTGCCGATGACGCGCGTCATGATGGTCACGGCCTGGCCCAGCGGTGTCGGGGCGAGGTGGCGGATCTCAATCTCCGCGCCGACCGTGCGCTCGTTCTCATTGAGAAAGGGATAGAGCGACTCGCGCGCCGTGCGCTCGATGAGTGCCACCAAGCGCGGCGTGCTCAACACCGCCGGCATCCCGCCGGTGGCGAAGTCAATGACATGCTCCTGACCGACGGTGAATTTCAGTTCGCCAGTGGTGCCGATCTTGGGGCGGGATTTCATCTGCGGTTCAATTCGTCCGGCAGCCCAGCGTGAGCAGCACATTGGCCCACAGCGCCTGGTCGCCGGTCTGGATGGTGAGCACATGGTCGGGCGACTCGACGTGCTGGTAGAAATCCCACTTCGAAATTGGTTCGATGGCCGCCGTCACGCCGGACTCCTTCGCGATGGCGCGGAACTCGGCCCACGCGGGCGGCTCGCCGAACTTCGCGTAGGCGTCGTCCGCCGGGATGCCCATCGTGTTCACGAAGTCCACCGGCACCGCGCTCAACACCGCGCGCAGCACCTGCGCCACGGTCACGCAGCCGGGCGCGAGGTTCAGGCAGACCAGCTCGGCGTTCGGCCCCTTCTTGGTCGAGGCAGGGTAATTGCCGTCGGCGATGAGAATCTTCGCGTGATGCCCGGCCTGCGCGCAGACGCGGAGGATGTCCGGGTGAAGCAGTTGCGTCTTAAGCATGAGGCAGGTTGGCAACGGCCGGGGCAGGCTGCACGTCCGAAATGGCAAGCCCACGATTCCGATAATGCAGGATCTTGAACTCCGGCGTGTCGCGCAGCTCGGCGACCAGCTCGAAGCGGTCCTCGAACGCGGGGAAGAAGGCGTCACCATGCACCTCGCGTTTCACGAGTGTCAGGAAAAGGTCGAAGCAGAGCGGCAGGGCTTGGGCGTAGATTTGTGCGCCGCCGCAGATGAAGACTTCCCGCTCGCCAGCCAGCGCCGCCACAGAGTCCAAACTGGCAATGGTCTTCACGCCGGGGTGACTCCAACCCGTGCGGCTCAGGACTATGGTCTCGCGTCCCGGCAGCGGCCTGCCGATGGATTCGAAGGTCTTGCGGCCCATCACGAGCACATGGCCGAGCGTTGTGGCCTTGAACCACTTGAAATCCTCCGGCAGGTGCCACGGAATCTTGTTCCCGTCCCCGATGACGCGGTTGAGCGACATCGCGGCGATGGCCTTGAAGTGCTTCATCGCAGCAGCTTCTTTGCGCCACCGATGACGTGCTCCCACTGGAACGCCGGGCCGGGGTCCACCTTGTTCGTCTGGACATGGTAGTGCCCCAGGACGCCTTGATACTTGTTCAGCTCATCGTCCGGCAGCTTGCTGGTGATGAGCTTGCCATCCGGGCCTTTGGGATAGTCGCAGCGGAGGTTGGGGAACACCTTGCAGAGCGTCGCTGTGAGCTTCACGAGCGCGGCGTATTGCTCCGGCGTGAAGTCGTATTGTTGCAATTGCCGGCCTTGCACCGACCCCAACACGGGTTCCTTTCGAGCGGGACGGGCGATGAAGTTCGGCGTGAGAATGCCGCTCTCTCCAGAGCGCGCGGGAATCACCACCCGCGGCCAGCCGGAGTCGTCGCGTTGATACCAGTCCTCGAACATCCGCTGCTGGCCGGGCGCGAACGCGCCGATGTTCGCGATCTCGATGCCGATGCTCCGCGTGTTCGAGGTCGTCGCGTGCCACGCGCGCTCCTTGAGGTCGAGCGTCTGGTAAATCGTCCCGTCGAGGTCGAGCATGAAGTGAACGCTCAGACAGCGGTGATCGTGGAGGATCTTGAAGCACTGGCGGCTCGTGCCGGAGGCATCAAAGTGCAGGACGAACTGATCCACCTTCTCGCGCAGCAATGGCAAGTCCCAGCCGCCGCCGCGCACGCGCTCAACTTGCGCGTCGGTCAGGCCGTCCTTGCGCAGGCCGTAGCGGTTCGGCGTCTTGAGCGCAGCGACGGCCACCTTCGAGGTTTCCCACGACGACTGATCGAATGGTGCGAAGCGCCGCTCGCTGCGGTAGGCGTCGTAGCCGCTCGGGTCCATCCACGTCACGACGCGCGTGCCGGTGTGGAAGAGCTGGCCGGCGACAACGATTTCGTCGCCCTGCCGCTTCAGCAGCGTGCCGGGTCGCGTGGAAGTGCAGCCGGCGAGCAAGGCCAGTTGCAACAAGCCAACGAGCACCAGCAGCCAGCGGTGCAGCCGGAAATGAAGTCGGTTCTCAGGCACGCGCGAGTCTTGGCAGAAGTCCGGCGGGCGGCAAGTCGCGTGTAGCTCGACATTCTAATGTCGACTGATGGAATGGAGCAGCGGCAAGGTTCTCGACATTGGAATGTCGAGCTACTGGGACGCCGGAAGCTTGCGCTGCATCCCATCTGCGGCTATTGCAATCCCGCCTCGGCGTCCGCGCCGGGCACACATGAGCGACATCCTCGTCATCGGCCACCGCAATCCCGACACCGACGCCATCTGCTCGGCCATCGGTTACGCCGAGTTCAAGCGCCGCACCGGCACGCGCAACGTCGAGGCCGCGCGCTGCGGCGACACGAACGACCGCATTGATTTCGTCCTCAAGAGCTTTCTTGTTCCCCCGCCGCGCTTCGTCTCCGACGTTTCGCCCAAGGTGCGTGACGTGATGCAGACCAACGTCGTCGCCGTCCCGCCCAACGCCTCCGTCTCCGAGGCGCTCGGCATCATGGACGAGCGCAACATCCGCGTGCTGCCCGTGCTCAACGAGGACCGCTCGTGCCGCGGCCTGCTCTCGCTCTTCAAGTTGAGCAAGTTCTTCTTCGCGCCCGGCAACCGCCTCTTCGACTCCCGCCGCGTCCTCGCCTCCATCCGCCACCTCACGCGGACGCTGGAGGGCAAAATGGTTTTCTCCGTCGAACCGGACCGCGAGGAAGACCTCATCCTCATGATCGGCGCGATGGGCGTGGAGTCCTTCGCCGAACGGCTTGCGAACTACCCGCACGACAAGCTCGTCGTCGTCGTGGGCGACCGCTGGGACGTGCAGAACCTCGCCATCCGCGAACGCGTGCGACTGGTCATCGTCACCGGCGGCTTGCAGGTCGAGCCGAAGACCATCGAGGCCGCGAAGAAGAACGAAGTCAGCCTCATCCTCTCGCCGCATGACACCGCCACCACCGCGATGCTCTGCCGCGGTTCCATCGCCGTGAGCCACATGCTGCACGAGCACTTCCTCACCTTTCGCGACGACGAGGCGCTCGCCGACGTGCAGGCCGTCGCCACCGAGTCCGCCTTCCAGGCCTTCCCCGTCGTGGATCACTCGGGCCGCACCATCGGCATCCTCTCCAAGTCCGACTTCCTCAAGAAAGTGGACCGCAAGCTCATCCTCGTGGACCACAACGAACTCTCCCAGGCCGTCCACGGCGCGGACAAGGTTGAGATTCTCGAAATCATTGACCACCACCGCATCGGCGCGCTGACCACGCAGCAGCCCATCCTCTTCCGCAACGAACCCGTCGGCTCCACCAGCACCATCGTGGCCGACTGCTTCTTCCGCTACAACGTCGAGCTGACGCCCAGCATCGCGGGCCTGCTCCTCGCCGGCCTCGTCTCCGACACGCTCAACCTCACCTCGCCCACCACCACCGCGCGCGACGCGGAAATCCTCGGCAAGCTGGAGCAGATTTCCGGCGTCAATGCCACCGAGTTCACCGAGAAACTCTTCGCCTCTGGCTCCGTGCTCACCACCAAGCCCGCCGCGCAGGCCATCACCACCGACTGCAAGGAATACCTCGAAGGCGGCCGCGCCTTCAGCGTGGCGCAAATCGAGGAGCTGGGCTTCGACCAATTCTGGAAGCGCAAGGCCGACGTGCTGACCGCGCTGGAGGAGCACCGCGCGGAACACGGCTACTTCTTCGCCGCGCTGCTCGTGACCGACGTGGTGCTGCAAAGCTCCCTGCTGCTGCTGGCCGGCTCGAAATCTTTCGTGGCCGAGGTGGACTACCCCAAGCTCGAACCCGGCATCTTCCAGCTCGACGGCGTCGTCTCCCGCAAGAAGCAGCTCCTGCCCTATCTCACCCACGCGCTGGCGCAGGTGAAGGGCTGAAAGCCCATCATTCGACAGCCTGGGGTGAAGCCCCAGGGAAAATGCGTTAGCGAAGAACGAGCGCTGTAAGCGCGTCACCATGCTCGCCGACAGCGGACGCAGCTTGGTAGCAGGCTTACAGCCCTCGGCCCGCCTGGCACAAGCACCTGGGGCTACGTTCACTGCGTTCACTCCACCCCAGGCTAGCGAATGACGGGCTTTCAGCCCTCAGCGCGCCGCTGGCGGGGAGGGATGCCCAACCGCGCCGGTGACACCACGGCATAGGGCAGCGCGGAGCGTCTGGACTGCGTGCGTCTTCAGCGCCGCTTTTCGGGGGACCGCGCTGGACCTTCGGATGCGCAACCAAAGCGGTGCTGAAGCCACCGCAGTCCAAACGCTGCGCGACTTCTGACGCGGGTGGGCTTTTTTGCGGCACATGGGGGGTTCAATCGAGCGCTCTGCCGGATGCATTCAGGCCAAGTTGCTGCGAATGGCGACGCCGTAGCTTTTACACCTCCATGCTCCGCAGCCGAGCCATTGCTACTGCGGAGGACTGGCTGGCCCACCGGACGGCGGGCCGGTGGCCGGTCCACTTGAATCGCAGCGACCGCATCCGACAAAGCGAAACTGAATTCGCCCGCCGCCCGGCTCAGTCAGACTGTGCGAATCAGAAACCACATGAAGTCCAACCTCCCCCAACCCCGTCGTTCGTTCCTCAAACAACTCGGCACCGCCGCCTTCGCCGCGCCGTTCGTCACGCGCGGTTTGCTGGCCGCATCGCCGAATGAGGCCGTGCGCCACGCCAGCTTTGGCGCAGCGGGCATGGCGGGCGCGGATTGGGGCGCGATCACCAGTCACAAGGCGGTCAAGTTTGTCGCGGTCGCCGAGGTGGACCTCGCGCGCGCCGAGGCCGCGAAGAAGAAATTTCCCGAGCTGAAGGTCTATCAGGACTGGCGCGAGATGCTCGACAAGGAGCACAAGAATCTCGACTGCGTGAACGTCTCCACGCCGGACCACATGCACGCGCCGATGGGCATGAGCGCGATGCAGCTTGGCCTGCACGTCTATGGCCAGAAGCCGCTCACGCATGACGTGTATGAGTCCCGCCGCCTGACGGAGGTGGCCCGCGAGAAGAAGCTGGTCACGCAGATGGGCATCCAGGTGCATTCGAGCTACGAGTATCGCGTGGCGGTGCAGCTCGTGCAGTCCGGCGTGGTCGGCAAGATCAAGGAGGTCCACACCTGGAGCAGCAAGAAGTGGGGCGACCCCGCGCCGCGTCCGGAGAACAACGACCCGGTGCCGGCGAACTTGAACTGGGACGCGTGGCTCGGCGTGGTTGCCGTGCGGCCTTACATCGGCGGCGGTTACTATCATCCCGGCAACTGGCGCAAGCGGCTCGATTTCGGCACCGGCACGTTCGGCGACATGGGCTGCCACATCTACGACCCGGTCTTCAAGGCGCTCGGCGTCACCGCGCCGCTCACCGTGCGCAGCGAGGGACCGAAGCCGAACGAGCACAACTGGGCCAACGACGCCATCGTCCACTACGTCTTCCCCGGCACGCCGTTCACGGACGGCAAGACGGTGAAGGTGGTGTGGTATGACGGCAGCCAGCGCCCGCCGGCGGACATCGTCGCGCTGCTGGGCAAGGTGAAGCAGCCCGAGCAAGGCTCCATCTTCATCGGCACCAAGGGCGTGATGGTGCTGCCGCACGTCGGCAAGCCGATTCTGCTGCCGGAGGAGAATTACCAGGGCTTCGCGCTGCCCAAGCTGGAGCCGGTCAACCACTGGCACTCGTTCGTCGAGGCCGTGCGCGGCAACGGCAAGACCTCCGCGAACTTCGACTACGCCGGCCCGCTCACGGAGACGATCCTGCTCGGCGGCATCGCGTCGCGCTTCCCGCAGACGACGCTGGAATGGGATGTGAAGTCGCTGACGTTCAAGAACGTGAAGGCGGCGAACCAGTTCGTGCGGCGCACCTACCGCAAGGGCTGGGAAGTGAAGGGGCTGAGCTGAAGCTGGGAGCGCGGGCGTCCCGCCCGCTGCGGCGACGGCGGCAGAAGGACGCCTGGCTTAACCCGAAGCGAAATCGGCGCTGGTGGCTTGCTGCGGCTCGGAGCGCCGCGCTCCTTCAGAACTGCGCCCCCTGCAGCCACGGGGCGAACTCGTCATCGCCAAGGCCGGCGAGTTCGCTCTTGGTTTTCTTGCCGCTCGCGACGGCGATGATCTCCTCGAAGATGCGCTGGCCGACCTGTTCCACCGTTTCCGTTCCGTCGAGGATGGTGCCGGCGTTGAGGTCCATATCCTCGATCATGTGGTTGTAGATGGCGGTGTTGGTCGCGACCTTGATGCACGGCGAGGGCTTGCAGCCATACACGCTGCCGCGCCCGGTGGTGAAGACACCGATGTTGCAGCCGCCGCTGACCAGGCCGGTCATGCTCACCGGATCGTAGCCAGGCGTGTCCATGAAGCCGAAGCCGGGCGTGGTGATTTCCTCCGCGTAGGCATAAACGGCGGCGAGCGGCGATTGGCCGCCCTTCGCGACCGCGCCCAGGCTCTTCTCGTAAATCGTCGTGAGGCCGCCCTCCTTGTTCCCGTAGCTCGGGTTGTTGTCAATCGAGCCGCCGTTGGCGCGCGCGTAGGCTTCCCACCAGTGGATGAGGTCCACAATCTTCTGCCCTACGTCGCGCGACACGGCGCGGCGCGTGAGCAGGTGCTCGGCCCCGTAAATCTCCGGCGTCTCGGCAAGCACGCTGGTGCCGCCGTAGCGAACGAGTTCGTCCGAGGCGACGCCAAGCGCGGGATTCGCGGTGATGCCGCTGTTGCCATCGGAGCCGCCGCAGTTCTCGGCGAGGATGAGCTTGGAAATGGGCTGCGACGTGCGCTTCAGCGCGTTGGCGGCGGGCAGCAGTTTCGCAATGGCGGCGGCGGCGGCCTCGACGGTTTTGCGGACGCCACCGGAGTTTTGGATGGTGAGGAAGGTCGGCGGTGCCTCGCCCGCGAGGGGTTGCGACAGCTTGTGCGCTTCCGCGACGAGGTGGACCTGGTTCACCTCGCAGCCCAGGCCGATCATCACGTAGCCCGCGATGTTCGGGTGCCGCGCGATGCCGGCGGTGACGCGCTGGAGGAGTTGGTGCGGCTCGCCCGGCTGGATGCCACAGCCGATCTTGTGCGCGAAGGGGACAACGCCATCAATGCCGGGAAAGTCCCGCGCGAAGTCCGGCCCCTTGAAGCGGTCGGCCACATAGCGCGAGACGCCGGCGGAACAGTTCACGGTGGAGATGACGGCGAGGTAGTTGCGCGTGCCGGCCTTGCCCGTCGGGCGCGCGTAGCCCTGGAAGGAACGCATCTCCGCCGCCGGCCGATACGCCACGGGCCGCGCGTCCACGCCGAACGCGTAGTCGCGCCCGAAGTCCCGCAGCTCGACGTTGTGCGTGTGGACGTGCTCGCCGGGCAGGATGCGGCCCTTCGCGAAGCCGATGGTCTGGCCGTATTTCGTGACCGGCGCGCCGTCGGCGATTTCAGCCACGGCGATCTTGTGGCCCGGCGGGATGCCCTTCGCCGTCTTGATCCGCAGCGCGCCGCCCTCCAGTTCCACGCCCGGCTTCAGCGGGCGTTTCACCACCACCACATTGTCGGCGGAATGCAGGCGCAGCGTCACGTCTTCGAGTTTCAGCATGGGGCGAGCGTAACAGCGGGACGCACGGCTTCAAGCGCCGCGAACCCGCCCGATCATTTACCCCGTGCGGCGCGCGCCAGGAGGAGGCCGCCTCACCGTCACTCGTAGCGCAGCGCCTGGATGGGATTGAGCTTCGCCGCCTTGAACGCCGGAAACAGGCCCGCGAGGACGCCGATGGCCACGCTGAAGCCAAAGGCCATCGCCATGGCCTCGAACGTGACGATGGGGGTGTTGCCGGTGGGCGAGAGCGAGGCGAGGAAGCGCACCAGCAGATTGGCCGCCACGAGTCCGGCCAGCCCGCCGATGATGGCGATGACCACGGCCTCGACGAGGATTTGTGTGAACACGTCGAGGAACGTCGCGCCGATGGCCTTGCGGATGCCGATCTCGCGCACGCGCTCGGTGATGCTCGCCAGCATGATGTTCATGATGCCGATGCCGCCGACCAGCAGGCTGATCGCCGAGATGATGCCGCCGCTCATGCGCGCGTTGCGGATGGCCTGGTCCACGCTCTCGATGTTCCCCTCCTGCGTGGAGAAGCTGAAATCCTCGATGCCGTTGTGCGTGGTGAGCAGGACGTTCTTGGCCTGCTGCAAGGCATCCTCCATCTGGCTGAGGTCTTCCACCTTGAAATCAATATCGGTCAGCGTGGGATCGGGGACGTTGCCTGTGCCCGACGCGGCGCGGAAGCGGAGCCACATGGTGTTCATCGGACAATAGACCGTCCGGTTCTTGCGGTCGAAGGCCCAGCCGCTGCGCGAGCCGCCGCCACCGTAGCCGGGCCGGCCGCGCGCCACGGCCTGCTTCTGCGCGGCCTCGTCTGGATGCTCGCGCGCCCACTCGCGCTTCTTCCGGTCCTGGTCGCTCTCGTAGTGCTCGAACATGCCAACGATGGTGAAGGTCTGGCCGTTGATCTGCACCCGCTCGCCAATGGGAATGACTTCGCGGCCCAGTTGCTCCGGCGAGCCGAACAGGTCGTCGCGAATCGCCGTGCCGATGACGATGACGGCATGGGCGTTGGCCTCGTCCACGTCGTTGAAAAAACGCCCGTGCTCCAGGTTGTGCAGGTTCATCTCGATCACCACCGGCCACACGCCGACGAACTCCGATGGCCGCGTGCGCTTGTCGCCGCGTGAGATGGTGACGCGCTCCAGCGCCATCTCGGGCGAAACCATGCGGATGAGCGGTGCGCTGCGCTGGAGCGCCTCCACGTCGCGCATCGTCCGCCCGCGCGCCTGATCGGACAGATGACTTTGCCACGTCGGCACGGGAGCCTCGCGGGTGAGCACCTTGTCGAGGCCGCCGAGCGCGATCATCGCCTCCTTCATGCCATGCTCCATGCCCTTCACAATGGCGGACATGGCGATGAGGCTGGAGACGCCGAGGATGATGCCGAGCATCGTCAGCAACGAACGGAACTTGTGCGCCCAGATTTCGCGCAGGCCGACGAGGATGGCGTTCAGCAGGGACACTTTCCTTCTTACTCGTAATCCTACTCTTAATCCTAATCCTGCTCCTCCCTTGTTTCGCGAGCTGGGGGATTAGGAGCAGGATTAAGATTAGGATTAAGAGAGGGAAAGTTACTCATACCGCAGCGCCTGAATCGGGTTGAGCTTGGCCGCCTTGAACGCGGGGAAGAGGCCCGCGAGGATGCCCACCGCCACGCTGAAGCCGAACGCGAGCAGCATGCTCTCCATCGTGATGACCGGCGTGTTCTCGGTCGGGGACATGGCCACGAGGAGCTTCACCAGCATGTTCGAGGTGAACAAGCCGGCCAGCCCGCCGATGATGGCGATGACCACGCTCTCGACGAGGATTTGCGTGAACACGTCGAAGAAGGTCGCGCCGATGGCCTTGCGGATGCCGATCTCGCGCACGCGCTCGGTGATGCTGGCGAGCATGATGTTCATGATGCCGATGCCGCCCACCAAGAGGCTGATCGCCGAGATGATGCCGCCGCTCATGCGGGCGTTGCTGATCGCCTGCGTGATGCCCTCGGACCAGTTCTCCTGCGTGCGGAACGAGAAGTCCTCGATGCCCTTGTGGGTGTGGAGCATCACGTTCTTCGCCTGCTGGAGCGCCTCGTCCATCTTGTCAATGTCCGCAATCTTGATCGAGAGCGTCGAGAGGCGCGGATCGGGAACGAACTCCGCCGTGCTGCCGGAGGTGCTGCTGGCGCTGGAGCCGCTGCTCCGGCTGTAGCTGCCGGAACCGGCCCCGGAAACGCCGGTGGCCGCGCGGAACCGCAGCCACATCGTGTTCAGCGGGATATAGACCGTGTTGTTCTTCAGGTCGAAGACGAAGCCGCCGCTGCGGCTGCTGCCCTTGCTGCTGCCGAAGCCCTTGCTCCGCTCCGGGCCGCCCTTCGGCTCCGGCGGCTTGTCCTTCGCCAGCTCGCGCGCCTTCTTGTCCTGCTCGGCCTCATAGTGCTCGAACATCCCGATGATCTTGAAGCGCTGGTTGTTGATGTTCACGAACTCGCCGATGGGAATGATCTCGCGCCCGATCTGCTCCGGCGAGCCGAACAGCGCGTTGCGCACCGCCGTGCCGATGACGCACACGTTGCGCGCGTTCTCGTCGTCAATCTCGTTGAACATCCGCCCGTGGGCCATGACGTGCTGGTTCAACTCAACGGCGTTGGGCCAGGTGCCGATGAAGTTCCACGGGCTGATGCTCTTGCCCAGCCGGGTCATGGTGATGTTCCGCGTGCGCATCTCGGGCACGACCATCGTGATGAGCGGCGCGCTGCGCAGGAGCGCGTGAACGTCGCCCATCGTGGTGCCCACGGCCTGGTCGGCCATGTGCTGCTGCCACACGGGAATGTCCTGCTCCTCGACGCGCACTTTCTCCAGGCCGCCAATGGCGATGAGCGCCTCCTTCATGCCGTTCTCCATGCCCTTCACCAGTGCGGACATGGCCACCAGGCTCGACACGCCGAGGATGATGCCCAGCATCGTGAGCAGGGAGCGGAACTTGTTCGCCCAGATTTCCTTGAAGCCGACGGCGATGGCGTTGAGGGGGTTCATGGCGGGGTGGAGCGCCGGTGTCCAACCGGCGCGTGGCAATCAAACATGAGCGCGCCGGTTGGACACCGGCGCTCCGCAAAAAAGGCGGAACTCGACGTGTCAAATCTCGCCCACCGACTCACCGCGCACCGAACACGTAGCGCTGGGCATTGATTGGTCATTGCGTCATTGGGCATTGGACATTCAGTTTTGCTGGCTGCCGACGGCGAATTTGGGTCCGTCGTGCTGGCCGGACAGCTTGGCGTCCACGTTCTTGGAAATCTTGCCGTCGCGAATCTCGATCTTGCGCGGCGTGACGGCGGCGATTTCCGGGTCGTGCGTCACGAGTGCGATGGTGCTGCCCTTCAGGCTTAGGTCGTGGAAGAGCTTCAGAATCGTCTCGCCCGTGTGCGAGTCAAGGTTGCCGGTCGGCTCGTCGGCGAAGACAATTTTCGGGCTGTTGACCAGCGCCCGGGCGATGGCGGCGCGCTGCTGCTGGCCGCCGGAGAGCTGCATGGGCCGATGCTTGGCGCGGTTATCCATCTCGACGAGCCTGAGCGCGTCCATCGCGCGCTCACGGCGTTCGCGGGAGCTGCACCCGGCATAGACCATCGGCAGCTCGACGTTTTGGAGGACGTTGAGCTTGGGCAACAGGTTGAAGAACTGGAAGACGAACCCGATCTTCTGGTTGCGAATGCGCGCCAGCTCGCGCGCCGAGGCGCTGCCGATTTCCATGCCGTCGAGCTTGATGCTGCCCTTGGAAGGCGAGTCGAGACAGCCGAGGATGTGCATGAGCGTGGACTTGCCGCTGCCGGAGGGGCCGATGATGGAGATAAACTCGCCGGGGTTGATGTCGAGGTCCACGTTGTCGAGCGCGCGGATTTCCTCACCACCGAGATGGTAGATCTTGCTGACGCCGCGTAGTTCGATAAGGGCCATTCGTGGTTTGTTTATTGACCGGGCGGGCCACGGCGCTCGCCGCCGCCGCTGCCGGAAGTGCGTGAACCGCCGGAGCCGCCTTTACTGCCGCCCTCCCCACCTTTGCCGCTGCTGGCACCGTTGCCGCCTTTGGAACCGCCCTTGCCTTCGCCGCCTTTGCCGCTCTTGCCACCCTTGGCGGCCGCACCGAAGGCCTGTTGCACCTTGCCGACTTCATCCGCCGGCGTGACGAGCGATACGGTTTCGCCGCCCTGCAAGCCCTTCGTCACTTCCGCATAGTCGTAGTCCGTCACGCCAATGAGAATCGGCGCGCGGGCGAACTTGTCGTCCTGCTTCACATACACGAAGCGATCGCCTTGATCGCTGAAGACGGCGGCCAGCGGGACGGCCAGCACGTTGTCGGCGGCCTGGAGCGGGATGGTGAGGTTCGCCGTCATGCCCGGGCGCACGCCGGACTTCTCGTCGTTCCTCACGATGATGCGGGTGGAAAAGCCCTTGATGCCGTTCTTGATGGTCGCCTGCGGCGCGATGCGATCCACGCGGCCGAAGAGCTTCAGCCCAGCGACGGCTTCGACCTCGATCTGCACCTTCTGGTTCACCGTCATGCGCGTCACGTCGGCCTGGTTGATGTGCGCGTTGATGATCAGCTCGCTGAGGTCGGCGATGGTGAGCACCTCGGTGCCGCTGTTGACGCCGCCGGAACCGGACACCGCCTGTCCGACGGAGACGGGGCGCGTGAGAATGGTGCAGTTGAAGGGCGCGGTGATCTTCGTCTTGGAAATCCGGTCCTCGACGAGCTGCAGCGCCTTGAGCGAGCGCTCGTAACTGTTGCGGGCGAGCGCGTGGTTGTTGCGGGCCAGGTCCACCTCGATCTTCGCGTTCTCCAGGACTTCCGACGCGAGGAGCTTGTCGTAATTGTTGCGGGCGAGCGCATGGTTGTTGCGCGCCTGGTCCAGCTCGGTCTTGGCGTTCTCGAAGACCTCCTTGGCGAGGAGCTTGTCCTCGAAGAGCTGCTTCGAGCGGTCGAAGTTGAGCTGCAACTTCTCGAGTGCGAGCCGGGCACCCTCGATCTGCAGCTTGGCCGCCTCAATCTCCGTCTGGCGCTGGCTGCGGTCCAAGGGGAGCTTTTTCTCGAAGATCTGCTTGGTGCGGTCGTAGTCGAGCTGCAGTTTCTCGAGCGAGAGCCGGGCACCCTCGATCTGAAGCTTGGTAGCCTCGATTTCCGTCTGGCGCTGGCTGCGCTCGATCTGCAAGTCCGAGTCGTCGAGCGTGAAGAGGATGTCGCCCTTCTTGACCTTGTCGCCGAGGTCCACCGGCAGCCTGGCAATGCGTCCGCTCACCTCCGGCCGCACGGACACCTGCTCGGCAGGCGTGATTTCGCCGGCGGCGCTGATGGCGAAGCTGATATTGCGCGGCGTGACGACGGCGGTGGTGGGACGGCCGGATTTCTTCGCCGCATCCGCCTTCTCAGCCGTCTTCCAGAACGCGACCTTGTCCGGCCACTTTTGGTAGGCGTAGTAACCGCCACCGCCCAAGGTGCCGAGCACAACCAGCCAGACCAGCAAGCTCTTCATGTGTTGGGCCGAGACTAGGCCAACGCGGGAGGATTGCAAAGGGGGACGGCGAGTTTCACTGAGCAAAGTTTGCCCAGCCGGCAGCGGCAGCCGGGTCAGCGTCCTCCCATGCGCCAAACCGCCAGCAGCGAATAGAACCCCACCGCCCCCGCATACGCCACCATCCCAATGCCGACCGCCAGCGGAACGGACGGCCACTCGCTCGACATCACAACCGCGCCGCCCACCAGTCCCGTCAGCAGCGTCTCGCCCAGCACACTCACGAAATAGGCGCGGCGGCTGGTGCGGCTCATCGCCTCGCCGACCAGCGCGGAGTAATCCGCCTCACCGAAGGCGCGCATGAGCCAGGCGGATTTGAAGTTCCGCGCCGCCACGAGGAGGCTGGTCGTGACCACGATCAAGCCGGCCAGCGGCCAGTGCGCAACCGCGATGCACAGCAGGAGGTTGAAGACGCTGCCCCACTTCCAGCCGAGGCGTTTCGCGATGGGGTTCGCCTCCAGTTCGAGGTTCGGTGTCGCGAACCAGGTGCTCAGGAAATCCATCCCGCGCGCGAAGACCAGCAGGCCGAATGTGATGAGATAATCACGGCTGCCGAAGGGGGCGAAGTCTTCCATGAATCGTGCTGCGTGTTCCGTGTTGCGTGAATCAGTTCGGACGAGTCCCTTGCAATCACCGAACACGCAACACGCAGCACGGGCTATTTCTTGCCGTAAATCTGCTCGGGCGATTCCAGTCGCGGCTCGGTCTCCTTCCAGTTCGCCCCGCCACCCTCGATGCTGCGGAAGAAGCAGCTCTTGAAACCCTCGTGGCAGGCCGCGCCGGTCTGCTCGACCTGGATGAGCAACGTGTCGCCGTCGCAGTCGAACGCGATGTCCTTCACCACCTGCACATGGCCGCTGGACTCGCCCTTCATCCAGAACTTCTGGCGCGACCGGCTCCAAAAGTGCGTCTTGCCGGTGGCGATGGTGGTTTCGAGCGAGGCGCGGTTCATCCACGCCATCATCAGCACGCGGCCGGTGGACTGCTCTTGGATGATGGCCGGGATGAGGCCGTCGGCGGTGAACTTGAGTTTGTCGTAGAAGCTCATGGCATGTTCGGAGTTCGGAGTTCGGAGTTCGGAGTTGGGGCAGACGGGGAGGCCGCGTCCTTTGTGTCGAGGCGGACGAAGAAGACGGCGGCGATGACACAGGCAAAGGCGGCAAAGTGGTTCCACTTCAGCTTCTCGCCGAGATAGAACACGGCGAACGCGCAGAAGACGAGCACGGTGATGACCTCCTGCATGATCTTGAGCTGCGTCGCGGAGTAGGGACCGTGGCCCCACCGATTCGCCGGCACCATCAGGCAATACTCGAAGAACGCGATGCCCCAGCTCGCCAGCACGACGAGCCAGAGCGGCGCGTGCTTGAATTTCAAATGCCCATACCACGCGAACGTCATGAAGACATTCGACGCGACGAGCAGCGCGATGGGCGTCCAGCGGGATGGCAGCGTTTCAGTCATGCGACAACAGCATCAACTCCCGGATGCTGACTGAGCCAGCGGGCGGCTCCAAGTTGAAACCACCAACGGCGATGTCCGCCGGCCCTGGTTGGCGCGGGGCGGCAGCGGCTATGCTTCCGGGTCGGGCTGCAGCACCTTGGGCAGCACGCGCACGGTCCAGAGCAGCATGCCGCCGAGCCAGCACAGCGCGGCGTAAAGGTAGTGCGAAACCATCGTGCTCGGCACGAGGTCGCCGGACAGGCGGTTGAGCAGAGCCAGCAGCAGGAGCGCCGCCGCGACCGTGACCGGCGCATGGAACCGCTCCAGTTGCGCCCGCTCGCCGCTGTGGCCGAACACCACGCGCGTCGCCACGCCGAGCGTGATGAGGCCGAAGCCGGCGAGCAGCTCGATGTGCGACAGCGCCACGCGCCAGCCGGGCAGCCAGCCCGACGCCAGCACGCCCAGCGGCAGGCACGCAAGCCCAACGACCAGCAGCCATTGCACGCCGTTCCATGTCCAGCGCAGGCGCTCCAGCGGCATTTCCCGCCAGAGAAACGCACCGATGAACAACGCGCGCAGCGTCGCGCCCGTGCGCGTCCAGCCGGCGGCTTCGAGGCCGTAGGTGATGACCATGAGCAGGCCGATTGCGCCCGCGAAACGCGCCGCCGCGCGCCACTCTGGCGTCACAGTGTCCGACGCGGGCAGCTTGCGGCGCACGCCCAGGCCGAGAAAGCGCGGCAGCAGAAAGCCGCCCGCGCCCAGCACGCACAGCAGCACGAACGCGTGGTAACTCAGCAGCTTCGCGAGCAGCTCCAACTCGACGGCAAGCTCCATGAATTGTGCCGCCAGAAACAGCCCCGTGCCCGCGAGTCCACACCCGAACGACAGGCCCACCAGCACGAACGTCGGCGGGGGCAGGTCGCGCTTGGCGTGGCAGCGGCCCTTCAGCACCATGAACCACGCCCCCAGCTCCACGACGAACAGCGCGTCGCCGAGGCCGTGCGCGCCGACCGCGTGCGCCGCCACGTTCCCGGCGAAGAGTGCGAACAGCGGGATGACATCCTTGGCCGACAGCGCCGGGACTTCCAGGAGTCGCGGCAGGGACGTGCCGAGGAACCCGAAGATGAAGCCGGCGAAAAAGCCCTGCACCATCAGCCGCGCGTGCGCGACACCGGGATAGTTGTCCGTCCAGCCCAGCAACAACGGCACCCACAGCGACACGCCGAGCAGGCCCGCGAGCGTGGCCGCCGGGAAGAACAGGCGGAACGGCTCGCGAGGAATCTCAGCGAAGGTGAGGCGCTCGCGTGGCGGCATGGCGGACTCACGCTGGCGCAGATGGCGGGGACAACGCAATGGCGTCGCGGGCGGACTGGTGGCAGCAGGCGCAGACACAACGCCCAGAGCCTCGCCAAACAAACTCGTGGGCTCTCACCTTCGCTTGGCCGGACGCCGCCCTCGGTTGCCGGATCAGTGCCGGAAATGCCGCGTGCCGGTGAAGACCATCGCCACGCCGCGCGCGTCGGCGGCGGCGATGACCTCGGGGTCTTTCACGGAACCACCCGGCTGAATCGCGGCGGTCGCACCCGCCTCGGCGGCGGCGATGAGGCCGTCGGGGAACGGGAAGAACGCGTCGCTGCACACGACGCTGCCGGTGAGCGGGAGCTTGGCCTCGCCCGCTTTCCACACGGCGATGCGGCTGCTGTCCACGCGGCTCATCTGGCCCGCGCCCACGCCCAGCGTGCGGTCGGAGCCGCAGTAGAGAATGGCGTTGCTCTTGAGGTGCTTCACCACGCGCCAGCCAAAGAGCATGGCGCGCAGCTCCGCATCGCTCGGCGCACGTTTGGTCACGACCTTGAGGTCGGCGGCTGTCGTCAGCTTCAGGTCGCGCTGCTGAAGGAGGAAGGATTCGGCCCCGACGCTGCGCACGTCCCACGGCGCGGCGGTGGCGGGGTTCTTCAGGATTTGCAGCAGGCGCAAATTCTTCTTCTTGGTGAGGACGGCGAGCGCCTCGTCCGTGAAGGACGGCGCGACGATGACTTCGCTGAAAATCTCCGCGATCGCCTCGGCGCACGGGCCGTCGAGCGGCTCGTTCACGGCGATGATGCCGCCGAAGGGCGCCTGCCGGTCCGTGGCGAACGCCTTGTCCCACGCCTCGCGCAGGGTCGTCCCCTGCCCTACCCCGCAGGGATTCGTGTGCTTGAGGATGGCGAGCGTCGGCGCGTCGCCGGTGAACTCCGCGATCAGCGCGGTGGCGGCGGTGAGGTCGAGGATGTTGTTGTAGGAAAGTTCCTTGCCGTGGAGCTGCCTGAAATAGTCGGCGAACTTGCCGTAGAGCGCGGCCTGCTGGTGCGGGTTCTCGCCGTAGCGGAGCGGCTGCGCGAGCGGAGCGGAGACGGCCAGCGTGGCGGGCAGCGCGGTGCCGCCGGAGAATTCCTTCGTCAGATGCGCGGCAATCGCGGCGTCGTAGGCGGCGGTGCGGGCGAAGACCTTTGCGGCGAGCTTGCGGCGCAGTTCCAACGTCGTCTCACCCGTCGTCTGCACCAGCGCGGCGACTTCCTCGTAGTCTTTCGGGTCCACGATGACGGTGACGTGGTCGTGGTTCTTGGCGGCGCTGCGGAGCATGGAGGGGCCGCCGATGTCAATGTTCTCGATGGCATCGTGGAGCGCGACGTTGGGCTTCGCGACAGTGGCCTCGAACGGGTATAGGTTCACCACCACGAGGTCAATCGGCGCGATGCCGTGCTGCTTCACCGCCCATTCGTGCTCGGCGTTGCCGCGGATGTAGAGCAGGCCGCCGTGGACCTTCGGGTGCAGCGTCTTCACGCGGCCGTCGAGCATCTCCGGGAAGCCGGTGTGCTCGGAAATGTCCTTCACCACGAGGCCCGCGTCGCGGAGCGCCTTCGCGGTGCCACCGGTGGAGATGAGTTCCACGCCGGCGGCGGCGAGGGTTTGGGCGAAGGCGACGAGGCCGGCCTTGTCGGAAACGGAGAGCAGCGCGCGTTGAATTTTTGCCATAAGCAGGCGGTGAAAATCCCCGGCGACAAGCGGCGCGTCAATCGCGCAGTTGCGCGCTCACGCGTTCGTCAACGCCTCCGCCAGCTTCGCCAACTGCGCCCACGAATGCTCGCTGCTCACCACGAGGCGGAAGTAGCCGCCTTCCGGCCCGCCGGGATAACGGATGAACGGAGGATGAATCCCCGCCGCGACGATCCGCCGCTGGAGCCGCGCCGCTTCCTTCGCCGACGCGGGAATCACCGGCACGATGGGGCCGGGCGCGTCGGGCAACGCCAGCCCACCCGCGCGCAGGCGGGCCTTGAGCCACGCCGCGTTTGCGTGCAACCGCGCCTGCAACTTCGGCTGCGCGCGGAAGACCCGTAGCGACTCCAGCGCCCCCGCCGCCAGCGGCAGCGGCACG
>WRPG01000101.1 GCA_009773355.1 Limisphaerales bacterium
CGTTGCAGCGCGTTCCAGCCCGCCGCCGGCGCGACCGCAAACGCGAGCACCACCGGCACGAGCACCGCCGCGAGCGCGATGCCCGCGAGCCGCGCGGGCCGGGAGTTCACCACTGCGAGGAAATCAAACTTCGCCGCATCCGCCGAGACCTGCCGGATGGCCGCGCGGCAGAGCGCGAGCGACATGTTTTGCGGAAGCTGTTTCTCCTCCGCCAACTCCACGATGCCCAGCAGCCGGTCGCCCAGCCGCCGATGTCCGTGCTGCACGACATTCGACAGCGCCCGCAAGTCCCGCCGCTCCCAGACCCAGCTCCGGCACCACCGCACCGCGAACCACGCCGCGCCCGCGACGCCCCCAAGCAGCAACGCCGCACGCAGCGCCTTGGGCGTGTCCCCGACGCGGTCGCACAGGAACAACAGCGCGAACGAAGCCGCCAGCGCCGCGACCCCGCCGGCTACCGCGTGGGTCGTCTCCGCCCGCCACAGCGCGCGCTCCAGCGCGGCGAACTGCGCGCGCAGCGAGTCAGGCAGGGAGATGCGTTGGTCGGAGGCCATTGGAATGTCTGACGGACTGTAACACCCGGTTGCTCCGTCACAATCCCCAAGTTCCCTGACTTGGTGCCCGAAATCATCCCGCCAGCTTGCGGCTCACAGCGCGTCCACAAACTCTTCCAGCGAGACTCCGGCTTGGCGAAGCAGGGTTTGGAGCGTCTTGGGCGCGATGGAGGAATGGTTTGGAATTGTCAGCCGCGTCGCGCCCCGGCCCATGCGGATGTGTGAACCTTCCTGACGCAGCACGGTGAAGCCCAACCGCTTCATCGCCTTCACGGCCTCGCCGCCGGAGATGTCGCGCGGCAGCTTCACGCCGTCTGAAGCAGGGCATCCGACACAAAGTGCAGGCGGACGACGCGGGGCTTGTCGCCGGCGTCGAAGTGGCAGCGGACCGCGTCTTGCACCATGTCCTGCAACTCCCGCAGGTCGCTGCCCTGCGTGGTGATGCCGCCCTGTCCCGACGGCTCGTCCCACGAGGCAACCAGCACGCCGGAATCCTCGCAGCGCTCCACGGTGAAGGTGATTTCGCTCATGCCTTGACCGTAATCGCCCGGCTTCCGTATCACAAATCTAATTTCCTCCAGCCAAGAGCCAGCTTGCGGCTCTCCCAATACACCGTCAGCAGGAACAGGATGCTGACAGAATACCTCAGTCGCTCGGCTGCCAGAGAATACTTCCGTCGGCCCGGATGTAGCCACCTCGTCTGGAGAGCGCGACCTTCGATACCCCGTTCTTGAAGCCGTAAACCCAGTGCCATTGATTGGAAATCACCAGCTTGCCTTCTTGATTGATGGCTCCCCACATCTTGTCCACTTGCACGGGGGCAAGCCCTTCGGAGAACGAATATGCCATTTCAAACTGCGGCTTGATTCGGACGGCACCAGCGCTGTTTGTGTAACCGAACAGGTCGCCGGATTGGAATGCGAAGAGGTCAGTAGCCGCCGACGCTGGCGCGGGTGGCTTGCGGACGAACTCTCCCTTGGGGTTGATGTAACGCTCGTTGACCTCAATGCCAACATCAGCAAACCCCGAGATGAGCTTACTTTTCAGAGTCTCGAATCCCACACGTGCAACCCCGCCGAAGAAGGCGTCAGCGGAGTCGAAATCGCCTTTGAAAGCGCGCACGCCGTCTTTGCGGATGTAATGGAAACCTTTGTCGAGCCGCACTACGGCCATTCCCTCGGAGAACCGGCCAGCCATGGTGAACTGCGGGCGGATGACCACCTTTCCACTCGTCGAGATGTATCCCCAGCGGCCAGAGTCAGCTTGGAAGTCAGCCAACCCTTCGAAGAACTCGCTCGCATTTTTGAACTGCGGCTGGATGACCATCTTCCCGGCATGGTTGATGTAGCCATAACGACCGGACACGCGGACGGGAAGCAGGTTGGTGTCAGCCGCCGGCAAGTCCTCCGCCCAACCGACGCACAGCGCCAGCAGCCAAGTGAGGTTGCGGGAAACAGAGTTCATCGGCGGCTACTTCAAACCATCCCCGCCAGCTTGCGGCTCACCCAGTAAACCGTCAGCAGGAACAGGATGCTCCCCGCCCACCACGGGTCGGCCCAGAGGCGGATGCGCTGTTCCAAGGGCTTCGGCTCGGGCAGCAGCGTGATTTGCTCGATGACCTTGGCCAGCTCGGCGGTCGGGCCGACGGCGCCGCCGGTGAGGGAGGCGAGTTCGCGCAGCACGGTGAAGTTCGCGGGCTGGCCGACTTTCTCGCGCACGGGTTGCGTGACGGTGATTTCGGTTTCCAGCTTGCGACCGGCGCTGTCGGCAGTGAGGAGGATTTTGTGCGGGCCGCCTTGCTTGGGCACGAAGCTGGACTTGAACACGCCCCAGCCGCCGTCGAGCGCGGCGAAGTCGAGCCGCTCGGTGCGGCCGCCGGGCGTCGTGATTTTACCGTCCACCTTGCCCTTCTCCAGCGGGAAGCCGCTCGCGTCGAGCACGGTGGCCTGGAGGAAGACGGTGTCGCCGGCGTTCGGCGTCTCGGGGCTGAACGTGAGCCGCACGCCCGCGCGCTCGGCGAGGTGCCGCTGGTGCGACATCCAGCGCACGACCTGGCTCCAGAAGCGGTAATGCCACTTGTCCTCGACGCCGCGCCGCCAGCGCCACGCGCTATCCGTGCCCATGAAAAGCACCTTGCCGCTGCCCGCCGGGCGCGTGACCAGCAACGGCACGCGGCCCCACGCGTTGCGCATCGAGGCGTGGACGGCGAGCACTTCGCTGCCGGGCCGGCTCTTCTCCACGGCGGCGCTCCAGTAAAAGCCGGGCAGGTTTTTCCAGATGTCGTCGTTGCGGTTTTCGTCGCCGTCGAAGCGCGTGAGCAAGTGGCCTTTGCCGACCGACGACAGCAGCAGCGGCACTTCGTTTTGCAACGCGACTCCGTCGGGGCGCTTGTCATCAAGTTGCACGGGCATGAGGTCCGCGAGCGGGCTGTTGAGGAAGGACATCTGCCGCCCGCGCCGGCCCGGCAGAAAGATGAGGCCGCTGCCCTGCTGCTCGACGAGGCCGCGAATCAGCGCGACGTCTGACTCCTTCAGCTCGCCTTCGCCGACGCCCACGTCGCCGAGGAAAATCACGTCGTAGCGCTGAAGCTGCTCCTTCGTGCCGGGGAAAGCGGTGAGGTAGTTGCGCCCGCCGCCGGGGCCGAGCGACGGATGGAACAGCACGCAATGCGACTCGACGCCGGGGTCGCGTTCGAGGGCGTTGCGGAGGAAGCGGTATTCCCAGCGCGGCAGCGAGTCCACCACGAGCACCTTGAGCGTCTCCGAGCGCACGGCGATGCGGAACTGCTGCGCGTTGTTGTCCGTGAGCGCCTCGTCGGCCTCGGGCGGCAGGCGCAGCGAGACGGTCTGCTCGCCGACGTTGCGCGGCGACCACACGATGGCGTCCTGCAACTGCCCGCCCGCCGGGATGGTGATGTCCTTCTTCACTTCCTCGCCGTCGCCCGCGTCAATGATGAGCTGTGTCTTCACCTCGCGCGGCAGATGGCTCGCGATGCGGAACGGAATGGAAATCTGCTCTCCGATAAGCCCGTAGCTCGGCACCGTGGCGCGCTCCAAAACCAAGTCCGGCAACGCCTGCTCCGCGCCCACGCCCACGGCGAAGATGGGCGTGTCCGTCTCGCGGAATCGCGCGGCGGCGAGCAACGGTGGTTTGCCCGCATTCCAATCACCGTCCGTCAGCACGAGCACGGCGCGGAGGTTCTTGTGCCGTTGCAGCGACGCTTCGAGCGCGGCGCTCAAGTCCGTGCCGGCCTCGGCCTGCGCGTTGAAATTCGTGTCCGCCGGGGGCGCGGAGAAATCCTCGACGATGACCTTGCCGGACTTTTCCAGCGGCTTCCAAAAGTTCGTCGCGCGCCGGGCCGTGAGCCACTCGGCGCGCGTGAGGACGTTCGAGCCGCCGCGCACGTCGCGCGTGGCCATGCTGCCGGAGGCGTCGAGCAGCACGGCGATTTGCGGCGACTCCTTGCGCTCGATGCGCCGCACCAGCTCGGGCCGGAACAGCGTGAACACCAGCAGCGTCATGATGACCAGCCGCAGCGACTCCATGAACACCGCCGCCCTGCCTCCGCTCCGCGTGGCATTCTGCCAGCACAACCAAGCCGCTCCGCACCACACGGCCGCGCCAAGGAGGATGAGCCAGGGAGAAGAGGCGAAGGACCAGGTGGTCATGCGAGAGCCTCTTTGTCCGGATGGAAATTCATCTGGGCTGTTACCTTCACTTCCCCAGGTAAGTCGCAACTTTCAGACCCGGGATGAATTTGAAGTGCTTCTGGTTCTTGGTGGCCATTGGCAGGGCAGCGGTCAACGCCGTCGCCGCAATCAACGCA
The DNA here is from genome assembly GCA_009773355.1 of Limisphaerales bacterium. Classification (GTDB taxonomy): domain Bacteria; phylum Verrucomicrobiota; class Verrucomicrobiia; order Limisphaerales; family SXTU01; genus SXTU01. Next base: position 4,381 of record WRPG01000101.1, read on the forward strand.
TCGGGGATTCTCATGTTGTGGCTGAGATGGTAGTCGGTCACCAATTTCACTGCGCGCTGTGAGATTGCCTCGGTCAACGGCAGGGTGACGAACCGGCTGAGAAACCGCTCGACGGCACGCAACTCAGTTTTGTCGCGGCAGCCGATAAGCAACTCCATGCGCGTCACGGCACTGATGTTGACTGTGCCCCGCGCTTCCTCTGTCGCCAAATACTCAATGGCGGCCGCCTCGCCACGGCTGGCATCCACGAGAATATCCGTGTCCACCAGCACGAGACTCATCCACGGCTCCAATCGCGCTCGCGCATGGACCGGACCCACGCGGCGGAGTCACTCATCTCCGCGCGGTCACGCCACATGCCAACGAACCGCTCCTTGTGCAGAGGCGTCCGCTTCGGTTTCCGTGCTGCCCGTGCGGGCTTTGACGGCGTCGTTTCGGGCTTGAGCGCCGCAATCATGTCCAGCACGAGCCGCTGCGCGTCCTGCGGGAGCGCGGCGACCTGGCGGGCGATTTGGGCTTCGGTCATGCGAGATTTGTCGGCGAAGCCGGGGGCGAAGTCAATTCAGCCATCCGCTCAGGCGCTACTTGCCCCTCGATTCCGGCGGCGGCGGGGTGGCGAAACGGAAGGTGAAGTCCATCGGCTCCTGCGGGGTCACGATGAGTTCGAGGGGCGGGCGCAAGTTGGCGGCGTGGAGTTGGAAGTTCAGTTGCGCGCCGTTCATCCAATGGTTCCACAGGGTCGCGCGGCTCGTCTGCCCCTGGCTGTCGCTGACGAACACCAGCACCCGCCGCTTGGCGACGAACAATCCCGCGCCCGACACGCAGACGTTGGTGTAGGGCAGCGCGAGCCGGTGAGAATCCACTTCCGACTGCGAAGACTTCGTCCACGGGCCGCGCGGCTGAACTGTTGTGCCGGCGATGTCGAAGCGCCCCGGCCCGGTCACCAGCACCGTGTCTATGCGCGCGGAGCCAAAGGTCGCTCCGTTCGTGAACATCGCGAACTCGCCTGCGCCCGGCATCTGCGGCAGTGCGAACCGCAGGCAGCGGTTGGTGGCTTGAGGGGAATCCGCACTGGGATACACGCGCAGGTCGAGCTGTTGCACTGGCTCGGTGAAGCTCAGGCCCCAGCTCCGATTTCCTGTCGGGTCCGCGAATTTGGACTCCGTGTCAAACCAGCCGAACCGGCTGTGGCCCTCGGCGAAGAAGTCCAGTCGCGATTGCAGTTGCGCCCGGCCGCTGCTGCGATGCTTGTTGAACGGAGACACGCGGACTTCGTTGAGGCGCACCACCACCTCGCTGTTCGTTCGCCACGCGGGCAACGCTTCGGCCTGCCACGGAGGCGGGTTGGTCCGCGCGGGATTGGGAAGCATCAGCTCGAAGCGGTTCGTGCCGACGGCACCGACGAACCGAAGTTCGGGTTGTCGCCGGGGGAAGTTCGCAAAGGACTGGCTCCAAACCCATGGCACGCCATCCGGCTTGCCCAAGTTGCCCGTGGGCGAGTAGTGGAACCCGTCCGTGTCGAGCATTCCCGTGTGCTGCCAGTCCAGGTTCGCATCCAGAAATTTATTGGCCTTCGGGTCGAATCGGCTGACCCACACCGTCAACTGCTCAGTGGCGTTGGTCGTGACCGTTTTGGCTCGCACGCCGGGGAGCCGCTTCTGCCACTCGGGCTTTAATCGTTCCTTGAAATCCAGCCACCACGTCGGAGCGGACCGGAACTGTGACCGCTGGCCAAACTCAATGAGTTCGACCTTCAGCACGGTGCCATCAGCCAGTGTGACCACCGGGGCCGCGCGCGAGGTGGCAAACCGGACTTGCAACCCCACCAAAGCCAAAAACAGCGCCACGCCGACAACGAACCACCACCGGCGTCGGATGGCTGGCCTTCACTCATGCACGTCGTTGCGCCGCCACCGTCTCGCGGCAGTAGCGCTCGAAGACGGCGTTGATGCTGGGCCAGCCGAAGTTTTTCTCCACCGAGTCGCGTGCATTCTGCCAGCAGAGCCACGGAGAAGAGGCGAAGGACCAGGTGGTCAAGCCGCGTCCTCCCCCGTAGGTGCCGACGTGAGGAGGCTCTGACTGATGCGGAATACGGAATGCGGAATGCGGAATCGGGTTGGAGACTCCTCACGTCGTCTCCTACGCGGCGCGGGCTTGAGGTGAGATGGGCAGTCCACGCTATCGGCTTCGATTACGCGCACGTCGCAGCTTGGCTCTTGGTCACGGGAGATTTGTCCGGCAAAGGCAGGGCGAAGTCAATGCGAGCGGCACTCTCCAGGAGCAGCGATTCCCGAGGTCAGCCCGGCCCGTGTCCATCTCGCGGCGTCCCACCATTGCGAACGAGGATCACACGCCGGACCGGCGGGACGGCGGCTCAACGCGGGGCCGGACCGGCTTCCTCCACGCCGGGCGGCGGCTCGACGCGGACCTCGTCGGGCACGCCTTGGCGGCGCAGGTCGGCGGCGGTCAGCTTGCGGCCCCGGGCGTCCACCAGGCCGGGCACGCGGTTTCGGAAGGTGATCTCGGCCACGGCCACCTCGTTGCTGCCCCGGTCCAGGAAGCGCGCGCGCATGGGTCCCCAGCGCGGCAGCGGGGCCTGGCCGCCGCCGGAGAGGAGGTTCGCGCCGTTGACGGCCTTGACCACGTAGGTCGCGGCGAGGCGGTTGGTGTCCACGAAGCCGGTGGGGAGCACGCGGGTCGTCAGCGGGGTGCCGGGGCTGTCGCCGGGGTCGTAGGCCAGCGGAGTGCGGTAAAGCTCGCGGCTGCCGGCATAAACAAAATAGCCCGTGATGCCGGACTCCGGGTCGTCCGCCGGCTTCCAACTGATGTGGTGCCCGTCGGCGAGAATTTCCACGACGACGCCGGGCACGGGCGGCGGCGGGGTGGCATCGAGCGGTTGCACGCCCGCCTGGAGCGAGATGCTCTCCGGCTGGCCGGCCTCGCGCACGAGCATAGCGCCCTTCTTCACGTCGGCATTCTTGAAGGTCGAAGTCGTCACGTAGCTGCCGTAGGGCAGCTCGTAAGTCCCGTCCGCCGCGTCCACATGGTCCACCAGCAGCGTCGTGCGCGACACCAGCGCGCGTTGCGTGCCGGTGATCTTGCAGTGGGACACGCTGGCCTGTCCGCTGACGAGGATGCCCACGGGGCTGCCGGGGAAGTCCTTGTTCTGGAGGTCAAGGTGGCTCAACGCGACCGTCCCGTGGCCCATGACCTCGACGACCGCGTTGGTGGAGGATTCCTTGCCCACGCGGCGGAAGACGCAGTTCTGCACCAGGTGCGCCTCGCCGCCGTAGATGCGCACCGCCGTGTCCGCGATGTCCTCGAAAGTGCAGTTGTGGATGCCGACGACGCCCGTCCTGGCCTGGCCGGGCCGCAGGTCAATGGCGCGCTCGGTCAGGTTGCGGAAGGTGCAGTTGGCGAGGTTCAGCCGGGTGATGGCCGGGCCGCCGCCGGTGCCGCGCTCGCCGACGAACACCCCGCGCGTCCGGTCGTGCCCGTGGGTGAAGCCGACGCGGCCGTTCACGAACTCGCAGTCCTGATACGACTGGTCGGCCGTGGCGTGGACGGTGATGCCCGCCTGGCTCTGGCCGTCGAAGCGCACGCGGAGGAACAGCGCGGTGGCGGTGTTGGTGGCGCCGCCGGTGCCGGCCTGCGAGTTGTGGCCGTAGCGCCCGCCGCGCACGGTGAGGTTGAGCAGACCTTTGCAGTCGCGCTGCGAGCAATCCACGTTCGTCGGCCAAGTCAGGACGGTCCGGTCCATGCCCGCACCGAAGACGAGGCCATTGGTGAGGGGCCGGGACAGCTCGTATTCGCCCGCGCCGAGGAAGACATGCTCGCCTGCGCCGAGCGCGCGCTCGATGGCGGCGGCGGGCTTGCCGGTGAAATCGGTGAAGCGCCTGCCGAACAGGAGCGGCGGGGGCGCGCGCAAGTCGCCGAGCGCCACGAGCACCGGGCGGGCGAGATTTACGCCGAGCAGCGGGAAGCGCACCTTCGCGTCGCGCGCGGTGGAGTTGAAGACCGGCGCGCCCGCGCGCGGCAGGACGCGGAAGATGTTTTTCGGCTCGGCGAAGTTCGCGTTCAACCCGCCCGCCTCCACCGACCACTCCTGCAGGAACGGGTCGCACGCCACAATGCCGTCCGCGTAGTGCATCCCCGGCAGCGCCGCGCGCCGCCCGATGCTCCACGGGCGCAGGTCGCCGTGGCCGAAGACGCGGTTGCGCTGCCCGCCGATTTGGATGGCCGCGCCGCGATAGGGCGCGTTGGCGTGGTTGTGGCCCCATTCCTCGTGGTCGTGATACTTGAGCTTGTCCGGCAGCCGGAGGTAGCCCGCGTTCGCCGCCTCGCCGCGGCCCGCCAGCGCGGTGGCGACCACCGCGCAGTCAATGCCGTAGTCCACTTCCAAAACCGGGTCCGCCCAGGTGCCGCCCTCCGCCGTCGCGTGCGCGAAGGTCAGCCCCGTCGCGCGCACGACGTGGAACGGCGTCCACGCCGTCTGCCCGCGCACGAGCGGGCTGAGGATATAGCTGTGATGTCCGTGGGCTTCGAGATCCTCCGCCTGCACGCGCACGACGGGCGGCCAGTCCATGTCCCAGCGCCGCTCGCCCTCGGGCGGGGCCAGGATGAGCTTGTGGACGGTCACGCCGCGCACGAATCCGCGCAGCCAAAGTTGTGGCTCCATCCGCGGCGTCTTGAAGTCGCCGGCCAGCACGGCGGCCCCGCCGGAGTAAAAAGTCACCGCGTCCGCGTGCGTCAGGAGCGTGGCCGGCCCGTGCGACTGGTAGAAGGCGCAGCGCTCCATGCGCGCCGCGCCTTGCGTCATCCGCGTGGGCGTGTGCCAGAAGAACTGGCAGTCCACCAGGTCCGCCCGCAACTCCCACGCCGCGCTGCCGCCGATGAACTGCACGTCCCGCAGCGGCCGCCGCAGGACAATGTTGCCGCCGGGCGCGTCGAAAACCACCGCGTCGCCCTCGCCGACCGCGTCCACCGCCGCCTGCGCGCCGCCTTGCGAGGTGAAGTAAATGCGCGTGCCGCCGCGCGCCGCCGCCTTCGCCGCGCCGACGGGCAGCGCGTAGGGGAGCGGGGGCGGTTCGTTCGCCACCACGAAGCCTGGCGGCAGCACCGGCTCCG
>WRPG01000102.1 GCA_009773355.1 Limisphaerales bacterium
GCTGGAGCCTCGCCCTACCGGGTTGAACATCCCTCTCCGCCCGCCGTCGAAACGCCTCGTTGTCCAAACTCTGAACCAACCAATGAAACGCACCACCTTCCTTTCCACCCTCGCCCTCGCCACGCTCTTGGCCGCGCCCGCACCGCTCTTCGCGCAGGCGAAGACCGACGCCAAGAAGGACGCGAAAAAGGACGCCAAGCCTGCCATTCCGAATCCAGTGCAGGCCCCCGATGTCGCCGCCCCGAAGTTCCAAAACGGCGAGCCGAGCGCCGCCTTCATCAAGACTCACGAGCGCTTCGTCGCCATCGCCAAGGCCGGCGGCGTGGACGTGCTCTTCCTCGGTGATTCCATCACCGCCGGTTGGGGCGGGGCGAAGGAAATTTGGGAAAAGAGTTTCGCCGCTTACAAGCCCGCGAATTTCGGCATCGGCGGCGACCGCACGCAGCATGTCCTCTGGCGCATCACCAACGGCGAACTCGACGGCATCAAGCCCAAGGTCGTCGTGCTGATGATCGGCACCAACAACTCCGGCTCCGATGACGCGGACGGCATCGCCAAGGGCGTGACCGCCATCGTGAAGGCCATCCACGCGAAATCCCCGGCCACGAAAGTCCTGCTGCTGGCCGTGTTCCCGCGCGGCGAGAAGCCCAACCCGCAGCGCGAGAAGCTCGCGAAGGTCAACGCCACCATCGCCAAGCTGCACGACGGCAAGAGTGTCCACTACCTCGACATCGGCGGAAAGTTCCTCGCCGCGGACGGCACCCTGCCGAAGGACATCATGTATGACTTCCTCCACCTCTCGAAGGCCGGCTACCAGCTCTGGGCTGACGCCATCACGCCCAAGCTCGCCGAGTTGACGAAGTAGCCTGGCAGGGGCGCGCTGCGGACGGCCTCGTTCATCTGATTGGTGAAACAAGGCCGACCGGCAGGTCGGCCCTACCGTTCGAGTGTGATCGCCTCGTCCACGAGCAGCATCGGCACGTTGTTCCGCACGGGATAGAGCGCCTTGCCGTCGGCCCGCACGAGACCGCCATCCAGCTTCGCCGTGACTGGCTGGCCTGCCGAATTGCGCAATTGCCCCGCTGCCACCTGCGCGTTGAGCCGCTCCACCAGCGCCGGCTCCGCAAGGGCCAGCGTCTGCCGCGTCTCCGGGCAGCGCAGGATTTGGAGCAACTCAGCCGTCATGCTTTGGCTGTCAGCCTAATGGGCCGCACGCGGTGCGGACAGCCAATACTGCCGACAGCCCGCGTGCTGCCTACCCCCTTTCCCGTAGCGGCACCCGCTTCGTTTGCGTTTGCTAACCCACGCCGCTTTTGGCAATTCAGACGGCACCGATGAGACAATTTGCTTTCGCCCTGTTGCTTGGCTGCGCCGCCGCCGCGACTGGCTGCCGGGAGAAACCCGCAACTCCGCCCGCGCCCAAGCCCGCGCCTGTCCCCGCTGGGCCGGTCTTCCGCCTGCACTTTGCGGGACTCAGCAGCCTTTCCGCTGATCCGGACCACGCAAAGCTTCTCGCGATGGTGAACACATCGGAGGCCATCGCCTTGCGCAAGCAAGTCAACGACCGACTCGCGCTGGTGCTGGCCGATGTCGTGTTCGGAACCAACGCGGCCAGCCGCTCCAACCGCGCCGCGCTGCTCCGCCCGCTGCTGGATGGGTTGGCGGACAACCGGTTCTACTTCGAGTTGCACGACCTCGTCGGCCCGCGCTGGACCCTCTCGATATTTGCCCATGAGAAGAGTGTGGCCCGGTGGAACTCGAATCTCTGGCAGGCTGCATCATCGCCGACACTCGTGATCAGTAATGTCCCCGGCGTCAGCATGTGGATTTCTCATTTCGGTTCCGGCGTGGTGCCGCTCGGCGTCGTGGCCGTCTCCGACAGCCTTGTCATAACCAAGGTGACCGATGCCAAACCCGGACTGGCCCAGTTGGAGGAGATGAAATCTAGCAAGCACTTGGCGCTGTCCACAAATCTTCTGGCGCTCACCGCCGACCTCGCCCGCCTCCAGCCCGCGCTCGACCTGCCCAAAGCCGTCGCCTGGCCGCACCTCTCCGTCAGCGTCACCGCGAAGGGTGACGCGCTGCGCAGCGAGGCCACGCTGAAGTTTGCCAGCGCCGCGCCGTGGAAGCTCGACGCCTTCCGCCTGCCGACCAACTCCGTGCGCGACCCGCTCATCAGCTTCACGGCAATGCAGGGCTTTGGCGACTGGCTCGCGCGCCTGCCGGAGTTCAAGGAGTGGGAGCTGAAGTCAGTGCCAAACCAGTTCTTCACCTGGGCGCGCTCGGATGTGCCTTACAACCTGCTCGCCGCCGCGCCGATGCCCGATGCGTCGAACGCCGTTGTCCGCGCCGCGCCGCACGCGTTGCACACGCTCGGCACGAACGTCGCAAAGGCGGGCGTCGGGCGCATCGCGTTCACGACGAACCGCACGGAGATTGGATGGGTGGGAATGCCCATCCTCGTGCCATTCGTGCGCCCCGCACCGGAACCGGGCAACGACTTCCTCCTGTTCGGCAGCATGGCTGGCATCATCCCGACCGGCCCGAATACGAACCCGCCGCCCGCCGAGCTGCTGAACCAGTTCCTCCCGCGCACAAACATTGTTTACTACGACTGGGAAATCACCGAGGCGAAGCTCGCGCAGTGGGTGCCCATCTTCCAGCTCACCGCGATGCTGTCGCCGAACCCGTCCTTCCCCGGTGCCGCCGCCGCGAACCAGTGGCTCCGCGCCGTCTCGCCCAAGCTCGGCAACACCATCACCGAAGTCACCGCCGTCTCGCCGACTGAACTCAAGGCCGTGCGCCGCTCGGACCTCGGGTTGACGGCGATTGAACTCACCTGGCTCGCGCGCTGGCTGGACAACCCCGCCTTCCCCGCCCTCGCGTATCCGACGAACGCGATGCCGGGAATGCCGACGTTGCCGGGCGGAACGCCGAAGCCGTCGGGCAAGTGAGAAGCCCCGTAATGCGTAAAGCGTAAGGGCCACCGACTTACGAACGCACTCTCTGCTTACGCATTACGCATTACGTTTTCCGTTTCACGCCTCCCCCTCTCCCGCTACGTTCGCCCCATGCTGAAACTCGGCGTCAACATTGACCACGTCGCCACTCTCCGCGAGGCCCGCTATCGCGGACGCGGCGCGGGCGAGCCTTGCCCCGTCGCCGCCGCGCTGGTGTGCGAGGCCGCTGGCGCGCACGGCATCACGGCGCACTTGCGCGAAGACCGGAGGCACATCCAAGACCGCGATGTGGTCGCGCTACGGAAGCAGATTTCCACCCGGCTGAATCTGGAGATGGCGAACGCCGAGGAAATCATCCGCCTCGCCCTCAAGCTCAAGCCCGACATCGTCTGCCTCGTGCCCGAGCGGCGACAGGAAGTTACCACCGAAGGCGGCCTCGACGTGGCGGGCAACCTCGCCGCGCTTAAGCGCACCGTCCGCCGCATGAGCAACGCGGGCATCGAGGTCAGCCTGTTCATCGCGCCCGACCCGATTCAGGTCGCCGCCGCCGCGATGGCCGACAGCCAGTTCATCGAGCTGCACACGGGGGCTTACGCCGAGTGCTTCGGCAAGGCCCGCGCGCGCAAGGCCGAGTTGAAGCGTCTCACCGCCGCCGCTGCGCAGGCGCACGAGCTGGGCCTGCATGTCAACGCCGGCCACGGCCTCAACGTCGCGAACGTCCCGCCGCTGCTCGCAGTCGTCCCGCACCTCGTCGAGCTGAACATCGGCCACAGCATCGTCAGCCGCAGCCTCACCGTCGGCCTTGCGAAGGCCGTGAAGGAGATGCTCGCGGTGATGCGTTAGGATTTATGCGTCTCCTGCCCGCCCTGCTATTCACCGTCCTCCTGACCGGATGCGCTGCGTTGCCAACCAGAGTCCAGTGGTCCGTCGTCATCAAGAATGGCACAACTGCTCCCGTGGGGAATGCCCATGTGCTGTTCAGAGAATTTGAATCGGTCGGCGGCCATATTGCACAGGGGGGAAGGAAGAAGGACGCCATCGCTCCACCGCCGATCCCTGACAAGGCGACTGTCGTTTGGGAGAGTGAGAACGGAGAAAAGCACCGGCAAGAGGTGGAAGTGCTTAAGAAGCTGAAGCTCAAGAACGAAGTGGAAGTTGTCTTCACCATCCTGCCGGACAATCAGGTGTCTGTTACCGAGCAGCCGTTCTTCAAACTTCCGGCGAACTGGAAAGTAGTTCCGAGGTAGTCATCAACAACCAGGTGACGTTGCGCTTGTCCGACATGGGGGCGACGGCTACGTTGCAAGCCATGAGCACGGTCGCGGAAATCAAGGCTGCCATTGAGACACTGTCGTTCAAGGAACGCTTCGAGCTTGAAGACTGGCTGCGCGCCGGGCCAGCAATTCCCGAAGAACCGTCCGACTTGAACCCCGACGAGGATTCGCCCGAGCTGGAAGCCGAACTGCTGAAGGCCGTGAACGGACCCCATGTGCCACTGCGAAAAGGCGACCTGCGGAAATGGGGAAACGCCGTGCTGCGCCGTCGCAAGGCAGCTCGTGTGGCATGAGTCTCCCCATTCAGCGCTCGCCCCTCTTCGAGGATGATTTCTGCGCTTGCTACGAATGGTATCTGGAAAGAGCGGGAGCGGAGATCGCCGACCAGTTCGTGGAATGCGTTGACCAAACCTTGGAGGACTTGTCCCAGCACCCTGGACTGGGGCGGCGACGACGCTTCCGTCATCCCGACCTGAAGGGATTGCGGTCGTTCGGAGTGTCGCCACCGTTTCGCGCCCGCATTCTCTTCTATCGGTTCACCGACCGCGAACTCATCGTCGAGCGCCTCATGCACGGCTCGCGCGACTTGTCCCGCCGCTTGCTTGAAGCTCCCGGCCTCGACTAAAACCTCCCGTCCGCGACACCGACATGAAAGCCCTCCAACTCGAAAAACCCCAAGCCTGGCGACGCATTGACATCGCCGAACCCGCCGCGCCCGCCGCCGGCGAAGTTCTCCTCCGCGTCCATCGCATCGGCATCTGCGGCACGGACATCTCCGGCTACCTCGGCAAAATGCCCTTCTTCAGCTACCCGCGCATCCCCGGCCATGAGCTGGGCGTCGAGGTGCTCGCCGTCGGCCCCGGCGTCACGAACGTCGCGCCCGGCGACCGCTGCTCCGTCGAGCCGTATATCAATTGCGGCCACTGCTACTCCTGCCGGCGCGGCCACACCAACTGCTGCGAGACCAACAAAACCCTCGGCGTCATGTGCGACGGCGGCATGACCGAGCGCATCCTGCTGCCCGCGCGGAAAATGCACCCGTCGAAGAAGCTCTCCTTCGACCAGCTCGCGCTTGTCGAGACGCTCGCCATCGGCTGCCACGCGGTGAACCGCGGCGAGCCGAAGCCCGGCGAGGCCGTCCTCGTCCTCGGCGCGGGACCGATTGGCCTCTCGGTCGTCGAGTTCGCCAAGCTCTCCGGCGCAAAGACCATCGTCATGGACATGAACGAGCAGCGCCTCGACTTCGTGCGGAACACCATGGGCGTGCCCGACACCATCGTCACCAAAGGCGACGGCGAAGAACTGAAACGCCTTGCCGAGCTGACCAACGGCCAGCTCGCCGACGTGGTGGTGGACGCCACGGGCAGCAACAAGTCCATGGGCCACGCGTTGAGCTACTGCGCCTTCAAGGGCCGGCTCGTCTATGTCGGCATCACGCAATCGGAGATCAGCTTCCTCCAGGCCCCGGCGCTGCACCGGCGCGAGCTGGACATCCGCGCCAGCCGCAACGCCCTGCCCGGCGACTTCACCCGCATCATCCGGCTCATCGAGGACGGCCAGATCAACACGGGCCCGTGGATCACGCACCAAGCCGCCTTCGAGGACATGATCGGCGTATTCCCGAGCTGGACCCAGCCGGAGACCGGCGTCATCAAGGCGGTGGTGGCGGTGGATTGAGCGCGAGCCATGCAGTTTCCCTTTGGAGAGTTCAAGTCAGCCGACGATTTCGCCGCTTGGGCGCAAGTGTCGGAGAACGCCGCGAAGTTGGAAGTCTTCACGCGGCGCGCCCTTGCCGGAGAGATGGGCGATGTGACGCCCGAGATGCGGGAAGCGCTGGAGCAGTGGTTGAGCATCCAGAAAACCAAGGCCACCATCCGCAAGCTGCGGGAGAAATCCACGGAACTGGCCGCGCTCGCCGGAGGACAATCAACCGACCTGAGCCTGCCGGAGCGGGTGCGGCGCTGCCAGCGCCTGATGGAGGAGATCACCGACGCGATGCTCGACGTGCCGGAGCCGGACCGAACCGCTCTCTTCCGCGATCTCATGCCCGCCCGCGACCTCCTGCGGTCGCTACAAGCTGACGGTGATTAGGCGCAGGAACGCCATGCGCCACGCCGTGCTCATCGCGGGCGGGGGCTGGCGCAATTCCAACTTGGCCGGAACCATGCAGCAGGAGCGCCGGCTTGCAGCCGGCTTTGCACGTGCTGCCGAGAAAATGACTCTGTTCGGCGATCCGGTCCCCACGCACCGTGGACACACTGTGGAGTGCGATTGGCCTCCGATTGAGAAGGTTCGAGGTGGGTTCAGTCCGCAGCAAGCCGGCTGCAAGCCGGCGCTCCGCCAACTACATCGTTCCGGCTTAAAACACCGGCACTGGGTCGCTCGCCTTCACCGGCTCGTCTTCCCACACGACGGCCTTGGTCTGCGGATCGTAGGTGAGGATGCGGTGCTTGCTGTCGGGGACGGCGGGCACGTCTTTCTTCGGGAGCCATTTGGCGAGGTCGGCCTTGGCCTTGGCGTGCTTCGGGTCAGCGGCGAGGTTGGTCCACTCGTTCGGGTCGCGGGCCATGTCGTAGAGTTCCTCGGAGCCGTCGGCGTAGCGGATGTAGCGCCATTGCTCAGTGCGGATGCCGTGGTTGCCCTGGTTGTGGGTGGTGATGGCGGGCCACGGGCGCGGGGCGGCGGCGTTCTTGAGCTGCGGCACGAGGCTGTGGCCTTCGAGGTCGGGGCGCGCGGGGAGGCCGGCGAGTTCGAGCAAAGTCGGGAACATGTCCAGCAGCTCGGCGGGACGGCCACACTTCGCCGCCTTGACGATGCCCGGCCCGGCGAAGATGAGCGGCACGCGCGTGCTGCGGTCCCAGAGCGTGTTCTTGCCGGTGATGCCTTTCTCACCGAGATGCCAGCCGTGGTCGCTCCAGAGGACGATGATGGTGTCCTGCGCGCGGCCGGTGGCGTCGAGGGCGTCCAGCACGCGGCCCACCTGTGCGTCCATGTAGCTGATGCTCGCGAGATAGGCGCGGACGAGCGGGCGAATTTCGTTCAGCTTTTCCAGCGTGACCAAGCGCGGCTCGGGGAGCTTCCAGTGCAGATACCAGGAGAAGCGCGGCGTGTCGTCGCGGTCGCCGGGCTTGAGGGGCGGCATCTGGAGCGTGGCATCGGGGTAGAGGTCGAACCACTTCGGCGGCGCGAAGCACGGGACATGCGGCAGGCGGAAGCCGCAGCCGATGAAGAAGGGTTTGTCCTTCGGCGCTTTCTGCAAGGCCTCCATCGCGGCGGTCGCGATCTTGAAGTCACCGCCGTCCTCGTCCTTCTCGGGGAACGGACCCCAGTCCATCGCGGGATGCTGCGGTGGCGGGAGTTTGTTGATGCGCTGCGCGGGCCGGCCCTGGCCCGGCGCGGGGCCCCACTCGTTGAACTCCGCGGCGCGGTCCTTCGGCTTCACCGAGCCGTCGTGGTAAATTTTTCCGCAAGTGTAGGTGAAGTAGCCGACGCTCGTGAAGGTCTGCGGCAGCGTGACGTGGTGCTTCGTCGCATCCACGTCGCGGATGCCGGGCGCGAGCCCGTGGATGCCCGTGGACGACGGGCGCAGGCCGGTGAGCAGGCTGGAGCGCGAGGGATTGCAAAGCGGGGCCTGGCAGTGGGCGTTCGTGAAGAGCGTCCCGCGCCTGGCGAGTCGGTCAATGTTCGGCGTCTTCACCTGCGGATGCCCGCCGAGGCAGCCGATCCAGTCGTTCTGGTCGTCAATGGCGAGGAAGAGGACGTTGGGCTTGGGAGCGGCGGGAGACTGGGCGCAAAGCGCGCAAAGCAGCGCGAAGAGGGAGATGGCGAATTGTCGGCTTGTCATGGTGTGTTCAGACGCAGTGTCGCGGAACGGGAGTTACGGGGAAGGAGAAAATGCGAAGTTCCAAATCCCAAGCTCCAAGTCCCAAAGAAGCTCCAAATTTCAAACGGGCGCATCACTTCGAGTGCATACGGCTCGTTTGGAGCTTGAGACTTGGAGTTTCTTTGGGGCTTGGGATTTGGGACTTGGAGCTTGTCACCCCAGCACTAGCGCAATCGCCGCCATCATCAGCACCGCGCCGGCCAGCCGCCAGCGCAGCACGCCTGCGCCGAGGTGCTGCTCGCGGTTGGCGAACCAGTGGCCGATGGCCCAGACGGCGATCACGCTCCAGAGACCGCGCGAGCTGTAGATGACGTTCGCCGTCGTCGCGCCGCCGAAGTGGGCGATGGCGCTGACGAAGATGACCGATTGCAGTCCGATGCCGGCGCAGCCCCCCAGCAGCCACGGCCACGCGGCGCGCGGGATGGCGCGCAGCGGCGCATGGAAGAACGGCACGAACACGAAGCTGAACAGCGCCGTGAAGCCCAGCATCACCGGCAGAAAGCGCCCCAGCCCCCACGCGGGCGACCACTTCTGCACCAGCACGTCGAAGATGGCGAACATCGTCGCCGAGCTGCCGGCGTAGAGGATCGTGGTGCCGACGTGATGGTGCGGCGTGCCGTCGTTGCGGTTGAGCAGCGCGATGGCCGCCGAACTCAAGCCCGCCGCAATCCAGAGCTTCAGCGACACGCCGGACGTGAGCAGCAGCGTGGTGAACACGGCGACGAGGATGATTTTCAGGCCCATCACCGGCGTCGCCACGGAGACATCGCCATGCTGGAGCGCTAGGAAGTTGAGCAACTGGCCGAGCAGGTAGAACACCGCCACGAGCGCCGGCTGCCAAAGCAGCCCGGCGTGAAACGTGCCGCCGAACGGCAGCAGCAGCGCGAAGAGCGCCGCCGAGATTAGGTTCGCGATGAACGCCGTGCGCCAGATGCCCACGCCGAACTCGGAGGCGCGCTTGGCCAGCAGCGCGCCGGCGACATAGACCAGCGCGGCGACCAGCGGGAGCAGGATGGGAAGCAAACCGTTCACCCGTTCAGGGTAGCAGCCGACGTGAGGAGGCTCCATTCCGAATCGCCGCTGGATAGCCGAGAGCCAATAGGCAATCGCCAAGGGCCATCCGCCATCTTCCACCGGCTATCGGTAATTGGCCATCGGCTATCGGCTGGGGAGCAGGGCTGACGCATCAAAATCCGGCTGGGATGGTGGACGAACCTGGCGTTGAGTAGGGGTGGGGTGGTAGGAGTGGCCGTCAATGTCTGACACGCACAG
>WRPG01000020.1 GCA_009773355.1 Limisphaerales bacterium
CGCCGCGCCGCGATGTGGCGGTTGGCATCGCGGGCCAGCAGCCGGTCTTCTGGGGCCAGCCGCACGAGGCAGTCGGTGAACGGCCGGGCGTCGTCCGCGCTCAGGCCGGGCTGTGCAAGCTGGGCGGTGATCAGCCGCAGCGAGCCATCCGCCGCGCGCTGGCGGACACGCGCTTCCGGGTAACGTAGCGCAGCGGTGCCAAGGACGTTTAGCAAGGGGAGATGCCGCTCGCTCGCCAGCGGCTCGCGTTGCAACCGCCCCAGATGCTCAAGCGCCAAATCATGCAATCCGTGGGTGCCGAGCAGTTGGAAGGCGTGGCCCAGACAGTTCGCCGCCTGCGGGGAGTCCGGCCAGGCATCCAGCAGCAGTGCGAGCGCGTCGTCCGTTTCGTGCAGGCGTTCCTCCAGCAACCGCGCCGCGCCGAGAAAGTCCCGTTGTTTCACGCGCTCCTCTACCACGCGCCGGAGAGCGGCGCGGGCAGCGGCAGTCTGCCCGATTCGCTCGTGCAACTCGGCGACATCCAGCCAGCGGCCGAGCTTTTCGAAGCGTTCGATGGCCTCGGTGAGCAGCCCGCCTTCCGCTAGGCAGTTCGCGGCTTCGACCGGGTTGTGCAACTGCTCCTCGTAGAGCACCGCCGCCTCCCGGAACAGGCGGCCTTGTTTCAACGCCGAGGCGGCGGAGAGAAGATCGCCAAGCAGGATGGCATAGATGTAGGCGGCCCGGCGGGCGCGTCCCAGTTGCAGCTCGCGGTCCGCCATTTCGCGGTAGGACTCTCGGAGCCGCATCTGCAAGTCGGCGGGCACATTCCAGAAGTCCGTCGGCCCGCAGCCCAGCCTGCGCGGGTCGAAATCCAGCGGGCTCTCGCGCAGCCGACCGCCGGGTGGCGCGACGCCCCGGTGCGCCAGACTGCTCAACGGAATGGCGTGACGCAGGCCGGCTTCGGGATCGTTTTCCATCAGTTTCAGCAGCCGGTGTAGTTCCTTGTGGCGGACCTGGTCGAATTGTCCGGCGAGGCCCTGCATCCGCCGCATGGCCCAGTCTTCCAGGTCGTTCAACCAAGTCCGTTGACGCGCCGAGTGTGGAAACAGGCCGGCGACAAACACCACGCCGCGCGCGAAGTATTCCTGCAGGTGTCGGGTGGACTCGGCCAGAGCACCGGTGGCCGGCTCGCCGGGCATGGGTGGCAATTCCTTCGGCGATTCCGTGCCGATGATTTTTGCCGCGTCGCCGAAGACTTCGGCCAGACCGGGCGGCTGCTCCAGCACGATGGATTGCAGTGCGGGCAGAGGCGGTTCCCCGGCGCGGGCGTGATTCCAGTCGTCCCTGCGCTCTTCCGGCGGCTCAAGCAGTTCCCACACGCGCACTGTAGCCGATTCCTCGAAGCCGCTCGGGCCAAGCGTCGGATGAAAAAACGTCACCAGGAGCGGAAACAGCGCCCGAACTTCGGCGTCTGTGAGCGGCGGATGAAGCATGGCGTCCACAGGCACGATGAGCCGTTCGGCGACAATTCGGCAGGGCAACCCCGCCGGACTCGCATGGAGGGCCCTTCCGCTCTCGGAAATTACGAGTGCGCCGGCCAGTGCCGTGTCCGTCGCGGAGCGCGGCACGAGATACAATCGCGTGCCCGGCTGCGCCAGTCCCGCGCGCGCAAGTTCCGCCAGCCAGCGCGCAACGGAATCGCCCGGCAGAAACCACGCGCCCACCGGACCAGCGGCGACTGCCACATGGCGAAGTTGAAGGGGATGGTTCACAGCAGGCTCAAAATGTGTTCGAGGCATTGGTGGACCGCCTCCGGTTCGGAAGTTCTGCCTTCAGGCAGGAAAAACTGCGGGCCGCAGACGTGCCCGTCCGAGGTCCAGCCGGCGACCTCGCCGTCGGCCAGCACCAGCGTTACCTCGGCGAGCGTGGCATCCTGGCTCTTGAAGTGGAGCAGGCCCCGGCTGTCATGGAACACTTGGCCACCACCCAGCCAGGTGGCGACATGCAGCGTGCAGCCGTGCTCGGGAGGCACGGGTTGGGGGCTGAGCTTGGGGGAGCGCTGATGATCGGCGTCCGTCGGCCGTGATGCGCAGATGCGAAGCCGGTTAGTCTCGGAAAAGGTCTCCCGTTGGATGCTCCGCCATTGGCCTTTGCGCCCGAGAAAGTGAAGCCGTCCGGCATCGGTGAGCGCAAGGTGTTCGACCACGCGATACAGATTCCAGATCGGTAGCGGGGGCTCCGGGTTGAACCGTTGCCGGAACGGGTAGCCGGGCTTTACCTCATCTGTTGCTCCGGTTTTGAGATCCATCACCAGCGAGGTGATCAATCCGGGCGAAGTGGCCGCCAGCAGCCGTCCATCGGTTGAGACCATCAGGTGCTTGGCACTCAGCGGGTGCGGCGCCTTTAGCCGGAACCGGGTTTGGCCATAGAGGCCAGTGAACACGTCGCCAGCCTTGGTCACCAGAGCCGGCCCATCTTCCTTGCTGGTAGACATGTCGAATACGAGCGCCACGTCCTCTGCCTGCACGGAATGCGGCAGCAACAACTCGATCAATACGATTTGTTGCCCGTTCCAAATAATCGCATTGAGCGCCTCGTTCCGGAACAGGAACCGCTCGTGAATCCATTTGGTGCCAGGCTTTTCAATCTCCCTTTCGCCGAGCCGCCTTCCGTCCGCCAGCGAGAAGGCGACGACTAGGCGCTCGAAGCTGAGCATCAGCACGTCGCGGGTGACATGGGCGTGGCGGAAGTTCGGCCCGGAGACGAGATCCACGACGCGCATCGGTCCGCCGGAGCGCGACACAGTCACCAGGCGGAACGGGCGCTGGCTGGCCCCGGCCTTGACCAGACGCACGGTGTCCGCGGTGGCGTCCATCCAAGCGGTCTGGCCAGGCGGAAGCTGCGCGACCAGCACGCGCCCGCCCCGTTGCTGGTCTCGGAACTCGATGAGTCGCCGGTCGTTGAACACCGCGCACAAGTGGTCGTCAGGCGTTTTTGTCCAGCGCTCCAGCTTGCCCGCGAACGGCAGCAGCAGGGGGAATGGTTCGATACCGAAGATGGCGGGCAAGCCCGGGGCGAGTTCGCGCCGGATGAGCGGGGCCGCGCCCTTGCATTCGGCGAAGACTGTCGCCACGTCGAGCATGGCCTCGCAGAGCGGCGGGCGCTGGGCCAGTGGCAGCGCGTGCAATGCGAAACTCCCGGTCCGGTCCACTACCGCCACGAAGCCTGAGGCGGAAGGCCACTCCGCTAGGGCACGACGAAATTCTGCGTCCGCCAGTGCGTCGCGGTGAGTGATGAACACGGCCTGATGCTCCAGACCTGTGGGCAGCGCGGCGCGCAACGCGGGCAGCGCTGCCCCGAAATGGGCCTCCACTTCCAACGCAGCAAGATGATCGGTGAGACCGCTGCGGGACAAGAGATCCACGGGCCGCAGTTCCTTGCCTTGGGCGCGCCACGTCAGAATCTGCGCGTGCTGGCGGTCACAGGCGGCCAGTGCGAGTGCAACCGCGCTGGCCAGTACGCGCGGCACGCCCCAGAGCCGCACGCCGGAATCGAGGAGGAAGGCCAGCGTGCCCGGCGGCTCACGCACAGGCGGCTCGCGGCGCAGATAAAGCGCCTCGTTCAAGGCCACCCGTGCCGCCAGGGTTAAATCGTCGTGGGCCAGTTCGCTGAGCAGCAGTCGGTCGAGCGGGCCACGGTTGGTCAGGTCGGCCACGCCGCCGAGCGCGAGTTCGTCGCGCTCGCCCAAGTGACGCGGCAGGCGCACGGCCGCCATCAGTTCACGGGCGGCACGTGCCACGGCGCCGTGCTCAGGATCGCGGCCGAGTTCATCAATCAGCCGGCGCGCACGCTCGGCGGCCGGCAGCACGGCATCCGTGGCCTGGGGCACGGCGTCCAGACCGGTGCGCAGGCGGAGCGTAAGCGACTCGACGGTGTGCGGCTTCAGCCCGATGGAGAGCAGGTGCAGTTCCCGAACCAGATCTTCGGCTGCGCCAGCGGGCATGTTCAACTCCGCTTCGTAGATGGGAGCACGCGCACCCCGCAGGACGGCCTTGGCATCTGTGTAGGGAATTGGACGCGCGAACTCGAAGACCGCTTCTGCAAGGATGCACTTGGCCTTGAGGCTGCCTTGCAGCTCCGGGGGAAGCTGGTGCAGACGACGGAGCTGGTCGAGGGCGGCTTCAGTAAGCTGCCGCTGCCGCTGGCTTGCGAGGAGTAGTAGTTTCCCCCGGACTCCGGACTCCGGTGGCAAGAGAGCTTTCAGCGGTTTTGTCACTTCCGTCGCCAAGGGCACCTTCCCGCGCACGGCCGCGAGCAGCAGCACGAGCGCGTCAAACGGCGGGAGGCCTTGCGGGGCGAGCCATTCGAGGATGCCGAGCGCCTCGTCGCGAAAGGCGATGGTGGCGCCGTCCCGCCAAACCAGCACCGTGCCCCCGTCACTCCAGCGCCAGAGGCCATCCGCCGGGGCGCGGAGATAACCAAGGGCCTGCTGGCGGTCAGGGTTCATGAGGCGGCGAACGCGTCCGCCGTAGCGCGCAGGGCGCTGCGCGTGGCAGGTAGAAACTGCTCCGGGTGCAGCCGGGACAGGGTGCCGTCCGCGTGCCAGAGGACGAGCGCATCCAAGGGCACGCGCCAGCCTTTCGCCAGCACTTCGGCGCTGACGCCTGGCTCCCAGGTGAAGCCTGCGGGAACTGCAATCGGACCGTGGCTGACAAAGCGTTGACCGGGCAGTGCCGGCAACGGCCCGCCCTGCACCAATACGCGGCGATTGGCGTCCACTGCGAAACGCAGGGGACGCAGGCGCACCTCGGCGGCGGTGCGGGCAAAGCGGGTCCACTGCTCCAAATCAGTAAGGAGCAAATCGGGTTCTGCCTCGGCCGAGGATCGCACGAGCTTCACTGGCACCGGTCGGGGAATCGCTGCCGGCCAGGCGGTGGCCAGCGTTGTCACGGACAGCCAGCGAGCGAGCGGCTGCCACTCCAGCGCCGGCATCGTGGCGGAAGGAATCCGCGAAGCGACCGGCCGCAGTCCTCCATTGGTGAGCCACTCAAAACGGGCCAATGCCGGGACGCATACCACTATGCGCATCAGTGCTTCGTCCGTGTTGCGGCTGCGCAGCCAGAGCGAGGCGGCGCGCTCCGCGACTTCCAGACCCGGCGAAAGGCGCAAGCCTGCGAGCGAGGCCGCATCGGCGCTGGCAAGTTGAATGACCCAGGGGAAGTTCATGTGCGGAAGGCTGGCCAAAGTTCAGTCACGCGTTGCTGGAGCCACTGGCGGCGGGATTCGTCCTTCACCCACTGGCAGCGGCCCTCCAGAACCCCGAGCCGGTCCAGGAGATACGCTTTCTCAGCGGCCGGCAGATCGGGCTTCTTGCCGGCGGTGGCAATGCTTTCCAAGTCGCGGGCCATCGCCTCCGCATCGGGGCCATCCGCAGGGTGCGCGCGCGGGTGGTCGCCCGGCTGGGCCGGGTTGGTGGGGATAGCTTGGGACACCAGGCTAGCCAGCACCTCGCGCTGCTCCTCGGTGTCCCAGATATGGCGGACGATCCAGAGGTCGCTGAGCCGCGCCTCCATGCGCCCGCTGAGGAGCGCACTGGCGGCAATGACGCGCTGGAGTTTGACGGCGCGGCGGTCGCTGACCGAAACGCCCGCATGGCGGATGCGATGGACCAGCTCGGCGAAGGGCTGGCGCACACCGGCCAGTTCCACCGTGTGAACAGCTGCCTGGACCTGCCGGAGATCATCGAAGTGAAGGCAGGATTTTCCAGACCCGTTCGCCGCGAGCTTCCAGCCGGCGGCAAGCACGTCGGTGAGTCGTTCGCCCGGGACGTTGTCACAATGAACGCGCAGGAGGAACCGATCGAACAACGCCCCGAGCGCCTCGTCCTCCGGCAGGTGGTTGCTGGCCGCGACGAAGAGCAAGGCAGCCAGCGGACGGGTCTCCTTGCCGCGTCGGAAGATGCGCTCGTTCAGCGCGACGAGCAGCGAATTGAGGATGGCGCTGTTCGCGTTGAGCAGTTCATCAAGGAAGACCAGCGAAGCCTCGGGCAGCATGCCCTCCGTGTTGGTGATCAGCTCGCCTTCGCGCAGCTTGCGGATGTCGAACGGGCCGAAGAGTTCATTCGGCTCGGTGAAGCGCGTGAGGAGGTAGTCGAACGAGCGCCCCTCCAGCCGTGCGGCTAGCTGGTGCACCAGCGCGCTCTTGGCCGTGCCCGGGGGGCCGAGGATGAAGAGATTTTCACCGCCGACGAGGCAGACGCCGAGCAGGTCAATGATTTCGTCCTTCCCGACGAAGGTGTCCTTCATGGGAGTGAGGACTTCTTGGACGAGGCGGGCGGTGGTGCTGGTGGGATTCATGATGGGGGGGGGACGGAAACTGGTTCCGGCCAAAGCCGGGCGGCGAGTAAGGGAGCGAGGTCACGGTGTAGGCCGATGTCGGCGCGCAAAAGGTCGTCCACGCGCGGGTCACCGAGGCGACTGAAGTCAGCCTGCGCGAGAATCCGGTCCGCATACAGGCGGCGCAGCGCGGGATGAGCGATGAACGAATCGAGCGAACCGCAGCTCACTGCAGGCACACCAACGGAGGAAAGAGGCCAGTCAGCCGCGAGTTGGCCAAGCCGGACGACGAGCGGATCACCATTGCTGAGCTGGCGGGCGAAGCGCAACACGTCCGGCAGGTGGCGGAACATCAGGTCCACGGACCAGTCAGTCTCCGGTCCGCGCGGCGCGGGGCAGGGGATGCCGAGACACGCCCACATGGTCTCCTCACCGAGGTCACGGCACACCGTGAAGCGGCAGGCTTCGTGGAGCAGGCAAGCGGCCCACCCGGCGGCCGGGGCGCAGAGGGCCGGGGCTTCGCCCGCGAGTTCCAACCTAGCGCGCGCCGCCAGTTCCGCGAGCGCCGCGACGACCGTCGGATCGCCCGGCGCGGGACCAAGCCGAGTGTGAGCGGCCACGCCCGCCCGGCCTTCGCCAGCCAGCGTGCGGACAAACCCGCTCAATGAAGTTTCATTCTCCACTCCGGCACCTCCGGTGTCTTTGCAACGGGGTCATCCTACACAGATAACATCCCTACGCTCAAGCCGCATGCTTGGCCGTTGCTTGTCGTGCTTGTGAAGTTCAGCACCGTCACCATGTTGCTGCCACTATTTCTTCTGTAAGCGGCGGATGCGGCCCGCATCATGCCGTCTCCCAATGCAGAAGCAATGGCGGGGAGTTGTTGCGGCGAGGAGGAACAATTCTTTCCGCCACGAAAGGGCGCAGGAGGCACAAAGGGGGAAACGGAAGGGCAAAACGTCCAGCGCTCAACTTCCAACAAATACAGCGTACGACTGTTTGAGGAGCAGGAGGTCATCAGCTACCTCAACAACCGGCTCGAAGTGGAAAAGAGCGTTTACGACGCGGTGGTGTATGACTCGGAAATTGAGCGCGAATTTGCCGAAAAGCTCGACAAACGCGAAGACATCAAGCTGTTCGTGAAATTGCCGGACTGGTTCAAAATCGAAACACCCCTCGGCAGCTACAATCCCGATTGGGCCATCCTCAAGCACGACGAAAAAGTGCTCTACCTGGTGCGGGAGACGAAGGGGACGAAAAATTTCGAGAAGCTGCGAAACGCGGAGGCGGAGAAATTCCGCTGTGGACGGCGACACTTTGAAGCATTGAAGACCGACGTTTCATTCGACGTGGTGGTGACGGCGGAGGAGGTGTAAACCTCCACAATCAACAATGAGACCCAGCCCCAGCACGCATAAAGCATTGTGGCTGATGAAATGCTAAAGGGAAGCGGCTAGGCCGCAAGCCTTTGTGGAACGGCTGCAAGATTGAATCCGGCGCGGGCTATCCGGTTCATGTAATTCTCAGATTTCACCACGACACCGGGATGGGATTCGTGGCGCATGTGAGCCTGGATTAGTTCGCAGCGAACACCACCATTGAACGCTCGTAGCAGTTCACCCGCCGTTAAGGCACCGGCGAACGCACCAACGAAAGCAGTCGCAATCGACTTTCTTGCGAGCGTCTCGGCAAGAATCCCGCAATCCCCTTCGGTCTTAAAAGCGTCCACGAGTTTTCGATCAAGTTTGGCTTCCGGCACATCCGCCCAAATCTGAGCCGCAGCTTTTGAGGCTTCCGGGAAGGTGTGGAGAATCACTCGGTCAAACCGGTCCACGTCAGCGCCTAAAGCGCACTCAACAACAAGCTCAAAACCGGCCGACTCCAAGAGGCAGCGAGGTTCTGCGGCATCAAATCCGCAACAAGCGATATACGGCTCATCCCCTGTTCGTTTGGTATTGGCGTCGAAGGCGCGTTCGACAAGCGTGGTTTGAAAGCCGCGCGCTTCCACCCAGTCTGCGCATACCCTCGTCTTGTGCGTGCCGATATTGCCTTCTTCGCAGAGAAGGCCAGACGAGTAGTTTCCGCCAACAAGACGGTCGAAATCCTGTAGCACGAACCGGACTTCATCAGAGTGTGAGTAGGGGAGAAGGCCGATGCTCCAAAGATACGCTTGGCCCAAATGTCCAAGGCCAAGCATCCAAAGATTTTTTGGCAACGCCTCCAAAGACGGACCTTTCGCCTCAGGGGATGTCCATTCCAAATCTGGACGCCAAAGAGAAAGCCCTTGAGGCGATTCGAGGGTCCGAGTGCTCAAACCCGAAAGACGCAGGAATCCGCGTCCGACGCCAAACGCGGCGGCGAGAACTCCTCCAAGCGCAAAGTCAGCCTCATCGGGAAGCTCAAGTCGCGCGTGTGCCGGAATGATGCCGCCGCGCCAACCAGAACACACAAGTTGGAATGAGTCCGGCACGGGTGCAGATGGCTGCCCAAAATAGAGAGTATGTGTCCAAGGGGAGTGACCAAGGCCGACGGGGTTTCCTCCCAAGCCTTGAACAATCTGGTTCAAAGACTGGTTTCCTGGCCAGTTTAGCTGGCAAGGAACATTGTGAGGCATCGAAACAAAAACCCCTCCGTGAAATGCCCTCTTGCCTGTGTTCACGGCTGTAAGGAGCGCGGCCTGAAGGGCGCAGGACTGCGCAATCGTCTTATCGCAAATCAGATTCAGCCTCAATTGGCTGAGGAAAATAAGGGCTTCATTCGGGCCAAGTGATCGCTTGATCATGATGGCCTTAACCAGCCGATTCAGCGTGTCTTCGTTAAGGTTCGTTGTGTTCATAAAAGGACGATTTTTACTGGCGCTGTTTTTTGCGACCAGGTTCTCCACTCGTGGTCTCCCAAGTATTCGTAAATCCCCACTCCCCGAAGCGACGATTTCGTGCGCTGGGCGAAGTGAGGAAGAATCAGCGCGAAGTGACCAATCTGGGCCACCATTGGGTGCGTCCTATCGGACTCGCTTTGACCAGTCCAAGCTGATGGATGCGTGTGAACGTCCGCCAGAACGCGGAGTTCCTCGCTTCGACAGATTTCCCAGAGGCGAACGAAGCCGGAGGCGTGGAAAGTAATTATCCCCGTCTCAAGCGCAGATGCGTCGAGGTCATCGTAGCAACAAAAACGGGTCACTCGTTGGCTCCCCGGCTTACCCAATAGAAAGCCGCCGCTTTCATGCTCACCTTCTCCGCGCTCTCGAAGCTCGTGGAGGAGGCGACGCCAAAGGAGAATGGGAATCGTAAGTTTATGGGTCTTCATGACGAACCGGGTTCAGGCACATGTGGACGAATTCCAAGTATTTCACGATGGTGAAGTCCGCACGCCACCACCAGAATGGGAACTGCTTTTGCCACGCATCGTGCCCCGTCATCGCAACGCGGTCGCAAGGCGCGTAGAGCGCGGTGCCCGCGTTCCAATCAACGCGAAAAACCAGAGCGAATTTACCTGTGAGCTTCGGCCGGAGCGGATTTTCCAACACGGTGCCTTTCTCCAAATCCCAAGGGCAAGCGGTTGGCGCGCTCGCGGAATACCCATCCAAAGTGAATCGAAGATGGATTTTGCGAGAGGGGAGGATTCGCTCGTCGGCTGCAACCCACAGCACCGCGTGTGGCCACGTCACGCTTTCAAGCCCTGACGGCAGCCCCCATTTGGCGCGATCCACCCCCGATTGAAAAGGAGCCTCTTCAAGATGCGACCTGAAGAGGCTTTCGTCCGGTTTCATCCTTGAACTTCCACAGGTGCGGTGAGGTCAAGATTCACGACACACTCATGCCCCTTAACGAAGGAGCCGATGTGGGCATCAAGCGGCAGTTCGTCGGTTGTGCTCCCGTGAAGCACCAGAATCTTGTCCGCAGCTTCGGCGGGAGTGAGACTGAACGCCTTGATGGCCCACTTCAGCACCCGCTTAACCGTAGCGGAAGGGGGGAAGGATTCATGCTCCTCGCCGTTGTAAAACACCGACACCTTGACCCGCTTGCAGGAGTGGCAATGCACATGGTGCCGATGGCGGACTTCGCACTCGCACACTTTGCGGTGCGCTTCGAGCGGTTCGTCGGAATCCTCCACGAAAAGGCGGACTTCGCCGTCGGGACCTGGATGCACGCCGCCAATCGCGACGATTGCTTGGATCAGTTGTTTAACCGTGGCATCTTCGCTCGTCTGAACGAGGCGAGGCTCCACGCCATTTGCCGTGTGAACGTATACTTCTATTTTTTTCATGTGTTTATTCTGTTCTAGCCAGCAACAGCGCCAGCTTTCCGTGACGCTACTACGCAGTGCGTAGTCCGTCAAGCATTCGTTTAGCGGATTAAGAGAAGGCTTGCTTGGTGAAGCGGTGCTTGGTATCGAAGCCGAAACGTGATAAGCTTTCCCCCATGAAAACCGACCTTGCTGAGACTAAAGCGCCAATGCCGTTCGGCGCGGGTTTGAGGACGGCGAGAGAGATGCGAAAACTTTCCCTGCGGGATGTGGAGGAGGCGACGGGAATTTCAA
Source organism: Limisphaerales bacterium (assembly GCA_009773355.1). GTDB lineage: Bacteria > Verrucomicrobiota > Verrucomicrobiia > Limisphaerales > SXTU01 > SXTU01. The sequence continues at coordinate 10,854 of WRPG01000020.1, forward strand.
ACGCTTACTTAAGCCAGCTAGAAACCGGAAAAATCAAAAAGCCGTCTCCACACTTTCTGCACAAACTCGCCGCACTCTATGACATTGGTTACGAGCTACTCATGGAGGCAGCAGGCTACGTTCTACGAAAGAGCACCGAAGGGCCAAAGACTCTCGCTGGTGCCGCCCTGTTCAGCCAAGAGAAGCTGACTCCAGAGGAGGAGGAAAAGCTTGCCGAATACCTGGCATTCCTCAGACGAAAGCAAAAGTGAATGAAACTTCCTCCGCTGGGCGCGGCAAAAGACATCGACAAGATCGCCGAAAATATCTTGGTCGCTTCGAAGGCCTGGGGGAAGTTTCCAACGCCCGTGGATCAGATTGTTGAATTTGCTGATCTTCAAGTCGTAAAAGGTGTCGATTTAAGCAAGGTCGAACCAGATTTCCTAACTTCCAATTTCCACTTCCTCTCCAAGGGACTGAAGAAGGTTCTTGGTCTGGTGGACTTGAGGCAGAAGACGATTTACTTGGACCAAACTCAGAAGGAACCTCGAAAGAACTTCGTAAAGCTGCATGAGGTTGGACACAAGGCGCTATCCTGGCAAAGCGATTTGAAGGGTTTCATGGACGATGAGAAATCTCTCGATCCAGAAGTAGACGAGGAATTTGAAAGGGAGGCGAGTTACTTCGCATCGGACGCCCTGTTCCAATTGGATATTTTCGATGATGAGGCGTCGAAGCTCCCGCTCGGCATCAACTCGGTTAAAGCCCTCGCGCAGAAGTTCGGAGGTTCAAATCATGCGACGATCCGAAGATACGTCGAAAGGTCAAATAAGCGGTGTGCCGTGCTGGTCTTGCACAAGCCTGAATCGAACGGCGAATACTCCGCAAAAATCCGCGACTATTTTCAATCGCCAACATTTACCGCTGCTTTCGGACAGATTACGTGGACCAACGGAAAATGCGGTTTGGATTTGGTTTTTGTGCAGGAGATCAAGAGGGGAAGGAAATTCCACGAGGACGGTCAAGTCGCCCTCCTGACTGGGTCGGGCGAATTCGTAACCTTCAAATTCCATTTTTTTAACAACACCTTCAACACCTTCATCTTGATTCTCCCGTTGGGGGAGAAGATCAAGTCACGAATCGTTATCGTGGCGAAGTAACAGATGACCATTCTCTTCAAGCAAAAGGCCTGCTGTTTCTGCGGCGGTGAGTTTCGAAGCGTCGAACAGAGCTCGGGCCAATTTTGCGGGAAATGCTCAGTTCAGCGGCGTAGCCTAGCCGGGAATCAGCTATTGGCGAGGTCAGGCAGCTCTGCAATTGTCGGAAAATATCTTTTGTCTCAGCGACAGCGCGACCGACTTGCTCCAGTCACACAGAGCTAGCAAGTTTTTGAAAAACAGGTGGTTTCCACAACTGTGACCTCCATTTTGTGACTCGCCATGCTCCAGTGGCGGGGTGTCGGACTCGGTTTTCACCGTTTCCGGGCACACCGCAGGTTCCGGCGTCCCGCTTACGCGGTCGCCAGCGTCGTCGGTCGTGGCGGACTGGTCCAACAGACGGGCGAGCAGTTCGGTCGCGGCGGCGGTTTCCGTCACGCCGGTGACCGCGAAGCTCAAAAACCGTTCCCTTCGACCCGGAAGGTGTCTCACTTTTCGAGCGCCACCCGCCGCACTTTTCGACCGCCGCTTACAGCTGCCATCCGGGCATCAACTCAAGCGCACGGGCGATGCCGTTGCGGGGTATTGAGGCTCGCCTGACGAATACCAAAACGAATACCAAGCGGCTTAAGAATGCTAGGTCCGGCTTGGTGCGGATTAGCTTGAATTGCCCGCGAAATAGGTCATTTTAACCCCGGTTCTTGACAGTCCGCTGCCGATTCCGACCTCCGCCTCCAGCTCCAACCGCGTGCGCGGCAGCGGTTTGAAAGGGAAGGGTCGCATCGGACACCAAAACGGACACCAGTTTCCGCACTCTGGCAGTAGCCGGCTGATGCTCTTGCATGGCTCGCCTGCTACTCGCCAGCGCAGCGGAATCGGCTCGCACGACCCTGGCAGCGACATAACTGCCAGAAAAGTCGTCACCGTTTGATTCGTCGAGGCGCGCGCGGTGGTCCCTTCTACTGCGTGGATACGCACAACGTCCCGTGCCGTCAGCGCGGCGAGGGGCTTGGCGGCTCGCGGGCCAAGGGATTCAAGGAAGCGGTCAACGACGGACTTGTAACGCTCGGCCGTCTTCGCGGCCTTGCGCACTTCCTTGCTGGCGAGTCATTCGCGGAAGTGAACGGTGGCGCTGGTGGTCTGGATTGTCTCGCCTATGTCGGCGCGGGCCATGATGCCCTTCAAGACTTCGCGGGCTTGGGCTTCCACCAGTTCGCCGCGCCCTGCGAGCTGGACGGTGCGCTCGTATTCGAGGGCGACGGCGAGTGCGGAGTTGCGGTCGGTTTGCCTGGCGGAGCAGCGTGCGTCCTCTCGCCGTTGAACCGCGCCCAGCTTCAGAGGCCGCCGGCGAACTGGGTGAGGTCGCGCACTGAGGTGGTTTGGCCGGGTTTTCCCGCCTCGTAGAGCTGGGCAATTTCCTCCGCGTCCAGCGGGGTGGCGAGCAGGGCGAATTCATCCATGCGGCCGTGAAAGTGGCTCATGTAGTCGTCGCCCGGCCGCGAGTTGAACCAAGCCCATTTCGATTCGCTTGGATTGATGGCCCAGTTGCCCAGTTCGCAGGTGCCCGGTCGCAATGGCTTGGGGAAGGCGGCTTCGGTGTTGCCCACCGGCACGCCATCGCAGTAGTGCGTCACCGCGCCGGTTGCCCCATCCACCACGGTGGCGAGGAAGACCCACGCGCCGAACATCTCCGAGCGGAAGGCGGGGGCGCTCAGGACATGCCGCCAGCCGTGCGGAGCGGTTTCGTCCGCAGTGTGGATGCCCAGCCCGACGCGGCCATCCTGCTGGAGATACCAGTGGATCGCCCCGCGCTGGATGCTGTCCGACATGAGCAGCGCATGGCGTTGATGCTGGAGGCTGTCCACCCGCACCCAGGCCAGCAACGTGAGCGAGTCGTGGCCGCCCGGCACGGTGAGCCGGACGTGGTCGTCGGTGCGCTTGAACTCGAGCGCGAGCTTGCCGGGCCAGCGGCCGTAGTCCCAGTCGCAGCCGATGACGCTGACGGAGGAGCGCGGCACGCCGTTGGTGACGCGGTTGTCCAGCGAGCGCTGCCAGGTGCCCTCCGGCTCGAAGTCCAGGTGCACCAGCGCGCCGGGGTGCTGGCTGAACTTGCCGCTGGCCTTGCGCCACTGCGCGACCCGGACGCGGATGTTTTCCGCCGTGCGCCGGGCCAGTGCCTGTTCGCTGATGAAGGCCCCGGGGTCGGACTGGATGGCATGGGCCAGGCCGTCCTGCACGCGGACGGCCTGGTTCTCGCGGAGCGATTGCGTCGCGCCGCCGCTGCGGGCCAGGTTGAGATCCACTTCGCCGATGAACACATGCACTTCCGGTTCGCCCTGCGCCGGCACGCTGCACGCGAACTCGGTGCCCCGGTCCACGACCACCATGCCCGGCGTGGTGATGGTGAAGCCCTTGGCCGGCTCGGGGACGTGCGCGCGCATCCGTCCGGTGCGGAGTTCGGCGTTGCTCTCGGAGATCAACTGGAACTCGGCGGGGCCTTCGAGCACCACGCGTGCGCCGCGGGCGAACTCAATTTGCACCGCGCCGCTCGACAGCCGCAGCCAGCCCGGCAGGAGCGCCTGCCCGGCCTGGCGCGCCTCGGCGGGGTTGGTCCAGACGACTTCCGCCGTGCTGGCCAGCACGGCGATGCTGTTGCGGGCGGCGGGCGTGACGGCGGCCAGGCGGTCAGACCGGTCGGCGGTGAATTGATGGATGCCCAAGGCCAGGGCCAGCGCCAGCGCAGCGCCCAATGCCCAGCGCGCGCGAATCAAGCGCCCCTGCCAGCGGGCCTTCGCCGGTGGCGTCTGCACGTCGCGCAGGCTGGCGTCCAGCCGGCCCCATTCCGCCTCGCCCCACTGGCGCAGCAGCGCGTGCCAGCGGGCGGATTCCCAGAACGCCTCACGCGCGCCTGGCGAGGTCAGGAGCATCCGCTCCAATTCGGCGCGTTCCTCCTCCGCCAGCATCTGGTCGAAGTGCCGGTGCAGCAGGTGTTGAAGGCGGTCTCGATCCATGTCAGGTGGTGGCGGTGCGGCGCTGCACGCATTCGCGGAGAGTCACGCGCGCCCGGGACAGCGCGACGTGGACGGCGTCCACCGTCCAGCCCATGAGCCGGGCGATCTCGGGCGGCTTGTGGGCCTGCTGGTAGCGAAGCTCGACCGCTTGCCGCGCCCTCGGGGCCAACTCGCGCACGCATTCGGCAAGCTGGTGAAGCTGCTCCTCGGCGGGCCATTCCTCGGAAGCCTCGGTGGCGCAGAGGGACTCGATGACTTCGTCCGAGAGGCGCTGCTCCGCCTTGGGCGTCTTCTGCAAGGTTTGCAACACCTTGTAGCGGGCGATGGTCCACGCCCACGCCCGGAAGTTGGAGCCGCGTTGAAATTCCCCAGCCTTGGCGCTGACCACGAGGAAGGTTTCCTGCACCACGTCGTCCACCAGCGAGTAGTCGCTGACCAGCGAGAGCACGAAGCCGCGCAGCGCAGGCAGGTGCTGCACGAACAGCCCCTGCACGAGCGCCAACTGGTCCGGGTTGGCCGAGTCCGCCATCGGGGCGTAATCCGCCAGAAGCGCGGCGACTTAGCAAAGGATTTCCGGCTCAGATTTTTTCACCGGGTCTGCTAAGTCTAGCGGCGTGCTGCCGATGAAGCCATGACTGCCCATGAAAATCGAACACCAGAACCAACTTCGTCAGGCTGCCTTCACCCTCATTGAACTGCTCGTGGTCATCGCCATCATCGCTATCCTCGCGGGGATGCTGCTGCCGGCGCTGGGGAAGGCAAAACAGCGGGCAAAATTCGTGTCCTGCACAAACAATATGAAGCAGATCGGCATTGGGTGGCGCAGTTTTGCGGCAGACCACGGTCGATTCAGTTGGGAGATCTCGAGAACCACCGATCCCGAAGTCGGCATAAAGGAGTTCGTCGAGCTGCCCAACGCCAATAACCGCAATTATTTGGCCGGGGCGTATCGAAGCAACCGCGTCAACTTCGGGGACTCTAAGATTGTGACCTGCCCTGGGGATCGTGGTCGAACCCCTACGAATGACTGGAACCGAGTCGCATACCAGACTCATCTTTCCTACACCTTGGGACCGCATGTGAGCGACCAGGCGCCCAACTCGATCATGGGGAGTGACCGAGCCATATACTTGGTTTCCGCCGGAGTTGGGGGAGGCGTGCTCAACGCTTACAAGGTTCTCAACCCGGTCAACACATACGGGTGGAACTACTTGGATACTGCCTCGCAAGGATACGGTCACCGAGGGAAAGTCAACAACGTGTTGTTGGTTGATGGCAGCGTGCATGCCACGACCGACGAGAAACTTAACACCATACTTCGGAGTTCCAATGACGCGCGGACGAATACGGTCTTCTTCCCGTGAGGCAACGGCCAGAGGGTTTACGTCCTGCTCAATGACTGTGTTTGTCGCCTTGGTTCAAAATGTGTGGCTCTGCACGCTCTCAATTCTCATTTTAGCGGCGCTGCAGTTGCACGCCCAATACCCCAACGTCCCCAAGCCCATCGCCGCTGAAGCCGCTGCGAAGCAAGCCGCCGCCGACCAGCGCTCCGATGAAGCCTTCGCGAAGGCGCTCCCCGCCATCAAAGAGTGGGCTGCGAAGGGCAAGCCCTACCTCCCCGGAGCCGCCGAGCCGAAGGACTTGCCGCAGGCGAAAATCCCCGCCTTCCCCGGCGCGTGGGGCGGCGGGATGTATTCCTTCGGCGGGCGCGGCGGGAAAGTCTTCGTCGTCACCAGCCTCGCGGACCGCGGCCCCGGCACCTTCCGCGAGGCCTGCGAGGCCGGCGGCCCGCGCACCATCGTCTTCAACGTCGCCGGCATCATCCGCCTCACCGAGCGCATCCGCATCCGCGCGCCTTACGTGACCATTGACGGCGGCTCCGCGCCCGGCGACGGCGTCTGCATCGCGGGCGACACGGTGGAACTGGAGTCGCACGACATCGTCATCCGTCACCTGCGTTTCCGGCGCGGCGAGACGTGGGTGGGCGACCGCAACGACTCCATCGGCGGCAACCCGACCGGCAACATCATGATTGACCACGTCTCCGCGAGCTGGGGCCTCGACGAAAACATGTCCATGTATCGCCACATGTATCAGCCGCCCGACGGCAGCAAGGAGCTGAAACTCCCGACCGTCAACATCACCATCCAAAACTCCATCTTCAGCGAGGGGCTGAACACCTATCACCACGCGTTCGGCAGCACGATTGGCGGGCTGAACAGCACCTTCCATCACAACCTCTGGGCCTGTAACACCGGCCGCAACCCGAGCGTGGGCATGTATGGCGACTTCACCTTCGCCAACAACGTCCTCTTCAACTGGGTCCACCGCACCGTGGACGGCGGCGACCACCGCAGCGAGTTCAACATCATCAACAACTACCTCAAGCCCGGCCCCGCCACGCCGAAGGGCCAGCCCATCGCCCATCGCCTGCTCAAGCCCGAGTCCGAGCGCAGCAAGACCGTCTTCGACAACTTCGGCAAAGCCTACGTCACCGGCAACGTCGTCGAGGGCAACGACCGCGTGTCGAAGGACAACTGGGACGGCGGCGTGCAACCCGGCTCGAAAGCGCCCGTCGCCGAAGTGCTGCCGAGCATTCGCCTCGCGAAACCCGTCGCGCACGCGCCGCTGCAAATCCAGCCAGCACCGGAGGCCTTCGCCACCGTTCTCGCCAACGCCGGAGCCACCCGCCCGCGTCGCGACGCCGTGGACGAGCGCATCATCCGCACCGTCCGCACCGGCGAAGTGACCGCCAACCCCGGCGACCTCACCGCGCTGGAAACGAACTTGGCCCGCTACGGCTACCAGAAAAACACCGTTGCCGAACTCACCCGGCTCATCCCCCTCGGCATCATCACGCACCCCTCACAAGTCGGCGGCCACCCCGAATACCAAGGCACGCCGCACGCCGACGCCGACCGCGACGGCTTGCCCGACGCGTGGGAAAAGCGGCACGGCTTCAACCCCGCAAACGCCGCCGACGCCACGCAAGACGCCGACGCCGACGGCTACACGAACCTCGAGGAGTTCCTCAACGGCACCGCCCCGCGCCAGGCCGTGGACTACACGAAGCTGGCGAACAACGTGGACGCGCGGAACACCGCGCCCAAGCCGGCGAAGTAATGAGCGCCGAACTGTTCCGGGTGGAACGGGCCACCGGCCCGTTGCGGCGGGCGACCCGCCTGCCGCTCGAGCTGCGCCCGGAACGCTCCAATCAACTCGACCGTGAGCAGTGCCGAAGCTCGGCGGCAAGTTGCCGCCGAGAACGGGCCGGTGGCCTGTTCCACTCGGAGCAGTTCGTCCGTCTTGGCGCTTGGAGCTTGGCCATTCTATGGAGCTTGGGCTTTGTGATTTGGAGCTTCGAGGCGCGCGCCGCCGAGTTCCTTCTGCCCGAAACCCCACTGCGCGCCGATGTCGCCCGCTTCAACGCGCTCGACACCGAGACCGTCACCAACCACATCCCGAACGCCGCCGCCGCCGACTTCCTCGCCGCGAACGCCCCGCGCTTCGACTGCCCCGACCGCGAGCTCGTCGAGATTTGGCACTTCCGCTGGTGGACCTTCCGCAAGCATCTCAAGGCCACGCCCGACGGCTTTGTCGTCACCGAGTTCCTCACGCCCGTGAAGCACGCGGGCGCGCACAACACCATCAGTTGCGCCGCCGGCTTCCACCTCGCCGAGGGCCGCTGGCTCCGCGACCCCCGCTTCCTCGACGACTACACGCGCTTCTGGCTGCGCGGCGCAAACGGCAAGCCGCAGCCGCACTTCCACAAGTTCAGCAGTTGGTTCGCCGCCGCCGTGTGGAACCGCGCGTGCGTCACCGGCGACTTCGCGTTCGCCCTCGGCCTGCTCGACGACCTCGTGGCCGACTACCGCGCGTGGGAAACCGAGCGCCGCCTGCCCAGCGGCCTCTTCTGGCAGCACGATGTGAAGGACGGCATGGAAGAATCCATCTCCGGCTCGCGCACTGCGCAGCAGCCGCGCCCCACCATCAACAGCTACATGGTTGCCAACGCCCGCGCGATTGCCGCCCTCGCACAACTCGCGAAGCGCGCCGACTTGGCAAAGGAATTCTCCGCGAAAGCCGACGTGCTCCACCGCCTCACGTTGGACAAGCTGTGGGACAACGAAGCCAAGTTTTTCAAGGTCCTCGTAGCGCGAGATTCCAATCTCGCGAAAGGCGCAACCGAACGCAGCGAACGCGTCTCTTCCCTCGCCCCCACCGGGGGAGAGGGCCGGGGTGAGGGGGCCGTTGCGCCGACGCCCACCCGAACACCCACCCCATTCTCCTCCGCCCGCGAAGCCATCGGCTACGTCCCGTGGATGTTCTCGCTCCCCGACGCCCGCCACGCCGACGCCTGGCTCCAACTCACCGACCCCGCCGGATTCCACGCGCCCTTCGGCCTCACCACCGCCGAGCGCCGTCACCCCGCCTTCCGCACCCACGGCACCGGTAAATGCGAATGGGACGGCCCCGTCTGGCCCTTCGCGACTTCGCAAACTCTCCTCGGCCTCGCGAATTTTCTCCGCGCTCCAAGCCCCCGAGCCGGCGACTTGCAGTCGCCGTCCGCCGCGTCCGGCACGCCAAAGCACGGCGATTACAAATCGCCGGCACTGCCCACCCGCGCCGACTACCTCGCCACCCTCCTCACCTACACTCGTTCCCACCGCTTCAACGCCCAGCCCTATATCGGCGAATACCTCGACGAAGTCACCGGCGCGTGGCTCAAGGGCAACCACGAGCGCAGCCGCCACTACAACCACTCGCTCTTCGCCGACCTCGTCATCACCGGCCTCGTCGGCCTCACCCCGCGCCCCGACGACATCGTCGAAATCCACCCGCTGCTCCCCGAGGGCACGTGGGATTGGTTCTGCCTCGACGCGATTCCCTACCACGGCCGCACGCTCACGATTCTCTGGGACAAAACCGGCGCGCGTTACGGAAAGGGCGCTGGCCTCCGCCTCTACGCCGATGGCAAACTCCTCGCCACAACCAACCACCTCACCCGCGTGACCGCCCAGTTGCCACCGAGATGAACGAGTGCGCCCAATCCAATGCCGTAGGAGACGACGTGAGGAGTCTCAAACTGCTTGCCGGTCGTGGCACGCGTTCTCCCTCACCCCGGCCCTCTCCCGCTGGGAGAGGGAGAAACGCACTCCGCTTCCTGCCGACAGGAACACCAAAGCACTTCGACCGCTGGCTGACTTCCCCCCTCTCCCAGCGGGAGAGGGCCGGGGTGAGGGAGAAAACTTTCATCCTTCTCACCGCCCTACTTCTCACCACTGCCACCACCTTCGCCGCCCCGAAGCCATATCCCATCATCTCCCTCGCCCCCGACGGCAAGCTCGCCTACGACCTCGACGCGCGCGGCAACCGCCCGCCCGACTTCTCCACTTGTGGCTACGCCGGCCAGGAGCGCCCCATCCCCGACGCCCCCATCCGCATCGCCGTCGCGGCGCAGCCCGGCGACGCCACCGCCCGCATCCAGCGCGCGATTGACCACGTCGCGTCGCTCGCGCCCGACACGAACGGCCTGCGCGGCGCGGTGCTCTTGCTCGCCGGTCGCCACGAAATCCACGGCGCGCTCCACCTCCGCGCCAGCGGCATCGTCCTGCGCGGTCAAGGCCCAGGCAAAACCACTCTCGTCGCCGCCGGCCTCGACCGCCGCACGCTCATCCAAGTTCGCGGCCAACCCATCGGCCCCACCAGTCCCGTCGGTCCCCTTCGCCCTACTTTTTCCATCACCGACACCTACGCCCCCGTCGGCAGCACCACGCTCGGCTTGTTCAACCCCACCGGCCTCGCGCCCGGCACCCGCCTCCTCATCACCCGACCCAGCACGCGCGAATGGATTACCAAACTCGGCATGACCGGCTTCGGCGACGGCAGCGATTGGCGTTTCATCTGGCGACCCGGCTCCCGCGACCTCGTCTGGGACCGCACCATCACAGCCGTTTCCGGCGACCGCATCACGCTCGACGCGCCCATCACCACCGCGCTCGAAGCCGAGTTCGGCGGCGGCACCGTGGCGACTTACTCGTGGCCCGGTCGCGTGGAAAACATCGGCATCGAAAACCTCCGCCTCGAATCCGCGCACGACCCGAAGAACGCGAAGGACGAGAACCACGCGTGGTTCGCCATCACGATGGAGCACGCCCGCGACGCGTGGGTCCGCCAAGTCACCTTCGCGCACTTCGCCGGTTCCGCCGTCGCGCTGTGGGAAAGCACGTCGCGCGTGACCGTGCAGGACTGCCTCTCGCTCGCGCCCGTCTCAGAGGACGCTGGCGGTCGCCGCAACACCTTCTTCACCGCCGGCCAGCAAACGCTCTTCCTCCGCTGCTGGGCCGAGCGCGGGCGACACGACTTCGCCGTCGGCCACTGCGCCGCCGGCCCAAACGCCTTCGTGCAATGCGAGTCGTCGCAGCCCACGCGCGACAGCGGGGCCATCGAGAGCTGGGCCAGCGGCACGCTCTTCGACGGCGTCTCGGTGGACGGCCACGGCTTGAGCTTCGCGAATCGCGGCAGCGCGAACCAAGGCGCGGGCTGGTCCGCTGCGAACTCCGTTTTCTGGAATTGCTCCGCCGCGCTCATCCGCCTCGCGAGCCCGCCGGGCGCGCAGAACTGGGCATTCGGCTCGTGGGCTGAGTTCGAGGGCGATGGCGTCTGGCGCAGTTCAAACGAGTTCGCGAAGCCTGAAAGCCTCTTCGCCGCGCAGCTCAAAGACCGCCTCGGCCCCGCCGCCGTCGCGCGACTCCAGCTCTTCCCGCGCGGCTCCGGCGATTCCAGCACGAACCCCTCGCTCGAACTCGCCGCCCGCCTCACCGCCGCCGCCCGCGAGCGCTTCCCGCAGTTGCGCGATTACATCGCGAGCGCTCCGCAGCGCGCGCCGATTCCGAGCGAGCCGGGCAACACACAGCGCGCTGAATCGCTCCCTCCCTATTCCCCATCTCCTATTCCCCATTCCCTCGGCCTCGCTGTCTCGAACGGCTGGCTCGTCTCCGACGGCAAACTCCTTATCGGCCAGCAGACCGAAGTCGCGTGGTGGCGCGGCCACACGCGCGTGGCCGAGGCCACAAACTTCGGCGTCGCCCTCACGCGCTTCGTGCCCGGCCGCACCGGCCCCGGCCTCACGGACGACTTGCCGCAACTCACCGATTCGCTCGCCACGCGCGGTGTCGCTGCCCTCAACCACAATTACGGCCTCTGGTATGACCGCCGCCGCGACGACCACCAACGCGTCCGTCGCGCGACCGGCGATGTCTGGCCGCCCTTCTTCGAGCAGCCCTTCGCGCGCAGCGGCACCGGCACCGCGTGGGACGGCCTGAGCCGCTACGACCTCACCCAGTTCAACCCGTGGTATTGGAGCCGCCTCCGCGAGTTCGCCGCGCTCGCCGAGCCGCGCGGCCTCGTGCTGTTTCACCAGCACTACTTCCAGCACAACATCCTCGAAGCCGGCGCGCACTGGACCGACTCGCCGTGGCGCAGCGCGAACAACGTCAACGAAACCGGCTTCCCCGAGCCGCCGCCCTACGCCGGCGACAAACGCATCTTCCTCGCCGAGCAGTTCTACGACCTGAGCAATCCCGTCCACCGCGACTTGCACCGTCGCTTCATCCGCCAGTGCCTAGACAACTTCACCGGCCAGCCCAACGTCATCCACTTCACCAGCGCCGAGTTCACCGGCCCGCAGCACTTCGTCGAGTTCTGGCTCGACACGATTGCGGAGTGGAAGCGCGACGTAGCGCGACTTTCCAAAGTCGCGTCCCCCGCCGCTTCCAACCGCCCAAACGCGAGTTTGGAAACTCGCGCTACGCTCATCGCGTTGAGCACCACCAAAGACGTCCAGGACGCCCTCCTCGCCGACGCCGCTCGCGCCCCGCTCGTGGACGTGATTGACCTCCGCTACTGGTGGCGCACGGACAAGGGCGACTTCACCCCAGCCGGCGGCCAAAACCTCGCGCCACGCCAGTTCGAGCGGCAGTTCCGCGGCGGTCGGCCGAAGGACCACAACCTCGCCGCGATGGCCGCCGAGTATCGCGCGAAGTTCCCGGCCAAGCCCGTGCTCGCGAGCGTCGGCGAACCCGGCTGGGCCTACCTCTGCGCCGGCGGCTCGCTCCCGAACCTTCCTCAAACCACCGACGCAAAACTCCTCGCCGCCATCCCGCGCATGACCCCGTGGCGCGCCGACGCCGCGAAGAAACAGTGGGCGCTACGCGAGCCGGGCAAGCAGATGTTCGTCTTCTTCGGCGGCGCAGCGGAAGTGGATTTGTCCGGCGAGAGCGGCGCGTTTGCCGTGACGCAGATTGATTTGAAGACCGGTCAGCTCAAGCCGCAGGCCCTTGCCATCACCGCGAGTGGCGTGACCAAGATTTCCTCCGCCGAAGGCCCCGGTGTCTTCTGGCTGCAAAAGCTGAACCCATGAACGTCGCCATTTCCCCGGAGCGCGGACGCCCACGTCCGCAGCCCGTAGCGCCGACCGCACCCCAACGGGGTGCCGGAATACAGCCCGGGGTTGGCGTGGCGCAGCGGAGCCTACCCTGGGTGGAGCACCCGATGGGTTTGTGCCCTGAAGGGGCACCGGAACGGCGCGCGAGTTTGAGCGCTTCCGCCGCCCCTTCAGGGCGGATGCATTTTTCGGTGTCCGATACCCAGGGTAGCGCTGCGCGCAACCCGGGGCTGTATTCCGGTGCCCCGTTGGGGCACACCGAAACACGCCGTCACTTCCTCGCCGCTTCGCTCACCGCGCTGGCTGCCGCCGCACTTCCTTCCCCCGCCGCCGAAGCCGCCCTGCGCTACCGCATCGCTGTGTGTGATTGGATGATTCTCAAGCGCCAGAAACTCGGCGCGTTCCAGCTCACGAAAGACATCGGCGCGGACGGGCTCGAAGTGGACATGGGTTCGCTCGGCGAGCGCGAGACGTTCGAGAACGAACTGGCCAAGCCGGAGGTTCGCGAGCAGTTCCTCGCGAAGGCCCGCGAGCTGGGCCTCGGCATTTCGTCGCTCGCGATGTCGGGCTTTTACGCGCAGTCGTTCGCCGAGCGGCCCACGGTGCCGCGCATGGTGCAGGACACCGTGGACACGATGCTTGCGATGGGCGTGAAGGTCGCGTTCCTCCCGCTCGGCGTGCGCGGCGACCTTGTGAAGCATCCCGAGCTGCGGCCCGCCATCGTCGCGCGGCTGCGGGCGGCGGGCGCGCAGGCGGCGAAGGCCGGCGTGGTCATCGGCGTCGAGACCGCGCTCGCGGCGAAGGACGAGGTGAAGCTGCTCGAAGACATCGGCTCGCCCGCGATTCGCAGCTACTTCAACTTCGCCAACGCACTGCAAAACGGCCGCGACCTGCTCGCCGAGTTGCGGACCTTGGGCAAGGACCGCATCTGCCAAATCCATTGCACCGACGAGGACGGCGTGTGGTTGGAGGAAAACAAGCGCCTCGACCTGCCCGCCGTGAAACGCGTGCTCGACGACATGGGCTGGCGCGGCTGGCTGGTCATCGAGCGCAGCCGCAGCGCAAAGAACGGGCGCGACGTGAAAGGCAACTTCGGCGCGAACACGCGGTATCTGAAAAAGGTTTTCCAAGGCGCATGAGAGTTCGCGTCTCCAATCAGCAGGAGCAGGTGCAATTCGCTGTTGGCGTCGCACCCCAACGGGGTGCTGGAATACAGCCCAGGGTTGGCGGAGCGAAGCAAAGCCTACCCTGGGTTACGCGCCCAAACGGTTTGTGCCCTGAAGGGGCACTGGAGGATGTCGTGCGTCAGAAAGGTTACGCCGCCCCTTCAGGGCGGAGATTTCTTTGTGCCTCGTTACCCAGGGTAGCGCTGCGCGCAACCCTGGGCTGTATTCCGGTGCCCCGTTGGGGCACAGATACGGAGCGCGGACGCCCGCGTCCGCAGTGCATCGAGGCTCTTGTGGTGCTCTTGATTTGCTTCGTCACCGGCTGGGCCTCTGCCGCTCCCGCGCCACTGCTCGACACCTCCCGCAGCCCACACGCGAAGCTCCAACCCGCTGCGCTCAACGAGGTGCGCTGGACCGAGGGCTTTTGGGCGCAGCGCTTCGAGTCGTGCCGCACGCAGATGTTGCCGGCGATGTGGGAGCTGATGAGCGGGACGAACCGCTCGCACTACCTGGAGAACTTCCGCATTGCTGCCGGACTCGCCGAAGGTCGCCCACGCGGTGCGCCGTTCAACGACGGGGATTTCTACAAGCTGCTTGAAGCCTCGTGCGCGTCGCTGGCCATCGCGCCGGACCGTGAGTTGGAGCGGCGCGTGGAGGACGCCATCGCGGTCATCGCGCGGGCGCAGCGGGCGGACGGCTATCTACACACGCCCGTGCTCATCCGCGCGCGGCAGGGTGACACGAACGCCGTCGCCTTCCGCGACCGGAACAACTTCGAGATGTATAACCTCGGCCACTTGATGACGACCGCGTGCGTGCATCACCGCGTCACGGGCCGGACGAACTTGCTCGCGGTCGCGCGGCGCGCGGCGGACTTCCTTGATGCGACATTTCGCGGTGCGTCGCCGGAGGTGGCGCGGAGTTCCGTTTGCCCGTCGCACTACATGGGGATGGTGGAGATTTACCGCGTCACGCGGGAGCCGCGTTACCTTGCGCTGGCGCAGAAGTTCTTCGCGCTCCGCAGCCAAATCACTGACGGCGGCGATGATAATCAGGACCGCGTTCCGTTCGCGCAGCAGACCAACGCCGTGGGCCACGCGGTGCGCGCGAACTATCTCTTCGCCGGCGCGGCCGACCTCTTCATGGAGACGGGCGATCCGGCGCTGTGGCGCACACTCGGCGCGGTGTGGACGAACGTCGTCACGCGCAAGCTCTACCTCACGGGCGCGTGCGGCGCGCTTTACGACGGCGCGTCGCCGGCTGGCAGCAAAGACCAGAAAACCATCACGCGCACGCATCAGGCGTATGGCCGCGACTTCCAGCTCCCGAACACGACGGCGCACGCGGAGACCTGCGCGAACATCGGCAACGTGCTGTGGAACTGGCGGATGTTCCTCGCGACGGGCGAGGCGCGCTTCGTGGATGTGCTGGAGCAGACGCTTTACAACTCGGTGCTGTCCGGCGTCGCGCTCGACGGGACGAACTACTTCTACACAAATCCGCTGCGTGTCACGGAACCGATGCCGGTGGCGCTGCGTTGGTCGCGGTCGCGCGCGCCGTTCGTCAGCTCGTTCTGCTGCCCGCCGAATGTGGTGCGGACAGTCGCTGAGGTGAACGGCTACGCCTACGCGAAGTCGCCGGGCGCGCTGTGGGTGAACTTGTATGGCGCGGGCGAGTGGCGGACGGAAGTCGCGCCGGGCGTGCCGGTGAAGCTCGCGCAAGACACGGCGTATCCGTGGAACGGGCGCGTGCGGCTGGCGGTGTCGCCTGGCAAGCCGGAAGAGTTCGCGCTGAAGCTGCGTGTGCCGGGCTGGGCGAAGAACGCGATGATTCGCGTGAACGGAGCGCAAGTGTCCAACCTGCGCGACGCGCCGGCGGGCGACCGCGCAGGATGGACTCCTGCGCTCCAGCCCAGCACCTACTTCACGCTGCACCGGACGTGGCAGCCGGGCGATGTGGTGGAACTGGATTTCCCGATGCCTGCCGTGCTGGTGGAAGCGAACCCGCTCGTGGAGGAGACCTTGAACCAAGTCGCCGTGAAGCGCGGGCCGGTGGTGTATTGCGTGGAGTCGGCGGACTTGAAGGGGGCGAAGGTGAGCGAGATGTCCCTGCCCGCGAACGCGGACTTGCTGCCGCGTTTTGACCAGCGGCTGCTCGGCGGCGTGGCCGTGGTGGATGCGCTGCTGACGGTGCGGCCGCAGGGCGATTGGGACGGGAAACTTTTCCGCGAAGTGGAAACGCGCCCGAGCCGGGCGGTGAAGGCGCAGTTCGTGCCGTATTTCGCGTGGGGCAATCGGGGCGCGGGCGAGATGAGCGTGTGGCTGCCGGTGGAGACAAAATGAAAACGACCTACATCAAACGGATGGCGCGAGCCATGTTCGCAGCCTCTGTCCTTGTGCTGGCGGCTGCCTTGTCTGCCGCTGATAAAAAGCCCGGCAAGCCCGACACCGAGGCAGAATACACGGCGAAGCTGGAGCAGCGCGCGGCGGATATTCTCAAGGCACTGGAGCTGACCGATGACGTGAAGGCACAGCGCGTGCGCGGCATCGTCATCGCGCAGTATCGCGCGCTGCGGGACTGGCACGATGGCTACGACGCGAAGCTCAAGGGCGCGGGCGACGAGGAGGCGCGGGTGATTCGCGCGACGCTGAAGGAGTTGCACGGGAAGTTCATCGCCGCGCTGGCCACCGAGTTGACGCCGGTGCAGGTCGAGCGCGTGAAGGACCGGATGACTTACGACACGGTGCGGGTGACTTACAGCGGCTACTTGGAGATGCTGCCCAAGCTGACCGAGGCGCAGAAGGCGCGCATTCTCGCGATGCTGAAAGAGGCGCGCGAGGAGGCGATGGACGGTGGGAGCAGCAGCGAGAAGACAGCGATTTTCGGTCGTTACAAGGGGCGGATAAACAACTACCTCAGCGCGGAGGGTTTTGACTTGAAGCAGGCGGGCAAGGACTGGACAGAGCGGCGTAAGGCGAAACAAGTCATCTCGTCGAAGGAGCCACAGAAGTAACGCACGATGAAAGCACTCTCCATTACACGACTCAGCAGCGACCACCGAACTATGGAGTGCGGTGGCAAGCGGAGCGCGACACCGCTTACGATGACCGGGAGGTCGTTGGGGACAGGAGGCGTTCGAGCTTACGAAAGCGCCGTCGCCGCTGCGCTCTGCCGGCGCAGTCCAAGACGCGGTGTAGTTTTCGCGGCGTGCCTGGCATTATTGCTGGCCTTACCCCTCCATGCCGCGCTGCGGGTGGATGTGAATCTCAATGAGGACCGCAAGGACATCCTCACGCGCGGCTGGGAGAACTGGCAGGTGGTGGACGGGCAGTCGGCGGTGCGGAAGTTCGGCGACATGACGGTCAGGCTGCGGAATGTCGGCGGGCGGGCGCTGTCGGGAGACTGGTCCAAAGCCGGTTTGCAGGCGGGCGCAACGATGGCGGCGGACGGCGTGGCGGTGCGCGGGCAGGGGCGGGTCGCGGTGGAAATCTCGCTCGAAGGACTCGTGCCGGGCCGGCACTCGCTGGCGACGTTTCACAACTGGCTTTGGGAGAGGTCATCGCCGGTGGCGTGTGACCTCTCGGTGGATGACAAGCTCGTCGTCCGCAGCATGAAACCGTCCGCGTTCGTCACGAATGACTTCGATGCCGCGAGCGCATTCGTTGAGTTCGTGGCGGTCGCGGGCAAGCCGGTCGTTGTGCGCGTCGGGGCGGAGGGTGTGGCGATGTTGAATGGCTTTGAACTCGACCTGCCGAACCCAGTGCTCAAGGCCGGCAAGCCCTCGCCGGCAAACTACGACGTGCATGCGCCGGAGAACGCACCGCTCGTGTGGCAACCCGCGCGCGGAGCAACGGCACACTTGCTTTACCTCGGCACAGACTCGAACGCCGTCGCACGGGCAACTCAGAGTTCGCCGGAATTCAAGGGACGCCTGGCCGAGGCAAAGTTCGCTGCTGGAAAGTTGACCCACCTGAACCACTGGTTCTGGCGCGTGGACGAGGTTCACTCCGCCTTTGCCGAGCCGGTGCGCGGCGATGTCTGGCAGTTGCGCCCGCGCTTCCTCGCGTTTCCGACGGCAGAAGGTTACGGGCGGTTCGCAGTCGGCGGGCGTGGTGGAAGGGTGATTGAAGTGACGAATCTCGATGACAGCGGGCCGGGCAGCTTGCGCGCGGCGGTGGAGGCGGAGGGGCCGCGCACGGTGGTCTTCAACGTCTCCGGCCTCATCACGCTGGAGTCGAAGCTCGTGGTGAAGAATCCGTATCTCACCATCGCGGGGCAGACCGCCCCGGGGAAGGGCGTGTGTGTGCGCAAGTTCAACCTCGGCATGATGGGCGCGCACGATGTCATCATCCGCCACCTGCGCGTGCGGCCGGGCAACCTCGCCGGCCTGACCCTCGACGGCATGGGCATGGCGTCGAGCGACCACTGCATCATTGACCACTGCTCGATAAGCTGGACGCAGGACGAGGCGTTCAGCTCGCGCGGCGCGCGGAACATCACGCTCCAGCGCACGCTTATCTCCGAGGCGCTCAACGCGGCAGGGCACAAGAAGTATCCGCCCGGCACGCAGCACGGCTACGCGGCGAGCATCGGCGGGAACGTGGGGAGCTTTCACCACAACCTGCTGGCGCATAACGCGGGTCGGAACTGGAGTCTCGCGGGCGGCATTGACCGCTTGAACCGCCACACGGGCGCGCTGGATTTGCGGAACAACGTCGTCTTCAATTGGAAGCACCGCGCGACCGACGGCGGCGCGGCGCGCGTGCAGTTCGTGAACAACTACTACAAGCCCGGCCCGGCCACGGCGCACTTCCTTGAGCTGGTGCCACAGTTCGAGAACCCGGCGTTCGGGCCGCAGATTTATTTCGTCGCAGGCAATGTGATGGAGGCCAAACACGGGCCGGAGGGGCCGCTCGGACCGTTCGCGGGCACGCGGTCGCGACCGGACACGGCGTGGGAGAAGTTCACCGTGCCGGAGCCGTGGTTCGAGTCGTTCGTGACGACGCACTCGGCGGCGGAGGCTTACACGAACGTGCTGGCGGACGTGGGTTGCAATCACCCGGCGCTGGATGAACACGACGCGCGTGTGCTCGCCGAGGTGCGCGCGGGCACGGCGCAGTTCAAGGGCAGCACGACGGGCCTGCCGGGTTTGCCGGACAAGCAGGACGACGTGGGCGGCTGGGAGAATTATCCGGTCGAGCGCCGCGCAGCGAATTGGGACACCGACCACGACGGAATGCCGGATGAGTGGGAGCGCGCGCGCGGCTTGAATCCGAAGGATGCGCGCGACGGCAACGCCGACCGCGATGGGGATGGCTACACGAACTTGGAGGAGTATCTGGGCTGGTTGTGCGGGGAGTTTGGGGATGTGAAAGGAAGGCGGCCATGAGCGTTAGATTTTTGGAGAGCATTGCGCTTGGCTGCTCTTTACTCGCGCTGGTTTCCGTCCCCGCTAGCGCGCTGGACTTCGCAGCCACCGAGCAACAGGACCGGCTCGTCATCACGCAGGCGGGCAAGCCAGTCGCACACTTTGTCTTCAAGGACGCCAAAATCCTCCGGCCTTACTTCTCGCACGTCCACACGCCGGATGGCATTCAGGTCACGCGCACGCATCCGCCCGTGGCTGGCAAGGACGCAGTGGACCACGACACGATGCATCCCGGTGTCTGGCTCGCGTTCGGCGATGTGAGCGGGAATGACTTCTGGCGGAACAAGGCGGTGGTGCGGCACGAGCGGTTCACGGCCGCGCCTTCGGTGAAGGCGGGGCAGCTCACGTTCGCGACTGAGACGAGCTTGCTGGCTACGAACGCGACCAAGCTCGCGACGCTGGCCTCGCGCTTCACCGTCAGCCGCGCAGGCGAAGGCTTCCTGCTGACATGGGAAGCGAGCTTCACTGCGACGACAGACGGCTTCGTGTTCGGCGACCAGGAGGAGATGGGTTTCGGCGTGCGCGTGGCGACGGAACTCACGGAGAAGAAGGGCGGTGTCATCATCAGCAGCAGTGGGGCGACGACGGCGAAGGGAACTTGGGGGAAGACTGCGGACTGGTGCGATTACAGTGGCGTGCTGGGCGAGCGGCGCGTGGGCATCGCGGTGCTGGCTGACCCGCAGAACTTCCGCGCGAGCTGGTTTCACAACCGCGACTACGGGCTGATGGTGGCGAATCCGTTCGGCGAGAATGCGTTCACCAAGGGCGCGAAGAGCCGCGTGCCGGTGGCGAAGGGCGAGACGTTCCGGCTGCGCTTCGGCGCGTGGATTCACTCATCGGCGAAAGATGGGCTGGCGGATGTGGCGGGGGTGTGGGAAATGTTTCGGAAACCATGAGCGGCTTCGACCAAATCGAACGCAAAGGCACAGAGGACGCGGAGAGACGTGGAGATGGAGGCCGCTGCTTTGAGTCCCCTCGGCGAGCCGTTGCGCCTTCTGCGTCGCTGCGTTTCGCGGGAACGCCGCTCAGACGCGCGGCGACCTTGGTGACCAGCGCGCTGTTCGCTGCCGTCGCGCTTGCGGCGGAGAAACAAGTGCCGGCGTTTCCGGGCGCGGAGGGTTTCGGGGCGGTGACGCGCGGCGGACGCGGCGGGCGGGTGATTGAAGTCACCAGCCTTGCGGACGCGGGGCCGGGGACGCTCCGCGCGGCGTTGGAGGCGGAGGGAGCGCGAACGGTGGTCTTCCGCGTGGCGGGCCTCATCACGCTGGAGTCGCCGGTGAAGATTGCGCATCCGTTCATCACCGTGGCGGGCCAGACCGCGCCGGGCGACGGCATCTGCGTGCGCGGGCACACGACGGAAATCAACACGCACGAGGTCATCATCCGCCACCTGCGCTTCCGGCGCGGCAACCTGCGCTCACGCGACGACGCGCTCGGCGGCTATCCGGTGCGCAACATCATCCTCGACCACTGCTCGTTCAGTTGGGGCCTCGACGAGAACGTGTCGCTCTACCGGTGGATTGAGGAGCTGCCCGACGGGAAAATCAGAAAGCTGCCGGCCGAAAACGTGACCATCCAGTGGTGCATCTCCAGCGAGGCGCTGAACCTGAACAACCACGCGTTCGGCGCGACCTGGGGCGGGAAGAACGTCTCGTTCCACCACAACCTTTTTGCCTGCAACACGGGCCGGAACCCGAGCATCGGCTACGGGGACCACGTGGATTTCCGCAACAACGTCATCTTCAACTGGGTCCACCGCACCGTGGACGGCGGCGACGCCAGCTCGTGGGTGAACGTCGTCGCCAACTACTACAAGCCCGGCCCGGCGACGCTCGGTTATGACATTCATCAACGCATCGCACGGCCGCAGCACTTGAAGATGTTCAGCGAGGCGCCAACAGCGGGAAAGTGGTTCGTCGCGGAGAACTTGGTGGCCGGTCACCCCGAGGTGTCGCGCGACAACTGGGCGGGCGGGGTGCAGTTCGACGAGCCGGACGTGCAGGAGGCCGGCAGCTTCCAGGCGCTGGTCGCGCGCGTCCGGGCGACGCAGGCGTTTCCCGCCGCGCGCGTCACCCGGCACACGGCGGCGGAGGCTTACGAGCTGGTGCTCGGCCAGGCAGGCGCGACGCTGCCGAAGCGCGACTTGGTGGACCAGCGCATCATCGAGCAGGTCCGCACCGGCCGGATGCTTTTCGGCAATGGCATCATCCTCACTCCCGCCGACGTGGGCGGCTGGCCGGAATACACCTTCACCACTGCTCCGCTGGACACCGACCACGACGGCATGCCGGACGAGTGGGAAATCAAGCGGGGCCTGAATCCCCGGGATGGCACCGACGGAGCAAAGGATCCCAACAGCGATGGCTACACCAACTTGGAGGCATACCTGAACCGTTGACCACCTTCTTGCGGACCGCTTCGTGCGAGGCTGGAACCCGTTGCGCCAGTCCGATTACGGCCCGCTGTGGGAGCATGTGAGGCTGGAGCATCTCGCGGTGCACTATCCGAAATTTCCCCCGCACTACTGGCGACACGGCGGGCACAAACTCGATTTCGTGCTCGTGCGCAGCCGGGACCCCGTGGACGCCATCGAGTGCAAGTGGGATTCCGTCGAATTCGACGCCAGCAACCTCCGGGTGTTCCGTTCGGCGTGTCGCACGGCAACAACTACCTCGTCAGCCCTGTCTCGACGCCGGCCTTCCGGAAGCGTTACGGCGGCCTGGATGTCAAGGTCTGTGCGCCGGCGGAAGTGGTGGTCTGAGGATTCAAACTTTTCAATTTCTCATCCGGAAGGGATTCAACGAAGGGGTAGATCAAGCAGAAGCTGTCGGAAGCAAAGTGGAAGCAGCCAAGCGCTCAGCCATGACTCCAGTGACAGGCCTGACAAACTAGACCGAATTGCTAAAAACTTATTGACGTAACCTTTGTCTCGTATTAGAAGTCTTTCGCATTCGAAGACCTGTATGAACAAGTCAATACAACAGACCAGACTGACAGTCGCCTTGGCGACACGTCATGAATGGACGCGTTGTGATGGCGCGTTCAGTCTGGGACGCCATTCCGGTATGTCGGGGTATATCCCCGGCCTTAATCCGAAGCGGTCCCCAGTAAGCAGGTAACGAGAGAACCAGTTTTTCGACTCACCCTGCTTACCGAAAGTAAGCAGGGTTTTTTGTTGGTTGGATGAAGTCGGCAGCCATGTGATCGAGCAAGACACATACAAACGAAAGTGAACGCACTGTGACCAGAAGCATTGTGACATCTATATGATGTCAGTCGCGCCAATCAAAATAGTCCGGGTAAGAGACTTAGAGCTCAACCGGTGTGGTGTGCCCCTCCGTCCTGCGGATGGCCGCCAACGCGACCCATACCCCCTTTTA
Source organism: Limisphaerales bacterium (assembly GCA_009773355.1). Lineage (GTDB taxonomy): Bacteria > Verrucomicrobiota > Verrucomicrobiia > Limisphaerales > SXTU01 > SXTU01. The sequence goes on from WRPG01000020.1 coordinate 33,421, forward strand.
GAATTCAAGGGCTTCGCAAGAGGTGTGCCCTTAAACACCGAAACAGCCGCCGTGAATCCGCGGGCTGGGGTCGAGTAGACCACCAGGTGGTGTTTGTTCTTTGTTGAAATGGCACGGGCCGGGAGCGCGCAAGCGTTCCCGGCCCTTCACTTTCCGCGGTTGCCACTCAAGCCGTCTCCCTCGAATTCGAGGCTGACCTTTGGCCGCCCATCCGGGTGGAACTCCAGCAACCGCACCAACAGTCTTCGCAGGCTGCGCGTCAGCACGCGGCTGAGTCTCCAAAACTCAGCCCACTCCGGGCGGCACGGAGGCAGCCTGCCAATTTCAGTGGGGTCGTGGCAGACAAGCAATGCACCTGTTTTGCAAGCAGGTTGATGTGGGAGCGTTACCCACCGACTCCACCCTTTCACTGCGGGGAGAATGAGATTCAGGCGAGCCTCATAAGCTCTGTCTTCGTGGGTGCGACTCCCACCCCCGCTACCATTTCGGGCAGTGTCCCGGCTGCCGGTCCGTAAAACCGGTGTTACAAAACCAGCCGGAAGCCGACGACTGGAGCGTTACCAGCGCTGCCCACCAGCCTTCGCCGCTTCCGCTCGAAAGTGGCGAAGGCTGGCACGCCGAAGCTCTTTGAGCGAAGGCGGACTTTCATGTCAGGCGAAGGAACGGCTTCGGCCCGGCAAGCCATTTCTGGACTCGTAGCTCAAGGCAGAGCGCCCCGTTGTCTGCGGGAGGGTTGAGGGTGCAAGCCCCTTCGGGTCCGCCATTTTCAGAATCTTCAAGGCGGGACTGTTCCCAGGGTTGATGTCTCGCCTCCCTCAGTCCCGGCTCCGTCGCCCGACGGAGCCGGGGCCTTCTCAGCACGTGGTGTAGGAGCAACATGCCCGGCTTGGGCCCGGGTGACCGCAGGTGCAAGTCCTGCCGCGCTGTCCATTTTTCGCTGCCGTGGCCGAACACACGAGGCATCCGTCTTCTAAACGGAACGATGCAGGTGGGAGTCCTGCCGGCAGCGCCAGTCTTCGCCGGTCGGTTTCGACTCGGCGAGCCATTGCCAGGTGGTGTCAAAGTAGCACGACGGTTTGTTAAACCGCACGGTCCTGGTGCGAGTCCAGGCCTGGCAGCCAGTGTCAGGGTGTAATGTCAGCAGCAGACGGCCTTGTTCGGAACGAGGAGGTCGCGAGTGCAACTCTCGCCATCCTGACCATTTCTGGAAGGCAGGCAGATACAAGCTGGCTGCACCTGTCCCGAAAACAGGGTCCGTTCAACCGGAGGTCGGAGCATTACCGACGCCTTCCGCCACTTCACCCTCAACGAAAGGAAACCCAATGAAACCAACCATCCGCTACCAGAGCCAGTTGCTCCCTCGCCGGAGCTACAAACCCAATCGAGTCCTCCGCATCCATCCGGTGGAGAAGTTGAACTTCGTCTTCCGACCGGTGCGCTTCGGAGTGAAACCACAAATCAAAACACATGAATGCGAAGCACATTGAGTCCAAATTCGCCGCGATGGGCGCGCGCCTGGAGGTGCGTGAAATCGCGTCGCGCTGGCAGTTGGGAGACCGCAAGTGGATTGACCCGGTGGACTACGCCGTGGACATCCGGCGCGATGGCGACGGGGAGTTCTTCGAACTCCGCATGCCGACGCACCTGAGCGAGACGGTGGAGACCACGGTCCTCCAATGTGAGCCGAAGCAGCGCCATCTGCTTCTGCTCATCCGCAAGCCGGGTGAGGCACCGCAGCTTGACCGCTTCCTGTGCGGGCACGACGAACGCGAATGGTTCGTCGCCGCCGTGCCGGGCGGCGCGTCGAGCGTGCGTCAGGCCATGGATGCGCTCCAGCCGGGGGATGTTCGTGTGGCGCTCGCGCGCCATCACGTTTCGTCCCGCAAGCGCTACGAGCGCAAGAACCGGGCCTTTCGCCGCCAAGGCGAATGGTTCTTCGTGCCGGAGCCGGCGTTGGTGGTGGACGAGCAGCTCGTTCTCCGCAACGAACCACTGCGGCGCGGTGGCGGGAAGCCGCACCTCGTGGAGCAGCTCTACCGCACGGGCGGCGAGACGGTCCACGTCTGCGCGAAGCATCCGAACGGAATCCTCGACAAGGATTATCGCGAACTGGTGCGCGTGAACCCGAAGGCCGCCCACTGGGCCTGGCGGGTGATGCGCCGCAATCCGGGCGTCTATGCCCGGGGCACGGTGCACCATAGCGACCACGCCACCATCACGCTGCCGGTCTGGCACAGGGTGGTGATGAACACCGAGACCCAGAGCCGCACGATGGCCAACGTCGCGTTCCTGGACTAAGCCATGATCGGGAGGTGCTCCTCGCGGGGTGCCTCCCGATTCACTTTCCCGTCCCGTAGCTCAAAAGCAGAGCGCCCGGCTGATAACCGGAAGACGCAGGAGCGTTACCTGCCAGGACGACCAGCCTTCGCTCGCCGAGCTTCGGCTCGGCGAGCCAGTTGACCAAGACAACTCGCGCATGGCTGCACCGCGAAATGGTGGCCGTGCGCCAGCACCCCCGAGTAGCTGAGGCAGATTAGCGCCTCCCTGAAGAGGAGGAGACGTTGGCGCGCTACCAACCTCGGGGACCATTTATTGGTGCCACGCCAATCGTCCGTGAATGCAAAGGCAGCTCGCGCACCCGGATTTTCAATCCGGGCCTAGCCGGTGCGAGACCGGCCACGGACGCCAGTGGTGGCACAACGCCAGTTGCTCTCAAGGTGTAAGCAGATTCTGCACGCCGCTTTGCGAAGGCGGAGGTTCGTGGTGCAAGTCCACGTGAGAGCGCCAGTTTCAACGCCCCTGTGCCTCAGCAGCCACAGGGCGGGTTTCGTAAACCCGTATTCGTCGGTTGCGAGTCCGACCAGGGGCTCCAGCCCTCGCTCTTCGCTGCGCTGCAAGCTACGGCTTGGCAAGCCGCTCGTGATGCGGACTTGTCACGCCGAAGCGCCGCGCGCGAAGGCGGATGGTGATCATGATGTAACAGCAGCATCCCGCCCCGTGAAGGCGGCTGTGCCGGTGCGAATCCGGTTGGTCACCCCAATTTCCTAGGACGCGCCGGTCTTCGACTTGGCACGTCCTCCAAATTCTTTGAGCCGGTCAGCAGCCCTCTGGTCGTGACCGGAGCGGTCCTGCGCAATTGGCCGGCTCGTATGTGGTTCGAATCCACACTCGGCTGAAAACCGATGCTTGGCACGCATGGGGGAAACCCCGCACGACGCCGAGGGCAGCACGGCCCGCGCGCAAGCGCAGCCGGAACGCGGCTTTGCGAGTCCGCCCGTGGGACTCCCGCCGCCGACTGGCGGCCGCCTGCCCTTGGCGTTCAATTTCCCCACTCGTAGGAGACGACGTGAGGAAGTCTCTGACTGAGAAAGCAACAAGTGAGACTCGTCACCTCGTCTCCTACAAACCCACGATCGCCAAACCCGAAAGGAGCCACCCATGAACATCGAAACCATCACCTTCATCCTCATCGCCGCCGTAATCCTCGCGGCGGTTGCCGCCTCGCTCGTCAACCGCTTCCGCCACACGTTCATCGTGGGTGAAGGCTCTGCCGGCCTGCTCTACCGCGACGGCAAGTTCGCCGAGCGTCTCGACGCCGGCCGTCATGTGCGCTGGGGCCGCCGCTTCACCCTGAACGCCGTTGACCTCCGCCGCACGCAGCTCGCCATTGCGGGCCAGGAAGTGCTCACGGCGGACAACGTCGCACTCAAGCTCACGGTCACCGTCACCTACCAAGTGGCCGACCCGGCGCTCGCTGCGCACACGACGCAGAGCTGGTATGCCGACCTCTACCACCTCGCGCACCTTCCCAACCGGAGTAGAGGGCGCGCCACCCTCATGCCCGTCCATTTTCCCAAGTGAACCCCGCCTGCCGGCAGAGACCTCGCACGGTCGAAGTAATGGCCGGGGGCCGGGTTCGGTGCGCTTGGGATTTCCCGCAGAGCGTAGCCTAAAAGTGAGGCACCTGCCTTGGGAGCAGGAGCAAGCGGGAGCGTTACCCGCCGCTCTGACCATTTCGCGCGACGCGAGTGCCGGTGACGGCCAGGACTTCACAGGCCTGGCCTCGGTGGTTCGACTCCACGCTCGCGTCGCGTCTGGGTTGCAAACTTTGACAGTGAAGTCCCGGCTCTTAACCGGCGAGAACTCGGTGCGATTCCGAGGCGACCCACCATTGTGAGCAGGTGAGCGGGTGGGAAAGTGAGCCGGTGAGCAAAGCACTGTCGCGTTAGCTCACTTTCTCGCTTTCCCACTTTCTCACCCGCCTTCCTTTCAGCATCCGTGGTGAAATTATGATCATCCTCCGCTTCGAACGGAGAGTTTGCAGGTGAGAGTCCTGCCGGATGCACCAGCCTTCGCTTCGAGCTACGGCCCGGTAAACCAATTCACGCCGCGTTAGCCCAACTACAAGAGGCGCTCCGCTCAGAACGGAGAGGTTGTGGGTGGAAATCCCTCACGCGGCACCATTCCTGGCCTTGGCCAGCGGCTCCCGTAGCCCAACGCAGAGGCGGCGGACTTAAACCCCGCACAGTGTCAGTGCAACTCTGACCGGGAGCACCACCGCGTGTAACCCAATGAAGAGGCGTCCCGCTCAAGCCGGGAAGGTTGCAGGTGCAAGTCCTGCCACGCGGACCAATTTGGAATGTCAACCGGTCGAGCGCGCCGGGCCTGTTTGCTAAACAGTGCGCTCCGCGCAAGCGGAGTGTGGTGCGAGTCCACGGCATTCCGCCAATCATTCGTAGGAGACGACGTGAGGAGTCTCAATCCAGAACAGAATCGCACGACGACCGATCAGAGACTCGTCACCTCGTCTCCTACGAATCCAGCGCGCGCGTAGCTCAAAGAGAGCCGGCGGCTTTATACCCCGCATCGCACTAGATGAGTGCCGGGATCCGGAGCGTTACCGGACGCGCGCACCAATTTTCTGCGGGTGTGGTTCAACAGCAGAATGCGGCTTTGCCAAGGCCGAGACGACGGTGCGACTCCGTTCACCCGCTCCACTCTGAAAGTTGAGGGTTGAAGGTTGAGAGTTGAGAGGCCGGACGCAGTTTTGCCGGTCTGCGCTTCTCTCAACCATCAACTCTCAACCAAGCACCGCCCCCAAAGCATTGTCAGCGATGCACTCGCTCGGTAAGCGAGTCAGCCCGGTGCAACTCCGGGTGGGGGCCCCAATCTCGCAGTCGAGCCAGCGCTCAAACGGGTTTCATAAGCCCGCTGGGTCCGGGGCGGCACCGGGGACTGCGACCGTTTCGCCTCCATGCAGCAGCCTGCGGATTCCTTTTGTAAAGCGATCCTGCCGGGGCAGCACCGGCGGGAGGCTCCATTTTGCCGAGCAGCTCGCGTAGCCCAACGCAGAGGCACGACGTCGAGAGCGTCGCCAGTGCGGGTGCAAGTCCCGCCGCGAGCACCAGCCTTCGCTCTTCGCTTCGCTGCGAGCTTCGGCTCGGCAAGCCAGTCACTTTCCGCGCGAGCTTGCCACGCCATAGCGCGCAGCGCGGAGGCGGGAGTCGAAGCCACAGCAGACCGGCACCCGGCTTTTACCCGGACACGGTGAGGTTGCAACTACCTCCGGCTCCACCCGCCTTCGCCTGCGACGCAGGAGCGGGCGAAGACTGCCGCGCCAAAGCACGAAGTGCGACGGCGGGCTTCACTCGCAGGGAACAGGCTACGGCTCGGCAAGCCAGAGGGAATCTGCTCAACTTGCCAGCATGAGCTTCCACTACGTCTATATCCTGCGAAGCGTCGCAAATCCGGATCGCCATTACGTCGGCCTCACCGACGATCTCCAGGAAAGACTTGGCAAACACAATGCGGGTGAAGTGACGCACACCGCAAAGTTCAAGCCCTGGGTGATCAAGACGGCCAACGCCTTCCGCGAGCGTGAACGCGCTGCTGAATTCGAGCGATACCTGAAATCGGGGTCAGGCCGTGCGTTTGCCCGAAAGCACTTTTAACTGCCTCGTGGTGTAACACGCAGCATACCGGGTTTTGACCCCGTCGGTCCTGGTGCGAATCCAGGCGAGGCAGCCAATGTTTGCAAGTCGAGCTTCGACCGCCCGGTGGTGAAATAGCATCACGGCTGGCCTACACCCAGCAGTCGAGGGGGCAGAACCTTCCCGGGCGACCACTCTCCATTTCATCGAAGAGCAAACACCGAGGCGTAACGCGTAATGCGTAAAACGTAAGGGCTTCAGCCCGCCGTTCCGCCTACGCGTCACGTTTTACGCACTACGAATTATGAACGACATCCTGAACAAATCGCTCGTGCTGGTGCTGAACCGCAACTGGCAGGCGATCAACATCCGCACGCCTGCCGACGCGTTCTGCCAGATGGCGACGAACGTGGCCACCGCGCTCGACATCGAGGGCGACGAGCACATCCGCCCCGTGAAGTGGGACGAGTGGATCACGCTGCCGGTCCGGCCGCAGGACTACGCCGTGCAGACCGTGCGCGGCGCGATCCGCGTGCCGACGGTCATCGTGGCGGTGAACTTTGCCAAGGTGCCCAAGCGCCGCCCGCGCCTCTGCGCCAAGAGCATCCGCGAACGCGACGGCAACCGCTGCCAATACACCGGACGCCCGCTCCACCCGGACGAGGGCAGCCTCGACCACGTCCTGCCCCGCTCGCGCGGTGGCGCGGACTCGTGGGAGAATCTCGTCTGGGCCGCGAAAGACGTGAACCAGCGCAAGGCCGACCGCCTCCCGCACGAAGCCGGCCTCAAGCTGCTCACCGTCCCGCGCGCGCCGAAGGAACTGCCGGTGAGCACCCTCATCCGCAACCCCCACGGCATCGCGGACTGGGAGCTGTTCGTGAAGGCAAACTTCGCGTAGGAGACGACGTGAGGAGTCTCAAGGTGAAAAGGCTGAAAGCCTGAAAGACGATAGTCCAGGGCGAGCGACGCAAGGCGAGCGCCGCCCTGGGCAATCAGCCCAAATCAAACCAAGCCCTGCAGGGGCGACATGAAGAAAACAAAACCGCACTCGTGCGGGGCAGCGCCGTCCGCCAGCTCCAGTTGCTGGCGTTCGATTCCATCACCATCGAACAGCCCGGCAACGAAGCCCGGGTGCAGGCTGGAATCCTGCTGCAAACGGCCCAACCCCAGCCCCGATGGCTGCGGGCTGTGACGCCATTCAACTCAAGTCCACCAAGGAAAGTGCGGAGCGGCTGGCCAAGGCGAAAGCTCCCGCCACCGCCACCACGCGGCCTTTGATCGCTCGGCGGTCAAGCAAGGCGTCGCCTTTCGCCGCTCCCGGCGTCCTCCTCACTTCGTCGGCTCGGCCGCCGGCCTTGGTTCATGCCACAGCAGCATCAGCGCGACGTAGCCAATCAACGGCGTCAGCCCCGCCAGCGCGATGCCCTCGTTGAACGACCCGGTCTGGTCCGCCAGCCGGCCGAAGAACTTCTGGCACGGCGACGACGTGGCCCACGCCACGGTGCCGAGGATGCCGGTGACTTTCCCCTGGTGCTTCGTGCTCAGTTCCTGGCTGAACGAGTAGTAGCACGGGAACAAGCCCAACGAGGCCGCCGCCACCACGAGCAGCACCCCGAGCAGCGCCCAGCCGCGCGGGAGCACCGCCGCCAGTCCGGTGAGCGAGGTCAGCAGCGCGCACACGCCGAAGACCGTCGCGCGCGAGCGGTGGACCTCCCAGCCGCGCTTCACGAGCCACAGCGCCGCCGCGCCCGCCGCGAGGCAGCCGATGTCCGTGGCGATGTAATAGAGCGAGTTGAAGCGCAGCGCGTCGGCCTCCAGGTAGCCCTTGCCCTCGATGAGGAACTTGGGCAGCCAAGCACGGACGATCTGCCAGCAGACGTTGATGGCCGCGACGACCACGACCAGCGCCCAGAAACGGCGGTCGGAGAAGACGGAGAAGAAATTTGCGTCCGCCCCGGAGCTTTGTGCCGGCGACTTGCAGTCGCCGCCCGTTTGGCTGGCTGGAGATTCAGACGGCGACTGCAAGTCGCCGGCACGGGCCGGGGTGACGGGGCTTTCCGCGAAATCCCGTTCCTTCAGCAGCGCAAACCACCCCACCACCCACAGCACGCCGATGGCCCCGATGACGAGGAACGGGTGCCGCCACACGCCCGGCTCGGTGCGCCCGTTGAGCATGAAGCTCATCACCAGCGGCGTGGTGATCGCCCCGATGCTCGCGCCGCTTTGCAGCACGCTGTTGCCCATCGTGCGCTCCTCGCGCGCGAGCAGGCGCTGCGTGGTCTTGAGCGCGCACGGCCAGTGGCCGGCCTCGAAGAACCCCAGCAGCGTGCGGCAGATCAGCAGGCCCTCGTAGTCTTTCACCAGCCCGGTGAAGAAGCCCATCGCCGACCAGCCGAGCACCAGCATCGGGTAAAGCCAGCGCACGCTCCACCGGTCCGCCACGCAGCCCCACAGGAACGCCCCGACCGCGAACGCGTAGCCGAAATACATCTCCACGTCGCCGTATTGCTCCTGCTTGAGCTTGAACTCGGTGGTCACGCGCGTCGCCACGTTGGGCAGCGTCTGCCGGTCCATGTAAAGCAGCATGGACGCGAAGAGCAGCAGGCCGCAGACGAGCCACTTCCAATGGGCGGGGCGGGCGGTGTTCGTGGAAGTCACGGAGAACGGACGGCGCGGAGCGGGAAGTGTTCAGTCATCGGTGTTCAGTTTTCAGTTTGGCCATGCTGGCGGCGGCGAATACGACGTTGACTGAAAACTGATCACTGCCTGCTGCCCTCACCCCTCCCAGCTCTTCCCATCCCACTTGAGCACGCGCTCGAGCATCGCCACCGCGCCGTCGGTGAAGACTTGGAAGAGGGCCTCGCCCTTCTCAGCGGTGGCGTGGCGCGGGTCGCCGATGTGGCCGGGCACGCTGCGGTCGCCCATGATCCAGCCGCGCGAGGCCGGCTCGAAGGGGTTGCCGAACTCCACCGCCTTCACCTTCTTCAAGTCGCCAACGAGGTGCGGCGCGAGGCGCAGGACCATGCTGGTCTCCCATTCGCAGGCGTGGCCCATGCGGGTCTGCTTGATGCCGGGGTGCGCCTCGGCGGGATTCTTGAGCGCGAGGTTCCAGTAGGTGGCGAAGAGCAGGAGGAGGTCGCGGCGCGCGCGGTATTTCTGGCGCAGCTCGAAGACGACCTGCTTGCCGGGCACGTCGTTGCCGCCGTGGCCGTTGAGCATCACGAGCCGGCGGAAGCCGTGCGCGATGAAGTTCTCGAACTGGCCCGCGAGCAAGTCCAGATACACGCGCGGCGCGGCGGACATGGTGCCGGGAAAGTCCATGTGGTGCTCGGAGTTGCCGAGCCACTGGAGCGGGGCGATGAGCACGCGCTTCCCAAGGCGCGCCTCGACGCGGCGGACGATCTCGCCGCAGAGCAGGCTGTCGGTGAAGACGGGCATGTGCCGCCCGTGCTGTTCCAGCGCGGCGACGGGGAAGATGACGGGGGTGTTACGGTCGAGGGCGGCGACTTCGGACCACTTGAGATCGGTGAGTTGCATGTGTGCGGGCAGGCTAGGGAGGTCGTCCGCGCGTGGCAAGCGCCACCCGGCTTTCAACGCGCGGCGAGGTTGCCGAGGCGGATGATGTCGCCGGGCTGGAGAGCGGGACCGGGAGCGCGGGCGGTGAGCTTGGCGGTGTCGGTGGCCGTGATGACTTGGTTGCCGCGCAGGACTTGGATGGCCTTGAGCGCGGCGTTGGCCTCGCCGGTCTTCGTGGCCGCGTAGAGCTTCATGCCTTCGGTCCACGGGATTTGCCGCGCCGTGCCGGTCGCGCTGTCCACGACGGTGACGAAGGCGGTTTTGGCGATGGAGCCGGCGACGGAGCCGGTGGTGGTGACGACGGTCTTCGCGACCGTGGCCGTGCCGCTGGCAGTGGCACCGGCAACTTTGCCGGTGGTCGTGATGGCCGCCGTCGCGGTCTTGCCGATGACCTTGCCGGTGGTGGTGACGACCTTCGTGCCGGTGGAGCAGGCGGTGGCGAAGGCGAGAAGATAGCAGGCAGAAGATAGAAAATAGCGCGGGCGCATGGTCAGGTCAGGGTGAGGAGGCTGACTTCAGGGCGGCAGTTGAAGCGGACGCCGTGGAGATTGCCGACGCCGCGCGTGGTGAAGATCCAGCGGTCGCGCCAGCGGTTCAGCCCGGCGACGTAGCGGTGGTCGCGCACAGGGGCGAAGGGCGTGCCCAGCCACGGCAGACGAAGCTGGCCACCGTGCGTGTGACCGCAGAGGGCAAGGTGCCAGTTGAAGTCAGCGACGGCGTCCTTTCCATCGGGGTTATGCATCAACAGAAGCGTCGCGCTGTCGGGGGGAACTCGCGCAAAGGCCTCCTCCGCCCGCAACTCCCGCGACCATAGGTCGCCCACGCCTACCAACCGCAGGCGGCGGTTGCCGACAACAAAATCTGCGGGTTCGTTCTGGAGACACATCACGCCACTTCTCTCAAGTAACTGCCGGACCTCCGCATGGTTTGGAGCACGGAAACGCTCCGGTCGCCCCGAATAGACGCCGCCGTCGTGATTTCCGAGACAGGCGAACGTCGGCGCAGCTTTCGAGAGGACGCCCAGCACTTCGGCGTAATCAGCCATGCGTGGGAAGTGCCCCGTGATGAAATCGCCCGTAAGGCAGATCAGGCGGGGCTTCGCAGCGAGGCCAAGTTGGATGGCCTTCGCGATGAATTCCAGTGAGACGTAGCCGGAGGCGTGCAGATCGGAAATGTGCAAGACGCGGATTGGATCGGCCTCTTTCGGGCCGAGTTGAACCGTGCGGTGGGTTACCTCCAGCCAGCCGGGTTCAACCAAGCGCGTGTAGGCCGCACCAATCGCACCCGTCACGCCAACGAAGCCCGCGCCGAAGAGCAGGCGACGCCGCGACAGCCAGGCCCGCTTGGTCGGGGGCGCAGTGGTCGGCGGGTTCATGTGACGGACTTGGCATCCTCCGCCGCAACCTGAAGGTTGCGGCTACGCGGGGAGGAGGTGGCGCTTGATGATGTTGTAAACTTCCGTCGAGTCGAGTTGGTGCGCGGGCAGGAGGTCGTGGCGCTCAGTGATGAGCACGGGCCAGTCGGCGCTGTTTGCAGGACGGCAACCGTGCGAGCCTTTGACGAGCGAGGCGTCGAGCGGGACGACATCCATCAACATGCGGAAGCCGAGTTTCTTGCGCAGGAGCTTGCCGGCGACCTTGAGCTTGGGTGCGCGCAGCTTGGGATCAAGGAACAGCTCGACAGGGTCGTAGCCGGGCTTGCGGTGGATGTCCACGCAGCGGGCGAAGTCGGGCGCGCGCTGATCGTCGAGCCAGTAGTAGTAGGTGAACCACGCATTCTCCTTCGCCACGGCGATGAGGTCGCCGGCGCGCGGGTGGTTGATGCCGGCGGCGGTCTTCTCCTTCTCGGCGAGCACAGCGGCGACGCCCGGCGTGAACTCGACGGCGGAGCGGACCTGACTGAGCAGCGCGGAATCGTTGACGTAGATGTGCGCGATCTGATGATCGGCGACGGCGAAGGCGCGGCTCGCGCCGGCATCGAGGAGTTCGCGGCCAAGTTCCTCCTTCACGGTGAGCCAGCCCTGCTCGCGGAAAATGCGGTTGAGGTGGATGGCCTTGTCCACGGGCGTGATGCCGTATTCCGAGAGGAGCACGACCTGCACCTTGCGCTTCTGGAAGAACAGGATGAGCTCGCCGACGAGGTCATCAATCGCCAGCAGGTCGCGCCCAATGTCAGGATGATTGGGACCGAGGCGCTGGAGGTTGTAGTCCAGATGCGGGAGATAGACGAGATTCAGCGTGGGCTGGAACCGCTTCTCAATCCACTTGGCCGACTCGGTAATCCAGCGCGACGCGCAATCGGGTTGGCCGGCGGGCGACTGCACGCCGGCATTCGGCCCCCAAAAGCCGGGGAACGGGAACTCGCCGAGGTCACGCTTGATGTCGTCGCGGATCGAGTAGGGCCACGAGTAGATGTCGAAGACCTTGCGTCCGTCCGCCGGATACATGGGGCGCGGCGTGATGGACCAGTCGGCGGTGGAATACATGTTATACCACCAGAACAGCTTGGCGCAGGTGAAGCGGTGGTCGTGCGCGCGCAGCTCGTCCCAAAGCTTGCGGCCGCGCACGAGCTTGTTGGACTGCTTCCAGAACTGCACCTCGGCCAGGTCGCGGTCATACCAGCCGTTGGCGACGATGCCGTGCTGGGCGGGCTTGGTGCCGGTGAGGTAATTGGACTGCGCCACGGTGGTGACGGCGGGGAAGGCGGGATCGAGGTTGACGACCGCGCCGCGTTTGCGGAACGCGGTGATGCGCGGCGTGCGCTCGCCAAGGAGGGATTCCGTGAGGCCGACGACGTTGAGAACGGCGGTGCGGTTCATGTCACTTGGTCCCATCAGAACTGGTTTCACCGACGGACGCGAGCACTTGAGCAACGAAGGCGTCGTCGAGCCAGAAATCACACTCGTCCGCCGCGCGGCGGAGCAGGCCGGCGATGCCAGGCACTAACCCGGCGTGTTTGGCCCGGATAAGGATGCCCACTACGCCGGTGACGTGCAGACCGCGTCGCCGGGCCTCGGCCCGGCCCGCGCGTTCATCCATCAACAACAAACCGGCCCGCACTTCCACGGCCAGGGCCAGCGCCTCCGCCTCGCCGGCATCCAGCGGCGGGATGTCCGGGGAGAATGTCAGCGGGGAAGTTGGAGCCTGCACGCGCACACTGGCAGGCAGGGTGAGCACGCGCGTGACGCCCGCCAGGCGGCGCGGGCGGGCAAACTCGCGGGCAACGGCAGGCGGGATGAAGACTTCGCCAAACAGACGGGCGAGCAACTGCTCCTGCCCCAACGCGCAGAGCACCACGAGGGCGGAGGTGTCGCTGACGACGATCACTGTGGCTCCAAACGCGAGTCCAGCCACTTGAGGGTTCGCAAGTCCTCCTGATAATCCTCCCAGCCGTAATTGATGCAGATGCCGCGCTGCTTCAACTCGGACATGAGTTCGAAACGGTCCACCCCGAGGAGTTCCGCCGCCTTGCCCAGGCTGATATGCCCTTCCTTGTAGAGGCCGATGAGGAGGCTGCGCTTGAGTTCGAGGTCGGAGAGGTGCAGCGCCTCCAGCCAAGGTTCCGCGAGCAAGGCATTCATAACGGCGGCACTATGCCCGCTCGCCGCTCACCCCGCAACCGCGACGATTTTCCGCGTCCGCGCCGTGTGCCGCTCCTGCAGGCGGTGGATGGCCTCGACGACCGTGGGCAGGTTCATCTCATGCACCTCGACACCCTGGCCGATGGCTTCCAGCAATGTGATGGTCAGCTCGCCGCCAAGGTGTTCTCGGAATTCCGTTAGTCCGGTCAGCACCATCAGGTTGCCGTCCGAGTCCGTGTGCAGCAGTTCCGAGGCGAACAGGTCGAAGCCAAGTTTCTCCAGCAGCGCCATCACCCGCTCGGCGCTCGCGGCGTCGAGCATCCCAATCTTCTTCGCGTAGAGCACATCCAGCGCGATGCCGATGGCGACGGCCTCGCCGTGGCGGAGCTTGTATTCGGAAAGCTGCTCCAGCTTGTGCGCCGCCCAGTGGCCGAAGTCGAGGGGGCGTGCGCTGCCGAACTCGAAGGGGTCGCCGCTGGTGGCGATGTGGTTCAGGTGCAGCTCGGCGCAACGGTAGATGAGCCGCTGCATCGCCGCCGGCTCGAACTCCGCCAGCGCCTCCGCGTCGCGCTCGATGGCGTTGAAGAACTCGGCGTCCCGGATGCACGCGACCTTCACGGCCTCGACGTAGCCGGCGCGCTTGTCGCGGGCGGACAGCGTGGCGAGCAGTTGGAAGTCGTTGATGACGGCGAAGGGCGGGCAGAACGTGCCGATGAAATTCTTTTTGCCGAACGCGTTGACGCCGTTCTTCACCCCGACGCCGGAGTCGTCCTGGCTCAAGGTCGTCGTCGGGATGCGCACATGCCGGATGCCGCGATGCGCCGTGGCCGCCGCGAGGCCCACCATGTCCAGCAACGCGCCACCGCCGACGCAGAGCAGGTAGGCGTGGCGGTCAATGTGGTAGCGGTCAATCTGCGAGTGGATTTCCGAAACGTGGAAGTAGGAGTTCTTCACCCGCTCGCCGCCCTCGATGACGAAGGGCGAGCGCACCAGCTCCAGCGCGTCGCCGTGCGTGGCGAAGTAGTCAGCGATGGCGCGCTCCAGGCCGGGCTGGGACTTGGCCAGCGCCTCGTCCACGACGACCAATCCCTTGCGCCGCGTCGCGCCGCCGCCGCCCACGAGCACGTCGCGGAGCACGGGATTGGCGGGGTTGAAGACGCCGTGGGTGAAATGCACCTGATGACGCCAACTGACCTGAATTGTCCGCTCAATGCCGGGCACGGGATGAATTTGTCGCGCGTTTGTGACGAATGCCAGCGGGGAATCATTCGGCGCGGCCAACCGTGAAACAGGACATTTCCGCTTCCCTGTGTCGCGTCACTGCTGCCCGATTCTTCCCAAGCGCTCCTTCAGCGTCGGGTCGAAGTCCTGATACTCCCGCTCCGCGCGCAGCAGCGCCGGGCGGATGATGGCGGCGTGCACGTCAATGCTCTTGCCCCACAACTCCTGCCAGAGGATGCGCGTGTTGAGCAGCATGTCCCCGCGCGCGGTTTCCTCGTCGAACTTGGGCCGGTAGAGATCCACCGCCTTCTGCAAGTGCCGGGTGAACTCCTCCTCCGTCGGGTGCCCGGTCTTGCCGAGGACGAGCTTGAAGGCCGCCATGTCCTTTTCTTCCAGCCGCTGAAGCTTGCTCACCAGCACGTCCCACGGATGGACGATGCGGAAGAGGTGCCCGTGTCGCTCGACTTCCACCGCGCGGGCGCGCCAGTCCACCGTGCTCTTGAAAGCCAGCGCGTCGCAGACTTGGATGTAGAATTGGCTGTGCTGCTGGGTCCAGCCGTGGGTCTCCACGAACTGAAGGAGAAAGTCGTAAACATCCTCGCTGCCGAACAGGTCAATGTCCGCGCTCGTGAAGGTTGGCTCAATGAAAAGCTGCAACGGGGCGGAGCCGAAGACGTTCACCTCCAAGCGCGGCTGCGGTGGCAGCGCGCGGGCGAACTCGTCAAGCCGCCGCCCGGCGGGGGTTTGCCACGCGATATGGTCGGCCTGAAAAAGCATAAAGAGCCTGGTCAATGAGCCGCGAAGTCACGCCCCGGTCTGCCGCCAGCAACGGGGCCAGCCGCCGGTCGCGCGCCGTGAGCCGGCCCGCCTGCTCGCGGAGCAGGATGCGCGCGGCGATGCGGGACTTGCGCCACGAGCGGTCGAGGCGATATGGGCCGGAGGGCGGCATGGCGGAACCGTAGCGGCCCCCGCGTCGCCGGTCAAACCCGCAGCCTGCTTGTGAGGCGGGCCGGGCCATGTCGTCACGGCGCGGGCTTGGCGGGCGGCGGGTTCGTGGCGGCGAAGGCTTCGAGCCACGTAGCCACAGCCATGACGTTGCTATTGCCTGTCTGCATGGACCGGAAGCGCATGATGTCTAAGACCGTTTCGCCACGTAGGTTTCTCAATGACAGGTCAGCACCGTTGGTGACAAGCGCTTGAATGCAATCCATACGGCCATACCCTGCCACGATGTGCAGTGGGGTGACACCGCCGCGATTGGTAGTGTTCACTGACAGTCCGCGACTGAGCAAGAAGAGCAGCATTTCAGGTCGCTGCGCGTAGGCAGCCTCATGAATTGCGGTCATCCCACCTTTTAGAGGCAGGGGCTCGTGCAGATTGGCACCTCGCTTTTCGAGTGCTGCCATCAGGTTGGTGTCGCCGACATACGCTGCCACCGGGACAAGAGGATGCCCGTTCAACAACCTCGCCCGCCCGGACGCTCCCGCTTCGAGCAAGGCCAGTGCAGTGCCAACATGTTTTCGAGCTACTGCGTGGAAAAGTGGCGTAGCTCCTGCACCTTCCAGTTGGAGAAATACCTTGTCAGGGTCATTCACCGATGCTGGTGACGATGGCGTTGTTTTTCCAACCGCCTTCGCCGCCTTGCTATAAAGGCTGCTGAAAATGGCCGTCTGCCCGTTGGTCGAGCCTGAGAGGTCAATCCACTCGGGGTGCGCTGCGATGAGGCGGCGCACGGCGGCCTCGTCGCCATCAAACGCAGTCCGGCGCAGGGTGGCGGGCGAGTCTCCGTTGGAGTTGCGCAGCACGTCCCATGTGGTCAACGCGAGCAGGCCGACAACCACGGCGACGACCAGCCACAGGCCCCGGCGCGCGGGTTTCGTTTCAGATTTGGCGGTGGTCACGGCTGGAGGATTAAACCACTAACCGGCACTGACTGGCACTAATCATAATGTGCTCCCAACCCCAAGCCCTTCCCTCCCCTCGGATTAGTGCGGGTCAGTGCCGGTTAGTGGTTCAGCATCGCCGCGTTGCTGCTCATTGTGTGCGCCTACTTGATGACCGCGCTCCCCGCCTTCGCGCCGACGATGAAATAGTGCAGCGTGTTGGTGCGCTCGTCGGTGACGCGGAAGAGGTGGCCGGCGAACGAGGTCATGCGCGTGTGTTCGGCGGCGCGCAGCTTGCCGCGAGGGTGGGCGGCCCCCTCGTTGTCCACCCAGAAGAGCAGCACCGGCTCCTTGCGGGCGTTCTGGAAGAAGAGTTCCGCCCGCGCGCCGCCGGTTTCGGAGCGCCAGTCGTTCTTCGTGTCAGGCGCGTGCGGGGAGAGCGCGAGGGCGTCCGCCGGGGCCATCGTGACTTCGCCGCGCCGGAACTTCTCCTGCCACTCGGTCAGTTCCTTCGGCCACACGAACTTCCCGGCCTTCGCCGCATCGAAGCCCGCGAAGTGCGGCGAGGCCGGCTGGCGCGCGGCGGGCCGGGCGTAGCGCCACTCGCGGTCGCCGAAGACCTCCTCGCAGAGCTTCGCGAGGCCGGGGTCGTAGGCGCGCAGCTCGGCGCGCGTGTTGACGTGGTTGTGGTCGTGGTCGTTCTCGCGGTTGGTGTCGAACCACGACTGCGCGCCCTCGGCGAAATACTCTGACGGGTTGGTGCCGGCGTATTTGTTCTTCCACAAGCCCGCCTTGCCCGCCGCGTCGAAGGCCGCCAGCAACCGCCCCTGAAACGTCTTGTCCAGCGAGTTGACGCCCATCTGGTGCGCCGCGTGCGCGAACTCGTGGATGAGGATGTTCTCCGCCGCGTAGGGGTCGCCCGGCAGTCCGAGCAGGTTCTCCTCGCCACAACTCACCGCCGGTCGCACGCGCGTCGCGCCGAGGCCGCGCGCGCGCTTGTCCCAGTAGAGCTTGGGCGAAAGGTCGCTGTGCTCCGGGATGTCCGTGGTGAACTCGCCGGCGGCCATGATGCTGAAGCGGACTTTGTTCTTCGCCATCGCCTCCAGAATCTCCGGCCGGTGCCCGACCATTTGCAGGATGAGGAACCGCGCCTCCAGCAACGCCGCGTCATTCACCTTCGCCGACGCGACGATGGGCAGCCCGCCCGCGCTGGCGAACTTCTGGTAGTGCTCGGCGAGCTTGAACTCCGCGCGCACCGCGTCCGGCACGGGCGTGACGCGCGCCGGAGCCTCGGCTGCGATGCAATGCCCGCACGCGAGAGGCAGGATCAACAGGCGGGCAAGCCGCTTGAAGCGGCGACCAACTGAATGGGGCGTCGGAAGGCTCATCAGGAGCAGGCTGGCCCATAGCATATCCGGGAGGGCGTGGGGGAGCCAAAAATAACTGTTGCCGCCGCAGGGCGATCTTGCTACCAAGCCACCGTTCCCAGCAGAAAATCAACACCACAAACAGCAACACCACATGACCGGGGTAAAACATATGAAAGCACTGTTCAAACCACTGTTCGTCACCGCCCTCGCCGCCGCCATCTTGCTCGGCGCGCCGGCCGGTTCGTCCGCGCAGGACAAGAAGGGAGAGAAGGGCAAGGACAAGGCCGCCGAAAAGGGCAAGGACAAGGCCAAGGGCGGCGGCGGGTTCACCGGCAAGGCCGTGGCCGTGGACAAGGCCGCCAAGACGGTGAAGCTCTCGGGCGAAAAGGGCCGCACCCTGCAAGTGACCGCTACCACCAAGATCATGAAGGACGGCAAACCCGCCTCCCTGGATGATTTGAAGGACGGCGATGATGTGTATGGTGGCTACAAGCCCGGCGCGGACGGCAAGCTGGACGCCACCACGATCAACATCGGCAAGCCGCCGGCCAAAAAGAAGGAAGAGAAGAAGTAAGCTCCGACCGCAACAAGTTTCAGGGCAGGCTGGCGACAGCCTGCCCTTTTCTTTTCGCAGCCCCAGGATCGCGTCCAACGCTGGAAGGCTCACCCGCGAGCCAGCGGGGCGATGGAAACCCTCGTTCAAGCGGATCACGACGGCACCTGGCCCGGGCACCGGCCCGACGCGATGCCCGGCGCGTTCCTACTTGTTGACTGAGTAGCGCTGTCGTCCCGTCAGCAGGCCGCGGAGGGTGCCGGCCAGCCCGGCCAGCACGAGCAGGACGTTGACCCACGGCAGCAGCGCGAAGGTCTTCCAGTGGCGGATGCGGAGCGTTTCGAGGTTGGCGAGGTTCGCCCCGACAAGGAGCGCGAGCAGCGCTGGCAGCGGAAACAGCGGCACCAGCAGCACGACGGGATAGAGGAACTTCGCCAGATGATGCGTCCAGTGGCCCGCGTAGGGAATGCGGCGCAGCGCGAGCCCCCACTTGCGGAAGAGCGCGCCGAAGGACTCCGCGAGCTGGAAATGCTTCTTCACCACGTCGCGGCAGCGCACCGGCCGGTTCTGCGCGTGGTAATGGATGACCGCCACGTCGCTCACCAGAACCTCGCCGCACGCGCTCAGACGCAGGAAGAGATCCATGTCCTCACCGGCGAAGTGGAACCGGTCGGTGTCGTAGCCCCCGATGCCGCGATACACCTCCGCCCGGTGCAGGTCGAACTTCCCGCTGATGCCCTGCCGGATGCGCCCGACCCACCGCGCCATGAGCACCTGCCCCCAGAAGTTGTATTGGCGGAAATTCTCCTCCGGCAGCGTGACCAGCGCGACGACGGACACGCGGCCCGGCACCTCGTGAAGCTGCTTCATCATCCGCTCCAGCGCGGTCTTGTCCTCGGGCACGCAGTCTTGCTGCAGGTTCAGGATGTGGTCGCCGCTGGCCTCCTTGGCGCCGAGGTTGTAGTCCCAGCTCAAGGCCACATCCACCGGGTTTTTCACCAGCCGCGCGCCCGGCGGCGGGCTGTCAATCGGCTTGGGGCTGCTGTCCACGAGGATGATCTCGTGCGGGCGGAGCGTCTGCGCCTGCAGCGCCTCGATCAGCCGGGGCAAATCACCGGCCTTCCCGTAGATCGGGATGATGACGGAAACTTTCGGGTGGGCGGGGATGGCGCTGCTCATGGCGCAGCCAGCCCGGGGCTGGAACGCACGGATGCGCCTTCGCCCCGATTTGATGGACTGCCGAGTGAGCGCATGGAGCGACGGGGTTTCTAGTTGAGTTGTGGCGCAAAGTCCACAGGACTTTTGAAGTCGGAGGTGCCGCAGACGTTGCCCCGCAGAGCTTCTTTCCCCGCTGAAACGGGCGGCGGTGGCGTTGCGCCGGTGGAGATTTCAGCCGGTGTGGATAATTCGCCGTTGACGCTAAACGGGGAACGGCTAGAACGGTCGCTCGCTTGCGGGCAAGCGGTTGAATCGGCGCGGCTGGTTCCCCTTATCGCGGGCATAAACAAAACCGAAATCGGCGCGGGCAGCAGTCGCGGGGCTTGCAGTCGGGTGGCGGCTGAATTAAACCACCTTGGCAGTCGCGACCGTTCCCGTGTCCGGCTTAACCTGAGTAGTTTCGCGCGAAGCAAAATTTGGCCGGCAGTGATGTGAAATAATTCACAAACTGGCCCGGCTCCTGACAAAACCCAAAGCACCATGTCAGACATCTTTCCGAAGTGGACGAACAAGCTCCCCGCGATGGTGATCGTGGGCGGGCTGATCGTCGGTGGCGTGGTCACGGCGGGCGTGACCTACTACATGACGCCCAAGTATGCGCGCGTGGGCTACACGCCGGTGCAGCCGGTGGCCTTCAGCCATGCGATCCACGCGGACCAGCTCGGGATTGACTGCCGCTACTGCCACAACGGCGTGGAGAAGTCCTGGTATTCCAACGTCCCCGCCGCCAGCACCTGCATGAACTGCCACAACCAGGTGCTCAAGGACGATCCCAAGCTCGCGCTCGTCCGCGAGTCCGCTGCGACTGGCAAGCCGATCCCCTGGGTGCAAATCCACAAGACGCCGGACTTCGTCTATTTCAACCACTCCGTCCATGTGAACCGCGGCGTCTCCTGCGTGCATTGCCACGGCCCGGTGAACAAGATGGACGAGGTGCGCCACAGCAAGTCGCTGGGCATGGCCATGTGCCTCGAATGCCACCGTGACCCGGCGGCGAAAATTCGTCCCAACGACCAGGTCTTTAACCTCGACTGGCAGGCCCCCGAGGGCTTCGCCAAGAGCGGGGGCGCGAAGCTGGTCAAGGATTGGAACGTGCATCCCGGCGAGAGCTGCTCCGTCTGCCACCGATGAAATTCATCCCTCCAGTCTGTCTCGAGCCGGAAACCGGCCCGCAATACTTCCGCAGCCCCGAGGCGATGGCGAACTCCGCCCAGCTTCAGGAATGGGCCGAGCGCGAATTCCCCGCCGGGGCCAGCGAGCTGACCGCCGCCGAGTCGCGCCGCGACTTCATGAAGCTGATGTCCGCCTCGTTCATGCTGGCGGGCTTCGGCCTCACGGGCTGCCGCCGGCCGACGGAGCACATCTATCCCTTTGGCAAGCAGCCGGAAGGCTACATCCACGGCATTCCCCAGCACTTCGCGACCGCGATGCCCACGCGCACGGGCGCGATTCCACTGCTGGCCAAGTCCAGCGATGGCCGGCCGACGAAGGTCGAGCCGAACCCGCTGCATCCCGACCAGGCGGGCACCGACCAGTTCGCGCAAGCCTCCGTGCTCGGCCTCTACGACCCGGATCGCGCGCAGCATTTCAAGAAGGACGGCAAAATCGCCAAGCGCGTGGACGCCCTCGACGCGCTCGCGCAAATCTCCAAGAGCGCTGCTGCCAACGGTGGTCGTGGCCTCGCCATCATCGCGGAGAGCAACAGCTCGCCGACGCGGGCGCGCTTGCAGGCAGCCATCGCCGCAAAGTTCCCGAACGCGGTTTGGGCCAATTACGACGCGGTGGATTCCACCATCCACACGCAGGCCGCCAGCCTCGTGACCGGCAAGCAGGTCACGCCTTACTTCAAGTTCGCTGCCGCCAAGCGCATTCTCTCGCTCGATTGCGATTTCCTCGGCAGCGAGGACGAGATGGCTCGCTACACGCGCGACTTCGCGAAGGGTCGCAAGATTGCCAAGCCCGACACCGCGCAAGGTTTTGAACTCATCAGCCGCCTCTACACGGTCGAGTCGCTGATGACGCTCACCGGCTTCAACGCCGACCATCGTTTGCGCGTGGCTCCCAGCCAGGTCGCGGCGGTCGCGGCACGGCTCGCGGCGGAAGTGCTCAAGCAGTCTGGCAGCTCTGCCTCGCTGAACACTGCGGCGATCGCGGCCGGCGCAAAGGTGGACGCCAACTGGATTTCCGAGTGCGCCAAGGATCTCGTCGCGCACAAGGGCGCGGCCCTCGTGGTCGCCGGCCAGCGCCAGCCGCTCGCCGTCCATGCGCTTGCGCACGCGATGAACGAAGTGCTCGGCGCGTTCGGCAGGACGATTGAACTGCACGATGCTCCGAAGCCCGCGGCCGGCCTCGCCGCTGCGGTTGGGGCGGGAACGGTCGTCGTCCTCGGGGCGAACCCGGCTTACACCGCGTCCGAGACTTGGAGCCAGATTACCAAGTCAGCCAAGTCCATCGTTCACCTCGGCTCCCACGAGGACGAGACCGGCAAGGCTGCGACGTGGCAACTGCCCGCCGCGCATTACCTCGAATCGTGGGGCGACGCCCGCACCAGTGACGGCACGGTCGTCGCCATCCAGCCGCTCATCGCGCCGCTCTTCGCTGGCCTGACTGAGACTGAAGTCCTCGGCCACCTGCTCGGCAATCCCATCGCAGACTCCCACTCGCTCACCCGCGAGACCTTCGCCGCGCTGACCGGCGGTGCGCTCAGCGAGGAGAAGTGGAAGAAGTTTCTGCATGACGGCTTGCTCGCCGGCTCGAAGGCGAAGGCGGTTTCCGCTTCGTTCAACTGGACGGCGGCGGCGGGCGCGATTGTCTCGGCGGCGGCTGCGCCGGCCCCTTCCAAGGACAAGCTCGAAGTCGTCTTCCCCCGCGACTACAGCGTGGACGACGGGCGTTACACGAACAACGGCTGGCTGCAGGAGCTGCCCGACCCGATTACCAAGCTCGTCTGGGACAACGCTGTGCTCATCAGCCGCGAGACGGCCACGCAGCTCGGCTTGAAGAACGGCGATGTGCTCTCCATCTCGGCGAATGGCCGCACGGTTGAGGGCGGCATTTGGATTCAGCCCGGCATGGCGGATTTCACGCTCGGCCTCGCGCTCGGCTATGGTCGCAAGTGGGGCCGCATCGCGAGCTTTGACAAGAGCAGCGTGGGCTTCGATGCCTATCCGCTGCGCCCCGGCACGGCGGGCTTCATCACCGGCGCGTCGGCGAAGATCGTCGGCCGCACGCACACCTTCATTTGCACGCAAGACCACTGGACCCTCCACGGCCGCCCGGTCGTGCGCGAGGCGAACGTGGACCAGTTCCTGAAGAAGCCGGATTTCGCGAAGGGCATGGACCTCGACGGCCACACCGAGTTCCTCGCGAAGAACCCGGACGGGTCCATCAAGAACATTTACGAGCATCCCTACAAGGCCAACCCCGAGCTGGCCAGCAAGTCGCACCAATGGGGCATGGTCGTGGACCTCAACGCCTGCACCGGCTGCTCGGCGTGCGTCATCGCCTGCCAGAGCGAGAACAACATCCCCATCGTCGGCAAGGACCAGGTGGCCAAGGGCCGCGAGATGCACTGGATGCGCATTGACCGCTATTACGCGGCGGATCCGAAGAAGAAGCAGGCGGGCGGGACGATTGAGGCCTTCAAGAGCAACGCCCTCGGCACGCAGGGCAACCCCGAGACCGTCAACCTCGTCGAGCGCGACGAGTTGCAGGCGACCAAGAAGTGGATTGACGATCCGCAGGTCGTGACCCAGCCGATGATGTGCCAGCACTGCGAGAGCGCGCCGTGCGAGAGCGTCTGCCCGGTCAACGCCACGGCCCACGACGACGAGGGCATCAACGTGATGGCCTACAATCGCTGCGTCGGCACGCGGTATTGCGCCAACAACTGCGCCTGGAAGGTGCGCCGGTTCAACTTCTTCGATTACAACAAGCGGCCCATCGGCGGCGGCAAGCTGGCGCAAGACTGGTTCAAGATGGACATCGGCCTCTACAAAGGCCCGCTCGGCCATCGCCCCGGCGATGAGGTGGACATCATCTCGATGGCCCGCAACCCGGACGTGACCGTCCGCATGCGCGGCGTGATGGAGAAATGCACGTTCTGCCAGCAGCGCATCGAGGGCGCTAAGATTTCGCAGAAGGTCAAGGCCGGCGCGAGCAACGACGTGGTGGTGAAAGACGGCGCGATTCAAACCGCCTGCCAGCAGGTATGCCCCGCCGGCGCCATCACCTTCGGCAACACGCTCGACCCCGAGAGCGCCGTGTCGAAGCTTAAGAAGCAGGACCGCAACTACACGGTCCTCGGCTTCCTCGACAACAAGCCGCGCACGACCTACCTCGCGCGCATCCGCAATCTCAACCCCGCCATGCCCGAAGCCCACAAGCTCATCTGGAGCGTGGAGGAATACCGCAGCATCTCTGACCCGCATTTCATGCCGGACCCGAAGGCTGAGGGTGCCAAGAAAGGGGCCAAGCACTAATGAGCGCCGCCGTTGAACATCCCATCCCGTCCTCGGTGAAAATCGCGCCGCCGCCCGTCGAGCTGGAGCGTGAGCCGTTGGTGCTGCACAACCGCAGCGTCGGCTGGATCTCCGACCACATCGCCGGCATTTGCGAAGGCCCCGCCCCGAAGTGGTGGCTGCCCGCGTTCGTCATGAGCTTCTCGCTGATGCTGATGATGTTCGGGTGCATCGGCTACCTCATCGCCTCCGGCGTCGGCGTCTGGGGCCTTAACCAGCCCGTCGAGTGGGCGTGGGACATCACGAACTTCGTCTTCTGGATCGGCATCGGCCACGCCGGCACGCTGATCTCGGCGATTCTCTTCCTGCTGCGGCAGAAGTGGCGCACGTCGGTCAACCGCGCCGCCGAGGCGATGACGCTCTTCGCCGTGGCCTGCGCCGGCATCTTCCCGGTCATCCACGTCGGCCGCATCTGGTATGCCGTGTGGTGGCTCCCGCCCATCCCGAACAACTACGACATCTGGGTGAACTTCCGCTCGCCGCTGCTCTGGGACGTGTTCGCCGTCTCGACCTACGGCACGGTCTCGCTGCTCTTCTGGTATACCGGCCTCATCCCCGACCTCGCCACGATGCGCGACCGCGCGACGAACAAGGTGAAGAAATTCCTCTACGGCTTCTTCGCCTTCGGCTGGACCGGCTCGAACCGCCACTGGAGCAACTACGAGAAGGCCTACCTGCTCCTCGCCGGCCTCTCGACGCCGCTGGTGCTCTCCGTGCACTCGATCGTGTCGTTCGACTTCGCCGTGTCGCAGGTGCCCGGCTGGCACACGACCATCTTCCCGCCTTACTTCGTCGCGGGCGCTGTGTTCTCCGGCTTCGGCATGGTGCTCACGCTGCTCGTCCCGCTGCGCACGCTGTGCAAGCTGGAGGACATCGTGACCGTCCGGCACGTGTCGCTCATGTGCAAAGTCATCCTCGCGACCGGGTCCATCGTCGGCTACGCCTACGGGATGGAGTTCTTCATCGCGTGGTATGGCGGCAATCCCTACGAGCTGGCGGCCTTCAAGAACCGCGCGTTCGGCCCTTACTGGTGGAGCTACTGGTGGATGATCTCGTGCAACGTGATCTGCCCGCATCTGTTCTGGTTCAAGAAGCTCCGCGAGAACATGGTCTTCGTCTTCATCGTGAGCATCTTCGTGAACATCGGCATGTGGTTCGAGCGTTTCGTCATCATCGTGACCTCGCTGCACCGCGATTACCTGCCCTCGAGCTGGGGTTACTTCCGGCCCACCTGGGTGGATGTCTGCACGTTCGTCGGCAGCTTCGGGCTGTTCATGACCTTGTTCCTGTTGTTCATGCGCTACCTGCCCATGATTGCAATTTCCGAAGTGAAGGGCGTCACGCCGCAGGCTGACCCGCATCATCCGCAGGGCGGCGCCAAGCACGGAGGGCACCACTGATGAACGCTTACGGTCTCATGGCGGTCTTTGACACCCCCGCCGACGCGATGCACGCGGCGGAGCAGGTGCGCGACGCGGGCTACTCCAAGTGGGATGTCCACACGCCGTTCCCCGTGCACGGGATGGACGCGGCGATGGGCATTCCCAACTCCAAGGTCGGCTGGTTCACCTTTCTCGGCGGGGCCACGGGCTACACCTCCGGCATGATCATGATCTGGTGGATGAACGCCTACGACTACAAGATCATCATCGGCGGCAAGCCCATGTTCAGCCCGTTCTTCAGCTTCCCCGTGAGCTACGAGCTGACCATCTTGCTCGCGTCGTTCGGCTCGCTGATTGGCATGTTCCTCCTCAACCGCCTCCCGCGTCTGCACCACCCGCTCCTCAAGAACCGCAAGTTCTGCTCGGGCGCGACGCACGACAAGTTCATCCTCGTCATCGAGACGGCGGACCCGAAGTTCAACGCCGACGAAACCCGCAAGCTGCTCGCGTCCGCCGGCAGCAAGCACATCGAACTGGTGGAGGACTGACATGCGTTACTTCTTCGCCATCCTGTTTGGGTTCCTCCTCCTGGCGCTGACCGTCTTCGGCATCGCCGGCATCCGCGGCAAGGAATTCCGCAAGCCACCGCTGGAAATCTTCGACGACATGGTCAGGCAGGACAAGCTGCGCCCGCAGGTGCCAAACGGCTTCATGGCTGATGGCCGCAGCTCGCAGGCGCACGTCGCGGGCACGGTGGCCCAGCGCATCGGCGACCAGAACAACAACACCTGGCAGGGCAGCGCCCGCAACACCGGCCTCGTCCCCGGCACCACCAACTTCGTCGCCACCATCCCCGTGCCCGTGACCGCCGCGCTCCTTGACCGGGGCCGCGAGCGTTACAACATCTCCTGCCTGCCGTGCCACGGCGCGATCGGCGACGGCAACGGCATCACCAAGAAGATCGGCGCGATGGCCATCGTGGCCCCCTTGGTGGGTGAGGCGGGCAAGAACGCCATCATCATTCCGGACGGCCAGGTGTTCCACATCATCAGCCAGGGCAAGGCCCCGAACATGCAGGGCTACGCCGCGACCATCGAAATCAACGACCGCTGGGCCATCGTCGCCTACGTCCGCGCCCTCCAGCGCGCGCGCTTCGCGACCCTGGAGGAAGTTCCCGCCGCCGACCGCGCCACGCTGAAGTAACGCCATGACCTCGCACGCATCACTTGTTTCTGGGAGCGCGGGACTCCGGCCCGCAGCGGCTCTGACGCCGGAAGCGCGTTTGGATTCGCCAAGCCGTCTGCGCAACTCGCTGCTGCGGCCCGGAGGGCCGCGCTCCGGGGTTTGGTCAGGTCTCCTTTCCGGCCTGCGCCGCAGCGTTGCCGCCGTCGTGGTCGCGCTCTTCGCCGCCGCGCTGCTGGGCAACTCGGTCGTCGCCGCCGAGCACGCCAAGCCGGCAGCCAAGGCCGGGCAATCGGTTGACGCCCACGCTGGGCACAACCACGGCAAGCTCGGCCCCGCCGGCGAGCCGACCGAGCTGAAGAAGTTCGGCTACGCCTACCTGACCGCATACATGTTCTGCCTGAGCCTGTGCCTGGGCGCTCTGTTCATCGTCATCCTGAACCACCTCTTCGACGCGCAGTGGATGGTGCCCATCCGCCGCTTCCTCGAACACATCGCCTGCCAGTTGTTCCCGACGATGTTCATCCTCTGGCTGCCCATCGGCTTCCTCGCGAAATACATCTACCCGTGGTGGGAGATTGACCCGCACCTCGACCATGCGCTCCACGCGAAGGCGATTCTCTTCAATCCCACGGCCTTCTGGGTCGTCTCCTGCGTGCTCTTCCTCGTCTGGGGCTTCATCGCCCACGGCCTGCGCCGCGCCTCGCTCGCGCAGGACAAGGACGGGGCGGCCTCGCACACCCGCACGATGCGCCGCTACGCCGCCGGCGGGATTTTCCTCTTTGCCTTCAGTCTCACTGGCGCGGCCATCTACTGGATGAAGTCCCTTCAGCACCAGTTCTTCTCCACGATGTATGGCGTCGTGTATTTCGCCGGCAGCGTTTGGCTCACGGCCATCACGACCTACTGGCTGCTGCTCTATTTCAAGAACCGCGGCGACCTCAAGGACGTGGCGCGCGAAGTCACCTTCCACGACTGCGGCAAGCTGTTCTTCGCCTTCACCGTCTTCTACGCCTACATCCACTTCAGCCAATACTTCCTCATCTGGAACGCCGCCGTGCCGGAGGAGACTTTCTGGTATGTCCTGCGCGAGGAGGGAAGCTGGAAATGGGTCGGCCAGCTCACCATCTTCGGCCACTTCTGGTTCCCGTTCCTGTTCCTGCTGCCCATCCATCGCAAGCTGAACTTCCAAGTCATGAGCATGATGGCCGGCTGGGCGTGGCTGTGCCACTACATGGACCTCCAGTTCAACATCGGCCCGGTGCTTTATCCGGACGGCCTGCATCTCGGCATCTACGACCTGCTCTCGCTCGGCGGGATGCTGGCCGTGCTCATCTTCATGTTCAGCCGCGCCTTCAACGCCCACCCGCCCTACCCGCAGCGCGACCCGCGCGTGGCCGAGACGTTTGGCGTCTATGTCGAACCCGCTTCCAGCAAGGCCGCCCACTAACCCGCACCCACGATGAGCTGCCAAGAATCCCAAGACGCCTGTTGCAGTCCCGCCTGCCGCACGAAGGCCGCCTACTTCTTTGGCGCGCTCGTCGTCATCCTGCTGGGCGTCGGCATCAACGCGATGCTCAAGAGCTACACCGAGACCGGCGCGCAGGCCGCCCGCGAGGCCCGCGCGAAGGAACGCGCCAAGGCGCAGGCGGAAATCCGCCAGACCACCGCGCAGGAGCTGGGCACGGCCGCCGTGCTCGACAAGGCCAAGGGCATCCATCGCATCCCTGTCACGGCGGCGATGGAGCTGACCTTGAAGGAATACCAGGCGAATGCCGCCGCCAGCCGCACCGCGTTCGTCGCGCGCGTCGAGAAGTTCACCGCCCCGCCGCCGAAGGCGCCGGAGAAGCCAAGCGCGTTCGAGTGAGACTGCCCACGGATGACGCGGATGCAGAAATCCATTCAGCACCGAGCCGAGTTTTGAATCCGCGTCATCCGCGTCATCCGTGGGCAAAACAGAAATGACCACCGCACAACCCAGCAGCCAGACCGCCTGCGCCGCCGCGCCCTCCGTCGCGGAGGTCGAGGCGTCCTGCCGGCTGCCGGTCCTGTTCCTCGCCTTCAGCGGCGCGGCCTGGCTGTGCGCCGGCGCGGTGCTCGCGCTGCTCGCCAGCATCCAGCTTTACCAGCCGACCTTCATGGAAGGCTGCCCGTGGGTCACTTATGGCCGCCTTCGTCCCGCTGCGGTCAACGCGCTGGCCTACGGCTTCGCGTTGCAGACCTCCTTCGCCCTCGCGCTGTGGCTCATCGCCCGGCTCGGCCGCGTGGAGCTGGCCGCGCCGCTCGGCCTGACCATCGCCGCGAAGTTTTGGAACATCGCCGTGACCGTCGGCGTGTTCGGCATTCTCGCGGGCGACGCCACCGGCTTCGACCTGCTGGAGTTCCCGCTCTACGCCGCCCTGCCGATCTTCGCCAGTTACGCGTGCCTTGCCGCGTGGGCGCTGGTGACGTTGCACCAGCGGACGGAGCGCGAACTGTATGTCTCGCTCTGGTTCGTCGTCGCGGCGCTGCTGTGGTTCCCGTGGATTCTCTCGACCGCGCAGGGTCTGCTGCTCGGCTGGCAGGTGCCCGGCGTGGTGCAGGCCATCGTCGCCGGCTGGTTCGGCAACAACCTCCTGCAAATCGTTCTGACCAGCTTCGCGCTCGCGGTGCTCTTCTACTTCGTGCCCAAGACGGTAAACCGCCCGCTCGCCAACCCCGGCCTCGCGCGGGCCGGCTTCTGGCTGCTGCTCCTCCTCGGCGGCTGGGGCGGCCTCGCGCAGCTTGCGGCCGTGCCCGCGTGGATTCCCGCCGTGAGCGGCGCGGCGAACGTGCTCGTCATCGTCCCCGTGCTCGCGCTGCTCGTTTCCCTCTGGCAGACCGCCGACGGCAAAATCGCCGAGGCGTGGAAGGACAACGCCACCTTCCGCTTCCTGCTCGTCGCTGCGATTCTGCTGCTGGGCGTGACGCTCCGCACGGCGGTCTTCGGCGGTCACTGGACGCAGTTCACCTTCTTCGCCACCGCCCGCACGGACATCGTCCTGCTCGGGGTGTTCGGCCTCGCGGCGCTCGGCGCGCTGCACCACATCGTCCCGCGCCTGACGACGGGCGACGACGAGCTGCCCTCCAGCGGCCTCGCGGACGTCGCCTTTTGGGCGGCGTTGCTCGGCGTGCTTTTCGTCGGCATTGGTTTCAGCCTCGCTGGTTTTGCCCAGGCCGGGGTGAACGCGGACGCGGGCAAGGCCTTCCTCAAGGACGGCGTGGTTGGGATTGCCGGCCAGCTCAAGCTCGTCACCGTTGGCTACGGCGCGCTGGCGCTCGCGGCGCTGGCCTTCCTCGCCAATTTCGGCCTCGCGGTCCGCCGCTGCTGCGCCGCCTGCTGTGGAGGTGCCCGATGAGATACGGACCCATCCTCGGCGCGGGCGCGCTCTTCTCGCTGGCCTGCTCGTGGGCCGCGCTGGTCATGGCCCCGCAGCTCCAGCTCGGCGCTCTGGCCCCCGCGCCCATCCCGAACTCGTCGGACGTTCACCCCGCGCTTCGTCCCGGCCTCGCGGCGCAGGGCGCGGAGGTGTATCGCTCGCTCGGTTGCTACCAGTGCCACACCCGGCAGGTGCGGCAGAAGCGGTTGCTCTTTGGCGCGCGGCTCAACGCCGTCGGCTCCAACGCCAACACCGTCAGCCTCGAACTGCCCGGCAGCGGGAAGACGAACCTCGTCAACCTCGACCTGCTCATCGCGCTCGCCAAGGCACGCCCTGACCTCGGCATCGCCAAGGTCACGGTCCCGCCGCCACTGCTGGCCGACACCAACGTCGTCGCGGCGCTCGGCCAGTTCACCGCGAACCTCGCCCTCCTTCAGCACGCCGACGACAAGGCCGGCATCGTCCGCCCGACCTCCGGTCCCACGGTCAACGACGTGGCCGGCCGGCGTCCGGCGGAAATCCTCGTCAAGGTCGGTCCTGAGGCCGCCGAGCGCGCCGTGAAGCTGCTCACCGACTCCGGGGCGAAGGCCGAGCTGGTCATCTACAACCTCGGCCCCGACATCGAGCGTGGCTGGGGCGCGCGCCGCAGCGTGGCCCGCGACTTCGTGAATGACACGCCCGTGCTGCTCGGCAGCCTGCGCGTCGGCCCCGACCTCGCCAGCCTCGGCACCCGCGCGCCGGAGAAGTTCGCCGCGCCGTGGAAGTTCGCGGGCACGAACACCGCCGCTGAGTTGGAGCACCGTCTCCTGATTCATCTCTACAACCCGCGCTTGCTGGCGAAGGACTCGACCTGTCCGTCGGCCACCTACCTGTTCGACAAGCAGAAGCCGGAAGTGCGTTACGCGGGCGAGCCGCTTGTCGTTTCCAAGGAGTTGCCGCCGGTCTTCCCGAAGCACAACGCGCGCGCCCTTGTCGCCTACCTGCTGACGCAGCGCAATGATGTCAGCCTGCCGGAAGCGCCCACGCCCGCCGTGGCCGCCGCGCCTGCCGGCTCGAACGCTCCCGCGAAGCCATGAGCCAGAACAAGTCCAAGCCCGCGCCGCCCGGCGCCGAGTCCGAGCCGACGGTTGCCGCCGGAGGGGGGAGCGCGTGGCCGTTTGTGCTGCTGGGCGTCGTGCTCTTTGGCTGCTTCCTCCATGTGGAGAACACCGGCGGCGCGTTCCGGGCGGACGTGTATCAGGCCGGAATGAAGACGCCGCCGCCGCAGACCGACGAGCCGGAGGACGTGAAACTGTTCAAGCGCGGCGCATCCGTCTACGCGGGCGGCTGCGTGGGCTGCCATCAGCCGACGGGCCTGGGTTCCCCGGCGCTGAATTTCCCGCCGCTGGCCGGCTCCGATTGGGTGACGCGGGAGAAGCCGGACCGCTTGATCCGCATCCTGCTCAACGCCGTGGAAGGCCCCATCAAGGTCAAGGACGTGGTCTATGACAACCCGGCCATGCTGGCGTTCCGCGACGTGTTCAACGATTACGACATCGCGGCGGTCGCGACCTTCATCCGGGGCAACAAGGAGTGGGGCAACGGGGCCGGCTTCGTCACGCCCGCGCAGGTGAAGGCCATCCGCGACGGCACCGCCGCGATGGGTTCCCAAAAGTGGCGCGTCGAGACGCTGGAGCCGATTCCCTGAATTGGTAGCTCGACATTCCAATGTCGAGTTTTCGGTGCAATCAACCCGCCCGGTCTCGACATTGGAATGTCGAGTTACTGGCCTGCCACCCACCCCGTCAGTCCGCCGCCGCACGGGCCAGCAGCGCCTGGCACTCGGGGCAGACGCGCGGCTGCACTTCCTTGTTGAAGGTGGGTTCGAGGAGATTCTCAATCGGCTGCCACTGGTCGTGGTCGTCGCAATAGCTCTTGCAGCCGGGGCAGTAGCGCAACGCGCCGCGGAGTTCCCCGATTTCCTTGTGGAGTCCCAGGATGCGCTCGGCCACGCGCAGGCGGGCGGCCATCTGCTCCCGGTCGAGCGGCTTGTTGAGGAAGTCATCCGCGCCGGCGTCCATTGCCTCCAGGTAGCGCGTCTTGCCGTTCACCACCGTCAGGAAGACCACATAGACGTAGTGCCGGGACTTCACCTCGCGGATGCGTCGGCAGAGCGTCGGTCCGTCCATCTCCGGCATCATCCAGTCCGTGATGACCACGTCGGCGGAGGATTTCTGGAAGGACTCCCAGGCGATGCGGCCATCGGCCGCCTCGGTGACCTCGTGCCCCAGCGCGAGGAGCGAATGGCGGAGAATCTCACGAGACACCGGGTCGTCTTCGGCAATCAGGATGCGCATGGCGGCAGGATAGCGGCGGGGCGTCCGGCGCGGGAAGCGCAAATCTGGCTGAACGTGGCGGAGCGCGGGGCTGCGACCCGCAGCCGGTCGCTGTGTGAGACAGTGCCTTCCTGAGCGGCTGCCCTTCGACGCGTGTGGCTGCGGGTCGCAGACCCGCGCTCCGGCGGAAATGCCCGTTGACGCGGCGTCCATGGCAAGTTATACGCATACGTAATAAATTGGCCGGCCCGGTCATGAGCGCCCCGCAACTCTCCGTCCTCTTCTTCCTCCAGATGTTTGTCATCCTGGCAGCGTGCCGGCTGGTGGGCGCGGCGGCTCGGCGGGTCGGGCAGCCGCTGGTGGTCGGGGAGATGGTCGCGGGCGTGCTGCTGGGGCCGTCGCTGCTCGGTTTGCTCGCGCCGGGCGCGCAGGCGGCGCTGTTTCCTCCGGAGTCGCTCAAGGTGCTGTTCGTCACGGCGCAGGTCGGTATCGGTCTCTACATGTTCTTCGTCGGCATCGAGTTTGACGTGGAGGTGTTCCGCCGGCAGATGCGGAGCGCCGCTGCCGTCTCGCTGGCGGGGATGATTGTGCCGTTCGCGCTGGGCGCGGCACTCGCGCCGTGGCTCATGCAGATGCCGGGGCTGTTCGGCGAGCAGGTGCGCTCGCACGAGGCGGCGCTGTTCCTCGGCGCGGCCATCGCCATCACAGCGTTTCCGATGCTGGCGCGCATCATCTACGAGCGCGGGCTGGCGGGAACGCAGTTGGGGACGTTGTCGCTGGCGGCGGGGGCGATGGGCGACGCGGTGGCGTGGTGCGTTCTGGCCGTGGTGCTGGCGAGCTTTGGCGGCGGGGCGGTAGTGGCGGTGAAGGCCATTGGCGGTGGCGTGGTCTTCACGGTGCTCATGCTGACGGTGGGGCGGCTGCTGCTGACGCGGCTCGGGGCGGCAGCCGAGCGGGACGGGCGGCTCACGCCGACAATGCTCTCCACCTGCCTGATGCTGCTCATGTTGGCGGCCTGGGCTACGGACGCGGCGGGCATCCATGCGGTGTTCGGCGGCTTCCTGCTGGGCGTGGCGATGCCGCGCGGGTTGCTTACCCGCGAACTGCAACGGGACTTGGAGCCGTTCACGGTGGTGTTTCTGCTGCCGATGTTTTTCACCTACTCGGGGCTAAACACGCGGCTGGACATGGTGAACAGCCTGCCGCTCTTGGGCGTGGCGCTGGTGGTGCTGGCGGCGTCGTGTCTGGGCAAGTTCGGCGCGTGCTGGGCGGCGGCGCGACTGACCGGCTCCGACAACCGGCTGGCGCTGGCCGTCGGGGCACTGATGAACGCGCGCGGGATGATGGAACTCATCCTCCTTAACATCGGGCTGCAGAAGGGCATCATCCAGCCGCCACTGTTCGCCATGCTCGTGCTGATGGCGGTGGTCACGACCTTGATGGCGTCGCCGGTGTTTGAGCTGGTCTATGGCCGGCACGCGCGGGCGGAGGGCAAGTTGAGGGAGACCCCGCCGGTGGACGATTGAGCCAACGTGCTCTCGCATTGAAAACGCCTGCGGCCTGCCGCAGTCTCCGCGCGGCTTGGCCGTATGAAAGTCGCGCTCGCACAGCTCAACACCACCGTTGGCGACCTCGTGGGGAACGAGGCGCGCATCCTCGCGGCCTACCGGCGCGGCGTGGCGGCGGGGGTGGAACTGGTGGTGTGCCCGGAATTGGCGACGACTGGTTATCCGCCGCGCGATCTGCTGCTCAAGCCGCATTTCGTCGCGCAGAACCTCGCGTTGCTGGAACGACTTGCGACGGCTGCTGGAAAGGTCGGCTTGCTCGTCGGTTTCGTGGGTCGGACCGTTGGCCGTCCTGGGCGCGGGCTGACGAACTCGGTCGCGCTCTTGCAGCACGGGAAAATCGCCGAGGTGCGGACCAAGTCGTTGCTGCCGACCTACGACGTGTTCGACGAGGACCGCTACTTCGACCCGGCGGAGGGCAACGAGCCGCTCAGCTTCAACGGCCAGCGCATGGGTGTCACCGTCTGCGAGGACGTGTGGAACGACGAGGATTTCTGGCGCGACCGGCGTTACCGGCGCAACCCGGCGGCGGACCTCGCGGCGGCGGGGGCAAAGGTGCTGTTCAACGTGTCGGCGTCACCGTGGCATCTGGGCAAGAACACGACGCGGCGCGAAATGCTCGCGAGCCTCGCGGCCAAGACGCATTGCCCGCTGCTTTACTGCAACCTCGCGGGCGGGAACGACGAACTGGTCTTCGACGGGGCGAGCTTGGTTTTCGATGCTCAGGGGCGGCTGGCGGGGCAGGGAGCGTTGTTCGCTGAGGATTTTCTCGTCGTGGACACGGAGAAGTTGAAGCCGTGCTCGCCGGCGGTGGCCGGGGACGAGGAACTGGTCTATCGCGCGCTGGTGCTGGGGCTGCGCGACTACCTGCACAAGTGCGGCTTCAGGTCGGCGCTGCTGGGCTTGAGCGGCGGCATTGACTCGGCGCTGACGGCGGTGCTCGCGGTGGACGCGCTGGGCGCGGAGAATGTGCGCGGGGTTTCGCTGCCGTCGCAGTTTTCGTCGCAGGGCAGCCTCGATGACGCGCGGGCGCTGGCGGAGAACTTGGGCATCCGCCACGACGTGATTCCGATTCAGCCGGCCTTCGCGGCGGTGAAGGGGCAGATGAAGGAGGTTTTCGCCGGGCTGCCGGAGGACACGACGGAGGAGAACATCCAGGCGCGGTTGCGCGGGGTGCTGCTGATGGGCATGTCGAACAAGTTCGGTTCGCTGCTGCTGACCACGGGCAACAAGAGCGAACTGGCGGTGGGCTATTGCACCCTTTACGGCGACATGTGCGGCGGCTTGGCCGTCATCAGCGACGTGCCCAAGACGATGGTTTATCGCCTCTCGAACTGGGTGAACCGCGAGCGGGAAATCATCCCGGTGGCGTCCATCACCAAGCCGCCGAGCGCGGAGCTGCGCCCGAACCAGACCGACCAGGACTCGCTGCCGTCCTACGACGTGCTCGACGCCATTCTGGAGGAATACGTGGTGAAGAGCCGCCCGGCAGGGGAAATCATCGCGGCGGGCTACGAGGCGGCGGCGGTGCAGCGGGTGGTGAAGCTCATTGACGGGGCGGAATACAAGCGGCGGCAGGCGGCCCCGGGGCTGAAAGTGACTTCCAAGGCCTTTGGCGTTGGGCGGCGGGTGCCGGTTGCCCAACGATGGCGGGAGGTGGGGTGAGCAAGGGGCGCAGCCCTCCGGGCCGCAGCGGTCGGGGTGGCGAGGGTCACACGGACTTCGGGTGCTGGTCAGCCGTGTGGCTGCTGCGGGCCAGAGTCCCGCGCTCCGGTTGGAGGCAAAAAGAAACGGCCAGCGTTGCCGCTGGCCGTTCGTGAGTCACTGGAAGCGAAGAATTACTTCTTCTTGGGGGCTTCGTTGGTGCCGCCGCACTTCTCGCAGTTCTTGCCAGACTTGGCAGCTTCGACGCAGCAGGCGTGGCCACAGGCCTTGCCATCCTTGGCGGCAGCCGCGCAGCACTTGCCGAGCTTGCCGGGAGGGGTCTTGGCCTTATCCTTGTCCGCCGCGAGGGCGAGGGAGGCGGAGAGAGCCACGGCAAACGCCACGGCGGTGAGCACTTTGACGAACTTCATAGGTTGTCCTTTCTTACCGACTTTTTTCAACTAGTTGATCCGACCATGCCGCCATTCATTACTGGCACCGTGCCAGCAATGCGGCGGCAGTGGTATAGACGGGCGGATGGTTGCCATATTCGGGGGACGGTGTCCACAGGGAAGTGACGGCCCTGAAGTGGTGCCGGCGGGCGGCAGTTGGTGATGCGTGACTGACCGGCCGGGCGAACGCGCTAAGGGCGGCTCAGTTTGGTCTGAAGTTCCTCGATCCGCTTTTGAACGGTGTCCGGGGCGGGGGAGACGCGCTTGAGGCGGGTGAAATGGTTGATGGCCTGGGGCAGATTGCCGGTCCGTTCCTCCAGCGCGGCGAGTTGGGCAAGGATATGCCCGTAGGCAAGCTCGTCCGGGTTCGGTTTGCCGGCCTCCTGGCGGAGCCATTTCTCGATGGCGAGTTCCAGCACGGCGCGGGCGCGGGGCACATCGCGGTTGTTCTCGGCGTAGAGACGGCCCAACTCGAAGAGGATTTCGTAGCTGCCGGGGTTCGCGCGCAGGCCGTCGCGCAGGAAGGCCTCGGCGTCGTTGACCTTGTTCAGGCGTTCGCGGAGCCAGTAGGCGGCCACGGTGTAGGTGTCCACGCGGTGCGGGTCCAACTCGGCGGACAGCCGGAGCCAGGGGAGAATCTCGCGGGCGTCGCCGAACTTTTCCATGTGCCGGTGCTCGGCCGGGTAAAAGTGGCTGCCAAAGCGCTCGAGCCAGTCCCGGTATTCGCGCTCCGACGGCGTGTGGCTGTGGTCGTCATGGTCGTGCCCCTCGGTTTCCTTCGCCATGTGGGTCTTGCCGTCGGGCAGGGCGAGGTCGAAGACGGATGGATAGTAGCCTTGGTGGAAGTAGGCATCGGCCTTGAGAAAGACCTGGTCGGCGAAGGCGCGCCGGCTTTCGCCCAGCAGCAGGGCGAAGACGGAACCGGTGTCTTGGACGCCGGCCTGCTGCCACAGCAGCAAGCGCCCGCCCGCAGCCAGGGCGATGGCAAGCGCAAGGGCGATGGGCAGGGCGGGAGGCATGTCAGTTCAGCGCCCGGCGGCGGAAGATGAGCCACGCGGCGAAGAGAAAGAACGCGGCGTAGGCGGCGGCGTAGAGCGTGGCGAGGGCGACGACACCCCACGGGATGAGTTCCCAGTTGTGAATGATGAGGTCGCGCACGTCGAAGAGTTCCAGGTGAGGCAGGACGAAGTAGAGGCCGTAGAGCAGCGATTGGAGCGGCTCGGCGAGGCTCAGGGCAACTTTGTTCAGGTGGCGGCCGAGCAGGAGCATCCCGGCGGAGCACACGAAGCAGATCGTGCCGTTGGAAGAGGGCGCGGCGAACACGATGGAGCCGAGCAGAGTGAACGCGATGACGATGCCGAGCATCATCCAGTGCAGCCAGCCGGCTTGAAGGTAGTTCGCCACCGGCCAGGAGTGCTCACGGGAGGCGCTGACCAAACCGAAGAACAGATAGAACAGTGCAAGGGCGAGGCCGGTGGCCAGCCAGCACCCGAGGAACTTGCCGAGCAGGAACTGCGCGCGCGTCACCGGCTTGGCGAGAAGCGGGAAGATGGTGCGGTGCTCGCGCTCCGCAGGGATTTGCCGAGCCGTGCAGGTGATGGCGATGACGAGGCCGGACACCCAGATGAGCAGGAGGCAGATTTCCTTGAGGTAGCGGACGATGCTGCGGTCGTTGAAGAGGTTGACGCTGCCCGCCGTGCCGGTGAGCAGCACGGTGAGGATGAAGAGCACGTAAAAATCCTTCCGCCGGACCATCTCCAGCACGACGACGTTGGCGAGCGCCCAGACGGTGTTCATGGCTGCGAGGTGAAGCCGATGAGGTTGAGGAAGATTTGCTCCAGGTTCGCCGAATGCTCGCGGAGCAGGTCGCTGACGCGACCCTCGGTCTTGAGTTCGCCCTGGTGCAGGATGGCGACGCGGTCGCAGACCGTCTCCACTTCACCGAGTTCATGGGAGGAGAAGAAGACGGTTTTGCCCTCGCTCTTGAGCCGCTGGATGATCTCGCGGACCTTCATGCGTCCGATGGGGTCGAGACCGCTGGTCGGCTCGTCGAGGATCAGCAGGTCGGGGTTGTTGATCAGCGCCTGGGCGAGGCCGGCGCGCTGCTGCATGCCCTTGGAGTAGGTCTTGATCTGGCGTTTCCGCGCGTGGTCCAGCTCAACGAGCTTGAGCACGGCGTCAATGCGCTGCTCGGTCTCGGCCTTCGGAATCTGGAAGATGCCGGCGTAGAAGCGCAGCAGTTCCTCGGCGGTGAGGAACTTGTAGTAGTAGGTCTGCTCCGGCAGGTAGCCGATGCGCTGGCGGGCGATGGGTTCGCGCACGTCCACGCCGAAGATCCGGGCGGTGCCGCTGGTGGGCGGGACGAAGCCCAGCAGGACGTTCATCGTGGAGGTCTTGCCCGCGCCGTTGGGGCCGAGGAAGCCGAAGACTTCGCCCTGGCCCACGCGGAGGTTCAGCGCGCGAACCGCGACCTTGGTGGATTCACCAAGATCGCGGCTGCGGTATTCGACGCGCAGGTTTTCGATTGAGAGCGTGGTTTCCACCGACAGTTGTTCCGCCGACCAATAGCCGAGGGCGACGGCTCAATCAACGCTTGCCCGCCGGGGAACGGCGGGGGTGTTTGACCGGATGGACCAGCATGAGGGCCGGCTCAGAGGGTGTGTCCGAGGGCGGACAAGCTGCACGTTGGGGGCAAGGCGACCGTGCCGCCGGCAGAGTAGGTGCCGCCGCCCGGACAGAAGGGCAGCACGGAGCCTTTGAAGTATCCCACCAGGCTGGTGTCGGACAACGCGTAGGTGTCCGTGGATTGCTTCTTGTTCTCCAGCGCCCACTGTTGAACGGTGCTGTCCACCATCCGCAGGTTGGCGATGCACGAGTTCTTCTGGGCGGTGACCCGGGCCTTGAGGAAGTTCGGAACCGCCACCGCGGCCAGCAGGCCGATGATGGCGACGACGATCATGATTTCCACCAACGTGAACCCTCGTTGTGCTGTTCCAAGGCGCATACGTGGTATGGGGAGGCGATCCCCTTTTGAGGGCAAGAAAAAAGGCTTGGAGGAGCGCTCCAAGCCTTTGATCAGAAAGCCTCGGATTAGAGCGTATGCCCGCTGCCCGACAAGCTGCACGTCGGGGATCCGGACACGGTCGTGCCAGCACTGTAGGTGCCGCCGCCCGGGCAGGCGGGGAGGAGGGAACCCTTCATGTAGGAGAGCAGGGTGGTGTCCGTCAGGGCGTAGGTGTCCGTGGCGACCTTCTTCTGCTCGAGCGCCCACTGCTGAACCGCGCCGTCAATCTGCTTGAGATTGGCGATG
Organism: Limisphaerales bacterium; assembly: GCA_009773355.1. GTDB lineage: Bacteria > Verrucomicrobiota > Verrucomicrobiia > Limisphaerales > SXTU01 > SXTU01. The sequence continues at coordinate 72,520 of WRPG01000020.1, forward strand.
CAGGAGTTTTTCTGGGCCGTGGCGCGCGCCTTCACGAAGTTCGGGATGGCGATGGCCGCGAGCAGGCCGATGATGGCGACCACGATCATGATTTCCACGAGCGTGAAGCCGCCTTTGCGTGACTGTTGAACTTTCATTTGTTTGCCTTTCACTGAGGCGCGGGTGGACGGGGCAGAAGGCGGGTTAGTTTATTATTGCTGCGTGTCCACAAGTTGCCTTCTGTGACCGCGCGTGGAGGAAGACTAGCAGCCCGGATACCAATGTCAAACCTTGGAACAGGGCTGACGCATCAAAATCCGGCTGGGTTGGTGGACGAACCTGGCGTTGAGTAGGGGTGGGGTGGTAGGAGTGGCCGTCAATGTCTGACACGCACAG
>WRPG01000148.1 GCA_009773355.1 Limisphaerales bacterium
CGACGGGAGTGTCCGAAGGCGCAGCCGGAGGACCGACCGAGGCGGGCACCCCGACACCGGCGGGGTCGCCGAAGGCCGAGTGCCAGCGCACTCGGCATTGCGCGGCCGCCCTGATAGCGGCCGCTTCAGGAGTGCCGAGACGCGCAGCGTGAGGCCGTCGGAAGACCCGTCGTCTCTCACCGCTCACGCGCTCCCGCTGACACTGGCCGAGTGTTACGGCCTGGCCCTCAAGCGCAGCGAAACCATCGCCATCCAGGCGGAGCTGGTGCGCCAGACCGAAGGACGTTTCATCCAGGCGTTGAGCACGGCGCTGCCCAACGTCGCCTTCGAGTCGTCCGAGAAACGTCAGGATGGCGGCGGAGGAAGCGCCTTCACCTTGAAACAGGTGCCCGAGCGCAAGTTCACCTTCAGCCAGCCGCTGTTTGCAGGCTTTAAGGAGTTTTCGGCGATGCGGGGTTCCCGGGCCGAGCGGCGCGAGCGCCTCCAGCAGAAAGCCCGCGCGGAGCAGCTCTTGTTCGTCGACGTGGCCGACGCGTTCTATCTGTTCCTGGAGCATCAGCAGGACGTGCAGATCCTGATGGCGGTCCGAGACGCGCTGCAGGCGCGCATTGACGAGTTGACCGAGCGCGAGGGGCTGGGCCGCTCACGGGCCAGCGAGGTGGTCAGCGCCCAGGCGCAATGGCGCCGCGTGGACGCGCAAGTGGAAGGCGTGCGCAGCGACGCCGTAACCTCCCGGCAGCTCTTGGAGTTTCTCACAGGCACTTCGCCGATCACCGCCGTGACCGAGGTGGGATTTGCCGTGCCGGCGCTGGAGGCGGAGGCGGTGTATCTCGCGAAGTCTTCCGCCCGCCCGGACGTGCGTGCGGCAGAAGAAGCCTGGCGCGTCTCGCGGGAAGCGGTGCGGATCGCCCAAGCGACGTTCTTCCCTACGGTGGATCTGGAAGGGAACTACTACACCAAGCGGGTGGGCGTCAGTCAGAGCGTTGACTGGGATGCCCTGTTAACCGTGCACGTGCCGCTGTTCCAGGGCGGCGAGGCCTTCGGTGCGACCAAGGAGGCCTCCTCGAAGGCGCGGCAGGCCAAGCTGGAATTCGACCAGACCGCTCGCTCGGCGAGCCTGGAGATTCAGCACGTGTATGCGCGTCTGCAGGCGGCGCTGGCGCGCCAGGCGGCTCTCGAACAGGCGCTGGCCGCTTCCGAGGAAGACTATCGCCTGCAAGTGGAAGATTACCGCCGCAGCCTGGTGAACAACCTTGACGTCCTGCACACGCTGCAGACGTTGCAGGATGCGCGGCGGGATGCGCTCCATGCGCAGCATGAAACGAAGCGCTTGTACTGGCAACTACGCGTCGCGACCGGCGAAACGCTCTGATACTCGAATGAACATTTTGTGTAATGTGAAATGTGTAAAGTGTAATGTCAAACGAGCCAACCGACC
>WRPG01000103.1 GCA_009773355.1 Limisphaerales bacterium
GTGCGTGTCAGACATTGACGGCCACTCCTACCACCCCACCCCTACTCAACGCCAGGTTCGTCCACCAACCCAGCCGGATTTTGATGCGTCAGCCCTGGGCCAAGACGCCTGCCGCCTTGCCGTCGCCCCGTGTTTCCCGCACTCTACCGACATGGGCAACACCTTCGGCCAGCTCTTCCGCGTCACCACTTGGGGCGAGTCCCACGGCGGCGGCGTGGGTGCGGTGGTGGACGGCTGCCCGCCGCGCATCGCGCTCACCGAGGCCGACATACAGCCGGACCTCGACCGCCGCCGGCCCGGCCAGTCCAGCATCACCACGCCGCGCAAGGAGGCCGACACGGTGCAAATCCTCTCCGGCACGTTCGAGGGCCAGACGCTCGGCACGCCGATTTCGCTATTGGTGAGGAACGAGGACCAGCGCTCGGAGGCCTACACTGAGATGGCCGAGAAGTTCCGCCCGTCGCACGCGGACTACACTTACCAAGCTAAGTATGGCATCCGCGCATGGCCGGGCGGCGGGCGCACCAGCGCGCGTGAAACCATCGGCCGCGTCGCCGCCGGGGCCATCGCGAAGAAGCTGCTGCGCGAACGCTGGGGCGTGGAAATCCTCGCGTGCGTCGAGTCCGTGCAGAACCTCCACTGCCATGTGGACGTGGAGAAACTCACCCTCGCGCAAGTCGAGGCCAACATCATCCGCTGTCCGGACCCGGCGGTGGCGGAGAAGATGATCGCCCTCATCGAGCAGGTCCGCGCGCAGGGCGACAGCGTCGGTGGTGTCATCGTCGGCGTCGCGCGCGGCGTGCCAGCGGGCTGGGGCGAACCGGTGTTTGACCGGCTGGAGGCGGACTTGGGCAAGGCGATGTTGAGCCTGCCGGCGACGAAGGGCTTTGAAATCGGCTCCGGGTTCGGCGGCACGATGCTCACCGGCACGCACCACAACGACGCGTTCCGCAACGTGGACGGCAAGGTCCGCACCACGACGAACCGCTCCGGCGGCGTGCAGGGCGGCATCTCCAATGGCGAGCCCATCTACTTCCGCGTCGCGTTCAAGCCCACCGCCACGGTTTTCCACGAGCAAGACACCGTGGGCACAAACCTCCAGAACACCACGCTCAAGCCACGTGGCCGCCACGACCCCTGCGTGCTCCCGCGCGCCGTGCCGATGGTCGAAGCCATGACCGCGCTGGTGCTCGCCGACCACGCTCTGCGCCACCACGCGCAGTGCGGTTGACAAAATTGGGTTGGGAAAAATCGTTTTACCACCCGCCTGCCTTGCACTAGCTTCCCGGCGTATGGACTGGCAGCAAATCGTGGCTCTCGCCATCGTGGGCATCGCCGCCTTTCTGCTCATCCGCTCCCAGCTTCGCCCGCGCGGCCACTGTCTGTCCAAGGACGGCCCGTGCGGCTGCTCCGCCACCGGCCCCGCGCCCAAAGGCTCCATCACCTTCCGGGCGCGCAAGGGCGAGCGCCCACAGGTCATCGTGAAACTGGGTTGAGCCGCGCACTTTCGAGAACACCACCAGCGACCACCAAACTCCATGCCAACTGAGCCCAAGCCGTTGTTCATCGTGCTCCTGAAGTTCTCCGCCAACAAAGGCCAGGCCGGCCAGTTCATGGAAGGCCACAAGCAGTGGGTCAAACGCGGGTTTGATGACGGCGTGTTTCTGCTGGCCGGCAGCCTGGAGCCAAGCCTGGGTGGCGGAATTGTGGCGCACAACACCTCCCTGCCAGACCTCCAATCCAGGGTGAATGCGGACCCGTTCGTGGTGGAGAACGTCGTGACCGCCGACATCATCGAAATTGAACCGGCGCGGGCGGACACGCGGCTTCAGTTCCTGCTCGGTTGAACGATTGCCCCGACCATGTCCAAGGCCAACTCCACGCTGAACTTCCCCGCCGGCTCGCCCTCGCGGCCGTCCGCAGGCAAGAACGGCGACACGGTCTGGACGCCGAACACGGACGTTTATGTCCACGCCGTCGGCGCGGTCATCAAGGTCGAGCTGGCCGGCATCCGCAAGGAGGACCTGGAAATCAGCGTCGAGGGCGCGCGCCTGACCATCAGCGGGGCGCGGCGGGACGAATGCCGCAACGGGCAGTGCAACTTTCAGGTGATGGAGATTCACTACGGCGCGTTCGAGAGCGTGGTGGAGCTGCCGGCGGGGTTCGACCTCGCGCAGGCCCGCGCGTCGTATCAGAACGGCTTCCTCCGCGTGGACGTGCCGGCGGCAACCGGCGCGAAATGAGCCGGCCCGCTTTCCCTGAACGATTGTCCGCCCGCAGCCATCCAACTGCGCGGACACCGCACACCGAGCATGGCTGACACGGAATTCATCAACATCCTCAACACCGGCGGCGGCACCGCCGGCAGCGACACGCAGTTCCTCCGCGCCGGCGCGAAGCCGCTGCCCGACGTGCTGCCCATCCTCGGCCTGTCAGACATCGTGCTGTTCCCCGGCATGATCGCGCCGCTGCTGGTCGAGTCCGCGCAGAGCATCAAGCTGATTGACGACGTGGTCGGTGGGGACCGCTTCGTGGGCCTTGTGCTCCAGACCAAGCCCGAGGTGCAGGAGCCGAAGCCCGACGAGCTGTGGTCGCACGGCTGCGCGGGCCGCGTGCTCAAGATGCTGAAGTTCCCCGACAACACCGTGCGCATCCTCGTCGAGGGCCTGCGGCGGTTTCAGCTCAAGGAGTTCGTCTCGCAAGACCCATACCTGAAGGCGCGCGTCGCGCTGCTGGAGGATCTCGCCGAGGACTCCGTCGAGCTGACCGCGCTCGCCCGCAACGCGAGCCAGATTTTCCAGCAAATCATCAGCCTCTCGCCCGCGCTATCCGACCAGGTCAAAATCACGTCGCTCAACCAGGAGACGCCCGCGAAGCTCGCCGACCTCATCGCGGCGAACCTGAACCTCGACTTGCAGGAGCGCCAGCGGCACCTCGAAATCACCTCCGTCAAGGAGCGCCTCGGTCGCCTGCTCCCGCTGCTCCAGCGCGAGCTCGAAGTGCTCACGCTCGGCACCAAGATTCAGAAGGAAGTCACGACCTCGATGTCGAAGAGCCAGCGCGACTTTTTCCTCCGCGAGCAAATCCGCGCCATCCAGCGCGAGCTGGGCGAGACTGACACCGCCACCGCCGACGCCAACGCGCTGCGCGAGCAGATGGACAAGGCGAAGCTCCCGCCCGAGGTCCGCAAGGTCGCGGACAAGGAATTGGAGCGCCTCCAGCAGACGCCGCCCGCCGTCGCCGAATACAGCATCACGCGCAACTACCTCGACTGGCTCGCGAACCTCCCGTGGAGCAAGTCCACCGAGGACAAGCTCGACCTCGACGAAGCCGCGCGCCTGCTCGACCAGCAGCATTACGGTCTCAAGAAGGTGAAGGACCGGCTGCTGGAATTCCTCGCCGTCATCAAGCTCAAGCGCCAGCTCAAGGGGCCGATCCTCTGTCTCGTCGGCCCGCCCGGCGTGGGCAAGACCTCGCTGGGCCGGAGTGTCGCTGAGGCGCTGGGCCGCAAGTTCGCGCGCATCTCGCTCGGCGGCATGAGGGACGAGGCGGAGATTCGCGGCCACCGCCGCACCTACGTCGGCGCGATGCCGGGCCGCATCATCCAGACCATGCGCCGCGTCGAGAGCCACAACCCGGTCATCCTGCTGGACGAGATTGACAAGGTCGGCGCGGACTTCCGTGGCGACCCGTCCGCCGCGTTGCTTGAAGTGCTCGACCCCGAGCAGAACAGCACGTTCATGGACCATTACCTTGACGTGCCTTTCGACCTCTCGCGCGTGCTGTTCTTCACGACCGCAAACTGGCTCGACCCCATCATCCCCGCGCTGCGCGACCGGCTCGAAGTCATCGAGCTGCCCAGCTACACGCTGGAGGAGAAGGTCCACATCGCGCGCCGCCACCTGCTGCCGCGCCAGCTCGCCGAGCACGGCGTGAAGTCGAAGCTCGTCAAAATCCCCGACGCCACCATCCGCAAGCTCGCGCACGATTACACGCGCGAGGCCGGCTGCCGCCAGCTCGACCGCGAACTCGCCTCGCTCATCCGCAAGACCGCGCGCAAAATCGCCTCGAAGCAGGGCGACGTGCAGCCCATGACCATCTCGGCGCAGTCGCTCGAAGAAATGCTCGGCCAGCCGAAGTTCATCTCCGAGTCTGCCGAGAACATCGCCGAGTGCGGCATTGCCGTCGGCCTGGCGTGGACGCCGGTGGGCGGCGACATCCTTTTCATCGAGGCCACGCGCATGACCGGCACCGGCAAGCTCATCCTCACCGGCTCGCTCGGCGACGTGATGAAGGAGAGCGCGCAGGCGGCGTTGAGCTACCTGCGCTCGCAGGCCGCCACCCTCGGCCTCGCCGCGACGGACTTCGAGAAGCACGACATCCACGTCCACGTCCCCGCCGGCGCGACGCCGAAAGACGGCCCCAGCGCGGGCGTGACGATGCTCGTCGCGCTCGCTTCGCTGCTCACGCACCGGCGCGTCCGCTCCGGCTTGGCGATGACCGGAGAAATCTCTTTGCGCGGGCGCGTGCTGCCAGTCGGCGGCATCAAGGAAAAGGTGCTCGCCGCCGCGCGCGCCGGCCTGAAGGAAGTCCTCCTGCCCGAGCACAACCGCAAGGACTGGGCCGAAGTGCCCGAGGAAGTCCGCACGAAGATGAAAGCGCATTTCATCCGCCGCATCAGCGAGCTGCTCCCGCTGGCGCTGGACGAGGCAACCGTGGTGAAGCCGAAGAAAGGCAAAGCCAAGTGAGCCCTTCCCTTTTCCCCGTAGGAGACGACGTGAGGAGTCTCTCACTTGATTCCGCGTCCCGCGTTCCGCGTTCCGTGTTGGTCAGAGACTCCTCACGTCGTCTCCTACGACGCGCTTGCGCCTCCGCGTTTGCCCTCCTCGCCTTGTTGCCCGCGCTCCTCGCCGCTGACCTCGAAGCCCAGCGCGCCGAGGGCCAGCGCCTTGCCGCCGAGGCCCGTTCGCTGGCGCCGAAGGCCAGCGGCACGAACACAGCAGTTCTCAAAATCCGCGACCACCGGGGCGTGCGCGCGGAAATCCCCGTGACCATCCGCACCACGGTCAACGACGCCGCGTGGCACACCGATTATCTGAGCGGTGACGGGCTGCTCTACCGCGTGAGCCGCTCGCCGCACGCGCCGAGCCAATATCAGACCGGTCGCGTCAACGGTGCGGCGCTGACGCCCGCCGGCAACTTGCTCGTGCCCTTCGCCGGCTCGGACTTCTGGCTCGTGGACCTCGGCTTGGATTTCTTCCACTGGCCGGAGCAGCGGCTGCTCAAGAAGGAGCAGCGCCGGGGCGAGGCTTGCTTCGTGCTGGAGAGCACCACCCCGCGCCCGGCTCCCGGCGGCTACTCGCGCGTGGTGACGTGGCTGGACCAGGGCACCCTCGGCATCGTGGCCGCCGAGGCCTACGACACGCGCGGGAAGCTGATGAAGACCTTTCAACCCAAGACCTTCAAGAAGGTCAACGGGCAGTGGCAGCTCAAGGAGATGGAGATCATCAACGAGCAGACGGACTCGAAGACCAGCCTGGTCTTCGACGTGGAGGTGCAGTGACGGCTGTGCCGGCGATTTGCAATCGCCGCCCTCGCGCAGTGGACGATCAAAGACGGCCGTTTCAAACCGCCGGCACGGGTCAGATGAACTTCGTGCGGCCGGGCATCGCCAGCGGCGGAACCACCACCTGGCCATTCCAGTTGCGGAGGGTCTGCGGCGCGATTTCCTCCTTCGAGTTCAGCGCCATCTCCCAGGTGATCTCCTGCCCGGTGTAGCCCGCCATGCGGCCCATGATGCCGGCCATCGTGCTCGTCACCATGCGGTCGCCGTTGTTGATGGGCTTGCCGGCGCGGATCGAGGCGAACAGCTCGTCGTGCTCGACCTGATACATGTCGGGGGTCGGGCCTTCGTATTTCCAGTTGCGCTCGCCGCTGAGATCCGTGGTGAAGGCGCCGCGATGGATGTAGGCGTTGCCCTTGGTGCCCAGCGCGTAGAAGGAGTTCTCGCCGTAGCAGCCCGAGATCTGCCGCTGCTGGATGAAGCCGCGCACGCCCTTCTCCCACTCGTAGGCCACGGAGATGTGGTCGAAGATGTTGCCGCCGTTGGCGGGGATTTGGCGGCCGCCGGTCGCGGTGCATTTCACCGGGGGCTTGTCCTGCATGGCCCACATCATCCAGTCCACGGTGTGGATGGCCTGCTCGACGAGGCCGTCGCCGGAGAGCCAGGTGAAGTTATACCAGTTGCGGGTCATCCACTCGAGGTCGCTCATGCCGGCGGGACGGGTCTCGGCCTTGGGCATGGGCTTCACGGGGCCGGTGAGGTAGGTGCCATAGACGGCGCGGATGTCGCCGATGGAGCCGTCGAGCATCTTGCCGAAGACGGCGCGCTTGGCGTAGTCGTAGCGCCAGCAGAAGCCGGCAACCATCGCGAGGTTCTTCTGCTTGGCGATCTTCACCGACTCGAGGACGGAGCGCACGCCGGGCGCGTCCGTGGCCATCGGCTTCTCGGTGAAGACGTGCTTGCCGGCCTCGACGGCGGCGCGCAAGTGGGCCGGGCGATAGCCGGGCGGCGAGGTGAGGATGACGAGGTCCACGCCGCTCTTGATGACCTTCTCGTAGGCGTCCAGGCCGACGAACTTGCGCTCCGAGGTCACGTTGAACTTTTTGTCGTCCTTCACCGAGGCCTTGAGGGCACTCAGGCTCCGGTCAAGCGGCTCGGGGAAGGCATCGCCCATCGCCCACAATTCGACATTGCTGTCCGCCTTGAGCGCCTGCGAGGCCGCCCCGGTGCCGCGCCCGCCGCAGCCGATGAAGCCGATGCGCAGCTTGTCGCTGTTGGGTGCGGCGCGGAGGAGAGCGGGGAAGGCGAGTTCGGCCGTGGCGGCCACACCCACGGTGGCGGTGGAGGTCTTGAGGAATTCGCGGCGGGAGGCGGTGGAGGATTCGTTCATGTTGCGTGCTGGTGCGGTTACGCCGCCGGCGACTTAAGTGAAGCTGGCGGACAAGGGAAGCCGACTTTCACCGTGCCGAGGCTATTCACGGGCCGCCGGGGATCGGGGTGGCAGAAGCGTGCCGTTAGCGCCCTTGCGTCTGCAGCTTCTCGTGTTGCTTGACGGCTTGGACAGCGCGGGCATCACCGTTGGCGGCCAGCGCGTAAATGTTGGCCATCACCGCTGCCATCGCGTCGTTCAATGCCATGCGCTGCTGGGGCGTCATGGCGGGCGTGGCCAAGCCCCATCTGACCCTGCTCATATCACTCAAATGGGTGACTTGACGCCGATCTGTTTTCGCTACACGGTGCCTGCGTGAATACTATCCGCGTCTGGGTGTGTTTTGGCGCGATTGGTTTGACTGTGCTGTCCGTGTCTGCCTGTCGGAGGCGAGCCAAGGCTGACCCACCCGTTGTCCCCCCACCCCCCATCGAGTCGCCGACGGCGGACGCCTCCGCGCCGCGCGGTCCGGCACCCGCCAACATTCGCACCGGAGCCGGGAGCTCGCTCGCTGCAAGCGCGAGCGGTGACGAGGCCAAGGAGGCCGTCAAGACGCAGGGGCGCTTCAATCGGAACTCCGTCTGGCTTTCCAAGCTTGGGGAGAATGATCCCCAAGTCCGTGCACAAGTATTGGCGGAGATTCAGAAGGCGGGCTTGTCTCCGGCGGAGCTGCAGGAACTGCACAGCCAAGCCCGACAGTATGGGATCAAGCTTTGAAATGCGCCTGTCAGCTCGAAATCACTCGGTCTTCTTCGATGTTTGCAACCCAACCAACAGACCAACCCACCATGCAACCTACCCCATCAACTCGACCTCGGCGCAATGCTGGATTCACCCTGATAGAACTGCTCGTCGTGATCGCCATTATCGCAATCCTGGCGGGCCTGCTGCTGCCCGCTCTGGCCAACGCGAAGAAGAAGGCCTCCCAAGCGGGCTGCATGAACGATCTGAAACAGATTATTCTGGCCACGCTGATATATGGGGATGACTATGACGGTGCCATCGCATTCCCCAACTGGGGGCCGGTAGTCAATCGCAACGGCCAGAACGTGGCAGGCTGGCTTTACAGCAACCGGTCCACCTCGGACACTTACAGCACCTCCCCTCCCAGCACGAACATCTACGTGGTAGCCCCAACCAACACAGCCCAAGGCAGCCTGCTGTGGAAATACATCGGTCAAAGCGAGAAAGTGTTCAAATGCCCGTTTGACTTCAAGGGAGCTGAAACTTACAAAAAGGGGCCTGGCGCGCCCGGGATCGCTGAGTGGAGGCGGCGTCCGAACCAAGTCTCCAGTTATGCCATGAACGGCGCCGCGTGTTCCTTCGGCAATGGTAGCTATATGCCCGTGAACAAAAGCCAGCGGTTCGCGAAATTCCTGCCAGCCGATTACCTCTTCTGGGAGACGGGGGTGAACAATCCCTTTTGGTTCAATGACGGCTCGAACTTTCCGAGCGAGGGCATCGCGGAGCGGCACGGCTCCGGGGCCATCATCGGGGCCATCGGGGGGCACATCGAGTTCATCAAGATTGACGATTACTACGCGCTTCAGGCCAATCCCAACCGGAACTCGCTTTGGTGCAATCCAGAGAAAGCAAACGGGCGCAACTGAACGTCGTTCATTCGCCTGCGGGGAGCGGCGCTACTTCGGTCGAGGAACCCCGAAGCAACGGCTCACAAGGCATTGCTCCGGGGCGAACACCCACGCCAGCACGAACAGGCCCGTCGCGGCCACGACCATGGCGGCGGCGAGGGAGCAGTCCAGCCAGACGCCGAGTTGCAGGCCCAGCACGGCGCTCAACGCCGCGTGCAGCACGGTGAGGCCGAGCATCACGGGGAAGCGGTGCGAAAGCAGCGTGGCCGTCGCGCCCGGCAGG
>WRPG01000104.1 GCA_009773355.1 Limisphaerales bacterium
GCCCTCGGCTACCAGTCACCTGTGGACTTCGAGCAGCAACTCAACTAAACCAGCCGTGCCAGCTTACCCAAGCGTGTCCGCCAAACCGATACAGGCTCAGGCAAGCCATCGCTCCACCGCGTGCCCATATGCGGAAGGAACCGGCCACGCGCCCCTTGTCACGTCCCCGCCCCGCGCCTAGACTCGCCGCATGAAGAATGAAGTGGTGCCCGTGCAGATTCGCGGGATCCTCCCCGCGAACAGCGGCTGCGCCATCTTCGTGGGCAACGACGAGAAGGTCTTCGTCATCCAGGTCGAGCACAACCTCGGCGCGGTCATCGGCATGTTCCTGCGCGACCAGCCCAAGGAGCGCCCGCTCACGCACGACCTCATGGTGAACGTCTTCAAGGGCTTCGGCATCAGCGTCGAGCGCGTCATCATCACCGAGCTGAAAAGCTCGACCTACTTCGCGCGCCTCATCCTCAAGCAGGAAAACGAGCTGGGCAAAAAGTTCGTCGAGATTGACGCCCGCCCCAGCGACTGCCTCGCCCTCGCCGCCGCGCACAAGCGCCCCGTTTTCGTCGCCAAGCCGCTGTTCGAGCAGGTCGAGGACATGACGGAGTATCTCGACAAGCTCAACGAGGGGACGGGCGAGCAGGAGGCGTGAGCAGGCGGTGGGAGAGAACTGTTAAGCATTCATGCGCTGCTGCCGAAATCCCAAATTCTAAGTTCCAAGTTCCAAGCTCCAAGCTTTCGTGCGTGCCCCTCTTTCCGCCAGTCGAGAACTCCCGGGAGCCTGTTGGAGCTTGAGATTTGGAGCTTGGAGCTTATCTAAAATGCCCCCGCCCGCCCAGCCCGTTTCGCCCTCGCCCGTCGCCCTCCTCCACGGGGACGAGGACTTCGCGGTGAAGCAGCGTGCGCGGCAGCTCTACGACAAGTGGTGCGGCGAGGTCGGCGGCATGGACCACGAGACGATTGACGCCGCCGTTGGCAACGCAGGCGAGGCGCTCAAGGCGCTCGGCAAGCTCCGCGAGGCGCTCCAGACGCTCCCGTTCTTCGGCGGCGGCAAGGTCGTGTGGTTCAAGGACTGCAGCTTCCTTGGCGACGACCGCACGTCCGCCTCCAGCGCCGTGACCGAGGCGCTCGCGGAACTCGCGGCAGAGCTGAAGACCTTCCGCTGGGACGGCGTGCGCCTGCTCGTCAGCGCTGGCAAGACGGACAAGCGGAAGACGTTTTACAAAACGCTGGAGAAGCTTGGCAGCGTCGAGCAGTTCGCCGCGCTCTCGCTCGACGACCGGAATTGGGCCGACCAGGCGGAGGACATCGCCTACAAGAAGCTCAAGGCGCTGAAGAAGGAGATTTCCTCCGAGGCCCTCGCCAAGCTCGTCGCCAACGTCGGACCGCACGCGGCGCAACTCCACAGCGAGGTCGAGAAGCTCGCCGCCTACGTGGGGGCGCGCGCGGACATCGAGCTGGCGGACGTGGACGCCATCGTCACGCGCAACAAGCAGGCCCGCGCCTTCGCCCTCGCCGACGCGCTGGGCGACCGCGACCTGCCCAAGCTCCTGCGCACGCTCGACGAGGAGCTGTGGGAAATCCGGCTCAAGGTGGAGCGCAAGTCCGAGATCGGCCTGCTCTACGGACTCATCTCGAAGGTGCGCGTGATGATCTTCCTCCAGGAGATGATCAAGGCCGGCTGGCTGAAGACCGATGGCGATTACAACCGCTTCAAGGCCCAGCTCGAGCGCGTCCCCGCCGACGCATTGCCCGAGGACAAGCGCATCAACCCGTTGGCGATGAACCCCTACGTGCTCTTCCGCGCGTTGCCGCAGGCCAAGCGCTACACGCTCGCCGAGCTGATCCGCGCGATGGACCTGCTGCTCCAGTGCAACATGAAGCTGGTGAGCAGCGGGCTGGACGAGTCGCTGGTCTTGCAACAGACGCTGACGCAAATCGTGCGACGCGAGGAGGCGGCGAGGTGAGGAAAACGCGGAACTCGGAATGCGGAATGCGGAATGGGCGCGCGGCAAACCCGTGCCGGCGGTTTACAACCGCCGCGTTGCGGGTGGACTACTCGGAGCCGTCTCGAACTGCTGTCTCCCACAGACGGCGATTGCAAATCGCCGGCACGGCTTTCGGCGTGCACCCGTCGCGAGCCTTCTCCCTTCGCGGAGCGAGGGGAGAAGGTGGCCGGAGGCCGGATGAGGGGTGCGGCCACCAACGCAGCCGGATCGCGCAGCCGGTTCCGGGTGGAACGGCCAACCTGGCCGTTCTCGGCGGCAACTTGCCGCCGAGTTTCGGCACAGCCAACGATCGAACTAATCGGTGCGGTCTGGGCGCAGTTCAAGCGGCGGGCGGGTCGCCCGCCGCAACGGGCCGGTGGCCCGTTCCACCCGGAACAAGGTCGCGCCCTTGCCACGGGGCGGGGGCGGGTGTTGATTGGGGCGGACGGTTTCAGGGTCCGAAACGGAACGCGACATGAGTGATGAAGCGACCAGACAAGTCGGGCAAAGTGTGGCTCTACGTCGTGGGCCTGCTGCTGGGGCTGCCCCTGTGCTACGTCCTGAGCAGCGGGCCGATGGTGGTTCTGACCTATCGCAAGGTCATCCCGGAGTCGGTGATGGAAACCACCTATGGCCCGCTGGTTTGGCTCATGCGCGAAACCGGCACGCGCGAGGCGGTGGAAGCCTACGTCGTCGTCTGGTTGCAGCTCACCAACACGCCCATCCCTTAATGAGCGACGAAGCGACCAGCAAGTCCGGCAATACGTGGCTCTACGTCGTGGGCCTGCTTGTCAGCCTCCCGTTGTGTTACGCGCTGAGCGTTGGCCCCGCATATGTATTGGCTATCCGGGGGCTTGCTGGTCCATTGAACTTCAAAGAAGTTTACGGCCCGCTCATTTGGTTGGTGAACAAAACTGGCTTGGGTGAGCCGGCAGAGGCATACATCGGTGCATGGATGTCGCTGACCGGCACGTCCATTCGTTGAAATTTGATGACCTCCCCTTCCCCCACCCTCCTCGCCGCCCGCGTCGGTGACACCGTCTGCGTGAAGATTTCCGGGCGCGCGAACTTCGCGTCCAGCGTGGACTTCAAGCGCCTGGTCCACGAGTCGCGCGCGCGCGGCGCGCAGCGGTTCATCATGGACCTCGCGGCGTGCCCCATCATGGACAGCACGTTCCTCGGCGTGCTCGCCAGCCTCGGCACCCGCCTCGCCGCCGACAACCTCCCGCCCGAGCAGCGGCCCATCGAGCTGCTGAACCCCTCGCCCAAGGTCGCCGACCTGATTGACAACCTCGGCGTGCTTCAGTGCTTCCGCGTCGTGCAGGGCAAGGATTTTGAAAACCTCAACTTCACCGCCGTCGAGTCCGCCGGCGCGACCAAGCTCGACCTGTCCCGCAACTGCCTCGAAGCGCATCAAGTCCTCATGGACCTGAACCCGGAGAACGCGGCGAAGTTCAAGGACGTGGCGAAGTTCTTCGCGGAGGACGTGGCGAAGCAGGAAGCCGAGGCCGCGAAATAGACCTGTCGGAGCGCGCCGGCCCCGAGCGCGGATGGGGCGCGGAACTCCGGCAGGGCGGATGGTAACAAACCGTGCGGCCCGCGCTATCCTTCTGCGTGATGCCCAGTGAACCAGCCAGCCCGGCGGACGACGACTTGGTGAGCGCCGCGCGGCGCGGCGACGGCGACGCCTTTGCCGCGCTGCTGGACCGGCATCTGCCGCACATCCGCACCTTCCTCGCGCTCAAGGCGCCCGTGCCGCAGCTCGTGGACGAGCTGGCGCACGACACCTTTGTCTTTGCGTATCGGCAGCTCGGCGAGTTTTCCGCCGGCACCTCCTTCCGGGCGTGGTTGCGGGCCATCGCGTGGAACCTGCTCCGCGCCGAGGTGCAGCGCTTCGCCCGCGAGCGCGTGCAGCGCGAGCGCTTCACCGCGTGGCAACTGGAGGAATGGACCGCCGCCGCGCCCGAGCCGTCCGCCGAGGCGGAGCACCTGCTTGCCTGCGTGGGTGAACTGCCCGAGCCGCTGCGACAACTCGTCGCGCTCAAGTATCAGGAGGAGCGCTCCGGCGAGGAAATCGCAGCGCGGCTGGACCGCAGCGCGGTCTGGGTGCGCGTCTCGCTCTTCCGCGTCCGCCAACTGCTCCGTGAATGCGTCGAGCGCAAGGCCGCTCCCGCCGACGCGGAGACTTCCCCCGCCTGACCATGCCCACGGAACACGAACTGGCCGCCTACCTCGACGGGTCGCTCCCGGCGGCGGAGCGCGTCCGGCTCGAAGCGGAGGCGGAGCGCGACCCGGCGCTGCGGCGGCAGCTCGTGCAGCAGGCCCGCATGGAAGGCGCGTTGCGCGCGGCGCTCGGGGACGAGGCCGCCACCGCCCAAGTGCGCCGTTCCGTGCTGGCCGTCGTGCAAGGCCAGCCCGAGGCCGCGCTGAAGCAGAGTGTGCTGTCCGACACCGTCCATCTGCGGCGCGAGCACTGGTGGACGCGAGTCCTCAGCCTCGCGTGGCCACGCGCCTTCCGGCTGCCAGCGCTGGCAGGCGCGGCCATGTTGGTCCTGCTCACGTTGGTTGTCTGGAAGTTGGGTTCACCCGCGCCGCGCAATCCCGCGCCGGTCACGAGCCTCGAACTGCCGGCCCGGCTCGTTGCCACCCGGGAAGTGTGGGACGGACTGAACACGGACGCCGCGCGCTGGCAGGCGGTCCCCGGCCAGCGCCTGCAACTGCCGACCAACGGGTCCGCCACCTTGGCGTTCGCCGATGGTTCGGCGCTGCAACTCGACCCCGGCACTGTGATTGAGTTCAGCGCGCCGCCGGAAGCCGCCGTCACGGGCGGCAAGCAGTTGCGCCTCGTGGCCGGCTCCTTCACCGCGCAGGTCAAGCCGCAGCCGCCGGCCAGCCCGTTGCGGGTCCACACGCCGCACGCGGTCGTGACGGTGGTGGGCACGGAGTTTGGCCTGAGCGTCGCGGGCACGAACACGCAGTTGGAGGTGGTCTCCGGCTCGGTGAAGCTGGCGCGCAATCTCACCGACCGCGCGCTCACCGTCGCGGCGGGCGAGACGGCGGTGGCCTCGCGCGACCAAGTCCCGCAGCCCTCGCGCCTGCCCCGCAACCCGCTGCACTGGCCCTTTGCCAGCGACAGCGTGTGGAACCGCCCGCTCGGCTCCGGCGCGCGTTTCCAGCCGGTCAGCGCGCGGCCCTTCACTGCGGACGGCCCGCTCCTCAATCCCACGCGCAGCCGGCGACCGCACCTCGCCGACCCGGCCGGGCCGCTGCGCGGCGTGTGGGAGAACGGCCGCTGGCGCGGTGACATACGCCTGACCGACGTGAATTCCCTGCCGCGCGGCCGCAACGAGCCGGTGGTCATCCTGCAACCGGCGCGGCGGCAAGCGCTGGAGCTGCTCGGCATCCAAGTCCGCACCGACGGGGACATTGACGCCACCGTGGTGGAGACGCTGGACCTCGCCGGCTCGGGACTGGGGCGCACGCAACCCGGCTTGCGACCGCATGGCTTTTCCAGCTTGGGTGGACTGCTGCGTTTTGGTGAACCTCACAGCGGCGTCCGCCATGTGCTTTCCGCGCGCGTCAGCGCGGACCGCTTGCGCAGCGGCGCGTGGCCGACGTGGCCCGCCCTTGGGAATCAGGTGCCGCCGGGCTTCGGCAGTGCGAGCAGCAACTTGCGCATCGGCACGCTGCTGGCGCTGCCGCCGGAGGTGGACGTGGCCGCGCTGGGTCTGGGCACGAGCGGGCCGGGCTTCGAGCTGGCGCGCGCGTTGCAGGATTTCGGCGTGTATGTCACCGGCTTTGGGCCGGAGCCGTTTCTCGTGCTGCTCGGGGAGGAGCGTCCGGGCGCAGAGTGGGAGCCGGCGGCGTTCAACCGCATCGTGCCGCTGCTGCAAGTCGTCGTGAACAACACGCCGGAAACGCCCGGCGGTGGCGGCACGCCCCGCCGTGAGCCGGCCCCGGAACTGGTGCCGCGATAGGCCGGCCATCGCGTGGAAACACGCTTGCGTGCGGGCCTCGCCCCGTCACGGGACGGGCGCCCTGACGCTCAGGGGAGCGAGATGCGGACCCGGTAGTAGCGCGCGGAGTTGGTGGCACTGGCGTCCGTGAAGGTCTGCGTGCCGCCGCCGCTCGACGTGCCGCCGCTGGCGGGGGTGAAGCTGCCGGTGAAGAGATTGGTGCGGTATTCCACCGTGTAGCTCCGCCCGGCCGCGAGCGGGCTGAACGTCACCGACCGCTGGCTGGCCCCGGTGTTCGCGATCGTGACATTGAACAGGGATGCCCCGCTCGTCGGGGTCGTGCCGGCGAGATACTCGAACAGGTTGTTTTGCCCGTCGCCGTCCGGGTCGGCGGATGCGGCGGCGCTCGCGCTGCCGATGCCGAAGTGCTGCACCTGCCACGCATCGTCAACGCTGTCGCCGGCGTAGGTGCCGAAGTCATCCGTGCCCACGTTCAGCACGGACAAGGTCAGCGTGCCGAACTGGCCGAGGTAATCCGCCCGCGCGACGCCGTTGGTGTTCTGATACACGGTCGCTGCCGTGACGAGGCCCGATGAATTAACCGAAGCCAGCCCGCCGCCGCTCACGCTCCACGCGACGGCGCTCGTCGCGAGCGGCAGCACGGAGGCGTCGGTGAAGACGGCCGCCGCCGCGAGCTGGCTGGTCGCGCCCTCGTTCACCGTCGTGGAGGCGGCGCTGACGGAGACGGCCTGCAAGTCAGTGAGCTGTCCCGCCACGCCGTGCCGCGCGAGGAACGTGCCGACGCTCGCGCTGCCGCCAATGCCGCCGATGGCCGAGTCCACCACGATGGTGCCGGCGGTCTGCCGCCCGCCCGCCGTGCCCGCGCTGTTCACCAGCGCCGGTGTGGCGGCGAAACTCATCGTCGCGCACGCGAGCAACGCCAGGAGCGCGGACGCCCACGTCCGCAGCCGAGACGCGGGTAAGCGGCCCGTGCCGGCGGCTTCCAGCCGCCGCGTTGCGGATGCTTTCGATGAAGCGTGCTCGAACTGCTGATGCCCTCGGGCGGCGACTGGAAGTCGCCGGCACGGTCGCTGGTGGGAACAAGCCACGCGGACGTTGGCGTCCGCGCTCCAGTTTGTCTTGCTCGTGCTCATGGTGCGGCGCGGTTGAGGTTACTTCACCAGCCGGTTCAGCTTCGCCTCGATGTCCGCGAGCCGTTGTTCCAGCGCGGAGATTTTCGCGTCCTTTTCCTTCACCAGCGAGTGCAGGCCCTGGATGGCCGCCAGCTCAACGCCATCGAACTCCAGCGTGCTGATGCGCGTGTCGTCGCGGCCCGGGAAGAACGCCGCCTTGAACTCCTGCGCGATGGGGCCGAGATGCGGCGTGCTGCCCGCCTCGTCCCACTTGTAGCGCCAGGACTGCACGGGCACTTCTTCCAGCTTCCGCAGCACCTCGCGGCCATCCACGGGCGCGAAGTCCTTCTTTGCGTTGCGGTCAGAAACTGCCTGCCACGAACTGCCGCCCGCCGCAAGCGTCACGCCCGCGCCTGCGGCACCGGAGCTGGTGCTGTAAATGCGCACACCGCCGGCGGCCCGCACATTGAACTGGTTGGCCGCCGTCGAGCTAAAGGTGTTCGTGTTAGATGAATCCGACCACACGAAAGCACCGTCGTCGGACGCAGAAGCCACGAAACCCGCAGCAAACGAGTTTGATCCGTAGGCGACATTCGCCCAACCGCCTGGAACTGTAGCGCCCTGACCGGAAGCACCATTGAAATATCCGCCCCCAACTGTCGTGGCTGTGCCGCTCGATAGGTTGTATGAGCCACCGCTCACTGTCGAACTGTTGGTGGTCGCACCATTGGAATAGCCGCCACCAACCGTTGCTGCGTAGCCCGAGGCAGCATTGAAATAGCCCCCGCCGACGAAGCTCACCGAGCCGGTCGCGTCGTTCAGCTCGCCGCCGCCCACGACGGCCCCGAAGCCGCTGGCGATATTCGTCACGCCGCCTCCGACGAAGCTAACTGTGCCGCTGGCCAGGTTCGCCTCGCCTCCGGCCACGGTGGATTCAAAGCCGCTGGCCAGATTGTAGTAACCGCCCGCCACGGTCGCCGCGTTCGTCCCCGCGCCGTTGGCGATGCCGCCGCCCACCGTCGCGAAGGCGGCGTTGTTGGAAATCACGTTCAGGTAGCCGCCCGCGATGACTGAGTTCGTCGCGCCGCTGTTGATGCCGTTCGCGCCGCCGCCGCCGATGACGCCGAAGTGAGCCTTCACGATGTTCGTGATGGCCGTCCCGTTGAAGCTGCCCGCGCCGCCGCCCGCGATGGTCGCACCGACGATGCCCGAGGAAACGGAGTTCACCGCCGCGCCGCCGATGACGTTGGGCGCGCTGGAGGTGTTGGGCTCGATTCTCAGGCCGCGCACGCTGTTGGCCTTGAATTCGAGCGCGACGTTGTCCGTGGTGCCGAGGAAGTGCGTGCCCGCCGTGGTGCCCGCGTTGCCGCCGGCCTTCCAGAGCGACGTGCCGAGGTTGGCGAGGTCGAGCGCGCTGGCCCCGACCGCCGCGCTGCCGAGCTTCGCCGAGGTCACTGCCCCGCTGGCGAGCTGCGTCGCGCCAACGGCGCTGGTGCCGAGCTTCGCCGTC
>WRPG01000149.1 GCA_009773355.1 Limisphaerales bacterium
ATCGCCTTGTTGGTGCGGACGTAGGGCGTGAGGTCGTCGTTCTCGTATTCGCCGGCCACCGTCCCGAGGCCGTTGAAGGCCATGTCGTAGCGGAAGTTCCTGCCCAGCGTGCGGGTGCGGAACGCGGCCTGCCAGTTGATCACCGCCTGCCAGTCCTTGGCGCTCTGGCGGAACTCGCCGGCGGGCCACATCTCGTCGGCTAGGAACACGTCGTCAATCTGCGCGCTCAGATAGGTGTGGCGCTCGCCAAGGAACAGGCCCTTGTTGGCCCAGGTCACGAGGCCGTGGGAGAGCACCGTGCTGTGGATGAGCCACGGGGCGTTGTCGAAGGTCAGCGAGAGCACCTCGCGGCCGTCGGCGTGCTTCTTCACCGCGATGAGCGCGTGGCCTTGAGCATCCGAGAGCCAGACGGTGGTGTTGGTGTCGAGCGGCGTGGCGAGGTAGGTCCAGACGTTGGAGACGGCGAACGAATTACCCGTGACCAAGTAGGGGAAGCTGGGCTTGGCAGCGGCGCTCCAGGTGCCCAGCGCGGCGTTGCCGGTGGAGTCGAAGGCGGCGGTAGGCCAGTTGAAGCCGGTGTCGGGGGTGGGGTAGCCGCTCCAGTTGATCTGGCGCACGCCGAAGTCGGCTTGATACTGGTTCAGGGCCGCCCACTCAGCCGTGTTCAGGGCGGAGGTCCAGGTGGTGCCATCGGGCGAGTAGGCCAACTGGGAGTCGGTGAGCATGACCGAGGAATAGAAGCCGCGCGTGCCGACGAAGAGCTTGTCAGCGGTGAGCGCGCCGGGGGTGGCGCTGGCGATGTGGACGGTGTAGGGCGTGCCGAGGAAGTCGAGGGCCTGGCGGATGGCGGGCAGCGCGGCGTCGTTGGCCGTCGCGCTCACCACCAGCACCGCCAGGTCCGTCGCGGAGTTCGTGAGCGCAGCGTGAGCGGCCGGGCGTCCAGCCATGAGGAAAAGTCCAAGCACGAGGGCAAGGACGCCATTGGCGGGCCGGTCCAGTTTGGCCAGCAAGCCCGGTCGGCTGGCCGCCACGCTGCGCGTAAAGCGTTTCACCACGATGTCGAGGAACACGACGGGCTTCTGCGGGAAGCTGACGCGGAGGGTCTGGGTCGTGCCGAGGGAGGGTTTGGTGTTCATAACATCAGGCTGTGTGGGGTTCATGGTGCGCACGGCTTCCTCGCTGCCACTCGGATAGCTCAGTGCGTTTTTCATGGCTCAAGATTACGCGCGGGCGCGGGGCGCGGTATCGGGCGGGCGGTCCGATTGCGGGCTGAGGGGAACCCCTAGGGAAACGCTGAACAAAGGCTGATTTTCAAACTCCGACTTCTGCGGGCCGTGCCGACGAGGGCTTCCGCCGATTTTGGGGCTGCGCGCGCTTGAC
>WRPG01000021.1 GCA_009773355.1 Limisphaerales bacterium
TGTGCGTGTCAGACATTGACGGCCACTCCTACCACCCCACCCCTACTCAACGCCAGGTTCGTCCACCAACCCAGCCGGATTTTGATGCGTCAGCCCTGGCGTTTCATGCCTTGCTGATTGCGGGCGGGCAGCACAACGTCCAAGCCCACCATGAAATCCAGAGCCGCCCTCCTCCTCGCCGCCGCCGTTTCCCTTTCCGCGCACTTCGCGCCCGCCGCCGCCTATCGGAACAACTACGGCAAGCTCCCCGCCAACGCCACGCCCGGCGACCGGATGTTCGCCGAGTATTTCCGCGCCGAGACGCGCACGCTGGGCGAGCGCTCCCTCGCGGACATCCGCACGCTCGACGACTGGAACAAATACAAAGTCACCGCGCGGAAACAACTCTTCGAGATGCTTGGCCTCGACCCGTTGCCGCCGAAGACGGACTTGAAGGCGACCGTCGCCGGCACGCTGGATCACCCGGACTTCACGGTGGAGAAGCTGCATTACCAGTCGCGCCCCGGCCTCTACGTCACGGCCAACGTGTATGTGCCGAAGAAGCTTTCCGCGCCCGCGCCCGCCATCCTCTACGTGTGCGGTCACGCCGTCGTGAAGACCGATGGCGTGAGCTACGGGAACAAGGCCGGCTACCAGCATTGGGGCGCGTGGTTCGCGCGCAACGGCTATGTCTGCCTGGTCGTGGACACCGTGCAGCTCGGCGAGATCGAGGGCATTCATCACGGCACCTACAACAAGGACATGTGGTGGTGGAACTCGCGCGGTTACTCCAGCGCGGGGGCCGAGGCGTGGAACTGCATCCGCGCGCTCGACTACCTCCAGTCGCGCAAGGACGTGGACGGCGAGCGCATCGGCGTGACGGGCCGCAGCGGCGGCGGCGCCTACTCGTGGTGGATTGCCGCGCTCGACGACCGCATCAAGGCCGCGTGCCCCACCGCCGGCATCGTGGACCTGCACAACCACGTCGTGGACGGCACGGTCGAGGGCCACTGCGACTGCATGTTCATGGTGAACACCCACCGCTGGGATTACCCGCAGGTCGCCGCGCTCGTCGCGCCGCGCCCCATGCTCATCGTCAACACGGACAAGGACACCATCTTCCCGCTCGACGGCCTCGTGCGGCTCCACGAGCGCGTGCGCGGCATCTACGACCTGCACAACGTGCCCGGCCAGCTCGGCCTCATCGTCACCGAAGGCCCGCACAAGGACACGCAGGAGCTGCAGGTGCCCGTGATGCGCTGGTTCAACAAGTGGCTCAAGAAGAGCGAAGCGCCGGTGCCCAACTACGCGGAGAAGCTCTTCACGCCGCAGCAACTGAAAGTCTTCGACAAGCTCCCCGCCGACGAGATCACGAGCAAGTGCCATGAGACGTTCACGCAGCTCGCGATTGACTCCGCGAGCTTCGAGCCGAAGAAGGCGCTGGCCGAGTTGACGGCCAAGACGTTTGGCGGCTGGCCCGCTGTGACCGCGCCGGCGAACGTGCGGCAACTCGCATCCACCGAGACCGATGGCGTGCGCCTGACCGTCCACGAGTTCGACAGCGAGAGCGGCATCCGGTTGCGCTTCTACCTCGCGCAACCGACCGCTGCCGCGCCGAAGGCGCTGCACATCGAGACCGTGGACGATGCGAACTGGCAGCAGCAGTTGCAGCTCGCGAAGGCCGGCTTCGCGAGCGCGTTCGGCGAGGAGTTTGCCCGTGCGGGCATTGACCCGAAGTCACCGGTGTCTCCCGAGCAGCAGAAACAGTTCACCGGCTGGATGCGCTACGTCCGCGACCATCAGGCGGCTTACATCACCTTCGCCCCGCGCGGCGTGGGCATGACCGCGCTCGGCGGCGACAAGCGCTACCAGACGCAGGTGCGTCGCCGTTTCATGCTGCTGGGCGAGACGCTCGCCAGCTCGCAGGTCTGGGACGTGCATCGCGCCTCCGAGGCGGCGCGGGCGTTGCCCGGAATGGCTGATTTGCCGCTGCACTTCCACGCCAGCCCGGAGATGACCGAGGTCGCCACCTTCGCCGCGCTCTTCGAGCCGAAGCTGGTTTCGCTGACGCTCGCGCAAGCCCCGCGCGAGGACAAAGCCGCGCCGGATTTCCTGAACTGGCGGCGCATCATCACGCCCGGCCAGTTGCTCACGCTCGCCGAGCAGAAGACGAAGGTGAACCTGCCGAGGCAGCGCGCGCCGAAGTGAGCGACCCGGAGCGTGGATGCCCACGTCCGCAGCAGCCAGGCACGGACGTGAGTGTCCGCGCTCCAGTGGCTTGCCACCGGCTCCGGCTCGCTTACGCTCGCCCGCGTGAAAGCCGCTTTCATCACCGCCCCCTGCCCCGCCGACGGCATCCAGTTCGGCGACCTTCCGCAACCGCAGCCGCGCGCCGGCGAGGCGCTTGTGCGTGTCCGCGCCGTCTCCGTCAACCCGATAGACACCTACATCCGCGCCGGGATGGTGAAGATGAACCTGCCTTCGCCGTTCATCATCGGCTGCGATCTCGCGGGCGTCGTTGAGGCCGTCGGCGCGGAGTGCAAGCGCTTCCAGGTTGGCGACCGCGTGTGGTGCTCGAACCAGGGACAGTTCGGCCGTCAGGGCAGCTTCGCCGAGTTCGCGTGCGTCGAGGAGCGCTGGCTGAACGCAACCCCCGCCGGCGTGCGCGATGAGGACGCGGCCGCCATCGCGCTCGTGGGCATCACGGCGCATCTTGGCTTGTTCGCGAAGGCTCGCTTGCAGGCGGGCGAGACGGTCTTCGTCAACGGAGGGGCGGGCGGGGTCGGCTCGATGGTGGTGCAACTCGCGAAGGCGGCGGGCGCGCGCGTCGTCGCCACCGCCGGCAGCGACGAGCGCGTGGCCAAGGCGCGCTCCTTCGGCGCGGACCTCGCGTTGAACCACCGCACGCAGGACGTGGCCGCCGCCGTGAAGGAGTTTGCGCCCGCCGGGGTGAACGTCTTCTGGGAGACGCAGCGCGAGCCGGACTTCGACCGCGCCGTGCCGCTGCTCGCGCCGCGCGGACGCTTCGTGCTGATGGCGGGGCGCGAGGCGCGGCCGGTCTTCCCGGTCGGGCCGTTCTACGTGAAGGACTGCTCGCTGCACGGCTTCGCGATGTTCAACGCCACGCCGGACGAGCAGCGCGTCTGCGCCGCCGACCTGAACCGCTGGCTGGCGGAAGGCAAGGTGCGCGCGAACATTGACCGCGTGCTGCCGCTGGCCGAGGCGGCGCAGGCGCACCGGTTGCAGGAGGAAAGCACGCTCCAGAAATCCGGCGCACTGGCGGGCAAGCTCGTGCTCAAGCCGTGAGCGTTTTGGAGTGCGGTGGCAGAGCGCAGCGGCGACACCGCTTTCAATTCCTGCGGAGCGGCGAATGACTTCGGGCAACTTCCGCACGACTCCGCTTCGCGGGACGCCAAAGCGCCGTCGCGCTCCGCTTGCCGGCGCAGTCCAAGACGCGCCCGGTCGCAGTTTGGCTTGGGCCGCGCGTCCGCTTGCCGTAGCTTCCGCGCCGACATGGCTGCCGTGAACCACCCCGCGCTCGCCGCGTTCTGCGCGGCCATTGGGTCCGAGCTGCTGCTCGCGCAAGTGCTCGTGCGGCGGCAGCCAACGGGCTTCGAGTTGCGTCATGCCAGCGACCGCGAGGCGGGGGCGGACACGTTGAGGCTCGTCTCGGCCAGCGAACTCCGCGCCCTGGCAAACCACACCGCCGCCGGCGAGTTCCGCCCCATCAAGGCCGCGCCGAACCTGCGCGCCGGCTGGCTCTGCCGCGTTGCCTCCGACGCGGAACTTGAACTCGCCCTGAACCAGCTTTACCCCGGCGCGCTCGCCGATTGGTTTGCCATCGCACAAGCGGAGCGCGGGTCAACATCCCGCGCCCCGGTCACGCACTACCGCGAGTTCACCATGCGGCAGACCGGGATGTATCGCATCACGACGATGCTGACCGACGCGCAGGCCCAGCAGGTCATCCGCGCGTGCTGCGACGCGCGCTTCTGCCTCAAGCGCCGCCTGTGGACGGTGGACGCCCTCGCGCCCGACACGGCGGCGGCCAAGAGCCTCATCCCCTGCCTCGAACCCTGCGCGGTGCTGCTGGAGTTCGCGCGCAAGGCAGTCCGGGTCGAGCAGGAGGAAGCCAAGGCCACGCTCACGCTCGCGCCGTCGGAAGTCGCGTCGCTGCTGGCGGCGCTGGAAACAGCCGTGGCGCGTCCCCGTGCCAGCCAGCGCGAGGCCGACTTGGCCGCCGCCGATAATCCGCGCCGCCTGCAACTGCTGCGCGAGAAACTTCAGGGTTTTGCCCCAGTTGCCGGGGCTGACGCCAAGGAATAACTCTCTGCTCGACACGTCCAAGCCACATGAAACGAACCGTTCTCCGCGCCTTCGCCACCGCCTTGCTGCTCGCCGCCTTCGCCAGCGGGAGCGCGCGCGCCCAAGTGACACGCTGCTGGACAGGCTGCAAAAGGCCGCCGAACCGCCCGCCCCGCCCGCCGCGTGGCAGGGCCGCATCCCGACGCCCGAGGAGCTGGCCGCGTTCCGCGCGAAGCAGGCCGAGGCCGCCATCAAGGCGGCGGACCTCGCGGGCGAGTTTGCCATCCGCTTTCCCACGCACGCCAAGGCCGCCGAGGTGCGCGAGCAGCGGTATCAGTTGCTTGGCAACGCCGTGCGGCGCGGCGACAAGTCGCGGCTGGAGCAGTTGGAGAAGATCGAGGCCGAACTCATCACCGACCCCAAGAAGACCGCGGAGGAGAAGTTCCGCCTGCGGATGCAGTCCGTGGACCGCAAGGCCGGCTTGAAGCAGGCCGAGGGCATGACGGCGATGCTGGAGGAGTTCGAGAAGGGCGCGCGCGCCTTGCAGAAGGAGTTCCCCGACCGGAAGGAAGTCTTTGAGATGCTCTACGCCGTGGCGATGCGTTCCGAAGGGCCGAAGGCCGCCGCGCTGGCGAAGGAGATCGCCGCCAGCGGGGCGGAGCCGCAGGTGAAGGAGGCCGCCGCCGCGCTGCTGAAAAAGTCCGAACGCCTCGGCAAGGCGCTGGACATCAAATTCACCGCGCTGGACGGGCGCAAGGTCGAGCTGGCCAAGCTCAAGGGCAAGGTCGTGCTGATTGACTTCTGGGCGACGTGGTGCGGGCCGTGCGTGGCGGAGATTCCCAACATGAAGGCCGCCTACACGAAGCTGAATCCGAAGGGCTTTGAGATCATCGGCATCAGCCTCGACGACGACAAGGCCGCGCTTCAGGCGATGGTGAAGCAGAAGCAGCTTCCCTGGCCGCAGTTCTTCGAGGACCAGGCGGAGAACCGCTACGCCAAGCAGTTCGACATCTCCTCCATCCCGACGATGTGGCTCGTGGACAAGCGGGGCAACCTCGTGGACACCAACGCCCGCGACGGGCTGGAAAAGAAGGTGGAGAAGCTGCTGGCGGAAAAGTAGCAGCCAACGAACCGCCTGGTGATCGTGGCGGACAAACCGACGCGCACGAATCACCCGCTTTCCGACTCGCGACCCATGCACGACCCCATCACCAAAGCCGCGACGCTGCTGGAGGCGTTGCCCTACATCCAGAAGTTCAGCCACGCCACGTTCGTCGTGAAATACGGCGGCAGCTTCATGGACTCGCCCGATTCCGCCGTGCGCAATGGCGTGGCGCGCGACGTGGTGTTCCTCGAAGCGGTGGAGATCAATCCCGTGGTCGTCCACGGCGGCGGCAAGGCCATCACCCGCGCGATGGACGCCGCCGGCTTGAAGGCGAACTTCATCCAGGGGATGCGCGTGACGGACGAGGCGACGGTCGCGGTCGTGGACCAGGTGCTCTCGCGCGAGATCAACCCGGAGATCGTCCGCACCATCGAGTCGCTCGGCGGCAAGGCGCGGGGCTTCGCCGGCACGGACATCTTCACCTGCCGCAAGCTGTGGCTCGACGACAAGGACAAGCCGGACAGCAAGCTCGACATCGGCTACGTGGGCGAGGTCGTGGGCGTGAACACCGCGCCGTTGCTGGAGTGCATCGCGCAGGGCATCACGCCGGTCATCAGCCCGACGGCGCGCGGCGAGGACGGGCAGATTTACAACTGCAACGCCGACGTGGCCGCCGCGCAGGCCGCCATTGCGCTCAAGGCCCGCCGTCTCGTCTTCATGTCCGACGTGCCCGGCCTCATGCGCGATCCCAAGGACCCGGCGACACTCATCACGCACCTGCGCATCGGCGACGTGCCCGCGCTGAAAGCAACGGGCGTGGTGGACAAGGGGATGATTCCCAAGGTGGACAGCGCCGTGGCGGCCATCCAGTCCGGCGTGGAGAAGGTGCAGTTTGTGGACGGCCGGCAGCAGCATTCCGTGCTGCTGGAGATTTTCACGGACGCGGGCGTGGGGACGGAAGTGGTGGCGTAGCTGGTGCATTTCTTGACACCGCCGCCGTGTCAGACAATAAGTCAGACATGCAGACGCTCACGGTTCGGGAACTCTCGCGCGAGACGGCGCGGGTGCTCAATACCTGCGACCACGAAGGCCAGGTGGTCATCCGTCACACGGATGGACGCGAATATGTGCTCGCCCCCACGCAGCCGCGCCGCAAGCGGGGCAAACGCCAGCTTCCCGACTTCGCGAAACGGCGCGAGGCCATTTTGGGCAATCAGGTGTTCAGTGAAAAGTTCATCAACGGGATTCTCGACAAGGGCGAACATTGAGCGCCTACGCGGACACAAACTTTCTCATCAACCTCTACCTGACGCGTCCCCATTCGATGGAAGCGCAGCGCGTGCTGGGGGATTTTTTGCGGCGGCACGATGAGGCGTTGCCGTTCACGCCGCTTCATCGGCTGGAGTTTCGGAATGCGATCCGCCTGGCGGTGTTTCGCCAGGCCGACCCGGGCGAACGATCACTCGATCGGGGTGCCGCCCGCAGGATACTGGCGGAGCATGAGGCTGACTTGAATGAGCGCGTATTCATCGAGCATACACCGATAGATTGGACCGAGGCTTTGCGGCAGGCTGAGGTTTTGAGCAAAGCAAGCACCGAGGAGAAGGGCTTCCGTTCGCTGGATCTGCTGCACGTCGGCACGGCTCTGAGCCTTGGGGCAAAGGAGTTTTTCACTTTTGACCGGGGAGCGGGACAGCTTGCGAAACTGGCTGGATTGACAGTCAATCCCGCGCTCCGTTGACTTCACTGCACTTAGAGAATGAAAGAAATCGTTCCGACACCGCCCGCCATCGTTCACAACGAGCAGCAAGCCGTCCTCGGCCTGTTCCAGAAATACGTCGTGCCCAGCTACGGGCGCTTCGAGCTGGTGCTCGCGCGCGGGCAAGGCAGCCACCTGTGGGACGTGAACGGCAAGCGCTACCTCGACCTCGGCGGCGGCATCGCGGTCTGCTCGCTCGGCCACGCGAACGCGGAGATCACCGACGCGCTCATCGAGCAGTCGCGCCGGATGGTCCACATCTCGAACCTCTACTATCACGAGCCGCAGGGCCGGCTGGCGCAACAGATTGTCCGGCACCTCGCGCCGGGCAAGGTGTTCTTCAGCAACTCCGGCGCAGAGGCGAACGAGGGACTCTACAAAGTCGCGCGCAAGTTCGGCCACGACGAGGGGCGCTTCGAGATCATCACGGCGTGGAACTCGTTCCACGGGCGCACGCTGGCGGGCATCGCGGCCACGGGACAGGAGAAGGTGAAGAAGGGGTTCGAGCCGGCGGTGTCCGGCTTCAAGCACGTTCCCTACAACGATCTGCAAGCGGTGCGCGATGCCATCTCGCCGGCAACTGCGGCAATTCTCATTGAAGGCGTGCAAGGCGAGGGCGGCATTGCCCCGGCGAGCGCGGACTATTTACTTGGGCTGCGACAGCTTTGTGATGAGCGGAGGATGCTGCTGCTCATGGACGAAGTGCAGTGCGGGCATTTCCGCACGGGGCGCTTCCAGAGTTTTCAGCGGCTGCTCGAAGGCATTCCCGGCGCGGACAAGTTCCTGCCCGACGGCGTTTCCATGGCGAAGTCGCTCGGCGGCGGGTTTCCCATCGGCGCGTTCTGGGTGCGGGAAGAACATCACGGCGTGAAGCTGTGCGACTTGCTCGGCCCCGGCACCCACGCGACGACCTACGGCGGCACGCCGCTGGGCTGCGCGGTGGCGAACAAGGTCTTCGAGGTCATCGAGCGCGACCGGCTCGCTGACAATGCTCGTGAGACGGGCGCGTGGATGAAGGCGGAACTGGAGAAGCTCGCCGCGCAGTTCCCGCAGGTCATCAAAAGCGTGCGCGGCCTCGGCTTCATGCTCGGCATCGAGCTGGCGGAGAACATCCCGGCGTTCGCCAACACCGGCAAGGTCGCCTCGCTCAACTTCGTCAACCGGCTGCACGACGCGGGCGTGCTCACCGTGCCGAGCGGCACGCACGTCATTCGCTTCCTTCCGGCGCTGAACCTCACCCGGGCCGAGGCGGCGGAAGGCGTGGCGTTGATTGCTGGCGTGGTGAAGGCCATCGCGTAGGCTGCGGCCATGCCTCTCCCGTGGCTCATCGCGGTGGTGCTCTCGGCTCAAGTGACGCTCGGCATCTCACCCAAGGCCGACCGCCTGACGTGGGCGCTGGAGAATTTCCCCGTGTGGGGCGGCCTGGCCGTGCTGGCCTGGTCGCACCGCCGCTTTCCGCTGTCGTCGCTGTGCCTGCACCTGCTGGCCATTCACTCGCTCATCGTCGTGCTGGGCGGGCACTACACTTACGCGAAGGTCCCGCTCGGCGACTGGGTGCGGGACGCCTTCGGGCTGGCGCGCAACCACTACGACCGCCTCGGTCATTTCGCCCAGGGCTTCATCCCGGCCATCTTCGTGCGCGAGCTGCTGCTGCGGAAAACTCCGCTGCCGCGTGGCGGCTGGCTGAACTTCCTCGTGATCTGCGTCTGCCTCGCGTTCAGCGCGTGCTACGAGTTCATCGAGTGGTGGGCCGCCCTGCTGACGGGCGAGGCGGCCACGGACTTCCTCGGCACGCAGGGCGACCCGTGGGACACGCAATGGGACATGTTCCTGGCGACGGTGGGGGCGACGTGCGCCGTGCTCACCTTGAGCCGCTGGCATGATGCCTCGTTGAAGAAGGTTTACACGCCGCCAGCCGCCTCCTAATTTCGGCGCATGATTCAAGCGTTGCGGAAGCAAGTCGTTCGCGGAGTCGCGCTGGCGGCGCTGCTGGTTTTCAGCGGGTGCTCCACGTTCAACCGGGATTGGAAGGCGGCGGCGGCGAATCCCAGCCCGGCCAGTTCCATCGAAGGCCGGTGGGAAGGCAAGTGGTTGAGCGACCACAACGGGCACAACGGTCGGCTCCGCGCGCTCATCCGCCGGCTCGACAACGGCCAGTATGAAACGCGCTTCCACGCCGAGTATGGCGGCATCCTCAGCTTCGGGATGCAGGTGAACCTCGATGTGAAGCCGGCGGGCGGGCTGTGGCAGTTCAGCGGCGAGGAGAACCTGGGAAAGTCCTATGGCATGTATCGCTACGAGGGCAAGGCCTCCGCGACGAATTTCTTCTCGACCTACAAGGCGTCGTTCGACCACGGCACGTTCCAGATGACGCGGCCCAAGCCGTGAGGCGTGGAGCGCGGCCTTCAGGCCGCAGCAGGCAGCATGGCCACAGCGCTTCCGACCACGGGAGTCATCCGCGCGTTTCTGCGGCATGAACGCCGCGCTCCAAAGCCGGCGCTTGCCGCCCCTTGGCCGCTCCGCTACAGGTGAGCATCGTATGAAAGCCCTCGTCGCAGCCCTGCTCCTGGGCGGCGTTTGCATCATTGTCACCGCCTCGTTCGTCGCCAGCAGGGAGGCCGCGCGGCACCAGACCTTGCTCGCCCGGCAGCAGGCGCAGTGGGCGGAGGAAAAACTACAGCTCGAAGCCGCGCTCAAGAAGGCGAGGGGCCGGACCGTCGTCCTCGAAACGCCTGCGCCCGGCACTTCGGCTCCGTCGGTCGTCACCGTGGCGACGAAGCCCGACCCGGACGCCATCCTCGCGCGACTGCTCGGCTTCAAGTCCGCCGCGCCCGGCCAGAACCAGCCGCCCAACCGGCAGTTGAAGCGCCTGCTCCACGAGTTCGAGAGCCTCGTGGACGCCGGCGAAGCGGCGCTGCCGGCCATCCGAGCCTTCCTCGCGCGCAACGAGGATTTCGAGTTCCAAGGCGGCGTGCTCAAAGGCTCGCGCGACGGCAACGTGCCGACGGACTTCCTCACGCCTCCGTCGCTGCGACTTGGGCTGTTCGACGCGTTGCGGCGCATCGGCGGCGCGCAGGCCGAGGCCATGCTCGCCGACGTGTTGAAGACCACCGCGCGCGGCGTCGAGGTCGCCTATCTTGCGCGGGTGCTGGAGGAAATCGCGCCGGGCAGGCACCGCGACACGGCGATTGCCGCCGCGAAGGACCTGCTCGCCAACCCCGTTGCCGAGGCCGCCGCGCTGGACAAGAACGACCGCAACTACCTCTACGGCGTGCTGGCGTTCTTCAACGACGCCTCGCAGGTCGCTGTCGCGCAGGGACAGTTGCTCGCCGCCAACGGCGGCCTGGACCGCGCCGCGCTCAAGTATCTCGAGCGCTCGCTCGGCGAGCAGGTCGTGCCGCTCGTCGCGCAGGCGTATCTGGACCCGCGCGTGACCGACCCCGCCGCGAAGGAGCCGCTGGTCCGTTCGGCGCTCGCGTTCGTCGGCGCGAACGACCAGGCGCTCCAAGTCTTCGGCCAGGCCGTGCGCGACCCGGCGCTGGCCGGCGAACCCATCCGCAACCTTGTCGAAGACCTGAATCAGGAAGGAATCCGCAACGAGAAGAAGCCAACACCCGAAGACTTGAAACTCATCGCCAACCGCTACGCGCTGACGCAGCGGTTCCTCCAGCAGGACTTTGTGTTGAACAACCAAGCCCTCCTCGAAGGCTTCCGCGAGGCGGACAAAGACCTGCGCAACATGCTCCAAAAGGCCGCCGCCACCGCGCAGCCCAAGCCATGACTTCCCGCGCTTCCGTAGCCGCAGGCTTCAGCCTGCGCGTGAGGTAACGCTGTTGACGCGCAACCTGAAGGTCGCGACTACGATTGGAAGCCGAGCCGCAAGGTCACTTCGCCTCCGCCTTCTTCGTCGGCAGCAGCATCTCAATCGCCTTGTCGAGCTGCGGGTCGCGCTGGGTGAGCCAGTCCTCGGGAGTGAGCCAGAGGCGCACGTCGGGCTGCTCGCCCTGGTTCTCCATGTTCGTGCCGTCCATGCGGAAGACGCCGCCCTGCGGCATCCGCGCGCCGGTGCCGTCGGTCAGGCGCATGGACCACGTCCAGATGACGTAGCCGGGCGTGGGCATGCCGACGATTTTGGCGATGCCACGCTGGCGCATGGCGTAGGGGAACATCTCGCCGTTGGAGTAGCTGTGCTCGTTCATCAGCACGATGACGGGCTTCTCCCACGAGCGGTTCGGCGCGGCCTCGGGGCCTTCGTCGCGCGGGCGATACCAGCCGTGCTGCTTGCGCTCGAGCCAGTCAATGAGCGTGTCCGAGATGTTGCCGCCGCGGTTGAAGCGCACGTCAATGATCATGCCCTGCTTGCCGCTCATGTATTCGTAGGCCTCGCGCTCGAAGCGCTGCTGGTTCTCGCCGCCCATCGCGCTGATGTGCAGGTAGCCCAGCTTGCCGCCGGTCTGCTTCTCCACGTAGTTGCGCAGGCGCTCGGTGCGGTTTTGGTAGTTGAGCGCGTCCCACTCAGCGGCGGTGAGGACTTTGTATTTCACCTTTCGCGCGCCGTCCTTCTTCGGCTCCTTGTTGACGAGGAACTCGAACTCGCGGTCCTGCCGGTCATTGATGAGCTGGTAGAGCTTCTCGTTGAGCGAAACGTCCTTCCCGTTGATGGCCAACACATAATCGCCTGGCTTGATTTCGGTCTGCTTGTAGGAACCCGGCGCGCCAATCGGCACCTCGGCCACACGGATGCCCGGCCCGGTGTGCTTGTAGTCGAAGGTGAACCCCAGGTGCGGCGTAACCGGCTCCGGCGTGCTGCCGGCGGCGGGGGAAACCTCGCTGTGCGACGCCTCCAGTTCGCCAATCATCATGCCCAGCACGGTGGAGAAGTCGTCGTTCGTCTCGACCGCTTCAAGCAGCGGCTCGTAGCGCTTGCGGATGCCCTCCCAGTCGCGGCCGTGGAAGTTCGGGTCGTAGAAGTTGTGGTGGTAGCTGCGCCAGAACTGCGTGAAGGCCGCCTTGCGCTCGGCCTTCACATCGCGGTCGAAGTCGGCGCTGAACGTGACCTTCTCAGGCCCCTTCGAGTCACCGAGCTTGAACTTCCATGCCTCCGCGTTCTGCACATAGAGCGCGGCCTTGCTGTCCGGCAGCACACGCAGGCCGCCCTTCCCGCCGCCAGTGGTCTGGCGCTTCGTCTCCTTGCCGTCGTAGCTCACCGTCCACACGTCGCCCTCGGACATGAAGGCAATCGTGCCGTCCGCCGTGACGAGCAAATCCGCCTGCGGGTTCTGCGACGACAGCTTGCGGATGCGCCGGTGGATGTCCGTGAAATCAATCTCCACCTTCACCTTGTCCTTGGGCTTCTCGAACTTCAGGTCCGTGTCGGTCGTGCGCGCGCTTTCCGGCTGGAGCGGCAGGACGTAGAGGCCGTTGCCGTCGCGGTCGCTCTGGAAGAAGATGTATCTGCCGTCCGGCGACCACGTCGGCTGCGTGTGCTGCGCGTTGAGTCGGGTCACGTTCTTCGGCTCGCCGCCCGCCGCCGGCACAATCCAGATGTTCCAGCTCCGCGTCTCGCCCTTGCGGGTGTAGGCAATCCACTGCATGTCCGGCGACCACGCGAAGTCCCCGCCGCCCGACGTGCGCCAGTGCGTGCCGGGCACATGGACGACGCGCTTGGTCGCACCGTCCGCCAGCGCGAGCGTGAAGAGGCCGCCGTCCTTGCCCGCGACCCAGAACGCGAGGTGCTTGCCGTCCGGGCAGAGCGACAGGCGCGTGATTTCCTCCGGGCGCTGCCAGAGCGATTTCACGGCGAGCGTGGCCAGGTCCATCTCGTAGATGCGCGTGTTGAACTCGCGGTCGCTGGTGAAATAGAGCTTCTTGCCGTCGCGCGCCCAGATGAAATCCGAGTCGTCGCCGACCCACTCCGTCAGCCGCCGCGCGAACTCCTCGCTCCGGCCCGCGACGCCCTTGGCCTTCTCCATCGCCACCGTCCAGATGTCGCCGCGCAGGCCAAACGCCAGCGTCTTGCCGTCCGGCGACATCTCGGCCTCGGTCACGCCGCTGTTCAGCTTCTCACGCCGCCGCGTGGTCTGCTTCTCGTCCGCGCTTACCACGAGTTTGATTTTCGCCGGCGTCTTGGAGCCGCTCTTGAGCAGGTAGAGGTCGGGGCCATACTCGAACGCGATGTCGCCGGCCTTGCCCGCGACGCTCGGCCAGCGCACTGCGCCGCCGGTGAACTGCGTGAGCGCCTTGCCCTTCCCGTCGAGGTCGTAGAGCCAGAGGTTCGGCGTGCGCGCGGGCGAGTCGGCCACCTTGGGAATCGGGTCGTTGAGCTTGCTCGCGGAGGGCGTGACCTCGCCGACGGTGACGGTGAGCAGGCGCTTGCCGTCCGGCAGGAACTGCGTCCAGAGATGCTGGCGTTCGTCGTTGGTGATGGGCTTGCGGCGGCCGTCGGCGACGTTGAGCGTCCAGATTTGCGCCGCCGCCGCGCCGGTGTAGCGCGGGCGCGTCCAGTGAAAGCCATAGCGGCCATACACGACGGATTTCCCGTCCGGCGCGAAGCTGGGGAAGTTCATCGCCGCGTAATCCTCGCAGAGCCGCTCGGTGGCGAGCGTCTTCAGGTCCACGGCGAAGAGCGCGAAGTTCGGCGTGTCGCGCTTGCTGGCGAAGAGGAGCTGCTTGCCGTCGGGACTCCAGCCGCCGGTCAGTTCCGCGCCGCTGTGCCAGGTGATTTGCTGCGCCGGTCCGCCGTCCGCCGGCACCACGAACAAGTCCCAGCCGCCGTTGCGCCGGCTGGCGAAGGCGACCCACTGGCCGTCCGGCGAAAAGACCGGATACGCATCCGACTCGACATGCGAGGTCAGCGCCGTCGCGCGCCCGCCCTCGCTCGGCGCGACCCAGACATCGCCGCGATAGACGAAGGCGAGGCGTTTGCCGTTGGGACTCAGCGCCGGCTGCCGCGCACCGATGACCGGCTGCGGCGTGGGCGGCGTGAGCTGGGCGGAGGCGGAGACGGCGGCGGCGAGCAGCGCGGTGAAGGCGCAGGCGGACGAGGCGCGAATTTTCATGGGCAGCAGCAGATACGGCAGACATTAACCGGACGGCAGGGCGGGGGAAAGCTTCATGGTAGGGACGGACTGGAAGGGTGGACTGGCCTCGGGTGGCACCCGCCAGAGGCGGGTGCCACCCGAGGCATTCGACACCGCCACGCTTTACGACGCCAGCAGGCGCTCCACCGTCCAGACCACGCCCGCCAGCGCGATGAGCACGCACGCAGGCCGGCGCACCCACGGACCATACCACGCGCGGTTCTCGCACCACTTCGTCGCGGCGAACGCGAGGGCGATGACGGCGAACTGGCCAAGTTCGACACCCACGTTGAAGCAGAGCAGCGCCGTGCCGAGTTGCTCGCGGGGCAAGCCCACTTCACTGAGAACGCCCGCGAAGCCCATGCCGTGAATCATGCCGAAGCCGAACACCGCCGCCCAGCGCCACGGCGAGACTTCCGTGCGGAACAGGTTCTCAATCGCCACGACCGCGATGGACAGCGCGATGAGCGGTTCCACCACGCGTCCCGGCAGCGCGAAGATGCCCAGCACGGCGAGCGCGAGCGTGATGGAGTGCGCGAGCGTGAACGCCGTCACCTGCCACAGCAGCGGCTTGAGCTTCGGGCTGAGGAGGAAGAGGCCGAGGACGAACAGGATGTGGTCGAGGCCCTTGGGCAGGATGTGCGTGAAGCCGAGTTCGATGAACTGCCACGCCGTGTTCCCACGCACGGGCGCAGGAGTTGTCCCGCTTTTCCCCGGCGGACCGGCCGCAGCATCCGCGCCGCGCGTGTCCTCCTGAAACGCGTCGAGGTCTATCACCATCGCCTGCCGCGACTGCACGAGTTGCAGGACAGGTGGGACGCCTTGGCCGCGATGAAACAGCACTTCAAACAGCGCGGCGAAACCGACGGTGTTGTAGAGCGAGAGGGACAGTTCCAGTTCCTTCGCCGTCGCTGGGATGTCCCAGCGCAGCGTGAGCGGCAACGGCGCGGGAATCACTTCGCCGGGCCGTTCCTCGCGGGTCAAAGTGAGCTGCGCGGGTGGCCAATTCGAGAGCACGCCGCGCACGGGCGCGTTGGTGTCGAGCGCGAATCGGACGCGCGTCTGGACGTAGTCCGCGATGCGCGGCGCGAGCGTTCGCACCTCGGCCTCGGTCATCAGCACGACGGCGTCGTTCGTCCTCGCGTTGAGGAACTGAAGCAGGTCCGGCTGGTTGAGCTGGAAGGTGAGCGTGAGGGAATTCGTCGTGAGCTGCGCGTCCACGCGCGTGAGCGAGGCGGTGTGAGCGGAGGCGGAGGCCGAAAGAATCGAAAAGAGCAGCAAGGCGAACAGCCTGTGCAGCCACCGGTCGGCCGATTTTTTGACTCCCTCTCCCTTTGCGAAGCAAGGGGAGAGGGCCGGGGTGAGGGGTTGGCTCCTTCGGCGCAAGAGGCCGCTCCCCTCATCCGGCCTTCGGCCACCTTCTCCCCTCGCTCCGCGAAGGGAGAAGGCTCGGATCATTGCGCTGCCTGGACATCTGATGCGTTCTCCCTCACCCCGTCCCTCTCCCGCTGGGAGAGGGAGGATTACAGCCCGCTGCGGCGACAGGTCAGTGCGCTGCGTGAAGACGAATGCGCTCGTGGCTGTTCCCTCTCCCGGCGGGAGAGGGTCAGGGTGAGGGGGAAAGGCCGCGCTCATTCGGCTTCAGTTCGCCGAATTGTCTGGAGCGAATGCTTGGACGCAATGTCCAGAGACTTTTGGAACTGCGTCCGGTCGGACGTAAGCATCCAAACGAAATCCTCGTGCGAGGTTTGGAAGCAATGGCCCCGGAATGGTTGGGGATAGAAGTAGCCGTCCCAACCATAGTTCATCAACAGAGCCAGGAATCCCGTCAACACGTCCACCTCGTCGGCGAGGAACAAGTGTCCACGAGCATCAATCAGGTGCCGGGTTTCTCCACTGGCCCGACGGATCGCTGAGAGAATCGCCATTTCCTCGGGCTTGTAGAATGGCCAATCATCCACCCAGCACAGGAGCGACTCGTATGGCCCAAACCACTCCACCATCTCCCGGGCCAGAATCGATTGCATCCGGGCACGTTGCGGAGCGTGAACCATCAACTCGTATTCGCCGAAGAGATACGGGCTTTCGCCCGGCTTTAGGTCGATGATATTCCGGTCTCGCAGCCAGCCTGAACACTCTTCACCCGTGAAACAGCGCATCGGCCAAAGGTGTTCAGTCCATGCTCACTTCTTCCGGCTGCGGGCGGCGGAGTCGGAGAGGTTCTTGAGGTATTGCTCGACGAGCGGGCTGTATTCCTCGGGGGCGCGCTCGGTCTGGCTTTGGAGAATCGCGTTGCGGTCGCGGGCGGGCAGGCCGAGGAAGCCGCTCGCGCCCTTGGCCTGACGCGTCGGGCCGTCCGCGCCGCCTTCGCCGTTCCAGTTGCCCTGCTTGCCGTCGCCCTGGCCTTCCTTGCTGTTGGCCTGCGGGGTGTTCTGGCCGGGGCCTTGCGCCTGGCCCTTGCCCTGTTGCTGGCTCTGGCCCTGTCCCTTCTGTCCCTGACCCTGCTGCGCCATCTGCTGGCCGACGCCTTCCTGCGCGAGCGCGAGCGCGGCGGCGGCCTGCGCGAGCGCGGCCTGCGCGGCCTCGGCGTTGGCTTGCGCGGGCTGGGCCTTGCCGGCCTGCGCCTGCGCGGCGGCCTGCGTGAGCGCCTGCAACGCCTTGTCCAAGGACATCTGCGCCTGCTGCGGGAGCGGACCGGCCTCACCGGCGGCGATTGGGGCAATGTTCTGCGCGGCGGAGTCGAGCGGCTGCGCGGCCTGCTGCGCGGCCTGCGACGCGGCGAGCATCTCGGTGAGCGCCTTCACGTCGGCCTGCTGCTTGGCGAGCTGCGCGGGAGAAGGCGTCGGCTTCGCGGCCTGCGGTGAACCTTCCGGCTTGCCCTCACCGGGCTGACCTTCGCCGGGTTTGCCCTCGCCCGGTTTTCCTTCTCCGGGCTTGCCTTCACCGGGTTTCGCATCGGCCGGCTTCGCGTCAGCGGGAGCGCCGTCGGGTTTCTCGCCAGCCGGTTTGCCTTCGGACTGCGCGGCTTCCTGCAAGCCCTTCTGCGCCTTCGCCATCTCACCGACAGCGGCCTTCAAATCATTCTTGCCGAGCTGCTCGGCGGCTTTCTCAGCAGCCTGCTTCGCTTCGGCGAGCGGCTTGGACTGCGGCTTGGCCTTCGCCTGCTCGCCGGCGGCGACGGCGATTTCCTGCTGCTTCTGCTTGAGCATCTCCTGCAAGCCGGCGGGCTGGTCGAGCTTCGCGAGCGCCTGATTCACCTGCTGCTGCGCGGCGGCGACGGCCTCGGAAGCCTTCGCGAGCTGCGGCGTGTTGTTGGGCGGCGGCTGGCCGAGTTCTTTGGCAAGCTCCTGCTTCTTCTGGTCCACGGCGTTCTTGGCGGCTTGAAGATTCGCCATCGCCTGCGCCTGGTCGGGCCGGGCTTTCGCGGCGTCGGGCTTGTCCAAGTTCGCCTTCGCGGCCTGCATGTTTTCCTTCGCGGCGTTCAGGTTGCTCGCGGCCTCGGGTGCGACTTCAGCGGCGTCGGCTTTGGCGGCGTCGGTCTGCTTGGCGAGGTCGCCTTGGTCCTTCGAAGTCTGCGGGGCGGCCTTGTTCTCCGGCTTCTCGGCGGCCTTGGCGGTGTCCATAGAAACCTTCTGCTGCTCCTGCATGATTTTGCCGATTTCCTTGCCGAGCTTGTCGAGCTTCGCGAGGTCTTCCTTGGCCTTCTCGAGCTTGGCGATTTGCGCGTCGAGCTGCTGCGCGGCCTTGTCGAGCGCGTCCTTCGCGGCCTGCTGGGCCATCGGCGCGTTGGCCTTGTTCTCCAACGCCTGCTGGGACTTCTCCTGCTGGCGCACGGCCTCGCCGAGGGTCTTGGCGGCGTCCGGCGCGTTCGCGGCGGCGTCCTGCTGGGTCTGCTGCGTCTCGGCCTTAACGGACTCCTGCTTCGCGGCCTGCTCGGCAAGCTTTTCCGGCTTCTTCTCGGCGGCGGCGGCTTTCTCGGCTGTCGCAGCGTTCTCCTTCACCTGCTCCTGCTTGGCGGCGAGTTCCTCGACCTTCTTCTTCAATTCCTTCAAATCGGCGAGCTTGTCCTTGGGCTTCTGCTGCTGGGCCTCGGCCTTCGCGATGAGCTGCTCAAGGGTCTTCTTCGCGTCCTCCATCTTGTTGAGCGCCTGCGCCTGCTTCTCGGTGGGAGCTGAATCCTTCGAGGTGCGGCGTTGGGCCTGTTCCTGCATCAACGCGCGGGCCTCCTGCTGCTTCTCAACGGCGGCCTTGAGTTCTTCGGCGGCCTTCGGTGCGGCCTTCTCCACGTCCTCGCGGATGCCGTCGGTCTTGTCCACGACCTCGGCCTGCTTCTTCTCGGCCTCGGTGGCGTCGTCCTTGTTCTTCGCGGCCTGCTTGGTCTCCTCGATGGCGGCCTTCTGCTCGGGAATGGTCTTCTCCAAATCCCGCAGCGCCTGCTTCATCACTTCGAGGTTGTCGCGCGCGGGGAGCAGGAGCTTCGCGAGGTCCGACAACACGTCGCGGGCGCGCTTCTCGTTGCCGGCGGCGGAAAGGAGATTCGAGGACTTCAAGTCGCCCGTCGCGGAGTCCAGCGTCGCGGTCAGGCGCGTGTCCTCGGCCTTCGTCAGCGCCGTGCGGGGACGCTCGGCGGCGGGGCCGTCCATCGAGGCGACGACCTTCGCCAGCTTCGCGAGGACGATTTTCGCCTCGTCGCCGATGGTGCTCTGCTCGGTCTCCTGCAACTGCAGCGCCACCATGTGCGCCGTCTCGCTGCGGCGGGCGTCGCGGCCCTTGGTGAGCGTGGCGAGGCCGACGACTTCCTTGAGGTTGTCACCCTGGCGGCGGGCCAGAGCGTTGAAGCGCGCGGCGATTTCCTGCAAGGCCTGCTGGCGCTGGTATTCGAGCAGCAACGCGCGGAGCTGCACCGTCACCGTCTTCTGGCCGGCGAAGGCGTCGAGCGCGTTGCGGCGGCCGGCGTCGGCGTCCGTGGTGGTGCGGGTCTGCTGGAGCAGCGTGACGACGCGGGCGATTTCCTTGTCGGTCAGCTTGTCGAGCACGCCGCGGATGGCCTTGAG
Organism: Limisphaerales bacterium; assembly: GCA_009773355.1. GTDB lineage: Bacteria > Verrucomicrobiota > Verrucomicrobiia > Limisphaerales > SXTU01 > SXTU01. Next base: position 19,282 of record WRPG01000021.1, read on the forward strand.
CACGACCACGTCGTCGCCTTCGAGGCCGTTGCGCTCGTATTCCTCGATGACCGCGCCGAGCTGCACGCCGACGCGGCTGGTGGTGGCCTTGATTTGCTCCTGCCGCAACTCCTGCTGGAGCAGCTTGTCGCCGGCTTTGGCGAGGTCGGCGCGGGCGGGGGTGGTGAACAGGGCGACGGCGGCGACCGCCAGCGCGAGGAAGGATTTGCAGTTCATGGTTGGAACCCGTTCCGCGCCCGGCGGCTACAGCCACCCGGCGGGGACGGCGACACGGTAAGCAGACGCCGCCGGGAGGCAATGGGATTCAAGTTGTTGCGTGGGACGGTTGCGATAGGCACAATGCCGACTTGGACACCAATTGACATCCTACAAACCATGAGACTGTCAGACCTTCAACTCCACCTTCGAAATGTCTCGATGCCTGTCACGTTCGCAATTGCCACGGACGAACGAGAGCGATGGCTTGAGAGCCGCCAGCCTGAACATCACTGCACGGGCTTTGGCGAATACCGCACACTCGACCACCACCACCTTTTTGTCAGCAGCGCGCACATTGTTGCCGCGCGGCTCTTAAACGACCAGGTTCTCGAAGTGCCGGATGACTACGATGAAGCGTGGAAGAAACGGGAACAGCCCAACTCTGAAACCATGGAGTTCATTCCAGAATCGTGGCGATTTCGGTTCTGGGTAAACGGTTGCGATGAACCATTCGAGGTCAGCGATTTGGACGAACATGACTTCGTTACAATCTCGTGTGCTCTGCTGAACTATGAGCACTCCGGAGAATCCTTCGTCACCGTCGTCGATGAGGACGGTGAGCCGATTTCGCTACGGATTGCAGACGTGATGCTCGCCGACGGCTTCGATTGCCTAAACTACAAAGTCGAGGAATCTCAACCAGCTTTCGATATTCGGGTGGTTAAGTGAACATCACTTGCGGGCGGGCCGCCCGCTTCCCCACACTCCGCCGCATGACTTCGAAGTGGAAGTTCCTCGGGCTGTCTGCCGTGCTGTGGCTGCTGCTGTTCCTCACCCTGCCGCATTGGCTCGGGGCGCAGACGAACACGAACACCGTCGCCGCCACGAACGCGCCCGCGCGGCCCGCGCCCGCCACAAACCTGCTCACCCAGCTCGCCGGCGAACGCGCCGATGTGCTCACCTTCGGCCTCGACCGCTTCGAGCCGCTCCGCACGCCATTCCTCGGCAACCCGCTGTGGCAATACCTCGCCTCGCTCATCTACATCGTGCTGGCGTTCTACGTGGCGAAGTTCCTCGACTGGCTCACGCGTGTCTGGCTGCGCCAGTTCACCAGCAAGACGCAGACTTCCCTCGACGACCAGCTCCTTGAGCTGCTCAACGGCCCCATCAAGGTCGTCGCCTTCGTCGTGTTCCTGCACATCGGCCTGAGCATCTTCCACTGGCCGCCGGCGGCCGAGCTGTGGCTGCACAAGGCGTTCGTCGTCGTCCTCGCCGTCTCGCTCACCTACATGGTGCTCAAGGTCACGGACGTGCTGGTGGACCTCTGGCGCGAGCGCGGCGCGGACGTGGAGAAGGGCACGAACGACCAGCTCTTCATCGTCATCCGCAAAGGCATCAAGGCGTTCCTCCTCGTTATCGCCGTGCTGGTCACGATGCAGAACCTCGGCGTGAACGTGACCGCCGCCGTCGCGTCGCTGTCCATCGGCGGCCTCGCGCTCGGCCTCGCGGCGCAGGACACGCTGGCGAACCTGTTTGGCGCGGTGGCCATCTTCGCGGACAAGCCCTTCCGCGTCGGCGACCGCATCAAGCTCGACGCCGTGGACGGCACCGTCGAAGGCATCGGCCTGCGCAGCACGCGCGTGCGCAACCTCGACGGCCATCTCGTCACCATCCCGAACAAGACGATGGGCAACGCGACCATCACGAACGTCGCCGCGCGCCCGAACATCAAGACCGAGATGAACCTCGGCCTCACCTACGACACGCCGGTGGAAAAGGTGCGGCGCGCGACGGCCATCCTGGAAGAAGTCTATCGCGCCCATCCGATGACTTCGGATGTGTGGGTGAGCTTCAACCGCTTCGACGCTTCCGCGCTGAATCTCAACGTGACGCACTGGTGGAACGGCGTGGAGCCAAAGGCGCACCTCGCGGGAATGCAGGAGTTGAACTTGGAAATCAAACGCCGCTTCGAGGCGGAGGGCATCGAGTTCGCGTTCCCAACGCAGACGGTGCATGTGCGGACGAAGGGCTAGCCCGCCTGGGCGAGCCAGCCGGATCAAGGCCGGGGCGGCCGGTCACCGCACCTGCGCGGAGAGCCTGGAGCAGGCGGTTCCCGAGGGGACGGCCAAGGCGAGAGCCAACGAGCTGCCAAGGTCCGCGATTTCGGCCCTTGAACCTGCCCAGCGGATGGAGCGCGGGACTCCGGCCCGCAGCGGCCACCTCAACCCGGGGGGCGCTGCGGATATTCGCACGGTGGCTGGCGCAAGTTGCCGCTGCGGCCCGGAGGGCCGCGCTCCGGTTCAGGGGCCGAAATCGCGGGAGTTTGGGGATCGTGGATTCTCTCCCCAACCCCCTCCTCCCTCCGAGGGCGGAGCGGAAGTCCACCCGCTGGCGATGGGGCAGGATGCGCCCCGGTCGGACAGCCGCAACGGTCACGGCTTCCGCGCCGGCGCGGTCGCCAAAATCTTCCCGAGGATCTGCCCCATGTCCTCGTTGTGCTGCTTCGAGGCGAGGGCAAAGGCGCGCACGATGTCGAGGAGGAAGCCGGCGTTGGCGCGGTTGAAGTCGTAGAAGACGGTTTCCTTGGTCCTGGCCGGGCCGGGCGCGCGCGGTTTGCCATCGGCGGTGAGCGCCTGAGCCATTGGCAGGCAGACATAGACCATCGCCTGGTTGCCGACGCCGCGCTGGCGGGGCTTGAGCTGGATTTGAATCCAGCCGTGCTCGGTCTCGCGCAGGAACTGCGGCACCTTCTGCGTCCAGCGCGTGAAGCCGTCGGGCAGCGCGCCGCCCCTGGGGTCGAGCGGCGTCCGCTCGGTCGTGATGCCCTCGCGCTCCTCCAACGTCGCCTCGGCGAGCTTGGCCAGCCGGTCGCGCTCGCGGAGCAGGTCGTTGGTCGAGATGATGCCGAGGCGCAGCGCGTCCACGAGCAGCTTGCTCAACTCCGCGCCGAACTTCGGCTCGCCCCGGCGCGTGAACTGGATTTCCTTCACGACGTTCGGCGCGTCGGCCTCGCGGGTGTCGTAGCCGATCTGCCATTCGAGGTAGTGCGTTGCGCCGAGCGCGGTCTTGGTGGGGGCGAGCGGCTCGCCATAGCCGTCGGGCGTGCGCTGCTTGGGGCGGACCTTGCCGGTCACATCGGTGAGCGGGAGGCGGACCCGGACGGACTGGCCGGCCGGCTCAATGCGAACCAAGCGATACTCCGTGTCGGCGGCGAAGGCCGGGAGCAGGCCGGCCAGCCCGCAAACCAGCAGCCGGAACAGCGACAGGATGCCGGAGGCGCGCGGTTTGTCTTTCATTCCTTCTCTCCTTCCAGCCTGGCCAGCGTCGCGGCGGTGACGGGCGTGGTGCCGATGATGTTGACCTTGAAGGTCGAGCCGACGTTGGCCGGCAGGTTGCGCAAGGTGTCGGTGGCGGTGTCGCCCGTCCTGCCGCCCTGCCGCGTGAGGTCGAAGGTCAGCTTCACGTTGAAGTATTGCTTCGCCGCGTGGTTGGTCACAACGCCGACGATGTATTGGAGGTTGCCGTCCTTGGCCTTCTGCACCTCGAAGCCCAGGAGCTGCAAATCGTCGCCCGGCTGGCGCGCGGGCGGCGTGCCTTTCGCAAGGATCACCGAGGTCGCGGCGGCGACGGGCGCGGGCATCGGCGCGGGTTGGGGAGACTCCGAGGCTGGTTTGGGCTTATCGGGTTTGGGGTCGCCTTGCACAGCCTGGACGACCTCCCCGGACCGCCGAAAGTATTTCCAAGCCTTGAGGCCGACGAGGCCGAGCACCAGCAGGCCCGCGAGCACGCTGCCGACGAGGCTGAGAATCTGTTTGGACTTCGAGCCGGCGGGGGCGGCCGCCACGGGAGCCTTGCTCGCCGAAACGGGGGCGGCCCCGGCGGGCAAGGCGACCGGCCTGGGTGGCGGAGGCGGAGGCGGGGACGGCGCGGACGTGCCAGCAGGCGCGAGGAGCGTGGTCTCGACACCGCAATGCGGGCAGGTGGTGGTGATGCCGGCGGCATGGGCGGGAAACTCGATGTGCCCCTGGCAATAGGAGCAGGCGCATTTGAGATAGCCGCTGTCGCTCATGGCAATTGGGACGGGCGGATGATTCGGCCAAGCCGGGGGCGGAGGCGAGCCAAATGTGGTTCACCGGACGCCACCGGTGCTGCCGCCACGCCGCAGGTCCGCCCCGCCCTCGCGGTTGGTTCGCAAGTCAACGCTTGCCAAGGGCCGCACTGGCCGGGATTTTAGCGCCATCGTTCGCGCCGAACACAGCTTGAGCTTCGGCAGCCGGGAGGGTTCCCCGGCGCGGTGCTCCCCTGCCCTGCCCCGACTCCATGAGTGATGCTGAAGCCACGCGGCTGGAGGCGCTCCAGCGTTACCACATCCTCGACACGCCGCCGGAGCCGGCCTTCGACGACCTCGTGCAGCTCGCGGCGCAGCTCTGCAACACGCCCATCGCGGCGGTCTGCCTGCTGGACGAGAACCGCGTGTGGTTCAAGGCGCGCACGGGCGTGCCGACCGTCGAGGTGCCGCGCGCGGCTTCGTTCGCGGCGCACACGGCGCAGCAGACCGGGACGCTCGTGGTGCGCGACACGCTGGCGGACGAGCGGTTTCGCGAGCACCCGCTGGTGAAGGATTCGCCGCCGGTGCGCTTCTACGCGGGCCATCCGCTCATCACCCCGGAGGGCCACGCGGTCGGCGCGCTGTGCGTGATGGACCGCGTGACGCGCGGGCTGACCGGGCAGCAGGCGCTGGCGCTGCAGCGGTTGAGCCGGCAGGTGCTGACGCAGCTCGAAGTGCGCCGGCACGTCGCGGACCTGGAGCGCGAAATCAAGAAGCATCAGGAGACGGAGGACGCGCTGCGCTTCACGGAGGCGATGTTCCGCGGCATCTACGAGAACGCGACGGACGGCATCTTCCAGACGACGCCGGAGGGCAAATTCCTGTCCGCGAACCCGATGCTGGCGAAGATTTACGGCTTCGCCACGCCGGAGGAGCTGGTCACGGCGTTGAGCGACGTGTCGCGGCAGCTCTACGTGGACCCGGCGCGGCGCGAGGAGTTCGTGCGGCTGATGCGGGAAAAGGAGATCATCCAGAACTTTGAGTCGCAGGTCTTCAACGCGCGCGGCGAGATCATCTGGATTGCCGAGAACGCGCGGGCCGTGCGGGACGCGGAGGGGCAACTGCGCTATTACGAGGGCACGGTCGAGAACATCACCGAGCGCAAGCGTGCGGAGATCGCCGTGCGCGAGGCGGAGCGGCGCTTCCGCTCCATCTGGGAGAAATCCGCCGACGGGATGCGGCTCACGGACAAGGACGGCATCCTCCGCGCGGTCAACCCGGCCTATTGCCGCATCGTGGGCATGAGCGAGGCCGAGGTGATTGGCCAGTGCTACACCGTCAGCTACCAGGACTGCGAGGAGGTGCGCCGGCTGCACGAGCTTTACAAGGAGAGCTACCGCAGCCGCAGCATCCCGGAGCACCTCGACCGCAACATTCTCTTCCGCAACGGCCGGCGCGCGATTCTTGAGCTGTCGAACTCGCTGGTCGAAATCGAGGGCCAGGATCCGCTGATCCTGAGCATCCTGCACGACGTGACGGAGAACCGGCGCGCGGAGGAGATGCTGCGCAACTCCGAGGGCCGCTTCCGCTCGATCTGGGAAAAGTCCGTGGACGGGATGCGGCTCATTGACAAGGACGGCATCACGCGCGCGGTGAACCCCGCCTTCTGCCGGCTCGTCGGCCTCACGGAGACGGAGCTGCTGGGCCGGCCCTACACCGACCATTACGACCAGGGCGAGGACGCCCAGGCGCGGCTGGAACGCTTCCGTGCGGGCTATCGCGACCGCAGCATCGCTGAACACATGGAGCGGCGGCTGGCGTTGCGCGATGGCCGGTCAGTCCACGTCGAGCTGTCCATTTCGTTCGTCGAGGTCGCGGGCGAAGACCCGCTGGTGCTCACGGTTTTCCATGACCTCACCGCGCGCAAGCAGGTCGAGGCCGCGTTGCGCGAGTCGGAGTTCCTCTACCACTCGCTCGTGGACAATCTGCCGCAGAACATGTTCCGCAAGGACATCGCCGGCCGGGTCACGTTCGTGAACAACCGCTACTGCCAGGAGATGGGCAAGCCGCGCGAGGAAATCATCGGCAAGACCGACTTCGACCTCTTCCCCGCCAATCTCGCCGAGAAATACCAGCGCGACGACCAGCGCATCATCGAGTCCCGCAAGCCCTTCGAGGCGGTCGAGGCGCACTTCACGCCCGAACGCGGCAAGACCTACGTGCAGGTCGTCAAGACGCCGCTCTACGACCGCGACGGCAACGCGCTGGGCATCCAGGGGATTTTCTGGGACGTGACCGAGCGCAAGCGCATGGAGGAGCAGCTCGCCTTCGAGCGCGACCTGCTGCGCGCGCTGCTCGACAACGTGCCCGACCGCATCTACTTCAAGGACACGGAGTCGCGCTTCCTCCAGGCGAGCCTCGCGATGGCGAAGCGCCTCGGCCTCAAGGACCCCGCCGAGGTCGTGGGCAAGACGGACTTCGACTTCCACCCGCCCGAGCTGGCGCGCGAGTTCTTCGCGGATGAGCAGAAAATCCTCCTCACCGGCACGCCCATCATCAACAAGATCGAGCGGCAGCTCGCCATTGACGGTTCGGAAATCTGGGCCTCCGTCACGAAGGTTCCATTGCGCAACCGGGCGGGCTTCATCACCGGCATCATCGGCATCTCGCGCGACATCACCGAAATGAAACGCGTCGAGCGCGAGCTGCAACAGGCGCGCGACACCGCGCTCGAATCCACCCGGCTCAAGTCACAGTTCCTCGCGGCCATGAGCCACGAGATTCGCACGCCCATGAACGGCGTGGTGGGCATGATTGAACTGCTGCTGGACACGGACCTCGCGCCGCAGCAGCGCGAGTTCGCCGAGACCGTCCACTCCAGCGCCTACGCGCTCCTGCACATCATCAACGACATCCTCGACTTCTCCAAAATCGAGGCCGGCAAGCTGACGCTGGAGACGACAGACTTCGACCTGCGCGAAACCGTCGAGCGCAGCGCCGAGTTGCTCGCACACCGCGCGCAGGCCAAGAACCTGGAAATCGTCTCGTGGATGGCCCCCGACGTGACGCCGCACCTGCGCGGCGACCCGGTGCGCATCCAGCAAATCCTCGTCAACCTCATCGGCAACGCGGTGAAGTTCACCGAGCGCGGCGAGGTGGTGCTGCGCGTGCTCAAGGAGTCCGAGACCGACACGCATGTTACCGCGAAGTTCTCCGTCGAGGACACCGGCATCGGCATCGCCACCGAGGCGCAGGGGAAGATCTTTCAAGCGTTCACTCAGGCCGACGGCTCGACGACGCGCAAATACGGCGGCACGGGCCTCGGCTTGTCCATCTCGCGCCAGCTCGTCGAGCTGATGGGCGGCCGGCTGGAATTGCGCAGCACGCTGGGTGAAGGCTCGACGTTCTGGTTCAGCGTCACGCTGGAGAAGCAGCCGGGCCGCCCGCCGCGCGAGGCCAGCTCCCGCCTCGCGGGCGCGCGATTGCTCGTGGTCACCGAGAACGCCCACCTGCGCCACGCCTTCGCCAGCATGGCGAACTACCTCGGCATGAGCTGCGCCGGCGTGCGCAACGGCGACGAGGCGCTCCACGCGCTCCGCGACGCCGCCGCGAGCGTCACGCCGTTCGATGCCGCCGTCCTCGACATCAAGCTCGCCGGCGCGGACGGACTCACCCTCGCGCAGAACATCAAAGCCGAATCCGACATCGCCGGGACGAAGCTGATTCTCCTCACGCCCCTGGGGCAGAGGCTGGACGTGGAAATCATGCGGCTGGCGGGGCTTTCTGGAAGCTTGCTCAAGCCGGTCCGTTTGTCGCGCCTGGAGGAATGTCTGCTCCGCGTGCTCACGCACGACGACCGCTCGCTCTCGCTGCCCAGCCCGTCGGAAACCGCCTTCCTTCATCGCAGCAAGGTGCCGCCCGGCGAGACCCGCCCGCTCCGCATCCTGCTGGTCGAGGACAACTCGGTGAACCAGCGCGTCGCGCTGCTCCAGCTCAGGAAACTGGGTTACGAGCCGGACACCGCGCTCAACGGCGAGCAGGCCGTCGCCGCCGTGCAGGCCAACGCCTACGACGTGGTGCTCATGGACTGCCACATGCCCGTGATGGACGGCTACACCGCCACGCAGCGCATCCGCGAATGGGAGCAGCAGCACAACCGCCCGCGCGTGCGCATCCTCGCGATGACCGCCGATGCCGGGCGCGGCGACGCGGAGCATTGTTACGCCGCCGGCATGGACGACTTCATCACCAAACCCGTGCATCTTCCTGAATTGAACGCCGCCCTCGAACGCGTGAACACCGTCGCCAACGCGGTTGAAGCCGGTTCGCCGCCGCCGGCTGAACCGCCCGCCACCCCGTCCGCAGACGAGGCCACGCTTGACTTCTCCGTGCTCGCCACGCTGCGCGACCTGAGCGAGCCGGGCCAGCCCGACCCGGTGGTGGAGTTGATTGACCTCTTCATGGAGGACGCGCCCGACCGCTTGCAGGCCATGCAGACCTCCCTGGACCGCCGCGACACGGAGGCGTTGAAGATCGCCGCGCACTCGCTCAAGGGCAGCGCAAAGAACCTCGGCGCGAAGCCGCTGGCGCGCATCTGCGCCGAGTTGGAGCAGCAGGCGCTCGCCACCGACTGGGACAACGCCCTGCTCACGCTGAAAGCCATCGGCCAGGAGTTCGAGAAGCTCCGCGCCGTCCTCGCGGCGGAGAAACAGCGGTAGCCCAGGAGCCGCCGCTCCATTCTCATGGGCACGCGGCTGAAGCCGGTGGAAACAGCGGGCTGCAAGGCTGCGCCACGGGCCTGGCAGCTCAGGTTTGGAGTTCGGACTCAACCCCGCTTTGCCGCCTGCCACTCGTTCAAGCCCCGCTCTCCCGCCGCCGCGTCCAGGCCGAGCAGCTCCATCGCCTCGCCGATGAGGTAGAGCGAGCCTGCAACCAGCGCCCGCGGCTCGTCCGTCAAGGCCGCGAGCGCGTCCCGGGCCGACTCATGCGCCGTGACCCGCGCCGCCGGATTTGCCCGGCGGCAAAACTCCGCCAGCGCCGCCGGCTCCAGCGACCGGTTGCTGCCCACCCGCACCGCCGCGATGCGCCGCGCCAGCGGGGCCAGTTCCCGGCACATGAGTTCGCAGTCCTTGTCCGCCAGCATCCCCACGAGGAGGGCGAAGGGCTGGCCGCCAAACTCGCCCTTCAGCGCCGTCACCAGTGCGCGAACGCCGTCGGAGTTGTGCGCGCCGTCGAGGAGAAACTCCCTCCCGCCCACCTTCGCCACCTGCAAGCGCCCGGCCCACTGAACCGCTTCCAGCCCGCGCCAAAGCGCCGGCTCGCTCACCGGCAGCGTGGCCTGCAACGCCCGCACCACTGCCACCGCGAGCGCCGCGTTCCGGCGCTGGTGCGCCCCGCGCAACGGCAGCGCGACCGGAGCGCCGGTTTCCAAACCGGCTTTGCGTTCCTCCGCGACGAGCGTGAAGGGCGCTCCACACCGCTCCGCGGCGTCACGGATCACCGCCACCGCCTCCGGCGCGTCCGTCGCCGTGAGCACCGGCACGCGCGGCTTGATGATGCCCGCCTTCTCCGCCGCGATCTTCGCCAGCGTGTCCCCGAGCCACTGTTGATGGTCGAAGGCGATGTTCGTGATGACGCTCGCCAGCGGCGTCACGATGTTTGTCGCATCCAGCCGCCCACCCAGCCCGGTCTCCCAAATCACCAGATCGCACTTCTGCTCCGCGAAATACTTCAGCGCCATGACCGTGATGAACTCGAAGAGTGTCGGTGGAGAGTTGGGGGAGTGATTAGTAATTAGTGATTGAGTGTTTGGTGGGGCGGCGGCGGCTGGCTGACTATTTACCAAACACTGATTACTAATTACTTCTTCCACCAACCGCGCCACGTCCGCCTCGCTGATCAACTCCCGATCCACCTGTATCCGCTCGCGGAACGAAACCAGATGCGGCGATGTGAACAGCCCCACGCGCAAACCCGCCGTCCGGTAAATGCTCTCCAGCATCGCGCAGGTGGAGCCTTTCCCATTTGTTCCTGCCAAATGGATGAACCGCAGCCGGTCCTGCGGATTGCCCAGTGCCGCCGCCAGCCGCCGCGTCGTCTCCAGGCCGAACTGCGCGCCAAAGACGGCCAGCCCGTGCAGGTAATCCAGCGCTTCCGCGTAAGTCATCGTGCGCAAACCGTGCCCTCCTCAAACCCGCTCCAGCAACACCAGAAACTCCTTGTTCCCCGCCGGCCCCAGCAATGGCGATTCCGTCACGCCGCGCCACGCGGTGCCCGGCAGGTCGGACTTCACAAACGCTTCCAGCTCCGCCAGCACGCGCGCATGAACCACCGGGTCCGTGATCACGCCCTCGCCCTTGTCCGCCTCCGCCTTGCCCGCCTCGAACTGCGGCTTCACAAGCGCCACGATGCGCCCGTCGGGAGCCAGCAGCGCCACCGCCGCCGGCAGAATCTTGCGCAGGGAAATGAACGAGCAATCCACCACCACCAGCGGGACTGCGAACACGCCTTCATTCCGCATTCCACATTCTGCACTCCGCATTTGACCGAGCCGCTCCGCCGTCAGCTCCCGGGCATTCGTCTTCTCCAGCACCACCACGCGCGGGTCGTTGCGCAGCTTCCACGCGAGCTGCCCCTGCCCCACGTCCACCGCGAAGACCCGCGCCGCGCCGCGTTGCAGCAGGCAATCGGTGAAGCCGCCCGTGCTCGCGCCGAGGTCCACCGCCGTCAGCCCGCGCACGTCGAGAGCGAAGTGCTCCAGCGCGTGCTCCAGCTTGTGCCCGCCCCGGCTCACGAACTTCTCCGTCGCCTCGAGCGCGAGCGTGTCGGCCTCGCGCACGAGATCGCTGGCCTTGCGGGCGACCTGGCCGTTCACGCGCACCAGTCCGGCCATCACGGCGCGCTTGGCCTTCTCGCGGCTTTCGCAAAGCCCGCGCGCCACCAACGCCTGATCCAGCCGCGAATTCATAGCCGCGAGCCTGCCGCGAACGCCCGCCCTGACAAAGCCAAAAGCCGCGGGCGATGGCTCGCGGCTGCTGCTGCCGTTTGAGTGAAAAGTGCCGGGGCGCAACCGCGTTGCTCCACTACTTCCCCTGCCCCGTCGGCGGTTTCGCGGCCGGCAGCAAGGTGATGCTCACCTCCACGACCGTGTCCAGCGGCGGCACGTCCTGTTTGCGCACAACCCAAGTATCGTCCGCATCGCGGTTCGGGCGCGAGTGGTTGAAGACCGCGTCGAGGTCCGTGATGAGCGCGATGACTGAGCCTTCCGTCTGCGCGATGAATTTGCCCTGCCAGACGCGCGAACCGGTGAAGGTGAACGGCCCCTTGCTCATCGGCTCCTTCGCCCGCTTGTTGAAGACGAGTTCCTCGATCCGCCGGCGCTGCGGCTTGCCGTCCTGCGTCCACGTCACCTCAACCAACACCGGCTCGCCGGGCAGCGGCGGGTTGCGCTCGCCGGCCGGTGATTGCGTGATGGGGCCGCCCGCGGGCGCGTTGGTGAGCGGAGCGGCCTGCATCCCCTTCGCGCCGAGGAGGAGCATCGCGACCTGCAAGTGATGCGGCGCGATGTCCGTCTTGAGCACGCTTTCGTGGAGTTTGCCCTGGCCGGTGACGAGCAGGTATTCGAGCGGGCCGTCGGTCATGTTGAGCTTGGCCGGCAGGGACACGCGGCGCGCGGCCTTCTCCAGCTTCACGCCGCCGACTTGGAAGACGCCGGGCGAAACTTCGCGGATGCTCGGCGGGGTGGGCGGCTTCTCCGCCGGCAAACCCGGGGGCTGTTGAGCCGACAGGGAAATCACCAGCGCGCACAACAGCGGCAAGAAGGAGTGCAAGTTCATCATCGGCCGGACGCCGCCAAGCTACGCAGCCCGCCGCCGAACGCGAGCGTTTCCTCCGTTGGTAGCAGCCGACGTGAGGAGGCTCTGATTCACTGGAGAATCGGATTGAAGTGAGCCTCCTCACGTCGGCTGCTACCCGGAAATGCGCGCGCTTGCCCGGCGCGGATTTGCCCTCCACGATTCCGCCAGTTCAAACGTCCATCTCTGCCATGAGCCAACGTCTCTGCCTGTTCCTCGCCGCGCTTGCCACCGCGCTTCAGCCGCTGCGCGCGCAAGACGCCGCCAAGGAAGCCCAGTTCCTCACCAACACGCGCCAACTCATCTTCGAAGGCCGGCGCAGCGGCGAAAGCTACTTCTCGGCCGACGGCAAGTTCATGGTCTTTCAGAGCGAGCGCGAGGCGGACAATCCCTTCTACCAGATTTACCTGCTGAACCTGGAGACCGGCGACGTGAACCGCGTCTCACCCGGCACCGGCAAGACCACCTGCGCCTTCCTCCGCCCCGGCAGCGACGACGTGCTCTTCGCGAGCACCCACACCGATCCTGAGGCGAAGACCAAGCAGAAGGCCGAGTTCGAAATCCGCGCTTCCGGCAAGTCCCGCCGCTACGCGTGGGACTACGACGACCGCATGGAAATCTTCGTGTCCAAACGCGACGGCTCGAACATCCGCCGGCTCACCGACGCTCCCGGCTACGATGCCGAGGGCAGCTACTCGCCGGACGGCAAGCTCATCGTCTTCTGCTCGCTGCGCCATGCCTACACCGGCACGCTCTCGCCCGAGGACAAGAAGAAGCTCGAAGTGGACACCGCCTACTTCGGCGACATCTACCTGATGAACGCCGACGGCTCGAACGTCCGCCGCCTCACCAGCACCCCCGGCTACGATGGCGGGCCGTTCTTCTCCCCCGACGGCCAGCGTGTCATCTGGCGGCGATTCAACGAGAAGGGCGACACGGCGGACGTCTACACGATGAAACTCGACGGCTCCGACGTGCGCCGCCTCACCGACTTCGGCGCGATGTCCTGGGCGCCCTACTTCCACCCGTCCGGCCAATACGTCATCTACACGGCGAACAAGCACGGCTTTGGCAACTTCGAGCTGTTCCTCGTGGACGCTCTCGGCGCGAAGGAACCCGTGCGCGTGACCCACACCGACGGCTTCGACGGCCTGCCGGTCTTCTCCCCCGACGGCAAGAAACTGGCGTGGACCAGCGGCCGCACGCCGGAGAAAAACTCGCAGGTCTTCATGGCGGACTGGAACCACACGGCGGCGCTGGCGGCACTGGCACAAGCGCCGAAGCGGAGCGGAACCACGCCGGAGCTGTCACTGCAGAGAATCAAGGCTCAGGGTTTGATCAGCGTTGGGGCCCTTACCGCAGAGAGTCTTCTTCAACTCCAAAGTTATAATCCGGAAATACGTGAAGCGGATTTGCGTGGCCATGTTGGGTTTCTCGCCAGCGAGTCACTCCAAGGTCGGCTCACGGGCTCGCTCGGCGCACTAAAAGCCGCTAACTACATAGCCGAAAACTTCAAGCTCTCCGGCCTTGCTCCACTCCCGTCCGTCAGCGACTTCTTCCAACCCTTCGAGTTCAGCTCCGGCGTCCGAGTGCTGACGAATCAGAATACCGCCTCGCTCCGTGCCAGCGCTAATGCCACGCCCGCCACGCTTGCACTCGACAAGGACTTCCGCCCCCTTGCCTTCACGGCGAACGGCACCGTGGAGGGGGAAGTCGTCTTCGCCGGCTACGGCCTCTCCGTGCCTGGCAAGCTCGGGGAAGGCTATGACTCTTACAACGGCCTCGACGTGTCGAACAAGGTCGTGCTCGTGCTGCGTTACGTGCCGGAGGAAGCCGACGCCAAGCGCCGCCAGGAGCTGAACCGCTACGCCGGCCTGCGCTACAAGGCCCTCATTGCGCGCAATCGCGGCGCGAAAGCCCTGCTCGTCGTCACCGGCCCCACGTCCCCGAACGCGGGCGAACTGGCGCGGCTGACCTTCGAGACCGGTGCGAGCCACAGCGGCATCGTCTGCGCCAGCATCGGCGGCGACGTGGCGGCGAAGATGTTCACTGCCGCGGGCAAGGATTTGAAGAAGACGCAGGCCGCGCTCGACAAGGAAGACCCGCACGCGGAAGGAGCTTTCGCGCTGAAGAACGTCGCCGTGAAGCTCACCGCCGCCGTCGAGCATGTGAAGAAGGCGGACCGTAACGTCCTCGCGCACATCCCGCCTGTCGGCACCAAGGAGTATGTCATCGTCGGCGCGCATTACGACCACCTCGGCCACGGCGAGACCGGCGGCTTCGCGCGCAAGGACGAGGAAGGCAAGGTCCACCCCGGCGCGGATGACAACGCCAGCGGCACCGCCGCGCTGCTCGAACTCGCTGGAGCGCTAGCCGAAGAATTTCGGAGCGCAGGTGTCCAACCTGCGTCCGGTTCCAGCGCGCCGAAAGCCGTGGCAAACGCAGGTTGGACACTTGCGCTCCGGCGCGGCGTGCTCTTCGCCGCCTGGTCTGGCGAGGAAGTCGGCTTGATCGGCTCCTCGCACTTCGCCGAGAAGCCGCCGCTCCCGCTCTCGAACGTCGTCGCCTACGTGAACTTCGACATGGTCGGCCGCCTGCGCGACAACAAGCTGAGTCTCCAGGGCATCGGCTCCTCCCCTACGTGGCGGAAGCTGATCGAGAAGCGCAACGTCGCCGCCGGCTTCAATCTGGCCTTGCAGGAAGACCCGTATCTGCCCACCGACACCACGCCCTTCTATCCGAAGAACGTGCCGGTCATCGCCTTCTTCACCGGCAGTCACGAGGAGTATCACCGGCCCGCCGACAAGCCCGACACGCTGAACTACGACGGCCTCGAACGCATCGCCAAGTTCGCCCGCGCCCTCATCACCGACCTCGCCTCGGGTGCCGAGCGCCCGGCCTACGCGAAGGTCGAGAAGAAGGACGGCGGCGGCGGCCGCGAGCAGCTCCGCGCCTACCTCGGCACCATCCCCGACTACGCTCAGGAAGTAGCCGGCGTGAAGCTGAGCGGCACCCGCGGCGGCAGCCCCGCCGACAAGGCCGGGCTGAAGGGTGGCGACGTCATCGTCGAATTCGCCGGCCAGAAGATTGCCAACATCTACGACTACACCTATGCCATCGAGGCCGTGAAAATCGGCCAACCGGTGAAAATCATCGTCCTCCGCGACGGCAAACGCGTGGAACTCACCGTGACGCCAGAGGTGCGGAAGTGATTTGACCCGGCACCGGGCTGAACCGCCCTGCCGCGCCGGCTACAGCAAGCCCGCTTCCTTCATCGCCGCTTCCAGCCCGTCCGCCACGCCGTGGCCCCAGAGGCGGTCGCTCACGTAGCCGCCTTCGCGCCAGACGGCCTCCTGCACCTGCGGGATGGCGTTCGCGGGCGCGACCAGCCAGCACGCGTGCTCGTCGCACAGCATCGGCAGGTCGTTGAAATGGTCGCCCGCCGCGAAGACGCACTCGCGCGTCAGGCCGAGCTGCCGCGTGATCTCCGCGAGCGCCGTGCCCTTGCTGTAGGCCGTGTGGCTGAAGCGCGCATACACGTCGTTGCGCACCACCGTCAGGTTCGGCACGGACTCGCAGTAATCCTTGAGGTGCGCCTCGATGTCGTCCGCGTCCGCGTTGGTCCCGGCGATGAGGCAGAAGGGGGAATACACGTCGGAGTAGACCGAGGCGCGGAATTTGCCGTTGACCCACTTGAACAGGCGCGGCAAGTCCTTCTCCACCGCCTTGAACAGCTCGCGGTGCGCGCGCTCGCAGTCGCCGTTCCACGGTTGCAGCGGGAAGAAGCGCGGCCCCTCGCGGAAATAAATCTCCCGCTCCACCGTCACCAGCCAGTCCGGCTGCACGCTCAGGTGCGCGCGGCCCAGACCTTCCATCAGGCTCGACAGGTCGCGCCCGGTGTTGATGACCCACTTCGCGCCGCGCCGCTGCAAGTCGCCGATCAGCTCCTGCAAGCGCTCCGGCACGGGCGGGTTCTCGTGGTCCGCGTGCAGTGTGCCGTCGAAGTCGGTCGAGATGATTTTGATGGGCAGGTCCATCGGCGGGGGCAGTATTCAGTAATCAGCGTTCAGTTTCCAGTAGGCAGTTTCCTGAGGTCGCACGGCTTGCCGCCACTGAACACTGAAAACTGCTTGCTGAATACTTCCTTGCTGGCCGCTGATTGCTAACCGCTCCCTCCCCGCCTACTCTGCTCACCAGCGATGCCCGACGACCTCCAGGCCCAATACGACGACGCCATGTTCGCCTTCAGCCAGGGCGACTACGACACCGCCATCGCCGGCCTGCGCGCCGTGCTGGCCGCCGACCCCGCGCACTTCGACGCCCAGCTCGCGCTCGGCATGGCCTGGTGTCGCAAGGGCGACTTCGCCACCGCCATCGCCGAGGGCCACAAGGCCGAGCAGATGCGCCCGCACGAGCAGCTCGTCCACACCAACCTCTCCCTCTTCTACATGAGGGCCGGCGACAAAAAGACCGCCGAGCACCACGGCCTCCAGGCCCGCATCGCCTCGTGGAAAGACAACCTGGCCGCCCCCGGCGCGACGCCCGCCACCCCCGGCGACCCCGACCTCGAACTCGCCAAGCCCGCCCCGCAGTCCTTCAAGCTCCCCGAGAAATTCCCCGACCAGCCGTGGAAGAAGAACAAGCGGGTCGATGGCTAGCCCGTGAAGTATCCCGCCCACAAAACCGAGCCGATGCAGTTGCTTGAGCTTTTCCCGGAGCGGTGAGCCGCCGGCTGAGACGTGAGCCGGTTGGGATGGGCACGTCCACGCCACGGCTTATTTTTCACCACGCAGGTGCCGGTCGAGGAATTCGTAGGCCACCTTGCGGGCGTCGTCGGGGAAGGCGTGCGGGCCTTTGGGATAGTAGCCGACGAGGTTTCCGGCCTGGCCGTGGAGTTCATACACCTTGCGCGCGGCGGCGAGCACGTCGCGGACGCCGGACACGTCGAAGTCGGTGTCGCCTTCCGCCGAGCAGGTGAGGAAGGGGCGCGGGGCGAAGGCGGCGACAATTTCCGGGAAGTCGAAGGGCACGCGCGCGGCGGCGTTGGCGAACTCGGTCTTGATGCGCGGCATATAGACCTTGCCAGTCCAACTCGGCATATCGTCCTTGCGGAAGGTGGTGAAGCCGCAGCTCGACACTATGACGCGCAGGCGCGGCTCGAAGACGGCGGTGAACATCGCGTTGTGCCCGCCGAGCGAGTGGCCGATGACGCCGAGGCGCGCGGCGTCCACCTCGGGGAGTGATTCGAGGAGGTCCACGGCGCGGACGTTGTCCCAGATGGCTTTCATGGTGCCGCTGGCGTAGCCGTGGCGCGGGTCGAAGTCGTATTTGGAATCGCCGAAGCTCGGGTAATCGGGCGCGAAGGTGACGTAGCCGCGCTGCGCGAGGTGGAGGGCGTATTGCTTGGGGTTGTCCACGAGGCCGGCGGACTCGGCCTTGCCGAGCTTGGTGGTCTGGTGGAGGCAGAGGACGGTGGGGAGCTTCGCCTTCGCGCTGGACTCGGGTAGGAAGAGATAGGCGGCGACGCGGTCAGTCGCGTCGCTTTGATAAGTCAATTTTCGCCGGAGCAAGCCGCCTTCGAGCTTCACCTCCTCGAGCACCTTCACGTCGAGGGCGGCGCGCTTGGCGGGATTGGGAAACGGCCCCATTACACGCTCCAACGCGGCAGCGATGTGCCGGCAGCGCGGCTCCCACTCGGCGGGTGTCTGAGCGTTCCTGGCTATTCCGCTGGCAGAGGCAACGCGCAGCACGTCGAAGCGGTCAGGATAACCAGGCGACGGCAACGCTGGCTCGAAGCGGCCAACGGGAAAGCCTTGCGCGTAGGAGATGACATAGACGCCGTCGGTCGTGACGTAGCGGATGTCCTCGCGCCGCTCGAAGTCGGTGGGCGTTTTGCGGTCGAGGGCGTCGGGGCTGTCGGCGCGGAGGAACTTCCCGGCGACGTGGCCGGGGATGAGCGTGCGGTTGCCGAGCGCGTGGCCGGTGGTGCTGAAGATTTTGCCGTCCACCATCTCCTTCGTGACCCAGACGGGCGTGATGTCGAGGCCGGCGCGCGTCATGTTGGCGACCATCTCCTGGCCGTCGGCGAGGCAGGTCTTGTCGTCGAGACCGTGGACGGAAAAAACCTTGGCGGTGGTGCCGAGGCGCTTCATCTCGGCGAGATGCGCGGGGTGGCCGACGAAGCGTATCTCCTGCGCGCCGGGTGAGAGGAAGTTCGGGCTGGCGGAGTCGCGGCTCCAGCGGGCGTTGAGTCCACCGGCGGCGGGGAGGTTGTAGGCAAGCGCGTCACTGAGCTTCTTCATGCCGCACATGTCCACGACGGCGGTGAACGTGCGCGGGGCGAGCTTGTTCGCCATGAGCGTCACGTTGCCGCCGCCTGAGCCACCGGTGGCGAAGAGGCGGCCACGGGCGAAGGGCGTCTTGGTCGTGTCCAGCTCGTTGAACACGAGCCAAAGCGCGCGCAAGGCATCCAGCCCTTGCAGCCAACCGAAGTCATACGGCTCCGGGCCTTCGATGGAATCCTTCGGGCCGCTCTGGAGATAGTTCACGCAGAGGGCGACGCAGTTGAACTCGCGGGCGAGGGCTGCAGGGTTCGCGGTGCCCGCGCAGTCGGTGCCGCCCCAGTTGTGGAGCGTGAGGAAGATGCCCGTGCGCGGCCCGATGCTGGCGCGCGTGCCACCGGGGTAATGCACGAGCACGCGCACCTCGCGCGGGCCGGGACGGAGCGGCCACTCTTGGGCGGGGATGACAATCGGGCCGTCGCGCTCGGGGAGCTTGGGCCACGGGACTTCGGCGGCGGACAACGCAAGGGCCGTCAAGGCCAGGGCCACAGCGGCAAGCAGTCGGTGCATGGCGAGAGATTGAGCCGACTCTCAGCCGTAGGCAAACCGACAGTCAGAGACTCCTCACGTCGTCTCCTGCGGGGTCGTCACCCGTTCGTAACAAAGTCGTCACCGGCTTGTCGTTGTTTCGTTGGTGGCCGCGTGTTACCCAAGACTCGAACATGGCAAAGATATTGGTCGTGGATGACGAACCGGATGCCGTTGAACTGGTCGAGTTCAACTTGAAGAACGCCGGCTTCGAGGTGGTCACGGCGGCGGATGGCGCAGAGGCGCTCAAGAAGGCGCGCGCGGCGCTGCCCGATCTCATCGTGCTGGACCTGATGATTCCCGAGGTGGACGGCTTGGAGGTGTGCAAGCTGCTGCGGCGCGACGCGGCCACGGCGGGTATCCCCATTCTCATGCTCACGGCGAAGGCGGCGGAGATTGACCGTGTGCTGGGCCTCGAACTCGGCGCGGACGATTACGTGACCAAGCCGTTCAGCCCGCGCGAGCTGATGCTGCGCATCAAGGGCCTGCTGCGTCGCCGCGAGACGACCGAGGCCAAGGCGGAGCGGATGCAGTTCGGCGACCTTGTGCTCGACGTGCCCGCGCACAGCCTCACGGTGAACAACAAGCGCGTGGAGCTGACCGCCACGGAGTTCAAGCTGCTCACCATCCTCGCGCAGCGGCGCGGCCGGGTGCAATCGCGCGACCAGTTGCTCAAGGACGTGTGGGAATACGACAACGTCATAGACACGCGCACCGTGGACACGCACATGCGGCGGCTGCGGGAGAAGCTGGGCAAGGCGGCGAAGCACTTGGATACCGTGCGAGGGGTCGGCTATCGCTTTGTGGCGGGGTGAGACGTAATGCGTAATGCGTAAAACGTAAGGGCCACCGGCGCTCGACGCCCTGCTTGGTTACGTTTTACGTTTTACGTCTCCCCTCCTTCCCAGCCATTCTCCACCCGATGTGGCCGACGCTAACCATCCTTGCCCTGCTGGCGGCAGGCGTTTGCTTCGTCGCGATGCGGCGATGCCGGGAGGAGACGGATGCGGAACGCGAGCGGCAGCAACGGGAGTTCGAATCGCTCCGTCAGCAGCACGAGCAGGCGCGGGCGCGTGAGCTGGCGCAGCAGCAGGCGCTCTTCAACAGCATGAGCGAGGGCGTGCTGGTGCTCGACGCCGAGGGGCGCGTGCGGCTCGTCAATCAGGCGCTCGAACGGCTCTTCGGCGTCACGGGCGACATCCGAGGGCGCACGGTGATGGAGGCGCTTCGGCTGCACCAGGTTCAGGAACTCGTCAACCAGACGCTCGTCAGGGGGCAGGTCGAGGACTTCGAGCTGGAGCTGCCCGGCCTCGATGGCAACCGCAGCCTGCAGGTGAACTCCGCCGTCGTGCTTGGCTCGGATGGCCGGCAACAGGGCCTGATCCTCGTCTGCCACGATCTCACGCGGCTCAAGCAGTTGGAGAACACCCGCCGCGAGTTCGTCGCCAACGTCAGCCACGAGCTGCGCACGCCGCTCTCGATGATCAAGGGCTACGTCGAGACGCTCATTGACGGCGCGAAGGACAAGCCCGAGGTCGCGATGAAGTTCCTTCAGACCATCGAGAAGCACGCGGATCGGCTGACCTACCTCATCGAGGACCTGCTCACCATCTCGCGGCTGGAGTCCGGGCAGATCGTGATGAACCTCCAGCGCGCCGAGTTGCGCGGCGTCGCCGAGCACGTCCGCACCGACCTCGAATCCCGCGCCGCTGCCAAGCAGGTAAAGCTGCTCAACGAAATTCCCGCTGACACCGCCGCGAACGCCGACGCCGAGCGCCTCCAGCAAGTGCTCTTCAACCTCGTGGACAACGCCATCAAGTATGGCCGCGCCGGGGGCTGCGTGATCATCGGCGCGCGTGGGAACGACAAGAAGCAGGTGGAACTCTGGGTGCGCGACGACGGCCCCGGCATCCCGCCCGAGGCGCAGACACGCGTCTTCGAGCGGTTCTACCGCGTGGACAAGGCGCGCTCGCGCGACGCGGGCGGCACCGGCCTCGGCCTCGCCATCGTGAAGCACATCGTGCAGTCGCACGGCGGCGAGGTGTGGGTGGAGAGCGAGCCGGGCCAGGGAGCGGCTTTCTACTTCACCCTGCCGGCGGCGTGAGGAGCGGCGACTTAAGCCCGCGCCCCGACTTCACCCCGGACCTTGCTCAACCCAGCGGCGACACCTCACAAGTTGAGCGTCACCTGTTCACCGCCACCTTCCCCGGCTGCCCCGTCTTCGCGTCGAAGAATTGCAGCGTGCCGTCCAGGCGGCCCACGACGAAGCGGGTGTTGCCGGCGGTGAAGGCCACGGCGGGGGCGAGGTCGGGCTGCGGGTCCAGGTGGCCGCGCTCGACGAGCTTGGCGGCGTCCCACCACTTCACCGTGCGGTCCTCGGCGCTGGAGAGCAGCGTCGCGCCGTCGCTGGCGAAGACGATGCGCAGCACCGCGCCCTCGTGCGCGAACTTGGATTCGAGCAACTGGTTCGTGCCCTCCACCGCGCCCGCACTCACGGCGTAGAGGCGGATGCGGTTGTCCACACCGCCCGCCACGAGCCGCCGCCCATCCGGGCTGAACGCGACGGTGTATTGCTCCTTCGTCGGCTGCGAGAAGGTGTCGAGGCGTTTGCCGGTGGCGACTTCCCAGAGCTTCACCGTGCGGTCGCCGCTGGCGCTGGCGAGCACCCTGCCATCGGGCCGGAAGGCGAGGCCATAGACCGCGCCGTTGTGGCCGGTAAGCGTGCGGACTTCCTTGCCGGTGGCGGTGTCCCAGAGCTTGATTTTCTGGTCGTAACTGCCGGTCGCCAGCAGCTTGCCGTCGGGCGAGAGCGCCACGGAGTAGAGCGCGTCGAAGTGCCCCTCGAACTTCCGCACCAGCCCGCCGTCTGTGACACGCCAGATGGCCGCCTGTCCCTGCAAGCCCGGCTCGCCGCCCGCCGCCGCGACCCACCGGCCGTCAGTGGAGAAGGCGACGGAGTTCACGTTGCCGCGAATGCCCGTGAGCGTGTGCCGCAACGCGCCGGTCTCGGCGTCGCGCAGCTCGACCTCGCGGTAGCGCGCGACGGCGATGACGTTCGGCTGCGCGGCGAACGCGATGGCCTGGATGGATTTCCGGGGCGTGACGCGCGGGGCAATCTTCGGCGTGACCAACTCGCGAACCGGCTCGGTGGCGATGGCCGGCGGCTTGGCCCCGCCGTCAATCCACGCCTTGATGACGGCAAGTTCGGACGCATCCAGTTTCTTCTTCTTGCCCGGCGGCATGATTTTGACTTTGTCGCGCCCTTCGAGGGACTTCATCAGGAGGCTGTCGGCGCTCTTGCCCGGTAACACCGGCACGCCGCCGTCGCCGCCCTTCATGAGCGAGGCGAAGTTTTCGAGGATGAGATTGTTCTCCGCGTCCGTGACCGAGTGGCACTCGACGCAATGCTTCTTGAAGAGCGCCTGCACCAGCGTGAAGTCCGGCGCGGCGGACGCGGCGGTGGCCGGGCGCGAGAACGACAAGGCCAGAACCAGCGTGGCGAGGAACGAAACGAGTCTCATGCGGTGCGCGACAAAGCTTTGCTTAAACGTGGTGGAAGCTAGCCCAACCGGCAGGCGACGCGAATGCAAAATACACGCCGGGCCATGCAGGATTCTGCCCGCAGTCGCAGGCTTCAGCCTGCGCTTCCGGAGCGGAGCGATTCGCAACCTGAAGGTTGCGACTACGCCAATATCCCCTTCACCACTTGGCACGGCTCGACGCCGGTGAGCTTCAAGTCCAAGCCCTGGAAGCGGACGGAGAGCCGCTCGTGGTCGAGGCCGAGCTGGTGGAGGATGGTCGCTTGCAGGTCGCGGACATGGACGGGGTTTTCGACGATGTGGAAGCCCAGTTCATCCGTCTGGCCGTAGGTGAGGCCGGGCTTCACGCCGCCGCCGGCCAGCCACATCGAGAAGGCCTGCGGATGGTGGTCGCGCCCGAGGCTGCGGCCCAGCGCGGCGTTGGATTCCACCATCGGGGTGCGGCCGAACTCGCCGCCCCAGATGACCAGGGTGTCGTCGAGCAGGCCGCGTTGCTTGAGGTCCATCACGAGCGCGGCGCTGGCCTGGTCGGTGGTCTTGCAGTTGTTGCGGACGTTGCCCTCGACGTTCGAGTGCGCGTCCCAGCCTTCGTTGTAGATGTTGATGAAGCGCACGCCGCGCTCGACCATCCGCCGCGCCAGCAGGCACGAGCGGGCGAAGGAGGGTTTGGCGGGGTCGCAGCCGTAGAGGTCGAGCGTGGCCTTGCTCTCGCCGCGCAAGTCCATCAAGTCCGGCGCGCTGGTCTGGAGGCGGAAGGCCATTTCGTAGGCAGCAATGCGCGTGGCGATTTCCGGGTCGCCGTCCAGCGCGAGGCGGCGCTGGTTCAGGCTGCCAATCAAGTCCAACGAGTCGCGCTGAAGCCGCGCGTCCGCGCCCGGCGGGCTGGAGACGTTGAGAATGGGGTCGCCTTGGTTGCGGAAGCGCACGCCGGTGTAGACGCCCGGCAACGCGCCGCTGCCCCAGCACGCCGAGCCGCCACTGATGCCGCTGCCCGTGCTCATCACGACAAACGCCGGCAGGTCGCTCGTCTCCGCGCCGAGGCCGTAGAGCACCCACGAGCCCATGCTGGGCCGCCCCGGCTGGCCGAAGCCGGTGTTGAAGAAAATCTGCGCGGGCGCGTGGTTGAACTGGTCCGTCCGCATGGACTTCACGATCGCGATGTCGTCCACAATCTTCGCGAGGTATGGCAGCGTTTCGCCCAGCTCCGCGCCGCACTGACCGTGTTTGGCGAATTTGAAGCGCGGCCCGAGCACCGCCGCGTCCGACCGGATGAACGCGTAGCGCTGCCCGCCGATGACCTCGGGCGGGATGGGCTTGCCTTCCAGCTCGGCGAGCTTGGGCTTGTAGTCGAACAGCTCCAACTGGCTCGGCGCGCCGGCCATGAACATGTGAATGACGCGCCTGGCCTTCGGCGCGAAGTGCGGCGGTTTGATGGGGAAGGGGTTCGCCGGCGCGGCACTGGCGCGGCGAGCGAAGGAGTCAGTCAGCAGGCCCGCGAGGGCGACTTTGCCGAGGCCGACGCCGCAGTTGCGGAAGAAGTGGCGCCGCGTGACGGCGAGGCAGTGTTCTTGAAGAGGTGTCATGGTTCAGCCTTTTGCAATCATCTCGTCGAGGTTCAAAAGCGCGCGGGCGAGGGCGGTCCAGGCGGCGCGGTCGTTGGCGTCGCCATCGCCTTTGCCGGCGAAGTCGGCGGCCTTGAGTTCGCCGCTGGCGAAGCGGGCGCGTTGGGTCTCGAAGAACTTCACGAGTTGGGCGCGTTCGTTGGCAGTGGGCGGGCGGGTGAGGCAGCGGCGGAAGAGGGTTTCCACACGGGTCTCGATGCTGCCGGGCTGCGCGGCGAGCTGGCGGCCGAGGGCTTGGGCGGCTTCGAGGATGACGGTGTCATTGAGCAGGGTGAGCGCTTGGAGCGGCGTGTTCGAGACGTCGCGGCGGGCGACGCAGGCTTCGCCGCTGGGGCCGTCGAAGGTGTTGAACATCGCGTAGGGCGCGGAGCGTTTGGCGAAGGTGTAGAGGCCGCGGCGGTAGCGGTCTTCGCCCTTGCTCTCGTCCCATGACTTGCCGCCATACACGCCTTCCTGCGTGACGCTCGCGGGCTGCGGCGGGAAGACGCTCGGCCCGCCAATCTTCGGCGAAAGCAGCCCGCTCGCGCGCAGGACGGAATCGCGGATGAGTTCGGCGTCGAGGCGTGAGCGGGGGAAGCGGGAGAGCAGGCGGTTGTCGGGGTCGGTAGCCGCCGAGGTGAGGAGGCGGATTGGTGGCGTGGAAGGTTCAGTCCGCCTCCTGACCTCGGCGGCTACAGCGCTGCTCTGCTGGTAAGTGGCGCTGGTCACGATGAGCTTGTGCAACAGCTTCAGCGACCAGTCATGCTTCATGAACTCCACCGCCAGCCAGTCGAGCAGCTCCGGGTGCGTCGGCGCGTCGCCTTGCAGACCGAAGTCCTCGGTGGTGCGCACGAGGCCGCGCCCGAAGAACGCGGCCCACTGGCGGTTCACGGTGACGCGCGCAGTGAGCGGGTTCTCGGGCGAGACGAGCCATTGCGCGAAGCCGAGGCGGTTCTTTGGGGCGGCGGCTGGCAATGGGTTCAAGACGCCGAGCACGGTGGGCGCGACGGCTTCCTTCGGCGACAGAAACTCGCCGCGATGATGGCGGTGCGTGGGGCGCGGGTTCTCCAGCGGGCGCTCGCGCAAGACGAGGGTGGTCTGGTGGACGGGCGGTTTGCGCAAGCGCTCGATTTCAGCCCGCGCGGATTTCAGCTCGGGCGCGACGAGGAGGAATTGTTCGCGGAGCTTGGCGCGTTGGGCGGTGGTGAGTTGCGCCTCGGGCACGCGGAGCAACGCCTCGGCCTCCTCGGTCAACTCACTGGCGGCGGCCTGCGCTTCGGTCGTGGCGGAGAGGCGGAACCGGCCCAGCGAACAGGCGTAATGGCGGCCAAACTGAAGCAGCACTTCAAGGTCGCCAGTCGCTGCGAGCGGTTGGTCGAAGTGGAAAACCGCGACGTGTCGTTCGCCAAAGCGCTCGAAGACACCCCAACCCGTTTCGGGGTTGCCATCAATCGCCAGCGCTGCGGACGACCTGTCACCGCCGAGCCAGAGCTTCGCATAGGTCTGTGATGCCCGGGCGAGCTTCACGGGCTGGCTGGCTGCCTTCACGCGGAATTCACCGAGGAAGAAATCGCCTTTGGGACCTTCGTAATACGCCATGCCTGGCCCGTGCGCGGGCAGGCGGTCGTCGGGCAAGGCTTCGAGGCGAAGCGCGGCGGTTCCGGCTAGAACGCTCTTGAAGCGAAGTGTGTAAGTGTCGTTCTTGCTGATGTCTCCGCTCGCGAAGATGGAGCTGTCTGGCTGCACCGTGAGGAGCGGGAGGTTGGACTTGGCTTCGTCGGGGCGGAGTGTCGTCCACGTCACGACGCGGGCGCGCTCGGCTTTGAGCCATGTGGCAAATCTCCTTTCCAGATGCTTGGCTCCCGGCACCGGCGGAGTGGAGTTTGTGTCCGCCGGAAACTGTCTCGGCAGCCCGGCCAGCAGGGTGGCGGCGCGCTCCAGATTCTTGCGGTGCAGTTCATCCAGCGCCGCGTCGGGCAGGTCCTGGTCCGGCTCGTCGGCGTTGTTGAGGAAGGCCATCACGCCGTAATACTCCGTCTGGGGAATGGGATCGAACTTGTGCGTGTGGCACTGCGCGCACATCAGTGTCAGGCCCAGCCAGGTTGTGCCGGTGGTGGCCACGCGGTCGGCCATCGCGTAGAAGCGGAACTCCAGCGGGTCAATGCCGCCTTCCTCATTCAGCATCGTGTTTCGGTGGAAGCCCGTCGCGACGAGCGGGTCCAAACCTTGAACCTTGAACCTTGAACCTTGAACTGCTGGCAAGAGGTCGCCGGCGAGCTGCTGGATGGTGAACTGGTCGAAGGGAAGGCCCTCGTTCAGCGCGCGGATGACCCAGTCGCGCCAAGGCCAAATGTTGCGCGGGCGGTCTTTCTCGTAGCCGTTGGTGTCGGCGTAGCGGGCGAGGTCGAGCCACTTGCGCGCCCAGCGTTCGCCGTAGTGCGGGGAGGCGAGCAGTTTGTCCACGAGCGCGGCGATGACCTTCAGCTCACTTTCCCGCCTTCTCACCTGCCCACTTTCGCCGGCAGCCGGTGAGAAAGTGGGAGAGCGGGAAAGTGAGAGCTGGCGCACGAAGTCATCGGCTTCCTCCGGCGTCGGCGGCAGGCCGATGAGGTCGAGGTAAAGGCGGCGGACGAGCGTGTAGTCGTCGGCGGGTGGCGACGGCTTCAAGCCTTCCTTCTCCAGCCGCGCGAGGATGAAGTGGTCAATGGCGTTCTGCGGCCAGCCGGCTTGCTTCACCTTCGGCAATGCAGCCTGCTTCGGTTTGATGAACGCCCAGTGCGGCTGGTAATCCGCTCCGGAGGCGACCCAGCGGCGGAACGTGTCCATCTCGGCGGGCGTGAGGTGCTTCTTCGTCTCCGGCGGCGGCATGACCTTGTTGTGGTCGGTGCTGGTGATGCGGCGGACGAGTTCGCTCTGGTCGGGCTTGCCGGGGACGAGGGCGCGCTTGCCGGACTTGGCCGGCTTGAGCGCGGCCTCGCGGAGGTCGAGGCGGAGGCCGGCCTTGCGCGCGTGTTCATCCGGCCCGTGGCAGGCGAAACACTGGCGAGAGAGAATGGGGCGGACATCGCGCTGAAAATCCGGCGCGGGCGCGGCGGCGAAGATTGGTAGCGCGCCCAGCAGGGCGGCGAAAGCGGTGGCAAATGGTTTCACGCGGCGAATCACGACGGGAGAATAGACGAGTGGAAGGCGCGAGGGAATGCGTGAAAGTAGGACAGCGCGCCCCGCCTGTCTGTCTGACTGAAAGCTTCCGCTTGAGCGGGCGAAACTAGATGGTAGGTCAGGCGGGACGCGCTGACCTACTTGTCGTAGAAGCGTGCGAAGCTCGGCGACTCCGAGACTTCGACGCGTTCGCCGGGCTTGCGGACGACGCGGGCGGATGCACCGGGCGTGCCGTTCACTAATGCCAACCCGCGCTCTGGGCCGACTACGCACGTCGTCGTGGAGAGGCTGTTCGCCGTCACGCAATCGCGCGCGATGACCGTCACGAGGCTGTGGTCGGTCATGCCCAGGCCCGTGTGCGGGTCCACGATGTGGGAGTAGCGCTTGCCGCCCAGCTCGACGTGCTGGAACAAATCGCCGGAGGTCGCGAAGCCGCAGTTGCGGAGCGAAAGGAACTGCGTGGGCGGGGCACCGGGCGCGTCGAGCGGCGCGAGCTCGATGCGCCAGCCGGTGCGACCCGGCGGCGGGTCGCCGAGAGCCATGTCGCCGCTGCCGGTGACGAGCGCGCGGGGGATGCCGTGACTGCGTAACTCGCGAAGCGCTTCGTCGAGCGCACGTCCCTTGGCGATGGAGCCGAGGTCGAGGCGCATTCCTGACACGAGCAGCTTCGCGGTGTGCGCGCGCGGGTCGAGGACAACCTTCTGCCAGCCGACACGGGACTTGGCCTCCGCGATGACTTCGGGCGTGGGCAGTTCGCGCTGTCGCCGCGCGCGTCGCCAAACTTGCACGAGGGGACCGACGGTGATGTCGAACGCGCCGTCCGACCGTCGCGACATGGTTTCCGCTATGTTCAGCAGGCGCCATAACTCGTCGCTCACGGGCACAGCGCAACCGCTGCCGGAGCTGCGGGACAGCAGGGTCAACTCGCTGTCATCCTCGTAGTCGCTGAAGACTTGGTTCAGCTCCGCGACGCGGGCGAAGGCGGCGCGGGCAGCGGCTTCAGCGAGGCTCGGACTCTCCGCATACAACACGATGCGGAAGGGCAGGCCCATCTGCGGCTGCTCGAACTCGAAGCGTTGGAGTGCCGATGGCGATGTGGTGCGGCAGGCATTCGCGCCAAGCAACGCGAAGGGGAGCAGGAGCAGGCTGGCGCGGCGTGATTGAAGGTGTGCGTCGGCGTGCGTCTCGGTCCGTCCCCTCACCCCGGCCCTTTCCATGAACCGGATGGAGCGCAGGTGTCCAACCTGCGCGAGGTAACCGGACACGAACGCGCAGGATGGACTCCTGCGCTCCGGCTCAGGGGCCGAACTCGCGGCCAGCGGCGGGCCGTTGGTTCTCCCCCCCGGTGGGGGCGAGGGGGAAGAGGCCGGGGGCCGCACAGGGCCGTTTTCCGGCTGGCCGCAAGGCGCGGTGCGGCTATGCTGCCGGGAGGAATTCATATGAGACACTTCACGTTCGCGGTGATTGATACCGAGTTGCTCAACAAAATCACAGAGCAAGGCGTCGCCTTCCTGTTCGACTACGGTCCGAAGCTGCTCGGCGCGGCCATCATCCTGATTGTCGGCCTGCTGGTCGCCATGCAGGTGGGCAAGGTGTTGCAACGCTGGCTGGGCAAGAAGGATTTGGAGCCGCCCGTCCGCATCCTTATCGTGCGCGTGGCGCGGCTGATGGTGATGGGGCTGACGTTGATGCTCGTGCTGGAGAAGGTCGGCGTGGCCATCGCGCCCATCATCGCCGGCCTTGGCGTGGCGGGCGTGGGCGTGGGACTCGCGTTGCAAGGCGTGCTCGGCAACCTCATGGCCGGCCTGCTCATCATTTTCACGAAGCCGTTCCGCGTCGGCGAATACATCGAGATTCACGGCGTTCACGGGCAGGTCCATGCCATCGAGCTGTTCTCGGTCATCCTGGTCCACGCGGACCGGTCGCGCGTGGTCATCCCGAACCGCAAGGTCATCGGCGAGATTCTGCACAACTACGGCTCCATCCGGCAGCTCGACCTGAGCGTGGGCGTGGCCTACTCGACGGACTTGAACAAGGCGCTCAACGCGGTCAACGCCGTGCTGGCGCGGACTCCGACCGTGCTGAAGGAACCGGCTCCGGTCGTGGGCGTCGCGTCGTTCGGTGATTCCGCCGTGAACATTGCTGTCAAGCCGTGGACGAAAGTCGGGGACTTCGGTCCGGCGGCGGCGGAAGTGAACAAGGCGCTGGCCGAGGAGTTCCGCAAGCAGGGCATCGAGATTCCGTTCCCACAGAGGGAAATCCGCGTGCTCAACGCGGGCGAGCCGCCGGCCATCCGGGCCGCTTGACACAGGAAAGGAACCGCAATGTCGGCACTTTGAAGTAGGACAGTGCGTCCCGCCTGTCTTTCTGATTTCAGATCCCGCTCAAGCGGTTTCCTTCAAATGGTAGGCAGGCTGGAAGCACTGTCCTACTTAACGAACGCGTAGAGTGCCGTGAGCGTGCGGACGTATATCACGTTTTCCACCAGCGCGGGCGAGGCGGAGATGCGTTCGCTGAATTCCGCCTGGTGCAGAATCTTCGGCGCGTCGCCGCCGGCATCGAGGACCGTGACCTTGCCGTTCAGCGACGCCACGTAGATGCGCCCGTCCGCCGCGACGGGCGACGCGTAGTAGCTGCCGATGGCGTTGAGCCGCTCCTGCTGGTAGTGGACCTTGCCCGTCTTCGCGTCGAAGCTCGACGCCAGCCCGCCGTCCTTCACAAGGAAGACGCGGCCGCGATAGTGCAGCGCCGACGGCACGTAGGGCAGGCCGCGCGTCTGCTTCCACGCCAAGGCGTCCTCGCTCAACTCGCCCTTGCCGCCGGGCTTCACGGCCACCAGCACGTTCTCGCCCTTGGCCATGTTGGCCGCCAGGGCATCCATGTCTTCTTTGGTGATTTTGCCGTCGCGGTTCACGTCCAGCGAGCGGAAGAACGATTCCATCTCCGTGCCCTTCATCTCGTCCGGCGTGAGCGCGCCGTCCTTGTTTTTGTCCATCTGCGACATCCCGGCCCACGTCGGCATCGTGTTGGCCTCCTTGCCCGGTGCCCAGCCGGCGAAGAAGAGCAGGCCGTCGCCGACCACCGGAGTTGTGCAGGTGAAGGACGGCAAGCCCGCCAGCGACCACCGTTCCGCGCCGGTCTTGAGGTCATAGGCCTTGAGCTTGATGGAGCCGGACATGACGACCTCGTCCACGCCCGCGCTCTTCCAGAGAATCGGCGTGCCGAAGCCGGGACCGACATCTGTGCGCGGGGCTTCCCATGCTTTCTTGCCGGTCTTCAAGTCCACCGCCAGCAGCGAGCAAGGCCCGGCCTGGTCGCGGTTCACGAGCACCACGCCGCCCGCGAGCACGGGCGAACCGCCGGAGCCGAAGCTGCCGGGCGACTGGATGGTCGGGAGCTTGTGCTGCCAGAGTTCCTTGCCGCTGAAGTCGTGGGCCACCAGCCCGGACGAGCCGAAGTAACTGATGACGGTCTTGCCATCGGTTGCGGGAGTGGATGCGGCGGGGCTGCCCTCGGTGGCGTGGAATTCTTCAAGCTGCCCGGCGGGCGCGGGGCGCTTCCAGAGCAGCTTGCCATCGCGCCGCGCGTAGCAGTGCGTCTCCAGCTTCTTGCCGTCGAAGGTCGTGAGGAAAATCCGGTCGCCCCACACGCACGGCGAGGACGCGCCCGAGGGCACGATGTTTTTCCAAAGCTGATTCTTGCCAGGGCCGAACTCGACGGGCG
Organism: Limisphaerales bacterium; assembly: GCA_009773355.1. Taxonomy (GTDB): domain Bacteria; phylum Verrucomicrobiota; class Verrucomicrobiia; order Limisphaerales; family SXTU01; genus SXTU01. Next base: position 50,272 of record WRPG01000021.1, read on the forward strand.
GCTTGGCGGTGTCGGAGACGCCGGACGCGTTTGGCCCGCGGAACTGCGGCCACCAGGTTTCGGCGGCGAAGAGCGCGGTGTGGACAACGAAGCAGAGGGTGAGGAACAGGGTTTTCACTTTCATGGCGGCGGGATTATGCGGAAGGACGCGCGGGAGGCAAGTGTGCGGCGGTGGCATGATGGCACTTTTCGAGTTGCTCAAGTAGGACAGCACGTCTCGCCTGTCCCTCTGACTTTCTGTTTCCGCTCAAGCGGGGCGTTTCAAATGGAGGACAGGCTGGAAGCACTGTCCTACTTTCACGGCAGCAGCAGCTCGCGGATTTGCGCCACGCTGGCGGTGCCGGTGGTGCCGAGCTGGTGGACGACGACGGATGCGGCGGCGTTCGCCAACTCGATGGCCTCGCGCAGCGTCGCGCCGGCGGCGAGCGCGGCGGTGAGGTTGGCGGTGACGGAATCGCCCGCGCCGACGATGTCAATCGGCCCACGCAAGGGATGGCAGGGGACGTGTTCCACCTCACCGCTTGGAGCCGCGCCGAGGATGCCACGCTCGGAGAGGGTGACGAAGACTTCGCGGCCGTTTTGCTTGGCCAGCGCGAGCGTGGATTCGCTGAGGCGACGCAAATCCGCGTCGCCGGGCAATCCCGCCAGGCCGCACAACTCGGCGGCGTTCATCTTGAAAGTAACGGGCGGATACCCCCGCAGGCCGCGCCGGCAGTCCGCCACGACCGGCGTGCCCGGGTTGCCGTGCGGGAAACCTCCCAACAGAGGCAGGATGCGCGCCGTGATGACGCCGGTGTTCGGCACGTCCACCTGGTCCATCACGGCCACGCCGTCCACTTGCAGCCGGAGTTCTTCGATGGACTGCCAGACGCGTCCCTCGACCAACGCAGGCGTCGGTTCCCAGTTCTTGGAATCCAGCCGGCTGAGTTCCTCCGGTGGCTGGCCGGGGTGCATGAGCAGCGGCTTGCAGTAAGTGAACGTGCGTCGGAGCGGCGTCTGGCGGAAGTGCTCCAAGTCCACTCCGGGCAAAGCCGCGAGCGCGCGGTGCAGTTCGAAGCCCTCGCCGTCCACGCCGTGGAAACCCACGGGCCAAAGCTTGCCAACGCCCAGCGCGACGAGGTTGTTCAGGATGGTGCCAGCCGCGCCCGGCTGCGAGCGCACGCGAACGACGTTGTGGACGGGCAGGCCGGTCTCGATGGAGATCTCAGCCCGCGCCGGGTCAATCTCCAGATAGCGGTCGAGGCAGAAGTCGCCGACGAGCGCGAGGCGTAACGAGGCGTAGCGGCCGGTAATTTCAGCGAAGCGGGCCGGGGTCATGAGACGGAATGCGTAATGGGTAATGCGTAAAACGTAAGGCGGGCGTTTGAACCCGTGACGCGCGTGGTGACTGGGTTACGCATTACGTTTTACGTTTTACTCCTTCACCACTTGTAGCGCGGTTCGGGGTTCGGGTCGCCGATGTCGGGGATGTCCTTCGTCGCGGTGCGGCCGTGCAGCGTTTCCAGCTTGTGGAAGAGGTGATGGAGGAAGGCCACGTTGTCACACTGCGCGTAGTGCATCGCGCCGCCCATGCGCGAGAAGCTCTTGCAGAAGCGGAGGTAGTAGGCCGGGTTGTCGCGTGGCGGCTCGCCCTGGGTCCAGTCCCAGTTGCCGCCGTCCTGCAAGTCCACGACGTAGATGCTGTGGCCGCTGACGATGGGGCGGCCCGCTTGCAGGCGGAGGTTGTTCACGCAACTGATGCTCTTCTCGAATACCTGCGGCCCCATGATGGCCGAGCCGACGCTCAGCACCACGCCGCCATCGAGCTTCTCCACCGAGCCGCCGAACAGCGCGAAGTCCACGCCCGCCGCGCGACCGATGACGCCGCCGTTGAACCAAGGGTGGTTCGAGATGATGTCGTAGCCGATGCCGGGGTGGACGGTGAAGGGCACTTCGTGCCGCGCGGCTTGAGCAAGCACGCTGCTGTTGCGGTGCGGGTGCGCGACGATCTGTGGGCCTGGCTTGAGTCCGAAGCGCTGGATGGCTTGCAGCAAGTCCGCGCGCGCGGGCGTGAGCGGGTGGCCCGGCTCGGCTTGAATTTGCTTTGTCAGCTCGGCCTCGGTCGGGATGAAGCCGCCGTCCTCGTAGATGAACTTGCCGAGCGATTTGCCGTAGCCGAAGCCGCGCACGCCGCCGAGCAGCAGCGCGAGGTGGATGTAGCGCCCCGTCTCGTCCCAGGTGCCGAAGCTGCCGGTGGCGACGTTGTCACGCACGCTCTCGGTGGAGCGGCCCAGCCAAGAGAACTCCCAGTCGTGAATCGTTCCGGCACCGTTCGTTGCGAGGTGAGTGAGGAATCCGCGGTCGAGCATCTGGCCGAGCAGGAGTTGCCCACCGTTCTTCACGAGATGCGCGCCGTAGATGAACATGACCGCCGCGCCACGCTCGAGCGCGGCCTTGATGTCGCGGGCGCAGCGCTCGATGAGCGCGGCGTTGAAGTCGCTGACGGGCGGTGGCGTGTTCGTCGGCTCGATGAGCACCTCGTCCACCGTGCTCAGGCTTTTGCGCTGCGCGAGCGGGAACACGCGGACTTTGGAGAGGTCGAGAGGGTCGGGAGATTGCATTGAGATTAGAAACCTGATCGTTGCCAACGCCCAAGTTCGGCGAACATCGCCGTCGGCGCGCAGCGGTTGCAAGGGGCGGTCAGGAAGTTCCAGTAGCCATCTACTTGCCAATCGGTGCGGCGTTTGGTTGTAGCACGCTCGTTAGCTCTCATCGTGTGAACAAGCTAAAGCCTCGGCAGCGAGGCCACGAGCAGTATTGATGCTGTCCGTGTGACTGTTGCTGCCATACTCATGCCAAAATGCTCCTTGCCCGGCTTCCCAGTCAGTGGTGTCCCACCGTTGAGCGTAAACCCGATACAGGTCACTTTGGTCAACCGTTATGATGACGCGCTCTCGCTTGGACTCTGAGTAAATCGTCTCGACGATGCGCTCGCTAGGGAACGAAGGCTGGTCTGCCACATCTGGTGGCGGTGTTGGCCCAAAGTCAGAAAGGAAAAAACGACGAAAGAAGCCGCTCATACACTGGCACCTAGCAACAAGGGAACCAACTGCTCGTGACACTCATAATCAGGAATCACCAAGTCCGCCCCCGCCGCGATGAGCTGCGCGCGCTTCAACTCATGCACGCGACCCGAGCCGATCTCCGTCTCGTCGCTCGCCACGGCGACGGCGAGGCCGCCGAGTTCCTTCGTGTGGTGCAACTCCACTGGGCCGTCGCCGAAGGAGAGCAGTTGCGCGCCGGGGATCCCTTCCTCGCGCAGGATGCGGTCGAAAACCATCTGCTTCGAGAAGCGCGTGGGATCCTCATGCCCGCCGTGGATGCGGTCGTCGAAGAAGCGCGCAAGCTCAAGCAACGCGGCTTCCTGCCGCACATACGGCTCCAACGTGCCGCTGAGGATGTAGAGCTTGAGGCCGCGCCCATGCAGCCGTTCCAGCAACGCGCGCGCGCCGGGCACCACGAAGCTGTCCGGTCCGGCTCCCTCGCGGATGCGCTGCGAGCGGGCGCGGATGGCGCGTTCGAGGCGCAGCGTGTATTCGGCGAGGTAGAACTGCGGCTCGCGGAGCTGCCCGCCACGCTCGGTCACGCGTTCCGCGAAGCGCACCATCTGGTGGATGGTCTGCCGGCCGTTGTAGGCCAGGACTTCATGGTGCAACTCCGCGTGCAGGGCGGCCTCGTCCTCGGCCGTGCGGCGGGGGAGAATCTCCAGAAACATCCCGAGCATGATGTCCGGCCAGCCGTGGCGGAGCAGGGAGAGCGTGCCGTCGAAGTCGAAGACCACATGCGTGATGCCGGGACGAGGGTCGAATCCGGGGCAAATCTCAATCGGCGTGGCGGCGGTGACAGTCATCGGCACGGCGGCGAGTTAAAGGCAGCAGACCCAAGTTGGCAACCCGCGTGAGGCTGGCTGTCCCCGCAAACCGCCACACAGATTCAGGCCGGAACACAGATTAAGAAATCGTTCCGCAACGATGAATCGGTGTTCCGCCCTGAATCTGTGTGGGCCTCTGAATTTCGTCTCGCAGCGGCCAGTCAGTCGGAGCACGCTGAAATTGTGGCGCGGGAGCGGAACGGAGTTTTCGGTCGCGCAGCCCGTCCAATGCCCATTCGTGAACGGCGACGAACATCCCTTCGACCCGACCCGCTGGCGCGCGGTGCGCGCGGCGCGACCGCAGCCGGACGAGGAGCCGGCGCTGGCAGGGTTGCCGCCGGACTTCCAACGAGTGGCCTTCTTCGCGGTGCTTTCCGGCGTTCTCCTCCTGCTCGGAACTTTGGTGCCGGCGAACTGGAAGTCGGTTCACCCCGCATTGCTCGAACGCGCGGGTCAGGGGACGCCGACTGCCGCCAGTCTTGGCCTCGCCGCTGTGAATGCACAACGACCGGGTGTCGCGAACCTCGCGCTCTCGGCGGCGATGACGGTGAAGGATGAGCAGGTCGCGAAGCTGACGGCGGAACTCGCGGCGCTCGAAGCCCAACGCGGCTGGACGACCTGGGGCGGGCGCGACCCGTTCGTCGAGTCAGTCTTCAAGGACAAGTCGGTCGCCCGGCCCGCAAGCGAAGTCATCCTGCCGTTCTTGCTCACCGAGACGAACCGTGCGGTATTGCGCGGGTATCTTGCTACATCGCGTTCCCCCGGCGTGCAGGCGATTCTCCAGACTCGTGAGCTGTCCAGCACCACGCAGTTCGTGCCAGTGAGCCGACCCGGCGGCCAGCCGTTCGAGGCGACGATTCTGCTGACGGCGCTGCTCTATCAGGGGGAACGCTTCTCCGCATTGCTGGCACAGGACATCCGCGCAGTGGCCGAGAAGGCGAATGAGACGCGGCTCGCGGGCGAGTGGGAAAGCGTCTGCATGGACGTGCTCACGCTGGCCCGGCGGATGGACTGGATGCAGCTCTCTGAACTGCTGCGGCAGGTGCCGAGCGCGAAGTCGCTGAATGACTTCGCCCAACTCGCCAAGACCGCCCCGGACAATTTCGCGGTGCTCTACACTTCATCGTTGCTCACGAAAGCGCCCGACAAAGTCGCCGGCTACCTGCTGCGCTTCGGGAAGACCGGAGCGGACGATTTGACGAAGGCGCTCGCACACGGCGAGGGCGCGGTGCGGTTGCTGGTGGAGCGGTCGCTGCCGCTCGGCCCGGCGCGGACGGTGCCGGGCTTCCTCGCGGGCTGGACGCTGGCGGCTCCGCGCGGGATGCTCACGGCGAAGGTGATTTGCTTTTTGCTGGCGGGATTTGGATTCTTTTTGGTGTGGCGCGAATTGTCACCCGTCCAAACCGGCAGCCGCTCGACGGCGGGCGCGCGGATGATTCACGGCCAGCGCGCCGTCGTGGCGCTGGCGCTGGGCTTGATGCTGCTGGCGGCGGGTGAACCGTTCCTGCTCAAGCCGCTTGGCTCGCCGGAATTCCGCCTGCGCTTGAAATTGCCGGTGCTGACCAATTCGCCTGTTCCGACTGACAAAACCGAGACTGCAACTAAAATAAAACCGCGTATGGACCTCTCCACCATCCTGAGCGTCGTGCTCTTCGCCGCGCTGCAAGTGGCCGTGTATGCCATCTGCATCATGAAGATCCGCGAGATCGAAATGTCCACCGCCTCGCCGCAGCTCAAGATGCGGCTGATGGAGAACGAGGAGAACCTCTTCGACTCCGGCCTCTACGTCGGCATCGCCGGCACCGCCACCGCGCTCGTGCTGCAAGTGCTGCAAGTCATCGAGGCCAATCTGCTCGCGGCCTACGCCTCGAACCTGTTTGGCATCGTGACGGTGGCGTTCGTGAAGATTCACCACGTCCGTGCCGCCAAGCGCCGGCTCATCTTGGAAAGCCAGGCGGAGGCGAACGAGCGGGAGATGGTGGCGGCCTGAGCCAAATTTCGGAGCCATGAACAAGACGCTGCTCCTCATCATCTGCGACTTCCTGTTGCTCAACCTGCTGGCGCTCACGCGCTGGGACAAGGTCGAGCCGGCGGCGACCCGCAAGCCGCCGGTGCCCGAGGTCAGCGCCAACGCCGCGCGCCAGAACCAGGACCTCGTGGACATGATGAAGCTCGCGTTGGAGCAGGAGCAGGCCACGCGCAACCAGCTTCAGCAGCGGCTCCAGTTCGCCGAGTCCGACTCGCAGAGCCGGGCGCAGACGCTCGTGCAATTGCAGGCACAGAAGAGCCAGTTGGAGACGAACCTCAAGCAGTCGCAGACGGCGGCGCAGGACTTGTCCCAGCGCTACGCGGCCGTCGCGAAGCAGGCGGCGGACGCCAAGCAGCAGCAGGACGCGCTCACCGCCGCCATCAAGAATGTCGAGGCGGAGAAGGCGCAAATGCAGCAGACCGTCGCGGCCAAGCAGGCGGAAATCCAGAAGCAGCAGGTGGCCATCGCGGACTTGGGCAAGCAACAGGCCGCCACCGCCCAGCAGGCTTCGAACCTGGCGACCACGGTGCGGGTCGTGCAGGCCGAGAAGGATTTGGTTCGGGAGCAGTTGGAGAAGCAGATGCAGGCCGCGCTGGCCGCGAAACAGGTGGAGCTGGAGAAGCAGCAGAAGGCGCTCGTCGAGCTGGAGAAGCAGCGGCAGGCCGTGGCCGCGCAGGCCGCGCAGTTCGCCACCGCCGCGAAGGTCGCCGAGAGCGAGCGCAACCTGCTGCGCGAGAACCTGACCGACTTGAAGAAGGAAGTGGCCGTGGTGCGGCAGGAGAAAGAGATGCTCCAGTCGCAGACCGCGCGCCTGAGCGAGGGCGTCGGGCAGCTCGCCGCCAAGTCCGGCGAGCTGGCCAAGGAAATCCGCGAGAACACGCCCATCAACATGAACCTCATGTTCAGCGAGTTTCTCAGCAACCGCGTGGACGTGGCCGTCTCCGCGCAGCAAAACGTCCTCCTCGGCTCCGGCAACCGGCTCAAGGAGGTCAAGAGCGTCCTGGTCCACGACGGGCGCACGGTCATGGCCATCGTGCATGTCACCGACACGCCGTTCTCGCTCACCACGCCGCTGGGCATGGACCGCGTCATCGCGCGCGTGGCCAAGCCGCCGCAGGTGCTGGGCAGCGGCGCGCTGACCTTCATCACCGCCGACCCGCGCCTCGCCGTCATTCCCGTCAACGCGCAGCAGGCGTTGGGGATGGGCGTGAAAATGTATCCGGTGGCGAAGAACCCGTTCAAGTTCACCGAGGCCGTGCTCGTGAACCGCGGCGGCAGGCACTACGGCGAGGTCGAGTTCAAGCTCAACGCGGCCACGCCCGGCTACGTGAAGATGCGCAACCGCATCCTCAGCCGCGTGCTGCAAGGCGAGTTCTCCCCCTCGACCGGCGACATCGTCCTGAGCAAGACCGGCGAGTTCCTCGGCGTGATGGTGAACCCCGATTACTGCGCCGTGCTGCAAACCTTCGAGACGTTGCCCGGCTACACCTTCGATGAGAAGACCACGACCGACATGGTGCGCAACCGGTTGGTGGAGCTGCAAACACGGGTGGGCCGGCTGCCGTTTTCGCTGCAATGACCAGGCGGCCGGCATCGGGCCGGACCCGCTTGCAAGGCGGTCAATTTATCCCGCGCGTTGGGCAAGCCTTGGGGAGCGGTTCATCGCCGGGCGGGTTAGCCATCCGTTGGTATGAGCGCAAATGCCAGCTCCGCCGTCGTTTCGCAGGAGCAGTTGCTCCCGTTCCTGCTGGACCCGGACTCGTATCCGCACCGTCCGCGCGCGGTGCAACTGGTCCAGACCCATGCCTCGCTCGTCTTCATCGCGCCGCCCTACGTGTTCAAGGTCAAGCAGCCGGTCAACTTCGGCTTCCTCGACTTCTCCACGCTGGCGCAGCGCCGCCACTTCTGCGAGCGCGAGGTCGCGCTGAACCGCCGGCTGTGTCCGCGCGTGTATCTCGGCGTGGTGCCCATCACGCGGCGGGATGGCCGCTTCGCTTTCGGCGGTGACGGCGAGGTGGTGGAATACGCCGTGTGGATGCGCCGGCTGGCGGAGCGCGGCTTTCTCCTGCACCGGCTGCGGCGCGGGCGGTTGGGGCGCGCGGTGCTGGACCGGCTGGTGACGGTGCTCAAGGCGTTTTACGAGGCGCAGCATCCCACGGCGGAGATCGAGGAGTGGGGGCGCGTCGTGCGGTTGAAGATCAGCACCGACGAGAACTTCCGGCAGACGCGCAGCTATGTTGGAAAAACCATTTCTCCAGCGGCCTTCAACGCCATCCGCGCGTTCACGAACGGCTTCTTTCAGACGCGACGGGAGCTGTTCGCGCGGCGCATCCGGGAGCGGTGGATTCGCGACTGCCACGGCGACCTGCACCTCGACCACATCCACGCCGGCCCGAAGGCGCTTCATGTCTATGACTGCATCGAGTTCAACGACCGGTTCCGTTACGTGGACGTGGCGAGCGACGTGGCGTTCCTGGCGATGGACCTCGACTTCCATCACCGGCCCGACCTCGCCGCGCATTTCGCCGAGCGCATCGCCCGCGCGCTCAAGGACCGCGACCAGCCGCGTCTGCTGGACTTCTACAAGTGCTACCGCGCCTGTGTGCGCGGCAAGGTGGAAAGCTTCCGCACCAGCGCCGAGGCGGCACCCGGGGCCGGGCGCCGCGAGGCGGCGGAACGCGCCCGGCGTTACTTCCAGCTCGCGCTGCGCTACGCGGTGGCCGGCTCGCGTCCGCTGGTGTTGCTGGTGATGGGGCGCATCGCCTCGGGCAAGAGCACCTTGGCGGCGGCGCTGGGTGGGGAGTTGGGCTGGCCGGTGGTGTCGTCCGACCAAGTGCGCAAGGAACTGGCGGGTCTCCCGCTGCACGAGCGGGGTGATGCGGCGGAGCGGGCGCGGCTCTACTCGCCGGCCATGACACGACGGACTTACGCCACGCTGCTGGCGGCGGCGGCCCGGCACGCGGCGGCGGGCGAGAGCTGCGTGCTCGATGCCACGTTCGGAAGCGTGGAACTGCGGCGGCAGGCCATCCGTCGGCTGCGGCGGCGCGGCGTCCGGTTTGTGTTTGTGGAATCCTTGGCGACCGCCGCCTCGCAGCGTCGCCGGCTGGCGGCCCGCGACCGCGCGCCGGGCGGGGTTTCCGATGCGCGACTCGAGGATCGCCGCCGGCTGAATGCCGCCTACACGGCTCCGCGCGAACTGCCCGCGGCAGAGCGGATGATGGTGTGCAACGACGGAGCCGTCGGCGGCGCGGTGAGCGACTGCCTCGCCAAGCTGGTGCGCCAGCGGATGCTGCTTTGAACCCAAACGCTGGAGTTGAACGGGGTGGCACGGGCCACGAGGGGAGGCAGAAGGCGGAGCGGGGACGCCCGCCCCACCGGTTCAAAGGCGAAACAGCTTCTTCGAGTTCTCGAAGAGAATCTTCCGCTCGACGGTCTTGTTCGCCGCGTATTTGCGGATGGCGGCGATGGTGCCGGCTCCCTGGCAGCCGGGGCCGCGGCCAATCGTGTCGGCGCAGTCGCTGCCATAGAGGATCTTGTCCTGATGCTTCTCCAGAAACCAGCGGGTGTGCTCCTCGTCGCGGAGCAGGGAGTTGAGGCCGGAGCCGGCGCTCATGTCGGCGAAGCAGTTCGGATAGTCGGCGAGGTATTGGCTGGTGAGGCCGCCCTTGGCGACGGGGCCGGTGGGGTAGAGATTTTTCCACTCGTAGTTTGCGTCAATGTTCGCCCACGTCGTCTGCGCGTGCATGATGAAGATGGTCTTGGGGAACTTCTTCAGCATGGCGGGCAGGCGCTTGAAGCCGGAGTTGTAGGTGCCTTCCTGAAAGTGCAGGAGCATCGGCACGCCGTAATCGGCGGCAAGGCGGTAGAGGACTTGCGATTCCTCGGAGTCGCACTGCACGCCGAACTTCTGCTCGGCGATGATCTTCGCGCCGAGCTTGAGATACTTTTCGATCTCCCCCTTCGCCTCCGGGAGGTCGGTCACTTCGTTTGCGCCGAAGAGGAATTCGCCGGGGTGGTTCCTGGCGTATTCCACCACGGCCTCGTTGCCGGTGCAGTTGGCGGCGAGGCCGTTCGAGCGGCCGCCGTGCGTGGCGGGGCGGACGGTGGGGCGGCCGGCGGGCAGCAGGATCGTGGTGGTCACGCCCATCGCGCGCTGGTGCGCGAGCATCTGCTGGTCGCTGCGCCCGTGGTAGTGCGTGTGCTGGTGGATGTCTATGATCGGGTCCGGCGGCGGGTTCGGCCTGGAGGTCTCTGCCGCTCCAAGGCCGGCGCACGTTCCGCATAGCGCGGCACCGGCGGCGAGGAAGTGGCGACGGGTGAGTGGGGCAGGAGTAAGTTTGCGCGGAGCCATGTGATGAACGGAGTTGAGACTGGCTTGCGGCGGAGGGCAATTCATTTTCACCGACGCGCAACGCCCGCTCACCGCCTTATGAATCTTGCTCCGCACTGTATCCATACGATCCGAGCGTCCGTCTCTGTTGGCCGATGCGTTCGTATGCCTTGCTGCTCAACGACCGGCCCAACAGGTCGGACTCCCCCAGCCGGCCGGCAAGACCTGGCCGGCTTCTGAATAGCCTTCCCGAGACCTCCGTCAGCCACCCATCCGTTATGCGCCACGCGGCCCTGCTTCTGTTCGGTTCCCTCGTTCTCACCACCACCATCCAGGCGAAGGACGCCCCGCTCCGCACGCCGGAGCAGCGCTTCGCCAACCTCGCGAAGGCCGAGGAGCCGAGCTTCCGCCGCCACGTCGTGCCGCTCATCAGCCGCGCGGGCTGCAATGGCCGCGAGTGCCACGGCTCCTTTCAGGGGCGCGGCGGTTTCCAGCTTTCGCTCTTTGGCTACGACTTCGACAAGGACTTGAAGCAGATGACGGTCAACGCGGACGGCGACGAGAAGGAGGTCCGCATCAACCGCGAGCAGCCGGAGAAGAGCCTCCTCCTCACCAAGGGCACCAACGAGGAGCCGCACAAGGGCAAGGAGCGCTACAAGAAAGGCTCTTGGGAATACAACTTGGTGTTGAAGTGGATTCAGGCCGGCGCGAAGGGGGACGTGGAGGCCACCGGTGACTTTGACCGGCTGGAGGTCAGCCCCCAGGAGATCGTCTTCAGGAAGGCCGGTGACAAGGTGCAGCTCCGCGTGCTGGCGCATTGGAAGGACGGCATCGTCGAGGACGTGACGCAGCTCACGCGCTTCCGCTCGAACGACGACTCCGTCTCCACCATCTCGCCGGCCGGCGTGGTCGAGGCGAAGGACAAGGGCGACACCCACATCGTTGCCTTCTATGACAACGGCGTTCATCCCATCTCCGTGATGCTCCCGGTGTCGGACAAAGTCGGCCCCAAGTATCCCAAGCTCGCGACCGCCTCGAAAGTGGACGAGCACGTCGTCAGCAAGCTGGCCAAGCTCGGAGTCATCCCCAGCGAGGTTTGCACGGACACCGAGTTTCTGCGCCGCGTCTCGCTGGACCTGACCGGCACGCTGCCGACGCCGGACCAAATCACCTCCTTCCTGGGCGACAAGTCCGCCGGCAAGCGCGCGGCCAAGGTGGACGAGCTGCTCAAGACGCCGGCTTACGCCGCGTGGTGGGCCACGAAGTTGAGCGATTTCCTCGGCAACAACCCGCGCGTGCTGCGCGGCAACGGGCAGAACAACTACGGCGATAAGTTCAGCCGCCAGTGGTATGACTGGATGAAGGAGCGCATCGCGAAGAACGAGCCTTACGACCAGATGATGGCGGGCATCATCCTCGCGACGGGGCGCACCAAGCCCGGCCAGACTTACGAGGAGTTTTCCCGCGAGATGTCCGGCTATTTCCGGGCGGAAAACCCGTTGAACTTCGTCGAGCGTCCGAACATGCCTTACTTCTGGCAGCGGCAGAACCTCCAGAAGGCGGAGGAGAAGGCGCTGGCGTTTTCACACAGCTTCCTCGGCGTCCGCATCGAGTGCGCGCAGTGTCACAAGCACCCGTTCGACCAGTGGACCCAGAATGACTTCAAGTCGTTCCAGGCGTTCTTCGAGGGCGTGAGCTACAACGGCAACCGGGGCGGCGGTGGAGGCAAGGGCGCTCCGGAGGTTCCGGGCGAGACCGTGACTTACGCCAGCCTCACGAAGGAAATCCGCGCCGCCGTCCCGCCCGACCCCAAGGGCGGCAACAACCAGAAGGCGCTCGGCGCGGAGTTCGAGAAGCGCGTGAAGGCGGGCGAGCCGGCCCCGTGGCAGGAGGTTTATGCGACGGTCCGTGACTCGCGGAAGCTCTCCGAGCGCGAGCTTGAGCAGATGAAGAAGCGCAACCCGAACTTCGACGGGCGCGTGCTCACCCCCCGCGTCCTCGGCGGCGAGGAAGTGATGCTCAAGGAGTATCCCGACCCGCGCGCGCCGTTGATGGAGTGGCTGCGCAGCCCGAAGAATCCCTACTTCGCGAAAGCCTGGGTCAACCGCGTCTGGGCGACTTACTTCCACCGCGGCCTCGTCGAGCCGGCGGACGACATGAACCTCGCCAACCCGCCGGTGAACGAGGGCTTGATGGACTATCTCGCCGACGGCTTTGTGAAGAGCGGCTACAACCTGGCCTGGCTGCACAAGGAGGTTCTGAACAGCGCCACCTACCAGCGCTCTTGGAAGCCGAACGACACGAACAAGAACGACGAGAAGAATTTCAGCCGCTTCGTCATCCGCCGGCTGCCGGCCGAGGTGGTGGTGGACGGCATCACGCAGGCCACGCTCGGCACTGAACGCATCGCCAGTTTCCGCGACGACATCGAAAGCCGCGCCATCGGCCCGAACGCCAATGCCGGTCGCGGCGGCAAGGGCGCGTCGAACTACTCGCTGAACATCTTCGGCAAGCCCGTGCGCGAGACCAACTGCGACTGCGAGCGCACCACCGACCCGACGCTCCTCCAGACGCTCTTCACGCGCAACGACCCGGAGTTGCTCAACGCGCTGGAGCAGGCCAAGGGCGGGGCCTTCATCGAGGAAATTCGCAAGGCGACCGGCGGTTCGTCAGGCCGAAACAAAGGCGACGTGGCCCAGATGGAGCAGCTCGTCCGCAAGCTCGAGTCCAAGCTCAAGGCGAATCCCGACCGCAAGGAGCTTGCCGCCGAACTGAAGCAGGCGAAGGAGAAGCTAGCGAAGCTGCAGCCGAGTCCTGCCACCGAGAAGAGCACCCCGGCCAAGGCTGACGATTACATCACCCAGGTCTTCCTCCGCACCGTCAGCCGGCCGCCGACCGCCTCGGAAATCGAAAAGGCCCGCGCCGACCTCGCCGCCGCGAACTCTCCCGCCGAGGGCGTCCGCGAGCTGCTCTGGGCCATGCTGAACACCCGCGAGTTCATGGTGAACCACTAGGCCTTACGTTTTACGCATTACGGATTACCAGTCAGTCGAAACCACAAACCCGAAATACACATGTCCACCCACATCACCTGTGACGGAGTCGCCCGCCGCGACTTCCTGCGTGTCGGTGCCCTCGCCGGCGTCGGCCTGAGCCTCAGTGACTATTTCGCCTTGAGCAGCCGGGGCGCGATCGGTGAAGCCAAAGGTAAGGCCGCCATCTTCGTGCGCCTCGGCGGCGGCCCCAGCCACATGGACACCTTCGACCTCAAGCCTGACGCGCCCGAGACACACCGCGGCGAGTTCAAGCCCATCAAGACCAACGCCGACGGCGTGATGATCTCCGAGCACCTGCCCAAGCTCGCCAAGTGCGCCGACAAGTTCGCGATCCTGCGCGGCGTCAGCCACACGCTGGCCGCCCATGAGCTGGGCTCGCGTTACATGAACACCGGCAACCGCCCGTTGCCCTCGCTCAACTACCCGCACTATGGCGCGGTGGTGTCGAAGGAGCTGCGCGGCACCGAGTATCTGCCCAGCTTCGTCGCCGTGCCGAACCTCGGCGAGAGCGCCACCGGCTACCTCGGCGTGGAATACGGCCCGTTCGAGACCGGCAGTGCCCCGCAGCCCGGCAAGGCCGTCGAAGTCCGCGGCCTCGCCCTGCGCAACGGCGTGACCCTCGAGGACGTGGACCGCCGCCAGAACCTCGTGCAGCGCTACGACAACGCCTTCGGCGAATTCGCCAAGGAGGACAAGCTTCTCGCCGGCATGGACCAGTTCGGCCAGAAGGCTTACGCGATGATGCGTTCCACCAAGGCGCGCGACGCGTTCGACACCAGCAAGGAGTCCGAGAGCATCGTGAGCCTGTTCGGCAAGGACCAGTTCTCGCAGAGCTGCCTGCTCGCCACGCGCCTCATCGAGAGCGGCGTGCGCTTCACCAGCGTCAGCCTCGGCGGCTGGGACACCCACAGCGACAACTTCAACGCGCTCAAGAACCGCAACCTCCCGACGCTCGACGCCGGCCTGAGCGGCCTGTTCAACGCGCTGGCCGCGAAGGGCCTGCTCGAAACCACCGCCGTCTTTGTGACCGGCGAGTTCGGCCGGACGCCCAAGGTCAACCAGCGCGGCGGTCGCGACCACTATCCGCGCGCCATGTTCTGCCTCCTCGGCGGCGGCGGCATCCAGGGCGGCCAGGTCGTCGGCGAGTCCGACGCCAAGGGCGAAGGCCCGAAGGACAAGGCCATCACGCCCGATGACGTGGCGGCGACGTTCTACCGCGCGCTGGGCATTGACTCGCGCAAGGAATACAACACCCGCACCGGCCGCCCGATCATGATCGTCCGCAACGGCTCGCCGTTGAAGGAACTGGTTTCCTGACCGGACGGGAAAGATTCTCACGCAAAAGCCGCGCGGTTCGCTGCGCGGCTTTTCTTTTGCTTCGGGTGGCAACCGCCTCCGGCGGACCGCGTCGTGGCGTCCCGACCGACGCGAGGTGAACGCGTGATGCGTAAGACGTGAAACGTAAAACGTATGGGTGTTGGGCGTCCGCTTACGTTTTACGCATTACGCATTACGCTCGCCTGCGCTTTCACCTGTCCGCTCCGCGCGCTAGCTGCTTCACTTCCCCCATGCTTTCGCTGAACGAATTGCTCGGCTCCGAGCGCATCTACCAAATCCGCTCCAAGGCCCCCGGCCCGGCGGGCAAGCTGCCGCTCGACGCGGACATGCTTTTGCACCAGCCCAGCGGCAATCTCTTCGGCTGGACGCAGAACGCCGGCATGGGTTGGAACCCCGCCGAGCTGGACCGCAAGCAGTTCCTCATCCTCAGCACCGAGGGCGGCCGCCGCGCGCCGGACGGCTCGCCCATCGCGCTCGGCTATCACACGGGCCATTGGGAAATCGGCCTGCTCGTCGAGGCGGCGGCGAAGGAGTTCAAGCGCCTGCAAGCCATCCCCTTCGCCGGCTGCGTCTCCGACCCGTGCGACGGACGCACGCAGGGAACCACCGGCATGTTCGACTCACTGCCGTATCGCAACGACGCCGCCATCGTCTTCCGTCGCCTCATCCGCTCACTGCCCACGCGCAGCGGAGTGCTTGGTGTCGCGACGTGCGACAAGGGCCTGCCCGCGATGATGATGGCGCTCGCCGGAATGCCCGATCTCCCCAGCGTGCTCGTTCCCGGCGGCGTCACGCTGCCTCCGAGCAATGGCGAGGATGCGGGCGCGGTGCAGACGCTCGGGGCGCGCTTCTCGCACGGACTCGTCTCGCTCGAAGAAGCGGCGGAACTCGGCTGTCGCGCCTGCGGCACGCCGGGCGGCGGCTGCCAGTTCCTCGGCACAGCAGCCACATCGCAAGTCGTCGGCGAAGCTCTCGGTCTCTCGCTGCCGCACAGCGCGCTCGCGCCCTCCGGCGAGCCGGTCTGGACGGAACTCGCTGTCAGTTCCGCGCGCGCGCTGGTCGAACTGGAGCAGCGCGGCCTCAAGTCCCGCGACATCCTCACCGACGCCGCGATTCGCAACGCGATGGTTGTCCATGCGGCCTTCGGCGGCTCGACGAACTTGCTTCTCCACATCCCCGCCATCGCGCACGCGGCGGGGCTGCGGCGTCCGACCGTCGAGGACTGGATTGCCGTGAACCGCCAGGTGCCGCGCCTCGTGAGCGTGCTGCCCAACGGCCCGGTTCACCATCCGACCGTCCGCGTGTTCCTCGCGGGCGGCGTGCCCGAGGTCATGCTGCACCTGCGCCGCCTCGGCCTGCTCGACACCCGCGTGCTCACCGCCAGCGGCGCGACGCTCGACGAGGTGTTGAACTGGTGGGAAACCAGCGAACGCCGCGCGAAGTTCCGCGAACTCCTCCGCACGCAGGACGGCGTGGATCCCGACGAAGTCATCTTCTCCCCCGAGCGCGCGAAGGCGCGCGGCCTCACGAGCACCGTCACCTTCCCGCGCGGCAACCTCGCGCCCGAGGGCGCGGTCATCAAGAGCACCGCCATTGACCCGAGCGTGGTGGATGCCGACGGCGTGTATCGCAAGGAAGGCCCCGCGAAGGTCTTCACCAGCGAGCGTGCGGCCATCGCCGCCATCAAGGAGAAGCGCATCGCCGCCGGCGACATCCTCGTGCTCGCCGGCTGCGGCCCGATGGGCACGGGCATGGAGGAGACCTACCAGCTCACCAGCTCGCTCAAGCATCTCCCCTTCGGCAAGCACGTCGCCCTCATCACCGACGCGCGCTTCAGCGGCGTGAGCACCGGCGCGTGCATCGGGCACATCGGCCCCGAGGCGCTCGCGGGCGGCCCGCTCGGCAAACTGCGCGACGGCGATATGATTCGCATCGTCGTTGACCGCAACACCAACACCGGCAGCGTGGATTTCGTGGGCGACGGCGAACGCAAATTCAGCCCGGACGAAGGCGCGTCCCTCCTCGCGCAGCGTCCCTCCCGCGCCGACTTGAAGCCCAACGACAATCTCCCCGACGACACGAAGCTCTGGGCCGCGCTCCAAGCCGTCAGCGGCGGCACCTGGGGCGGCTGCGTCTTCGACGCCAACGCGGTGATGGCGCGGTTGAGCATCTGAACCTGAGATTGGTGACCTGTGAACAAACACACCCTTCTCAAAGCCATCCTCGCCGCGCTGCAAGCCGAGTTGCAGACCTACGTCCGTGCCGCGAAGTCCGCGCGCGCGGAGGCGACGGACGAGCAGAGCCGCGCGGAGAACAAATACGACACGCGCGGCCTCGAAGCCTCCTATCTCGCCGCCGGACAGGCGCGGCAAGTCGTGGAGCTGGAGGCCGCCATCGCTGCCTTCGAGGCGCTGCCGGTGCGCAAATTCGGGCCAGGCGAAGTCATCGGCCTCGGCGCGCTGGTGGAGTTGGAGCAGGGCGGCGAGCGGATGTTTTATTTCATCGGCCCGAGCGCGGGTGGCACGGAGGCGAAGTGCGGGAAGCAGGACGTGCTGGTCATCACCCCGCAGTCGCCGCTGGGCGGCCAGTTGCAGGGGCGCAAGCAGGGTGACTGGTTGAACCTCACGCTGGGTGGAAAGCAGCGGCGCGCTCACGTCGTCGCCGTGGGCTAGACCCGCGTCACCGTCTGCCTGCGCTGAACGTCGTGATTGTCGTGTTGGTCGTCGGGTGGTTTTTCGTTGGACGGTTTTCTAGGCTAGGAATACGGTCGCGCCATGTTCCCAATCAGACCACTTTCCCGCCTTGTCGCGATGTTGCGGAGCTTCGCACGACATGACGTCCGCAACCTGGCCATGAGCAGTTGCGCGGCGGTCGTTTTTATTCTCACTGCGGTGCTGTCGGACGCCCAAGCCCAGCAGCAGCCCCAGGACTTGACCGTGGAGACCCAGAAAGCCGTGGCGAAACTGGTGGAGGCGCTGAAGAGTGAGAATGGCGAAGTGCGTCGCCGCGCGATGCAGTCGTTCCAGTATGATCCCGTGGTGAAACCGGAGACCGAGAACCCGGCGATTCGGAGCGCCGTTCCAGTCCTGATTCCGGCACTGAAGGATGAGAACTGGTCAGTCCGTTTTAGCGCTGTTTGGGCCTTGAGGAAGACGGGTTCTGTTTCAAGGGAGGTGGTTGAAGCTCTGTCGGAGCGGGTGCGCGACACGGACTTGAACACGGCGGTTGCGGCCGCAACGGGACTAAAGCTGATGGGGCCGCCCGCTGCTCCGGCGGTGCCAGCTTTGATTCAATCTCTCAAAGAGCGGAACGAGGATGGAACCTTCGCCGTGCCAGGGCTCCCTGAAATCAGGGCCAACCGGAGTTCAGGAGGGGCGCTCCGGCGGGCGGTGATCGAGGCCCTTGGAAATGTCGGGCCAGCCGCCAAAGAGGCGTTGCCTGAACTTCGGAAACGCTTGGACGATCAGGGAGTGTCTGGAATGGGCAATCGCGCCTTCTCAGCCAAGGCTATCTGGCAAATCACCGGCAAGGCGGACGAATCACTCCCGGTGCTGATCGCCGCGCTGGAGAAAGATCAGAGCGCTTATGCAGCGGAGATTCTCGGCACGATGGGGCCGGATGCGAAGAGCGCCGCGCCGGCGCTTCGTAAAGCTCTGGAGAGCGAGATTAGCTCCACACGCCTGCACGCCGCCGTTGCACTGCCGAAAGTGGATGCCAAGGAAGAACTGCGGCTATCAGTGATCACCGAGATCCTCCAAGACAAGAATCTGGGCATGCGCTTCTACGCTTGTGAAGCACTGTGGAACCTTACGGGGAATCCGAGCCAAGTTGTGCCCACGTTGATCACCATGCTTAACGAGGGCAAGCAAGGCACGGTTCCCGTGAGCCTCGTCATCCGGTTGCTGGGCGAGATCGGCCCGCCTGCCAAAGCTGCCGTGCCCGCCATCAAGGACATTCTTATTCGCCAGCCGTCCTCGGTTTCGGATGCCGAAGTGCAGAAAGCACTGTCGCGCATTGAGCGATGACACCTGCTTCGGCGAGCGACGGACCATTTCAGGCTGTTGCAACTTGTGCAGGAGCGCTGCCCTCCTACATGTGCGCGATCATGTTGTCGCCGAACGCAGAGCACTTGATCTCGGTCGCGCCGTCCATCAGGCGGGCGAAGTCGTAGGTGACGCGCTTGCTGGCAATCGCGCCGTTGAGGCCCTTGATGATGAGGTCGGCGGCCTCGGTCCAGCCGAGGTGGCGCAGCATCATCTCGCCGGAGAGGACGACGGAACCGGGGTTGACCTGGTCCTTGCCGGCATACTTGGGCGCGGTGCCGTGCGTGGCCTCGAAGATGGCGTGGCCGGTCACGTAGTTGATGTTGCCGCCGGGCGCGATGCCGATGCCGCCGACCTGCGCGGCGAGGGCGTCGCTGAGGTAGTCACCGTTGAGGTTGAGCGTGGCGATCACGTCGAAGTCCGTCGGGCGAGTGAGCACCTGCTGGAGGGCGATGTCCGCGATGGCGTCCTTGATGAGGATCGCCCCGCCGGCGAGCGCGGCCTTCTGCTCGTCGTTCGCGGCGGCCTCGCCCTTGTCCTTCTTGGTCTTCTCCCACTTGGCCCACGTATAGACCTTGTCGCCAAAGATGCGTTCCGACGCGCTGTAGCCCCAGTCGCGGAAGGCGCCCTCGGTGTATTTCATGATGTTGCCCTTGTGGACGATGGTCACGTTGCGGCGCTTGTTGGCGAGGGCGTATTCGACGGCGGCCTTCATCAGGCGGATGGTGCCGACGTTGGAGACGGCCTTGATGCCGAGGCCGACCTGGATGGGGATGTGCGAGGCGTCGTGGTCGGGCGCGGCGAGCTTCATGTAGCCGGCGATGGCTTCCTTGGTGCCGAAGCGGATTTTGGCAAAGTCCTTCGGAAACTCCTTCGCGAGGAAGTCCAGGACCTTCTGCGCCTCGGGCGAACCGCCGACGAACTCGATGCCGGCGTAAATGTCCTCGGTGTTCTCGCGGAAGATGACCATGTCCACCTTCTCCGGGTGCTTCACGGGGGAGGGGACGCCGGTGAACCATTGCACGGGGCGCAGGCAGACGTAGAGATCAAGCATCTGGCGCAGGGCGACGTTGAGCGACCTCATGCCGCCGCCGATGGGCGTGGTGAGCGGGCCTTTGATGCCGACGAGGAATTCGCGGAACGCCTCGACGGTGTCGTCAGGGAGCCAGTTGTTGAATTTCTTGAAGGACTCCTCGCCGGCGAAGACTTCCATCCACGCGATCTTGCGCTGGCCGCCGTAGGCCTTCTCCACCGCCGCGTCCATCACCCTCACGGAGGACGCCCAGATGTCGGGGCCGGTGCCGTCGCCGCGGATGAAGGGGATGATGGGGTTGGCCGGGACGTTGAGCTTGCCGTTGGCGATGGTGATTTTGCCGCCGGCGGGGACGGTGCAGGTGGTGTAGGCCATAAATTCGGTTCGAGTTTCGCGTTCTGAGTTTCGAGTTGGACCACGCGGCGGGCCGCGCAAAGAGGACGTTTTGTAACGGACGCGCCCCAGCGCGGCAAGCGGTTTGGTGGCGGCGCGGCGCGGCGGGACATTCGGTAAGGCGTGGAAATCTGGCTTGACGAGGTCTGCCTGCGGGCGTTCTCTCGTCGCATCAGCCTATGAAAGCCGACGCGCCCTTTCGTGCCCGTGGATTCACCCTCATCGAGCTTCTCGTGGTCATCGCGATCATCGCCATCCTCGCTGGGATGCTGCTGCCCGCACTGAGCAAGGCCAAGGCGAAGGGCTTGCAGACCAAGTGCATGAACAACAACCGGCAGCTTGGTCTCGGCACCGCGCTGTATCGGGACGACAATGAGGACAAGTATCCATTCGGCGTCCGGCCCACGAGCGCCACCACGATGATGGATCCGACGGCCTGGACCATGTTGCTCCTGCGCTACGTCGGGGGCAGCACCAACGACCCGCCGATTTACAAGTGCCCCAGCGAGAAGGATTCCAACAAATATGGCTATCCGTTCACGGTGAACTTCCTGGCCAACCGGCATTTGTTCCGCGACACCTCCTCCGCTGCCAACGCTGCCTTCCCGCTGCGCGCGTCGCAGATGAGCAGCCCCGGCATTTTCTGGACCCACATCGAGAAAGGCAACGGCGGGCTCTTCGACACGCAGGCGGGTGGCTTGAACAACCCCGTGCGCCTCAACTGGAACACCCCGGCCGGCGGCATGTTTCAATTTCCCTACCACACCCGGCACAACGGCGGAATGACTTCCACCGCGGCTGACGGCCATGCCGAATGGCTGCGGATGCCGCCGGTCAGCCTCGGCTCTGCGGCCCCAGCCAATCTCAACGAACTCGGCGACGCCCAGCTTTCCGGCTCCGTCTGGCCCAACCCGCCGCAGACCAAGCTCTGGATGCGCGTGACGCAGACTGCGCCGTGGTTCTGAGCCTTTCCTCACCCGTAGCTCGACATTCCAATGTCGAGAACTCCGGCTCTGATCGCTGCCCTGACTCGACATTGGAATGTCGAGCTACGTCGCTGGTTCCATCCTCATAAACTCCATGCCTCGCCCTCTGTTCCTCGCCTTCCTGCTGGCCTCTGCTTTATCAGCCGCCGCCGCCGAGCCGCCTGTCCTCATCGGCTCCCGCCTGCAACTCTTCGTGGATGCCCACCTGCTCGCCGCGCAGCGCGGCACGCAGCTCCGCCTCCACCCGCCGCAGCCGCGCGAGGTCGCCCTCGCCCTTGACGCGCCGTGGGAAGGGCCGATGAGCGGCTACGTCACGATGCTGGCCGATGACGGGCTGTTTCGGATGTATTATCGCGGCGGCGGCGAGACCACCGAGGAGGTCGTGTGCATGGCGACCAGCCGCGACGGCGTGAAGTGGGAGCGCCCGAACCTCGGCCTCGTCGAGTTCAAGAAGAGCAAGGCCAACAACATCCTCCTGCGCGGCCAGCGCAAGGCCTATTGGGAGGCGCACAACTTCACCCCGTTCAAGGACGCCAATCCCGCCACGCCGCCCGAGTCCCGCTACAAGGCGATGGGCCTGGGCCGTTACACCAACTCCGTCTCCGGCGACCGCGAGAAAGCCATCGTCGGGCTGGTCTCGCCCGACGGCGTGCATTGGAAGCTGCTGCGCTCCGAGCCAATCATCACCAAAGGCTCCTTCGACTCGCAGAACACGGTCTTCTGGGACACCACGCGCCGCGAGTATGTCGCCTATGTCCGCGACGGACGCACGACGCCCGATGGCCGGCGCGTGCGCAGCGTGCTGCGCGCGACCTCGAAGGACTTCGTCAACTGGACCGACCCCGTGTGGCTGGACTTCGGCGACTCGCTGCTGGAGCAGTTTTACGTGAACAACATCGCGCCCTACCCGCGCGAGCCGTCGCTCTATCTCGGCTTCCCGATGCGCTTCGTGCCCGAGCGCAAGACCGTGGGCGCGGACGCGCGCAAGGTGGACGGCGTGTCCGACGCCGTGCTCATCTCCAGCCGCGACGGCCTGCGCTTCGACCGCACGTTCATGGAGGCGTTCCTCCGGCCCGGCCTCTCGCCGCAGAACTGGGGCAACGCGCATGGCAACAACACGCCCGCGTGGGGGATGCTCGCCACCGGCACGAACGAACTCTCGCTCTACTGGACCGAGAACTACGGGGCCACGCCGCTTATCCGTCGCGGCACGGTGCGCGTGGACGGCTTCGCGTCGGTCAACGCGGGCTTCGCGGGCGGGGAGTTTGCGACCAAACCGCTGACCTTCACCGGCGGGAAACTTGTGCTGAACTACTCCACCTCCGCCATCGGCAGCGTGCGGGTGGAGTTGCAGGACGCGGCGGGCAAGCCGCTCGATGGCTTCCGCCTCGACGACTGCGTGGAAATCTTCGGTGACGAAACCGCGCGGGCCGTGGCCTGGCAGGGCAACCCGAGCCTTGCTTCACTCGCGGGCAAGCCCGTCCACCTGCGCGTGGTGATGAAGGACGCGGATTTGTTCTCCTTCCGCTTCGCTGACTGACGCGCGGGCCGCAGCCGTCCGAGGGCCACGGCAGTGCGGGGGCGCCCGGCAAGGCCGCGCGCCAAAGTGCGGCACAGGTCAGGCGGGAACGCCGACTACTTGGCGGCGTGGATGACGAGGTTCAGCTTGCCGATTTCCAGGCGGCTCCCGTCCTTGAGCGGGGTGCGCCGGCCCGTGGCAGACTCGACATATTCGATCACGCCGTCCGCGAACACGATGCTCGCGAAGCGCGGCGGCAAGCCGCGCACGAAGACATGATCCTCGCCGCCGCCGAGGGTCACGGCCTGCGCCCCGAGATTGAAGTTCGTCGCCTCGTTGGGTGCCCAGATGACTTCGAGACTGGCCTCGCGGAAGAGTTTTTCCACCACGAGCAGGGCGGCGGCAATCACCAGCCCCAGCGTGCCCAGGCCAGCCATCCGGGCGAGGGCCTGGAGCGCCGGCGGCAACATCTGGCAGACCAGCAGGAACCCGACGCCGCCCACGCCGCCCCCCACCGCGCCGGCCAGCAACCCGCGCCACGCGCCGAGGTTCGGCACCGTCCGGGACAGCAGCAGTCCCAGCAGCGCGCCCATCAAGGCCCAGCAGAGCGGACGGATGACGTATTCGTGAACCCTTGGCGGCCAGACCTCGACGGAAAACGCGGCCTGGGCCACCGCGCCGGCAATCAGGCCGGCCAGCGCTCCGAGCAACAGCACCTGGCCGAGCTGACGGGGACGGAAGTCGCGCCGCTGGTGCCACTCGCCCGCCGCGACCAAGGTTGCCGCCAGCACTGCTCCGGTGGTGCCCATCCAAAG
>WRPG01000105.1 GCA_009773355.1 Limisphaerales bacterium
CGCGGAGGTGGAGGCGCTGCGGGACGCGGCGCGGCGCGGCGAACGGGTGCGCGGCGCGACGCTCCACGTCACGCTGGAGCCATGCTGCACGCACGGACGCACGCCGCCCTGCACGGAGGCGATTCTCGCGGCGGGCATCCGGCGCGTGGTCGTGGCGGCGATGGATCCGAATCCGAGGCACGCGGGAGAAGGCTTGAAGATTTTGAGGCAGGCGGGCGTGAAGGTGGTTCTTCGGCAATCGGCAATTGGCAACCGGCAATCGCCAACCGAAGGGGCCACTCGGCTCAACGAGGCGTTCAACCATTGGATTGTGCGGCGCACGCCCTTCGTGACCGTGAAGGCGGCGATGACGCTGGACGGGAAGATTGCCACGGCGTCGGGCGAGTCGAAATGGATTACTGGCGAACCGGCGCGGCGGGTGGGAATGCAACTGCGCTTCGCCTCAGACGCAGTGCTGGTGGGCATCAACACCGTGCTCGCGGACAACCCAAGCCTGACCGCGCGCGGGCCGGGTGGCCGGGTGCGCAAGCCAATCCGGCGCTTCGTGCTCGACGCCTTTGCGCGCACGCCGCTGGACGCGACGGTGGTGAGCGACGAGTTCACGGCGCTGACGACGGTGGTGGTGAGCCGTGCGGCCCCGGCACGACGGGTGAAGGCGTTGGGGCAGCGCGTGCGCGTGCTGGTGGCTCCGGCCAGAAACGGGCGAATCAATCTGCGCTGGCTGCTGAAGCGGTTGGGCGGCGAGGGCGTGACGAGCCTGCTGGTGGAAGGCGGCGGCGAGGTGAACGCGGCGTTTCTCGAAGCGGGGCTGGCGCAGCGCGTGGCCTTCTTCTACGCGCCAAAGATTCTCGGCGGACGCGATGCCAGGCGCGGAGTGGCGGGAGAGGGAGCGCGGCGGCTGGCGGATTTGATTGAGCTGCGCGAGGTGGAGTGGCGGCGGGTGGGGGCGGATTTGATGCTGTCGGCGCGAGTCGGGAAGGAGCAGGATTAGGATTAAGATTACGAGCAAGAGGAAGAGACACAAATGTTCACGGGCATTGTTGAGGAAACCGGGACGGTGGCGGGCGTGCGGCAGACGGACGCGGGCATCCAACTGACCGTGCGCTGCCGGGTGGTGGGGCGCGGCTTGAAGCTGGGCGACAGCGTGGCGGTGAACGGCTGCTGCCTGACGGTCGTGAAGCAGACGGCGCGCGGGCGCGACAAGCTGGTGCGCTTCGACCTCCTGCGCGAGACATGGCAACGGACGAATCTTCAGTTCGCAGCGGTCGATTCGCCCGTAAATCTGGAGCGCTCGCTCGCGGTGGGTGGGCGACTGGGCGGGCACTTTGTCACGGGCCATGTGGACGGCGTCGGGCGCATCACACGCTGGGAGCGGTCGGGCGCGGACCATGTGCTCGACATCGCCGCGCCGGCGGAGGTGCGGCGCTACGTGGTCTTCAAAGGCTCCATCGCCGTGGACGGCATCAGCCTCACCGTGGCGGGCGTGACGAAGACGGGTTTTCGCCTCTGGATCATCCCGCACACGTTCGCGGTGACGGCCTTGCGCGAGCGGAAGGTAGGCGACATGGTGAATCTCGAAGCCGACCTGCTGGGCAAGTATGTGGAGCAGTTCTGCGGTTCGCGCGGCCGCCGACGGTGAGGCGGCGCAAAAGGAAATTCACTCGACGCTGGGTTCTGCCGATAGCAGCCTCGGGTCGTTGCCCAACTCGGGCCGGCCCACGAAATGAAAATCCTCATCGCCGATGACAGCTTGGTCGTGCGGAAACGGCTGGCCGGGCTGCTGACCGAGTGGGGGCACGAGGTGGTGGAGACCAAGGACGGCGAGGAAACCTGGAAAGTGCTCTGCGGCGAGGTGGTGCCGCCCATCGCCATCCTCGACTGGGTCATGCCGGAGCCGGACGGCGTCGAGTTGTGCCAGCGCATCCGCGAGACGCCCGCCATCAAGAAGACCTACGTCCTCATGCTCACCGGCATGTCCAACCCCGAGGACATCGTCAAGGGGCTGAACGCGGGCGCGAACGACTTCATCGTCAAGCCGTTCAACGAGCCGGAGCTGCAGGCACGCGTGAACGTGGGCGTGCGCATGGTGGAGTTGCAGGCGGAGCTGACCAACCGCGTGACGGAGCTGGAGCGGGCGATGGCGGAGATCACGGAGCTGCGCGGCATTCTGCCCATCTGCGCCTACTGCAAGAGCGTGCGCGACGACCAGAACTACTGGCAGACGGTGGAGCAATACATCGGCAGCCACGCGGATGTGAAGTTCAGCCACGGCGTCTGCCCCAAATGCCTGGAGAGCGTGGTCAAGCCGGAGCTGGCGAAGCTGGAACGGCAGATGAAGCAGCGCCGGCCCCCGATGTGACGCTCCGGCCAAGGAAGGAGAGGTTTGGTGCGCACGGCAGGACTTGAACCTGCACACCTTTCGGCACTACCACCTCAAAGTAGCGTGTCTGCCAATTCCACCACGTGCGCAACGAACGGCGCGTATTGAATCGCTTTTGCGAGTCAGCGCAAGCGGAATCGCCTTCCGCAACGCAGTGCCCATCGGCAGCGGGTATTGCCGATGCGAGCGAATACGAGTCGATCTCGATGCATGGAGTCGAGTCTGGCCCGTTCAGCGCGTCACCACATTGCCCATTTTCACCACCTCGAAGTCGCGGCCCTTGATGCGCTTGAGCGTGGCGATCTCCTCGTCGTTCCAGCGCGGGTCAGGCGCGCCGCTCAGGAACCAGTCGCCGCCGTTGTCCGCGACCATCATGCCGTAGCGCTGGAGCGCGGTGAGAATGACCTGCGCGAGCGGCGGGAACTGGCTGAGGTCCACGCTGCCCCTGAGCCGGACTCTCATGCCCATCGGCGGGAGGTTTGCGTCCGTGAGCCGGCTGGCGAAATGCGTGGCCGGCGGCACGTAGGCGCGACGCGAGCGCCGCACGGTGAAGCGCAGCGCGTGGCGGATGGCCTTCTGCTCCATGACCTCATCGTAGCGCACGAGGCCGGGGAAGATCGGCAGCCCGGCGGCGTCGGCGGAAGTCCAGCCGGCGGGCCGGAGCTGGTTCGAGTTCAAGTCGAAGACCGCGCCGGAGGCAGCCTTCCACGACTTGCCGCCGTCCTGTGGATAGGAGGAAAAAGTCTCGTAGAGCTTCCAGGTGTCGCGCTCGAGGACGAGCACATGGCGGTCGCCCTTCGCGGCCGGCCCGCCTTCGATGGGCGCGCTCGGTGGGATGGGGTAGGGGCCGGGGTCGCTCTCCTCCGCATACTCGAAGCGCACGGGCACGCGCGGCTGCCGGCTGTCCACGACCACGTAGGGGATGCCGCTGGGCGCACCCTGCCACACGGTGCCGAAGTCGGGATGCAGCCGCTTGTCCAGCCCGATGCTGGCGACGATGGCGTCGGAGTTCGGGTCCACCGGCTCCTGCGAGATGTCGCGGTTCCACGGGTTGTCGTCGGGGAACGGGCGGTGGCCTTTGAGCGAGACGTTTGGACCGAGGGGAATCGGGTCAGCGGCGAGAGAGCGGTTCGCCAGCGCGGGCGCGGCGAGCGCGACGCTTTCGAGGAAATGGCGGCGGGTGACGACAGTCATAGCTTCATCGCGTAATGGACGAGCTGGCCGATCTCCTGGAAGCCGACGGACGCGTAGAGGCCGCGCCCGACTTCGTTGTGGGACATGGACTCGATGAGCGCGTAGCCCAGTCCCTCCGCACGAAACCACGCGAGCGCGTGCGCGATGAGCTGCCGCCCCACACCGCGTCCGCGCAACTCGGCAATGACCGCGAGGTTCGCGATGCGGCCATTGCCGGCGGCGCGGTCGAGCGAAGTGGTGACGTAGGCGACGATGCGTCCGTGCTCCTCGGCGACGAACGCGCCGGCGGGGTTCGCGGTGGTTTCGAGTTCGATGTGCCGAGCCTTGCGCCAGCGCCAGTCGTGGCCGTTCTGCTCGCCGAACTTCTCTTCAATCGTCTGATCGAGCGAGACACCGGGAAAGGCGGAGAGCGTGATCTCCTGCAAGACGGACAGGTCAGCGGGACGAAAGGGACGGATGGCAAGGCTCATGGTCGAGTGCGGAACTGGAGAGTTCGGTGCGGCAATTCACTTCGCACCGCGCACCGGCGCGTCCGCCGGACGGTGCCGCTGAATCTCCGCCTTGAAGTCGCCGAGGCTCTGCCAGAGCAGGCGCTTGTTCAAGTCCACCTCCGCGATGGCGAGCGTGCCCCAGTCCTTCGCCTGCGCGAGCGGCTTGCCGTCGTGGCCATACACGGCGGAGATCATCCAGTTCGCCGACGCGTCCGTGTGCGTGCTGCTGACGACATAGACGTGGTTCTCGCACGCGCGCGCCGCGCCGAGCAGCGGATTGCAGCCCATCACCGGCCACGCGATGATCTCCGCGCCGCGGTTGCTCAACTCGCGCGCGACCTCCGGGAAGAAGCCGTCGTAGCACACCATCATGCCGACCTTGCCGAGCTTCGTGTCGAAGACCGGATAATCGAAGCCGGGCTGGAAGCCGCCCTCAATCTCGCCGCGCGGCAGGCAGACTTTGCGATACTTGCCGAGAATGTTCCCGTCCGGCCCGATGAGCACGGCGACGTTGTAGAGGAGATGGCGGTCCCGTTCGATCAGGCCGGGGACGAGGTGGAGGCCGTGCTGCTTCGCCAGCCTGCCGAAGAACTCCGTCGAGGGG
This sequence comes from Limisphaerales bacterium, assembly GCA_009773355.1. Classification (GTDB taxonomy): domain Bacteria; phylum Verrucomicrobiota; class Verrucomicrobiia; order Limisphaerales; family SXTU01; genus SXTU01. The sequence goes on from WRPG01000105.1 coordinate 4,670, forward strand.
CCGGGGATCGGTTCGGCGCACTCGGCGTAAGTGCTGCCGCCCGCGTAAGTCAGCACTTCCGGCAGCACGAGGAAATCCACGCGTTGCTTCGCGGCCTGCTCAATGATCGGCACGAAGGCCTGGCGTCGCTCGTCGGGCGTCTTCGTGTTGCGCGGGACAAAGTGCGCGGCGGCGAGGCGCACGACGCGCGGGGCAGGCGCGGGCACGGCAGTGAGCGAAACGTCCGCCCACTCGACCTTTGCCTTCGGCGCCCAGCGGAAATGCAGCTCCACGATGGCCTGCGTGGCCTTCGACGGCGCGCGATAAGTGTCGGAAACTTCCGTCCAGCCGCGCTTGTCCGTGGTCTTGTCACTCGGCAGCTCCGGCTCCGAGCGAGGAAAATCGCCGGGACGGTAGGAGGCGAAGGACGGCTCGTCGTGGGTGACCGGCTTGCCGTTGGCATCGCGCCAGAGGATGCGGACGACGCCTGCGCGGCGCGGCGAGTCGGCGTTCGTCACCTTGCGCAGCGCGAGGAAGCGGTAGTGCTGCCCGCCGGTCACGGGGAAGGATTTGGTCAGCCAGCCGTTCAAGCCCTCGCGCGCGTCGGACTCGATGACCAGGCTGCCCTTGCCGGACGGGCCGCCGCGCGGGTCGTGCCGGACGCGCGGGCTGATCTCCTCGCGCGGCGATCCGGCCGTCCATCCGTCGAGCACAATGGGAGCGCTGCCGGACAAGGTGGATTTGGAAGCGGCCAGCGCCAAGGCCAGGGCAAGCCACAGCGTCATCGGCAGGGCGGGACGGTTTGAAAGCATGGCGTTTGGACGCAATCCCCGCGCGCCGCATCACGGAACTCGTTTGGGCTGGAATGCCGCCGCCGGCTCAAGACAAGCGCGGCAGCCCCACCATCCGTTGCGACTCGGTGTCCCAGACTTTCAGGCGCAGGCAGCGGATGATTTCCATCGGATGGAAGGACGTGGTCTTGGCCGCCTGCAATTCCGGCATCTCCCGCAGCACTTCCGGCAGCCGGTAGAACGGGATGCGGGCGTTCAGGTGGTGGATGTGGTGGTAGCCGATGTTCGCGGTGAACCACGCCATGAGCCGGCTGGTCCTCATGTAGCTCGACGAGTCGAGCGCGGCCTTCTCGTAGGTCCAGCCGGCATGGTCAGTGAACGCGACCGTGGGGAAATTGTGCTGCGCGTAAAACAGGTAGGAGCCAATCGCGTAGGTGAGGAAGTGCGGCAGGGTTTGCGCCAGCAGCACGCCCAGCCAGCCGTGGGTGAGGTAGAGCACGACGCCGATGGCGATGTGCAGCAGCAGCGCGATGAGGCAGTCGTAGTGCTTGCGCGGGTTGTTGATGAAGGGGTTCACGCACATCCCAATCAGGAACACCGTCACGTAGCCGAACAGGATGGTGAGCGGATGGCGCGCGAAGAGATACCAGAAGCGCTTGTTGGGCGTGGTCTTGAGGAACTGCGCCTTGGTCATGATGGGGAACGAGCCGATGTGCGAGCCGCGCAGCTTGGAGTTGTGGTTGTGATGATGGTTGTGCGAGCTGCGCCAGATGCTGCTCGCGCTGAGCGAGAGGATGCCGAACACGCGCATGAGGACTTCCGCGAGGAAGGACTTGGGCAGGATCGCATGGTGCTGCTGGTCGTGGTAGATGACGAAGAGCCGGAGGATCAGCAGGCCGGCGAACACGCTGCACAGCACGCGCAGCGGCAGGGAATGGTTCCAGAGCGTCCCGGCGAGCGTGGCCGCCAGCAGGCCGGCCGTGGACAGGAAATACCACCAACTGCGGGCCGTGTCGTCGTGAGCATATTGCTTCGTCGCCTTGATGAGTTCTTGTCCGGTGCGCATTGGTTGTATTGACCAGCGAGACTGTCCGGGACAGAAGGCCCGTTGTCGAGGTTGAGTTCACTCCGCGCGCGAATATCACGCACCACGGGCTTGAGTCCGGCGCGCGGTGGAGTTTAATCCCGTCAACCTCAACCAACGCCATGACGCTCACCCAAGCCCTCCAGCAACTCAAAGCCGCCGGCTCGGCGCAAACCCGCAAGACCTACGCCCGCCACGGCGTCGGCCCGAAGATGTTCGGCGTGAGTTACGCCGTGCTCGGCCAGCTCACGAAGCAGATCAAACGCGACCACGCGCTCGCGCTCGGCTTGTGGGCCTCCGGCTGGCACGACGCGCGCGTGCTGGCCACGATGATTGCCGACCCGCAACAGGCGGATGCCGCGACGCTGGACGCGTGGGTGGTCGGGGCCGAAAGCCGTCCGCTCGCCGGGGCCGTCGCCAAGCTGGTTGCCGCCACCGCGTCGGCGGAGGCGCTGGCCGCCAAGTGGTGCGCCGACCCGCGTGAGTATGTCGCCGTGGCAGGCTGGGACGTGGTGGCGGAACGGGCGCTGAACTCCACGCTGCCGGATAAGAAGTTTGCCGCGCTGCTCAAGACCATCGAGCGCGACCTCCACGGCGCGCAAAACCACGTTCGCTACGCGATGAACGGCGCGCTCATCGCCATCGGCTGCCGCAACGCGAAGCTGGAGAAGCTGGCCGTAGCCGCCGCGCAGCGCATCGGCAAGGTGGAAGTGGACCACGGCGAAACCGGCTGCAAGACGCCGGACGCGGCGGCCTACATCGCGAAGACCTGGGCGCGCCGGGCGAAGAAGGGGAAGAGGTAATTAGTGATAAGTAAGTGGTGCAGGGCGCGTAGTCGGTGAGTTGCCGACTGATCACTGATTACTAATCACTTTTCCCCGCCTACTTCAGCGACGCCAGGAACTCGACGAGGTCGCGGATGTCGCGTTTGGACAGCACGTTGATCATCGTGTCGGGCATCGCGGACTGGCCCTTCTGAATCTTCGCTATGTCGGCCTTCTTGAACTTCATCACGCCGTCCTCGGGCGAATTGATGACCACTTCGTCGGCTCCCCCCGCCTTGGCGACGCCGGCGAAGTTCCGCCCGTCCTTCAGCACCACGATCAGGCTCTCAAAGCCGGGCGCGATGGTGGCGTTCGGCGTGACCAGCGACGCCAGCAGATACTCGCGCGTCTGCCGGGCCGCGATGCCGTCGAGCACCGGGCCAACCTCGCCGCCGTCAGGCCCGACCTTGTGGCAGCGGGCGCAGGAGGCCTCGACGCGTTCGAGGAAGATCTTTTTGCCGCTCGCCGCGCTGCCGCCCGCGAGGGTCATGCGATAATTCCAGAGCGTGTCGTCGGCCTTGCGCAGGGCTTTGAATTGATCGAGGGCGGCCTTCACCTTCGCAGCGGCGCGCTTGTCGGCGGCTTCGAGCACTTCGAGTTGCAGCTCCGGGGCGAGCTTTCCGTCGGCGAGTTCCGTCACGAGAGCGGCGATCTTCCCGTCGGCCTCCGCGCCGGCAAGGCCGCCCAGCGTGGCGATGGCGTTCTGCTTCTCGCCCACGGTGCCCGACGAAATGATGGCCAGCAGCGGCGCGACGGCACCCCCTTTGCCGGACTTCGCGCGGATGCTTGTGGCGGCGATGCGGAGCGGCTCGGCCTTGTCCTTGGCGGCGAGTTCGAGCGCGGCGTCCAGTTGCGCATCCTTGGACGAGGCGAGCCGGTTCAACGCGTCCACGCGGACCTTCGTGTCGGATTTCGCGTCGCCGACGAGTTCTGAGAGCACCGGGTTCACGTCGGCGATGTCGAGCTGGCTGGCGGCCTTCACGGCGGCGAGGCGGACGGGTGTCGCCCCGGTGCGGAGCGCGGCGGCGAGCATGGGCCTCGCG
>WRPG01000150.1 GCA_009773355.1 Limisphaerales bacterium
CGAGCGCCTCCGCCAGCAACAGGAGCGCACCGAGCAGCGTCAAAACGCTCAGGAGGCCGCGGAACTTAAGAAGAAGCAAGCCCAGGAACGCGCGGAGCAAGCCAAAGTCGAACGCCTCCGCACACAGCAGGCACTCGCCGCTCAGCGTCAGCAAGCCGAAGAGGCGGCTGAGCTCAAGCGCAAGGAGGCGCGTGAGCAGACCGAGCGCCTGAAGGCTGCGCAACTGCGCACGCAACAGGAGCACACCGAGCAGCGTCAGAAAGTCCAGGAGCAAGCTGCGCGCAAGCGCAAGGACGCGCAGGAGAAAGCGGCGCAGGCCAAGACTGCGCGACTGCGCACACAACAGGAACATGCTGAGCAACGCAACGCCGAGCGCCTGCGGAAGCAACAGGAGCAAGCCACCCGTCGCCAGCAAGCCGAGGCCGCCACCGCGCGCAAACGCCAGGAAGCCGCCGAGCTCCGTCAGAAGCAAGCCCAGGAGCGCGCGGAGCACGCCAACGCCGAACGCCTGCGCAAACAGCAAGAACAAGCTGAGCGCCAGCGGCAAGCACAGGAACGCCAACGCCAGCAACAAGAGGAACTGCAGCGCCAACGCGAGGAGCAGCATCAGAAAGCCCAGGAGGCGGCCGAGCTCCGACGCCAGCAAACCCAAGCCCGCGCCGAGCGCCTCAACGCCGAACGCCTCCGCCAGCAACAGGAGCAAGCCACCCGTCGCCAGCAAGCCGAGGCCGCCACCGCGCGCAAACGCCAGGAGGCCGCCGAGCTCCGACGCAAGCAAACCCAAGAACGCGCCGAGCGCCTCGACGCCGATCGCCTCCGGAAAGATCTGGAGCAGCTTCGTCGCTTGAGCACCGAGCTGAAGACGCAACAGCAGGAGTTCCACGCGAAGCGAGCGGAACTCCTGGCGAAACGAGCGGAGCTGGAAGCGAGGCGCGAGGCGTTGATGAGCACGCGCCAACCCGCGGTCCCGGTGTCCAGCGTGTTGGTGCAGCTCGCCAAGACGGTGCCCGAAGAGGTGTGGCTCACGAAGCTTCAGCTGCACGGCGGGAGCCTCCAACTCATGGGAGCCTCGCAAGACACGCAAGCGGTCGCCAACCTGATGGCGAGCCTTGAGGGCTCCAAGCGGTTCCGGGAGACGACGTTCGTGTATACCCAACGGGCCACTCGCGGGGCAACGTCCGTGTTTACCTTCGAGATCTCCACGACGCCCAGCCTTCAGGACGGCCAGGACTCATGAACCAGTGGGTCGAGCGGTGGCAGCATCTGTCTCGTCGAGGACGGGTGACGCTGACCGACGGGGTGGAATCGTACACGCTGACGCTTGAGGTGAGC
>WRPG01000022.1 GCA_009773355.1 Limisphaerales bacterium
TGCGTCCCGCACCCCCAGCCGGGGAAACGGACAACCAACAACACAGGGGACATTCTCTCGTGAGTTAAACAGGGGACATTTCTAAAGAGTTTTGACACGAACCCCCGGATGTTTCCGCTGGCTTTCTCCGGCCGTTCGCCTACTGAACCACGCCCATGATGCTCATCCGCACGCGCGGCGCACCCAGCACGATTCACGGCATGGGACTGTTCACGGTCGAAGCTGTCGCTCGCGGCACGCCCGTCTGGCGCTTCGAGCCGGGCTTCGACCACGACTTCTCGCCGGAGCAATTCGCCGCGCTCCCGCCGCTGGCGCGCGAGCACACGCGCTGGTTCTGCTTCGTCAGCAAGGCGGACGGCCACGTCATCCTCAGCGGCGACCACGCGTGCTTCATCAACCACTCGCCGACGAACAACACCGGTGCGCCGCCAAATCCGCAGCCACCCGTCACCACCGTCGCGCTGCGCGACCTGGCCGCTGGCGAGGAAATCACCTGTGACTACTGGAGCTACGACGCGGACACGCCGTGGAAGCTGGGGCTGGTGACGCGTGATGCGCCGCTGGGAGCCAAGTCGGGAGCGGGCGGCACCAAGGCTTAACCCACGAACCGCTTGGCGATGACCGTGGCGTTGTGGCCGCCGAAGCCGAAGGAGTTGTTGGCGATGGCCTCGATCTTCATCTCCCGCGCGGTGTGCGGCACGTAGTCGAGGTCGCACTGCGGGTCGGGGTTTTCGAGGTTCAGCGTGGGCGGGGCGATCTGCGTCTGGAGAGCCTTCGCACAGAGGGCCATCTCCGCCGCGCCGGCGGCCCCGAGCAGGTGGCCGGTTGCGCCCTTGGTGGAGCTGACGGCGAGCTTCTTCGCGTGGTCGCCGAAGACGGTCTTGATGGCCTGCGTTTCGCAAACGTCGCCCTGCGGGGTGCTGGTGCCGTGGGCGTTGATGTAGCTGATGTCCTCGGGGCGCAGGCCGGCGTTGCGGAGGGCCATCTTCATGCAGCGGGCCGCGCCTTCGCCCTCGGGGGCGGGGGCGGTGAGGTGGTTCGCGTCGGCGGTGTTGCCGTAGCCGACGAGTTCGCAGTAGATGCGCGCGCCGCGGGCCTTGGCATGTTCGAGTTCCTCGACGACGAGCACGGCCGCGCCTTCGCCCATGACGAAGCCGTCGCGGTCCTTGTCGAAGGGGCGGGAGGCGCGCTTCGGCTCGTCGTTGCGGGTGGAGAGGGCGCGCATGGCGGCGAAGCCGCCGATGCCCATCTCGCAGACGGCGGCCTCGGTGCCGCCAGCGAAGATGGCATGGGCATCGCCCATCTTGATGGTGCGCCACGCCTCACCAAGGGCGTGGGTGCTGGTCGCGCACGCGGAGCAGGTGGCGAGGTTGGGGCCGCGCAGCTTGTAATACATGCTGAACACGCCCGAGGCCATGTTCAGGATCATCATCGGGATGAGGAAGGGCGAGATGCGGCCGGGACCTTTGTTCAGCAGCACGCTGTGCTGCTCGTCATGGGTCTTGAGTCCGCCAATGCCGGAGCCGATGAACGCGCCGATCTGGTCGCGGTCAAGCTTGTCGAGGTCCATGCCGGAGTCCTGCAACGCGCGCCAGCCGGCGTAAATGCCGAATTGCGCGAAGCGGTCGGTGCGGCGGACTTCCTTGGGCGAGGGGAAGGCGGGGCTGGGGTCGAAGTTCTTCACCTCGGCGGCGATCTGGCAGTCGTAGGCCGTCGGGTCGAAGGCGGTGATGCGGTCAATGCCGCACTGGCCCGCGATGATGTTCTTCCAAAACGTCTCAATGTCGTGCCCCAGCGCGGTGACCGTGCCGAGGCCCGTGATGACAACCCTGCGATCCGACCCGTTGCTTGCCATAAAAGAAAAGGGGCAGCGCGCTGGTGTCAGCCCGGCTGCCCCGGAGAAAGCGTGACCGCCTACTTCTTGTTCTCCTCGATGTAGCGGGTGACGTCGCCGACGCTGACGAGCTTCTCAGCCTCCTCGTCGGGGACTTCGATGCCGAACTCCTCCTCGAGCGCCATGATCAGCTCGACGGTATCGAGCGAGTCCGCGCCGAGATCCTCGATGAACTTGGCCTCCTGGACGACCTGGTCGGCGTTGACGCCGAGCTGCTCGACGATGATGTCCTTGACCTTCTGCTCAATGGTTTTATCAGCCATGTTCGTGTTCGTTTAGTTGGTTGTCTGTAGGCGACGTGCCGGAGGGCGTCAAGCCCTGTTTCCGCCACTCACCGACGCGCTGCCGGGGCTGGCCGTTGGGCGCCGCCGCACCGACTTTTCAGCGACGCGGCGGACTGTCTAACGGCTCGCACGCGGGGCGTCGAGAGGAATAATTTCGCCCTCCGGCGCGCGCCTCCGGCAAACCGGCCTCAAGTGGCCGCCACTTCCTCGACCGCCTCGCGAATCAACGCCTTGAACTTGGGCATGCCCTCGTCGAACGCCGCAGCAATGGGCAGCACCGGCGTGCGCGGGATGCGACGCTTGAACTTCTTGAGGTTCGCCTCGGCCACCGGCTCGTCCATCTTGTTCGCCACGACGAGGCGCGGCTTGTCCAGCAGCACGGGGTCGTAAAGTTCCAGCTCGCTCAGGAGCTGCTTGTAATCGCTCCACGGCTCGCGTCCGTCGGTGCCCGCCATGTCGAGCAGGATGACGAGGATTTTGCAGCGCGTGATGTGGCGCAGAAAGGCGTGGCCAAGGCCGACGTTTTCGTGTGCGCCCTCGATGAGGCCGGGCACGTCGCAAAGCGTGAGGCGCTTGAAGTCGGCGTATTCCACGATGCCCACCTGCGGCGTGAGCGTGGTGAAGGGGTAGGCCGCAATCTTCGGCCGCGCGCGGGAAATCGCCGTGAGCAGCGTGGACTTGCCGGCGTTTGGATAGCCTACGATGCCGACATCCGCCATCATCCGCAGCTCGAAGCGATAAAAGCCCTCGCCGCCCGGCTCGCCCGGCTGCGCGAAGCGCGGCGTCTGGTTGCGCGCGGTGGCGAAGTTGCGGTTGCCCATGCCGCCGCGTCCGCCCTTGCACAGCACGAACTGCTGGCCGTGGACGGTGAGGTCGGCGACGAGTTCGGCGTCATCCGGCCCAAACTGGTGCGGCCCCGCGTCGTCGTCCGCCGCAAGGTCTATCTCCTCCGCCAAGTCGTTGCCGGCGACGCGCAGCAGCGGACGCTTGGCCGTCGCGATGAGCATCGGTTCCTGCGCGACAGACTTTTTCCGCGTCTCGACCGGAGCGGTCGCCTGTGCCTCGGACGGGACCGCTTCCTCCAGCGGGTCGGGAAGCTTCCAGACCAGCGTGCCGCAGGGCACCTTGATGATGAGGTCTTTGCCCGCGTGGCCATCCATGCCCTTGCCCAGGCCGTGCTGGCCCTTCTCCGCGATGAGCCGGGGGACGTAGTATTGCCCGATGAGGTTGTTCAGGTCGTGGTCCGCTTGGAGGATCACGCTGCCGCCGCGCCCGCCGTTGCCGCCGTCGGGACCGCCCTTGGGCCGGTAAGCCTCGCGGCAGAACGCGATGCAGCCTTTGCCGCCGTGTCCGGCCTGCGCGAAGATTTTGACCTCGTCAATGAACATGAGGAGCGAATGCCGCGAATGAACCGCGAAGGTCGGAGCCGTGCCAGTCAGTTGCCATCAGTGCCTCAACTCTGCCTTAACCAACAAAAAAGGCGAGGCCGGAGCCTCGCCGAGAATGGGTGCAGGCGGGGTCAGTTCTTGGCCGCGGCTTCCGTAGCGGCGGCGGGTGCGGCGAGGGGCGTGACCCCCACGCGGCGCTTGCCCTTCTCGAACTTGACGTGCCCGTCCACGAGGGCGAACAGCGTCCAGTCGCGGCCGGTGCCGACGTTCACGCCGGCGTTAAACTTGGAGCCGACCTGGCGGACGATGATGCTGCCGGCGGAGACATACTCGCCGCCGAACGCCTTGACGCCGCGGCGCTTCGAGTTTGAATCGCGCCCGTTGCGGCTGCTGCCTTGACCTTTCTTGTGTGCCATAAAAGTTCTTTCCGGCGAGCTGGCGAAACCAGCCCGCGCTTAAGCTTTGATTTCCTTGATTTTGACGACCGTGAGTTCCTGCCGGTGGCCGACCGTGCGGTGGTAGCCCTTGCGGCGCTTCATCTTGAAGGCGATGACCTTGTCGCCGCGCTTGTGCGCGACCACGTCGGCCAGCACGCTCGCGGAGGCGACCGTGGGGCTGCCGACACTGAGCTTGCCGTCGGCGTTGACGAGCAGCACGCGGTCAAACGTGACCGGCTGCCCGGCCTCGATGGCGAGCCGCTCGATTTCGAGCGTGTCACCGGCGCTGACGCGATACTGCTTCCCGCCCGTCTCTAAAACTGCATACATAAGTTTGGTCCCGAAAAGGGAGGGAGATGGCACCAGAACGCCAAACTCGTGTCAACTGCTCATTTCGGGTTTTCAAGCCCGGCACCCGATTGCCAGCACTCAATCCAGGGCGATCTGCCCATTCACCACCCGGGCGTAGTAGCCACCCTTGACCACCAACTCGTCGTGCGTGCCAGCCTCGCTCACTCGCCCGTCCTCCAGCACGAGAATCTGGTCCAGGTTGCGGATGGTGGACAGCCGATGCGCGACGATGAGCGTGGTGCGGCCGCGCATCAGGCGCTTGAGGCTCTCGACCACGAGCGCCTCGCTCTCGGCGTCGAGCGCGCTGGTCGGCTCGTCGAGCAGGAGGATGGGCGCGTCCTTGAGGAAGGCGCGGGCGAGGTTGAGCCGCTGGCGTTCGCCGACGCTGAGGCGGGCCGCGCCGTCACCGACGAGGGTGTCGTATTTCTGCGGGAGTTTCTCGATGTAGATGTGCGCGTTCGCAGCCTTGGCGGCGGCCTCGATTTCCGCGCGGGTCGCGCCGGGGCGTCCGTAGGCAATGTTCTCGGCAATGCTGGTGGGCAGGAGAATCGGCTCCTGCAACACGATGGCGACGTGTGCACGCAGGTCTCGGACACGCAGGGAACGCAGGTCCGCGCCATCAAGTTGAATGGCACCGCCGGTGGGGTCGAAGAAACGCGGCACCAAGTTGAGCAACGTGGTCTTGCCCACGCCGCTCGGCCCGATGATGGCGGCGGACTGGCCGGGCGCGAGCGTGAAGCTGACGCCGCGCAGAATCTCCCGGTCGTCGGAGTAGCGGAAGGTGACGGAGGAGAATGAAAGTTCGCCCTTGAGTTCCAAAGCATCCGGCGTGTTGCGTGTTGCGTGTTGCGTGTTGCGTGCGGACGCGGCAGGTGGTTTGGACACGAAACACGCACCACGCGTCACGGCCCTCGCATCCGGCGCGTCCTTCACTTCCTCCGGCGTGTCGAGGATTTCAAAGACGCGCCTGGCTCCGACGCTCGCGTTGCTGACCGTCGCGCCCACATGGGAGAGCTGGTTGAGCGGCTCGTAGAACTGGCCGAGGTAGGTGAGGAAGATGAGCAGCTCGCCGAGGGTCGCCGTGCCGCGCAACACCTCGTTGGCCCCCAGCCAGAGAATGCCCGCCGTGCCGCCGCCGAAAACCGCCGTGATGGCGAACCAATAGGCCACCTCCCAGCCGTGCTGTGCGAGCCGGCGTTCCTGCGCCTGCGCCGTGTGCGTGCCGAAGCGCGCGGCCTCGTGCTCCTCGCGCGTGTAGCTCTGCACGAGCGGCAACGCGGCGATGTTCTGCTGCACGAGCGACGTCACCTGGCTGTCGGCCTGCTGGGCGGTGGCCCCCTGCTCGGTCATGCGCCGGCCGAACGTGCGGATGACCAGCAGCAGCAACGGCACGGTGGCGAGCGCGATGAGCGTGAGCCGCCCGTTCAACTGCGCCATCACCACGACCATCAACCCAAACGACAGCACCGCGCTGGCGCTGGTCATCATCCCCTGCTGGAAGAGCGTCTGGAACGAATACGTGTCCCACGCGGCGCGGTGGATGAGGTCGCCCGTGCTGCGGCCCTGGTGGAAACGGAGCGAAAGCCGCTGAAGCCAGCCGAACACCTCGTTGCGCACGCGCCGCAGCCCGCGCAGGCCGATGCTGATGGCAAGGAAGTTTTGCGTGGCATTGAGGCCGCCTTGCAGGAGATGCAGCAGAACAGTCGCGCCGGCGAGCAAGGCGATGAGCGCGGCCTTGTCGTTCGACCAGGCTTGCAGCGCGGCGGGCAGGGCCTTGGAGCCAAGCACACTGTCCACGAGCACGGCCATGGGCCAGGGCTTGAGCAGATTTGCCCCAATGCCCGCGAGCATGAGCGCCAGCACGCCCGCGATGCGCGCGCGCTCGGGACGGAAGAATTGCAGGGCGCGGAGGAGCGTGGTCACGGGTGGCGGAGCTCAGGTGTCCAACCTGCGCGGTGCGCGCGGAGCCAGACGCGCAGGTTGGACACCTGCGCTCCCGCGCGCTCAATACTTCTTAGAGAACTTCTTGCGGGATTCATCGTCGGTCGGGGCGGCGGCGGGCGTTTCAATCGCGGGCGTTGGGGCTGCGCTGTCTGCCGTGACTGACGCGGGTGCGGATGCGGCTGGAGCCTTCGCCCCCTTCTCCTGCTGCTCGATGGCCGCGACGAACGCCATGCGCGTGCCGACGAGGCTTTGTTTCAGGAGCTGCGCCTCGTCCTTGCTGAGGTTGCCCTGGGTCTTCACCTCCAGCATCTCGAGCTGGTCAATGAACATCCGCGCGCCCTCCAGATCCATGACGGCCTCGCCCGTCTCGGGATGCGGCATCTGGCCGAGGAGCATGAGCGCCATCTGCGCGGTCTGCATGACCATGGAGGCGAAGTGCGCGGCCATGATCTCGTCGCGGCTGGCGTGGGGGTGGGCGTCGGTGGGCGGGCTGGTCGGGGTCATGAGGTTGGGTGGTCGGCGCGGAATTCGATGGCTTGCAGCAGTTGGTGCAACCGCTTGAGTCGCTCCTCAATCTGCGGCGTGGCCAGGAGAATCTGCCGCGCCAACGGGTCGCCGATGAGCGTGCTCGCCACGAGGTCGGCGAGCTGCTCGGGGGACTTGATGCGGGCGAGGTGCTTTCCGAACTGCTGGAAGGAGGCGTTCGCGAGCATCTGCATGTCCTGTAGCTGCTTGGCCTTCGCCGGGTCGGCGGGCATGGGGATGCCGAGGTCGAAGCCCTGCTTCACGCGCTTGCGCACGAGGGCGCGGACCTTCTTCGCCAGCGCGTCGGCCTGCGGCGTGTCCGTCGGCGGCGCCGCCAGCGCGCGGATGGCCTCGATGCGGTAGGGCTTGAGCTGCACGGGGCCAAGGAACTCCACGCGCGCCAGCCCCAGCAAGGTCAGCAGGCTCGTGCCGTCGGGCTGCTCCACCGAGGTGCTGACGAGGCCCAGGCCGCCGATGGACATGGGGGTTTCGCCCTTGGCCTTGGGGTTGCGCAGCGCGACGGCGAACATGCGCCCGCCCTCCAGCACGTCCGCGAGCATCCGCCGGTAGCGCGGCTCGAAGATGCGCAAGGGCAGCGTCATCTGCGGAAACAACGTGGTCTCCGGCAGAATCATCACGGGCACTTCGGCGGGCACTTTCACCGGGGCAAAGTCTAGGCGCGACGGCGGGCAAAGCAAGCGGGCGGCAAACCACCTGCGAATCGGTCATCGTCTCGCCCCCCCGGAACTTGGCATTTGGAACTTGCCCGGCAGTCGTGTAACCTCCGCGTCCTGAAATTGAATCAGAATCATGAGTGACGACCCGACGAACCCTGAGACCGACGCCGCGCCGGCGGAATCCCTTGCGCCTCCAACTCCCGCCGAACTCGGCGAGCTGCGTGCCAAGGCCGCCAAGGCGGACGAGCATTGGGACCGCCTCCTGCGCCAGGCCGCCGACTTCGAGAACTTCAAGAAGCGCGCCGCCCGCGACCGCCAGGAGGACATCCGCTACGCCAACAAGGGCCTGCTCGACAAGCTCATCCCCGTCCTCGACAACTTCGAGATGGCCATGGCCGCCGCAAACAACGCGCAGGCCGGCAATGCCGACGCGCTCAAGGTCGGCGTGAGCATGATTCACAACCAGTTCAAGGCCGCGCTCTGCGAGGCCGGCCTCGAGGAGGTGGACGCCACGGGCAAGCCCTTCGACCCAAACTGGCAGGAGGCCGTCTCGCATCAGGAGTCCGCCGACGTGCCCGAGGGTCAGGTGCTCCAGCAGCTTCGCAGGGGCTACAAGCTCCGCGACCGCCTGCTGCGCCCCGCCACCGTCATCGTCGCCAAGGCACCCGCCACCACCCCCGCCACCACATGAGCGCGAAACGCGACTACTACGAGGTGCTCGGTGTCGAGCGCGGCGCGTCCGCCGAGGACATCAAGAAGTCCTACCGCAAGCTCGCGGTGAAATATCACCCGGACAAGAACCCCGGCGACAAGGCCGCCGAGGAGAAGTTCAAGGAACTCGGCGAGGCCTACGAGGCGTTGAGCGACCCGCAGAAGCGCGGGGCCTACGACCAGTTCGGCCACGCAGCCTTCGACCCCCGCATGAGGGCGGGCGCGGGCGGCGGACGCGGCGGCGGCTTCCACGACCCCGCCGACATCTTCCGCGAAGTCTTCGGCGGCGGTGGTGGTGCCAGCATCTTCGAGGAACTCTTCGGCGAGCAGCAGCACCGCAACCCCACCGGCCCCCGGCGCGGCTCCGACCTGCGCTACGACCTTGAGCTGGACTTCGAGGAAGCCGTGCTCGGCTGCGAAAAGGAAATCAACATCTCCAAGCTGGACCAGTGCGAGAGCTGCCACGGCGAGGGTGGCGAGAAGGGTTCCTCCATCAAGCCCTGCGGCACCTGCGGCGGACGCGGGCAGATCATCCGCTCCAAAGGCATATTCAGCGTCGCCCAGACCTGCCCGGACTGCGACGGTGCGGGCCAGAAGATTGACAAGCCCTGCCGCACCTGTCGCGGCAGCGGGCGGCGCGAGCGCGCCTCCAAAATCAAGCTCAAGATTCCCCCCGGCGTGGACAACGGCGCGCGCCTGCGCTCCGCCGGCAACGGCGAGAGCGGCACCCGCGGCGGGCCGCCCGGCGACCTCTACGTCGTCCTGCACGTCCGCGAGCACGGCCTCTTCAACCGCGACGGCGACGACCTCATCTGCGAGGTGCCGGTGAGCTTCACGCAGGCCGCGCTGGGTGCGGACATCGAGGTGCCCACCATGGCGGGCCGCAGCACCGTGCGGATGCCCTCGGGCACGCAGCACGGCACCGTCTTTCGCCTGCGCGGCAAGGGCGTGCAAAACATCCAGGGCCACGGCGTCGGCGACCTCCTCGTGCGCGTGCAGGTCGAAGTGCCGACCAAGCTCACCGCCGAGCAGCGCGCCAAACTCGTCGAGTTCGCCGAACTCTGCAAAGACGACAACGTCCACGACGACGCCACCGGCTTCTTCACGAAGGCGAAGGGGTTTTTCAAGAAGGGGGATTAGCAATGCGCGGAACCGCCAGCGGCAGATCGCATTCGGCTAGCTGGCGCATCTGCCTGTCGCTAGCGATGATGGCCTTCGGCTGGCTTGCCGCTTTCCGGTGCGAGGGCGCAGCGGCGAAGGTGAAGTTGCCGCGGGGAGTTGTCATCACTTCGGAAAGCAAGACCCACGTTCACGCCCACATCTCAGACCTTCGGTTGCAGGAGTATCCGGCTCTGACCAATCTCCACGCGCTCTTCACGGTCTATTACGTTGGGGCCGGCACGACCGACGAGAAGCTGGAGGCGCTTTCCAAACTTCGTTTCACCAACATGGTCTGCGTGGTTTTCACCGATTGCCCAACCGTCACGGACAAGGGCATCGAGCATTTGGCGAAGATAAACACACTGACCAATCTCGGACTGCGGCAGATGACCATGACCGACGTGTCGTGCCAGGCGCTTGCGGAACGATTCCATCTTGATGGAATAAACATGCCAAAGTGCGGACGTGTCACGGTCGAAGGATTGGTGCGGGTGGCCCAGTCGAAATCACTCTCGCACTTCGGATTTTCGCTGGGCAAACTGGGACAAGCTGGGTTGCTGCGCATACTCGGTGCGGCCGGGCCAAAGCTGAAGCGGATTGACCTCGACTTGGATGACGCCAATGAAGCGTTGCTGGATTTCCCGGCCGTTCGTCAAGCGGCCAACGCAAAAGGAATTTCGCTATTCGCAGTCAGGAAGAACGGAGTTAGCAAGTTCTGAGTTGGGTTCAAATTTGCATCACGCCTGACCTGCTCTTCCTGATTTTCATGCACCGCTTCCACATCCCGCCCGGCAGCGCGAACGGCGCGGAGGTTTTGCTCTCGCCGGAGGAATCCCATCACGCCCTGCGCGTGCTGCGGCTCGGAGTCGGTGACGCGGTGACGTTGCTGGACGGCGCGGGCGTCGAGGCGCACGGCTCCGTCCTCGCGGCGGACAAGCGCGCGGTGCGCGTCGGCGTGCGCGAGCGCATCGTGCATCCGCCGTTGCCCTGTGCGGTGACGCTCCTCCAGGCGTTGCCCAAGGGCCGGCTCATGGACACCATCGTCGAGAAGGCCACCGAGCTGGGCGCGGCGCGCATCGTGCCACTGCTCACCGAGCACACCATCTCCCGCCCCGACGAGGACCACGCCGCGAGCAAGCTGGAGAAATGGCGCACCACCGCGCTCGAAGCCGTGAAGCAATGCGGCAACCCCTGGCTTCCGCGCATCGAGCCGCCCGTGACCTTCGCGGAGCAACTGCGGCGCAACGAGCGCTTCGACCTCGCCCTCGTCGCGTCGCTGCATCCCGGCGCGCGACCGCTGCGCTTGGTGTTCGAGGAATTTCACGCCCGCAAGAAGCGCCGGCCCGCCACGCTCGCCGTGTGGGTCGGCCCGGAAGGGGATTTCACGCCGGAGGAAATCGCGGCGCTGGTGGAGAACGGCGTGCAGCCCATCACCCTCGGCCGCCTCGTGCTGCGCTGCGACACGGCGGCGGTGGCGTTGCTGGCGCGAGTGTTGGGCGAGGTGGAGGCGCTGGAGGGAAAGTAATCCGGGTTCAACCCGAATCCCAAAGCTGGAGGTCACACTGCCAAAGTGGGGCGGACAGCCCCACTACGCCGGGGGCTTCGGGGTTCGGGTTCAACGTGGGGAGGCGGCGCGTATCCAGCCTGCTCAACATGCGCCGAGGTCGGATAGTGAAGCGGACTGAAGTCCGCGCTCCTTCAGTAGTGCCTCGGCGGCGGGGTTTTTACGAACGTCGTCTCGCGCAGGTAAATCGGCTCCAGCTTCTCGCCCGGTTGGAAGTCGCTGCGCTGGGAGGCCAGCCGTCCGAGTTCGCCAGCGGCAGGCGAGAGCAATCTGGCTCCGGCGAACGGACACTTCGCGTCCGGGCTGACGAGCAATTCGCCGCCCACTGCAAGCGCTTCGACGGCCTCGCGTTTAAGCAGTCGCAGCGGAGCCGCCTCGTTCCATCCCTCGGCCGTGAGTTCGTAGCTGGCCGAGTAGAACTCGCCCCGCAGCGCATCAATCGCCACCGCGACGCGTCCGGTCAGCCCAGCCGACCGCGCCGTGGCCGCCAGCACTTCCGCGCTGCTGATGCCGAGCAGCTTCACTCCCAAGGCAAGCTGCCAGCCTTGCGCAACCGCGATGGCCGAACGCACGCCGGTGTAAGAGCCAGGCCCCAGCCCAACAGCGATGCACTCGACTTGCCCGCGCTCAAGACCAGCCGCGCGCAATGCCGACTCAACCAGCTCGAACGGCCCCGGCGTGATGCCTTCCGCCTCGGCGAGGCCGAGCACGCGCGCGTCCTGTGCCGGCGATTTGCAATCGCCGTCGGTGGCAGCCGGCACGGCCTCGACGACCGCCACGCCACGCCGCGCGGAGGAGAATTCAAGCGCCAAAATCTTCATACTCGATGCGCCGCCGCGTCTCGCTTTCGGAAGTGAACTTCACCCAGCGCAACCGTCCACCGGGGCTTTGAACTTTGAACTTTGAACTTTGAACTTCATCCCACCAGCGCTCCGCCCATTCCACCACCGTCACGCCGCGCGGGGTGAAGAAGTATTCGTCCAGCCCGGCACCAACGATTTGCGCGCGGGTGTCGAGGCGGTAGAGGTCGAGGTGGAAGAGCGGCAGGCTTCCGCCGGTGTATTCGTTGACGAGCGCAAAGGTCGGCGAGGCGACGCGGCCCGTGAAGCCCAGCCCGCGCGCAAGGCCCTTCACGAGCTGTGTCTTGCCCGCGCCGAGGTCGCCGCAGAGCGCGAGCGTCCAGCCGGGGGCGGCCTCCCGCGCCCACGCCTCGCCCAGCGCGGCGGTTTCCTCCGGCGAATTGGTGACGATTTCCTTCAACTGGTGAAGTGCTCGTAGCCGCGCAGGTTGAACTCCCGCAGGCCGCGCTCGTCGCGGAGGCGCAGGCCGGAGGCGGCAGTGATCTTGCCGACGCACGAGAGCTTCACGTCGGGGAACTGCGCCTTCCACGCGTCCAGCAGCGGCACGGCGGTCCGGCTGGCGACGGTGAAGAGCAGCTCAAAATCCTCGCCGTCGGTCAACGCGGCGAGCAGCGGCGGCTTGGCGGAGGACTCCGCCCGGGCCTGGAGTTTTGCGGCGCGGCTGACAGGAACGGCGCTCGACAGCAGTTCCGCGCCGACACCGCTGGCATCGAGGATGTGCCGCAGGTCGCCGGCCAGGCCGTCGCTCAGGTCAATCATCGCGTGGACGGTGAAGCGCTCGGCCAGCCAGCGCGCCTCGGCCAATCGCGGCTCGAAGTCGAGGTGCCGCCCCGCCAGCGAACCGCCCAGCGTGCCGGTGACAAAGATGGCGTCACCGACCTTCGCGCCGGAGCGGAGCACCTGCCGGCTGCGCGGCACGGTGCCGAGCAGCGCGATGGAGAGCAGCAGCCGCCCGGGGTTCGTGGTGGTCTCGCCGCCGACGATGGCGATGCCGTGCTTCCGTGCGAGCGCGTTCATGCCGGCGTAGATGGTCTCGACGCGTGCGAGGTCGAACTCCTGCGGCAGCGCGAGCGTGACGACGGCGTGCGTGGGCGTGCCAGCCATCGCGGCGACGTCGCTGAGGCAGCGGGCGAGCGCCTTGTGCCCGACCTTTTCCGGCGGTGCGTCGGCGGAGAAGTGAACGCCCTCGACCACGGCATCGGTCTTGAAGAGCAGCAGGTGATGCGGCAGGCCGAGGTCGAGCACCGCGCAGTCATCGCCCGCGCCGGCCAGCACGGAATCATGCGTGGGCAGCGTGGCCTTGAGCCGGGCGATGAGGTCGAACTCTTTCACGATGGCAGCTTGAAGAACTGCCTCAGCTCGCCCTGGAAGACGAGGGCGCAGTAGTTCGCCGCGTTGAACAGGCTGTGCGTCAGGATGGGCGCAAGCAGGTTGCCGGTGCGCTCGTAGAGGAACACCAGCACCATCGCGAGAAAGGTCAGCGGGAGGAAGGTCGCCGTGTTCGCGTGCGTGAGCGCGAAGAGCAGCGACGTGCCCCAGAGCGCCATCTGCGGCCAGCCGCGCTGCTTGACGGCGGGATAGAGGATGCCACGAAAGAGGATTTCCTCGACCACCGGCGCGCCGAGGATGGCGACGAACGCGAAGAACACGCGCTGTTGCAGGGTCTGCGTCTCCTGCAAGGTCTGCACGACCACCTGCACCTCGGGCTGCACGCTCACGCTCTTCATGCCCATCGCGGAGAGCTGCTGGAGCGCCAGCGCCACCGGCAGGGCGACCAGCACGCCGGCCAGCGCCAGCCCCAGTGTGCGGACGATGCCTTCCCGCCGGAATCCGAAGCCCTCACACCACCCGATGCCATGCTGGCGCAGCAGGACCGCCACCAGCAGCAGCGTGCCGCCGTGCAGCACCAGCGAGTTGGTCACGAACAGGAAGAACTTGCCCTCCTGCGTGGCGAAGGCGGCCTTGGGCAGCACCGCGCTGGACGCCAACGCTCCGATGGAAAGGCAGAAGCACACCCCCGCGACGAAGCGCAGCAGCGGTTCAGCTTCCCATTTTCGTTCCGGCAACACGCGCGCAGGCTAGTCGGCGGAAGAAACTGAGAGAATGAAAAAGGTGCGCCGCGGCCAGCAGTGCAACGCTCATCACCACCCGGCGAAGCAGGCGGGGCTGCGCTA
The DNA here is from genome assembly GCA_009773355.1 of Limisphaerales bacterium. Taxonomy (GTDB): domain Bacteria; phylum Verrucomicrobiota; class Verrucomicrobiia; order Limisphaerales; family SXTU01; genus SXTU01. The sequence goes on from WRPG01000022.1 coordinate 13,971, forward strand.
TGCGGCCGGCGCTTCCTCGCCGCGCTCCTCGCTGATGACGGGGGCGATGGCCTGGAGCTTGTCGCCGGGGTCGAGGTTCACGAGCTTCACGCCCATCGTGTTGCGGCCCGCCTCGCGGATGCCCTGCACGGGGATGCGGACCATCTGGCCGCCGCTGGTGATGAGCATGATCTCGTCGGCATCCCGCACGGTGAGCGCGCCCACCACGCCGCCGGTCTTGTCGCCGACCTTCATGGTGATGCGGCCCTTGCCGCCGCGCGACTGCTTGCGGGTGCCGCTCTCGCCCTGCACCAGATACTCGTCGAAGGAAGTGCGCTTGCCGATGCCGTTCTCGCCGGCCACCAGCAACGCCGCGTCCGGCACCACCACCGCGAGCGCCACGACCTCGTCGCCCTTTTCCAAGGTGATGCCCTTCACGCCGCCGGCGCTGCGGCCCATGCTGCGCACGTCGGACTCGCTGAAGCGGATGCTCATGCCGTCCTTGGTGATGAGGATCACGTCGTCGCCATCGTCGCCGCCCGGCGCGCTGCCGCGCGTCTGCTTCACGTCAATCAGCGTGTCGCCCTCGTCAATGGTGATGGCGATGATGCCACCTTTGCGGACGTTGCCGAACTCGTTGAGGGTGGTCTTCTTCACCGTGCCTTGCTGCGTGGCGAAGAACAGCTCACCGGGCTGCTGCCAGGTCACGTCCTCCTTGTTCGCGTCGGTCTTGGACAGGATGCGGATGAGGGCGGCGACTTTTTCGTCGGCCTTCAACTCAAGGAGGTTCGCGATGCTGCGGCCCTTCGAGGCGCGGCCCATGTCGGGAATCTCGTGCACGCGCTCGACATACACTCGGCCCGTGTTCGTGAAGAACATGAGATAGTCGTGCGTGCTGGCGGTGAAGAGATGCTCGATGAAGTCGCTCTCCTCCGGCGTGTCCGCCTCGCGCGTGGTCATGCCGATGACGCCCTTGCCGCCGCGCCGCTGGGCGCGGTAGGCGGAGACGGCGGTGCGCTTGATGAGGCCGGCGTGGGTGAGCGTGATGATGACGCCCTCGTTGGCGATGAGGTCTTCGATGGCGATCTCGCCCTCGTCGGGCACGATTTGAGTCATGCGCGGCGTGGCGTGCTTTTCCTTAATGGTCTTCAGCTCGCCCTTGATGATGGCCATGACGCGCGACTCCTTGGCGAGGATGTCGAGCAGGTCCTTGATGACTTCGAGGAGCGCCTTGTATTCGGCCTCGACCTTGTCGATTTCGAGTCCCGTGAGCTGGTAGAGGCGAAGCTCAAGAATGGCGTCCACCTGACGCTCGCTGAGCGCGAAACGACCTTCCGTGAGCTGGCTTTCGTGGCGGATGAGGATGCCCCAGCGCTCGACTTGCTCGCGGGTCCACTCGTAGGCGAGCAGCTTCACGCGGGCTTCCTCCTTGTTGTCGCTGCTGCGGATGATGTGAATGAACTCGTCGAGGTTCGCGAGCGCAACGAGGTAGCCTTCGAGCAGTTCGGCGCGCTCCTCGGCCTTCTTCAGCTCGAAGCGCGTGCGGCGCAGGATGACCTCGCGGCGATGGTCAATGTAGGCGGAGATGAGCTGCTTGAGATTCAGCGTCTTGGGCTTGCCGTGGTCAATGGCGAGGGCGTTGACGCTGAAGGAAATCTCGAGCTGGGTGTGCTGGAAAAGATTGTTGATGACGACCTTGGGCAGGGCGTCGCGCTTCAGCTCGATGACGAGGCGGCAGTGCTCGTCGGACTCGTTGCGCATCGCGGAGATGTCCGTGATGACCTTCTGGTTCACGAGGTCGGCGATGCTCGATTCGAGCGCCGCGCGGTTCACGTTGAAGGGAATTTCCGTGATGACGAGCTGCTCGCGGTTGCCCTTGAGCTCCTCGCTGCCGATCTTGCCGCGCAGCTTGATGGAGCCGCGCCCGGTCTCGAAATAGTTCTTGATGCCCTCGATGCCGCAGATGAAGCCGCCGGTCGGGAAGTCGGGGCCTTTGATGAACTTCATCAGGCCCGGGATGGAGATGGTCGGGTCATCAATCTGCGCGCAGATGCCGTCAATGACTTCGCCGAGGTTGTGCGGCGGCATGTTCGTGGCCATGCCGACCGCGATGCCGGTGCCGCCGTTGACGAGCAGATTGGGAAACGCCGCCGGGAAGACCGTCGGCTCCGTCATGCGCTCGTCGTAGTTCGGGACGAAGTCCACCGTGTCCCGGTCCATGTCCTGCATGAGCGCCGCGCCTAGGTGCGTCAGCCGGGCCTCGGTGTAACGCATCGCGGCGGGCGGGTCGGCCTCGACGGAGCCGAAGTTGCCTTTGCCGTCCACGAGTTTCTCGCGCATCACCCACGGCTGGGCCATGTGGACGAGCGTGGGGTAAATCACCGCCTCGCCGTGCGGGTGGTAGTTGCCGGAGGTGTCACCACAGATCTTGGCGCACTTGTAGTGCTTGCGCCCAGGAAAGAGCGACAACTCGTGCATCGCGTAGAGGATGCGGCGCTGGGAAGGCTTGAGGCCGTCGCGCACGTCGGGCAATGCGCGCGAGATGATGACCGACATCGAGTAGTCGAGGAACGAGTTCTTAATCTCGTCGGCGACGTTGATCTTGGTGATCTTCTCGCCTTGCGTGTAGGCGGAGCCGGTCGGCTGCGCGGGCGGGGGAGGGGGGGGAGTTTCTTCAGGCATGAGGGGAAATCAAGTGGCGGCACTGTCCGCTGGAAACACGTCGTGGCCGAGCAGCTTCGCGGCGTCGCGCAAACGGCCATCGGTCGTGACTAGCGGAAAATCATGGCACAACTCCGCCGTGGCGAGGTGGAAGGCGTCGAGGGTGCGGAGCGGCACTTTGGGGTGACAGTGCTCGAGCAGATGCCGGGCTTTCCGCTGCACGGTGGGGTTCAACGGCTCGATGCGAATCTCCCCGGCCGCGATGCGCGTATCGAGCTCGGCCCACGCACGTCGCCGGTCGGGCAGACCGATTTTCCCGGCGCGCTCACGGGCGAGCAACGCCGAGAAAACCTCGGTCAGCGCGAGTTCGGAGGTGACGAGCGGCTGGCCTTCCAGTGAGCGCACGAACAGTTCGCTGTCCGGCTCGGCCACGAGCAGTTTCACGAAGATGCAGGAGTCGAGATACATGAGCTACCAGCCCCGCCCATCGCGGTCTTCGCGGATGAGTTCCTCCGCCGTCGGCCCGCCCCGCCACGGCGGCATTTTTTTAAGGTGCTCCCAAGTGCCGGTGAACACCTTGCGCTGCTCGTGCTTGGCGACGGGCGACAGAACCGCCTTCGGCACGCCATCGCTGGTGATGGTGACCTGCTGGCCACCCGCCACCAACTCGAGCAGTGCCGAGAGCCGGGCCTTGGCCGCGCGCACCGGGATGGAAAGCCCCACACCCGGCAGCGCCATGGTTTCGCGAAGCTCCATCGGCTCCGATTTGGCTTCTGGGAATTTGGTGATGCGTGTTTTCGACTTCATGGCGGCAATGTAGTCACGCGTGACTACACTCGTCAAATTCTTTTTCAAACGTCCAGATTGCGCACATTCAAGGCGTTGTCCTCGATGAACTGCCGACGTGGCTCAACCTCGTCGCCCATGAGGCGGACGAACATCTCCTCGGCCTCGACGGCGTCGGTGAGGTCAATGCGCAGGAGCTTGCGCTTGGTCGGGTTCATCGTGGTCTCGAAAAGCTCCTTCGCGTCCATTTCCCCCAGCCCCTTGAAGCGGTAAATCTGCATGCCCTTCTTGCCGACGGCCTTCACGCCCTCGAGGATTTCGGGAATGGAAAAGAGTGATTTGACCGTCGCGCGCTCTCCCTCGCCCTCGGTCAATTCGAACAGCGGCGCGTCCTGGGCAGCGTAGTGGTCCACGGCCAGGCCTTTCTTCTGGAGCCTGGTGAGCAACTCGCCGATGGCCTTGCTCTCCAGGTGCAAGTCCACGCCCACCGCACGACGCGACTGCTTGCGCGCCTTCTCCGCCAGCTCGCGCGCCTCGCCCTCGCCGTAGAGGTCGGGATTCTCGGTCTTGAACTGCTCCACCGCGGCGAGGTTTTCAAAGTAGTGAACCGTCTCATCGTTCCCCTCGCGCACCTTGATGAGATAGACCGGGAACGCGTGGTCCGCGTCGCGCTTCTCGACGTAGTCCGCGAAGTCACCACCCTGCCGCCGGATGAACGTCGCGTATTTGTCCAGCGACTCCAGCAACGTGAGGATTTCCTCCAACTGTTTCGGAGTGAACTCGCGGCCATCGGCAAGATTTTTCAACCGCACTTCCTCCGTGCCGTTTTGCAAAAGGATGCGGTTAAGCTGCGCGTCGTCGTCCACGTAGTCCGTGCGCTTCTTCCGCGTGACGGAATAAAGCGGCGGCTGCGCGATATAGACGAAGCCCTGCTTCACTAGCTGCGTCATCTGCCGGTAAAAAAATGTCAGCAGCAACGTGCGGATGTGCGACCCATCCACGTCGGCGTCCGTCATGATGATGATTTTGTGGTAGCGGAGCTTGTTCAGGTCGAACGCCCCCTCTCCCTCGCCATCGCCGATGCCCGTGCCGATGGCGGTGATCATCGTCCGGATTTCATTGTTCTGAAGCACCTTGTCCAAGCGCGCCTTCTCCACGTTGATGAGCTTGCCGCGAATCGGGAGAATCGCCTGGAACTTCCGGTCGCGGCCCTGCTTGGCGGAGCCACCGGCCGAGTCGCCCTCGACGATGTAAAGCTCCGTGTTCACCGGATCGCGATCCGAACAGTCCGCCAGTTTGCCGGGCAGTCCGCCGCCGGTGAGCGCCGTCTTGCGCACCGCCTCGCGGGCCTTGCGCGCGGCCTCGCGGGCGCGGGCGGCGTTCAGCGCCTTGTCCACAATGCGCTTTGCCACCGGCGGATTCGCATCGAAGTAAGTCATCAACCCCTCATACGTCACCGAGCCGACGATGCCGTCCACCTCGGGCGAGAGGAGCTTCACCTTCGTCTGCGACTCGAATTTGGGGTCACTGTGCTTCACCGAGATGACGGCGGTGAGACCCTCGCGCACGTCGTCACCGGTGATCTGCGGATCCTTGTCCTTCAGCAGCTCGTTGGACTTCGCGTATTGATTGATGGCCCGCGTGACCGCGCTGCGGAAGCCGGTGAGATGCGCGCCGCCGTCGGGGTTGTGAATCGTGTTGGTGTAGCAGAGAACCTGGTCGTTGTAGCTGTCGTTGTATTGCAGCACGACCTCGACATGGACCTCGATTTCCTTGTCCTCGTTCTTCTGCTTGGTTTCCTTGTTGAACGCAATCGGCTTGGGATGCAGCGCGGCCTTGCTCTTGTTGAGCTGCTTCACGAACTCCACGACCCCGTCCTTGTAATAATACACCTCGCGCTCGGTGTTCCCGCTCTGCTTGCGCTCGTCGAGGAAGGAGATTTCCAGCCCGCTGTTCAGAAACGCCAGTTCGCGCAGCCGCTGGGAAATGATCTCGGTCTTGAACTCCGTCGTGTCGCGGAAGATTTCCGCGTCCGGCTTGAAGGTGATGAACGTGCCGGTGCCCTTGGCTTTGCCGATGACTTCGAGCTTCTTCATTGTCTTCCCGCGCTCGAACTCCATGTGATGCACTTCTCCACCGCGCGACACCTCGACTTCAAACCATTCGCTCACCGCGTTCACGCACTTCGCCCCGACGCCGTGCGTGCCACCGGAGAACTTGTAGCCGCCCTGCCCGTATTTGCCACCCGAGTGCAGCGTCGTGAGCACCAGTTCCACGCCGGGCAGGCCGCTGTCCTTGTTGATGTCCACCGGGATGCCGCGCCCATTGTCGCGGATGGAGATGGAGCCGTCGAGATGCAGCGTCACATCAATCCGGTCGCAATGCCCGGCCAGATGCTCGTCCACGGAGTTGTCCAGCACCTCGGAGACGCAGTGATGCAGCGCGCGTTCGTCAGTGCCGCCGATATACATGCCGGGCTTCTTGCGGACGGCTTCGAGGCCCTTGAGCTGGCTGAGTTTTGAGGCGTCGTAGGTCTGGGATTCGGCGGACATTGTTCAGTAAAATGGCGTCGCAAACTGCGGCAAACTCACCGGGAAAACACGGCTTGAAAACGGCGCGTCAACCTGACTTCGAGACGGCCAGAAAACTATCGGAAACACCCGTTGCCGACAATGCTTATTTGCGGGCAAATCCGCCCGTGAAACCACCATTAGTTGGGTGCTTCAGCACCATCGGGTTCAAGGGATTGGGGAGCGCCTATGCCAGGCGCATTCACGGTTCGCTCGCTGCCTTCAGCCAAGGGAGGCAGCACGGGAAACGGGGAGCGAAACTCCTCCAAGCGAACCGGAATGAGGGCGGCTCAGTTGAAGTTCAACACCACGAACCACGCGGTGTTGTTCTTGTCGTCACCGGCGAGGACGAGGGCGTCGGGCTTGGCGAGGGAATGACGGCGGGTGACGATGGTCTTGCCTTTGCCGATGAGTTTCACCTCGGCCATGTTTTCCGGGAGGATTTTGATGTCCACGGAGCACTCCTCGCTCAACTTGACCGTCTGCGGCTTGCTGGCGGTGACTCCAGCGGTCTTGCGGTTGACCTCGAAGTAGTTCTGCCACTTGAAGATTTTGCCAAGCTTCTCGCGGAGCTTGGCGTCCACCTCCTTGAGGGTCTTGCCCGTGGGTTTGGCTTCATCCGTTCCCCAGACAAGGACGGCTTGGACGCGGGTCTCCACCGGCACCGAAGCGGCGACGACTTGGAGCAACCCCCACCCCAATCCCAACAGCAGGACAAGGAAGTGCCAGCGCGACGGTTTACTTGTCGGCTTCTGGCGCATTTTTCACTTCCTCGCTGACGGGGCTGAAGTTGCCGTTTTCGTCGGCCACATAGACCACGGACATCTGCTCCGACTCAGAGCGGAAGCTGACGGCGTTCACGTCCTCGGGCACGCTCTCGCTGTCGGCCCCGTCGGTGGAGCGGCCACCGCTGACGACGAACATGACGGCGACCATCGCGGCCAAGCCCGTGGCCGGATAGAGCAGCTTGAGCCACCAAGAGCGCTCGGCGGGGGCGGTCGCAGCGGCCTTCTTTTCCTCGATCGCAATGGTGCGCTCAATCTTGCTCCAGAAAAACTCGCGGGTCTCGGGCAGCGCCAGCTCGGCGTCATTGCCCACGAGGGCGCCCTTGGTCCACTTAAGCTCCTGCATCAGCGCGGCGCTTTGGGCGTCCTGCGCGAGGAGGGCCTCAACTTCCCGCACTTCGCGGGCGTCGAGTTCGCCATCCACCAGAGCCTGCAACTTCAATTCCGTGTTCATAACTGCCTTCACTTTCTCAACTTTGCTGTTCTTTCTTCAAACTTTGCAACAACGACGCCAAGCGCCGCCGCGCGTAAAAGAGCCGGGACATCACCGTGCCAATCGAGCAGTTCATCACCTTCGCGATCTGCTTGTATTCCATCTCTTCGAATTCATGCAGAATCAGCACGGTGCGGTGCTCGTAGGAGAGCTGGTTCATCGCCTTATCAATTCGCTTCCGCAACTCGGAGCGTTCCAGCCCTTCCGACGGATTTGTCGCAACTACCGGCATCTGACGTTCGACCCCTCCCAGCTCTTCATCCAGTTGTTCGATGGACTCCGCGCGCGTCCGTTTCTGCCGCCGGAGCTGGTCCAGGCAGAGGTTGATGACGATGCGCGTCATCCAGGTGGCGAAGCTGGAATCACCCTGAAACTGCTTGAGCCGTTGCCACGCCTTGACCCACGCCTCCTGCGCGAGGTCAATCGCCTCCTCCTCGTTGCGCATCATGCTGAACGCGCGCGCGTAAATCTTGTCGCGATGCCGCGCGACCAGCTCCTCGAACGCCAGCATGTCGCCGGCCTGGGAGGCGGCCACCAGTTGCACGTCGAGCGCGGTCTTATGGTCAATCGGCTGCGGCATCGCGGCTACAGTTTGCCTTTCGTGCTCGGAATCTGACCGGCAATTCGCGGGTCACGCTGGCAGGCGAAGTCCGTCGCCTTCGCGAAGGCCTTGAACAGCCCCTCCACGACATGGTGCGGCTCGCCCCCGTAAAGCAGTTCCAAATGCAGATTGCACCGCGCCTCGTTCGCAAAGCCCTGGAAAAACTCCCGCGCCAATCCAAATCGAAACGCGCTCGACATGTCCTGCGTCCGCTCCGACTTGGAAATCTTCTTCTGCGACAAATCATCCATCCCGCGCCATACGAGGTATGGCCGCCCGCTGAAGTCAATCACGCAACGCGCCAGACATTCGTCCATCGGCACGAACGCCTCGCCGGTGAACGGATTCCTCGGGTCGAAGCCCGTTCCGTAACGGCGGATGCCCTTCTTGTCGCCCAGCGCCTGCACGAACGCCTGCCCCAGCGCGATGCCGCAATCCTCCACCGTATGGTGCGCGTCCACGTCGAGGTCACCCTTGCAGCGCAGCTTGAGGTCCATGACCGCGTGCTTCGCGAACAGCGTCAGCATGTGGTCGAAGAACGGCACGCCCGTGCGGATGGCGGACTTCCCGGTGCCATCCACATTTAGGTCGAGACTGATTTGTGTCTCTTTGGTTGCGCGACGAATTCGCGCCCGCCGTTCGTTCATGGGCTTTTTCTAAAGCAACGCCGCCCGAAAAGAAGCTGAAACTACGTCTGCGTCCTTTCCGGGACCGTTGGCAGACGACTCAATAGCGCGGCGAATTCGCATCCACCTCCACCGACCAGCGGTCAATGCCCCCGGTCAGGTTGTGCAAATTGGTGAAACCCTGATGCCGCAGCCAGCCAATCGCGTGCGCGCTGCGCATCCCGTGGTGGCAATAAACGACTACCTCCTGCTCGCGCCAGCCCGCCAGCTCGCCGACGCGCTCCGGCAGCTCGTTCAGCGGAATCAGCTTCGCGCCCGGCAGCGCCACGATGGCGAACTCGTCTGGTTGCCGCACATCCAGCAGACGCGGCGGGTTCGGGGCGGCAAGGCGCTCGGCAAGTTCGGTGGGCGTCATGTCAAAAGCGAAACCAGACCAGCACGACAATGAGCACCGCCAGTAAAGCCAGGACTGCCGTGCATCCTGACTTCGCGTGCGCTGTGAACTTCTCCGGATGCTGTGTGCGCAGCCCGGCTTCGAGTTGCTCCACCGCCTCCTTCGATTCCTTCAGCCCGGCGCCCGGTTGCATCTGCTCGCGATAGAGTTTGATGGCGTCAATCTTCCGGCCTGCGAACAGCAAGTCCGCAACGGGCGACAAAGCGCCACCTTCCGGCGCGGGCGAAAGTAGTGCCTCCGGAGAAGTCTCCAGCCGCTCCACGAAGTCCTTCGCCTCCGCCAAGCCCAGCCCGGTCGCCTCGCGGCACAGCTTGATGGCCGTGATTTTGTTTCCGCCTTTGACCTCGGCGAGGATGGCTTCGCGCTGGGCCGGCGTCATGCGTGCCTCACTGGTTTAGTGAGCCGAGATACCGCTCGGCGTCAATCGCCGCCGCGCAGCCCATGCCCGCCGCCGTGATGGCCTGGCGATACACATGGTCCGAGCAGTCGCCCGCGACGAACACGCCCTCGACCGTCGTCTGCGAACCCTTCGCGCGCACCACGTAGCCGTTCTCGTCGAGCGCGATCTGGCCCTTGAAGAGCTGCGTGTTCGGGTAGTGTCCGATGGCGACGAACACCCCCGCGCAGGGCAGCAGGCTCTCCGCGCCGGTCTTGGTGTTCTTGAGCTTCACGCCCGTGACCTTGCCCGCCGACACGTCGAGCACCTCGGTCACGACCGAGTCCCACACCGGCTTGATTTTCGGATTCGACAACGCGCGCTCGGCCATGACCTTCGAGGCGCGGAGCGAATCGCGGCGATGCACGAGATACACCGTCGAGGCGAAGCGCGTGAGATAGGTCGCCTCCTCGCATGCGGAGTCGCCGCCGCCCACGACGACCAGCGGCTGGTTGCGGAACATCGGCAGCGCACCGTCGCACGTCGCGCAGTAGGTCACGCCTTTCTTCTCCAGCAAGTCTTCGCCGGGCACGTCGAGGTGTTTGTGACCCGCGCCAGTGGCGATGATGATGGTCTTGGTCTCCACCTTCTCGCCATCAATGTTCACGACGAACGGGCGCTTGCCCAAGTCCACCGCCTCGACCGTCGCGCCGAACTGCACGCGCGCGCCGAACCGCTCGGCCTGCGCCTGCATCTTCATCATCAGCTCAGTGCCATCCACGCCCTCGGGGAAGCCGGGAAAGTTCTCCACGATGCTCGTGGTGGTGAGCAGCCCGCCGGGCGTCGCGCCGGTGACGACGATGGGATTCAAGCTCGCGCGCGCCGTGTAGAGCGCCGCCGTCCAACCCGCGCAGCCCGACCCGATGATGACGACATTTTCCATAGGCGCGGAAAAGTAGGAGTGAACTTCCGCGCTGGCAAGCGCGGTGGGAGCGCAGGTGTCCAACCTGCGTGTCGGGCTTCGGCTGCAACGCGCAGGTTGGACACCTGCGCTCCGCACGCTTGCAATTCTCCCTCGCTCCGAAATGCTCCCGCCATGCATTCACCGTCCTCCACCTCCCGCCGCGATTTTCTCGCCGCCGCCGGCTCCACCGTCCTCGCCGCAGCCGCGTCCGCCGCCACCGGGCCGCTCACCACCTACGGCCCGGCCAAGCCCATGCGCATCGGCGTCATCTCCTCCAGCATCGGCGGCAAGCCGCAGAAGACCAACGGCCACACCTTCCACTTCGCGCACGGCTTCCACCCCACCATGGACCTGAAGATGATTGAGAAGCATCTCAGCAAAGGCCCCGTGGACCTCTTCAAATCCCACTTCCGCAACCCCAAGGAAGACTTCGCCAAGCTCCCCTTCGACAACACCGTCATCTCCTGCTACTACGATGCCGACCCCGCCAGCGCGCAGATGTTCGCCGACTGCTTCCCCGGCGTCCAAGTCGCCCGCACCCTCGACGAGCTGGTGAAGAACTGCGACGCCGTCTGGGTCGGCGACGCCAGCGGGCGCGGCGAAGACCACTTCGAGCTGTGCGCCCCCGGCCTCGCCAAGGGCCTGCCCACCTTCTGCGACAAGCCCATCGGCGGCACCGTCATCGAGACGCGGCGCATCCTCGAATTCGCCCGCAAGCACAAGGCCCCCATCATGTCCTCCAGCCTCTACCGCCACCAATGGGGCACCGAGGAAGCCCTCCGCATGAAGGCCAGCGGCGACTTCGGCTCCCTCCAATACGTCGTCGCCAGCCAGGGCGGCGGCTTCAGCTACCAGAGCTGGTTCATCTACGGGCAGCACCCCGTCTGGATGTGCATGACCCTCTGCGGCGCGGGCGTGAAAGCCGTCTCCATGTATGCGCGCGAAGCCACCTGCCACGCCCTCATCACCTACGACGACCGCATGCCTGCCGAGGTCTGGTATGGCCGGCCCGACGTGACGCCCACCTATTGCAGCACCAGCGCGCACTTCGCCAAGAAGACCCACGAGTGGACACCCGCCATTGATGGCAATTACTGGTTTGGCCACCACTATCAAATCTTCCGCATGGCCCACACCTTCCTGAAAATGGCCGAGACCCGCGTCGAGCCGGTGCCGCACCAGGAAATCCTCGAAGTCACCGCCATCATCGCCGCCGCCGCCAAATCCGTGAACGAGCGCAGCCGGCTGGTGGAGCTGGCGGAGGTGATGTAGCTATCGGGATCGAATACAAGCCGCCGAAAAGCGGTGCTGAAGCCACCGCAGACCGCTTCCCGCGCTGGTGATTAACTCCGGAAACCGTATCAGTCCAAACGCTGGTGCGAGTGTGTGTGGTCCACGAGCTTCGCGAAGCGTCTGGACTGCGGCGCGTTCACCGCCGCTTTTCCCCCGTAGACGCACGACGACGTGCGCTGCACAAAGGGTTCGCCGTTTGCACTGAGTTTCGCTATCCCATCTCAAACTCACAGTCGTGCCAGAGTCAGAACCCCCATCGTCATCCCCCAACCTGCGCACGCGACCCGTCCGCTCGCGCAGCTGGAGCTTCCGGCTCGCGGCGGTGGCGGTCGGATTGTCGCCGCTGGTCATCGCGGAGATTGCGCTGCGTGTGTTCGGCGTGGCGGCCCCGGCCAGTGGCACGGACCCGCTCGCGGGCTTCAACCGCCAGCTCCGCCTTTTCGAGCGCGCGGGCGACCGATACCAAGTCATCCGGTCGCGCGAGCCGTTCTTCCAGCCGCAGAATTTCGCGGCGGTGAAGCCGACGAATGGCTTCCGCATTTTCTCCTTTGGCGGCAGCACGGTTTACGGTCATCCCTATCTCGCGGACACCTCCTTTCCGAAATGGCTCGAACTGGAGCTGGCTGCGACGCATCCCAACCGGCGTGTGGAGTCGGTGAACTGTGGCGGCATCTCCTACGCGAGCTACCGGCTCGCACCCATCGTGCGCGAGGTCCTGGCCTACCAGCCCGACCTCATCGTGCTGGCGATGGGTCACAATGACTTTCTGGAGGACCGCACTTACCAGCCGTTGAAGTCGCGCTCCGGCGCGCGGCGCTGGTGGGAAGACCGGTTGAACAAGCTGCGCATCATCGCGCTCATACGAAGCTTTTTCGTCCACCCCACGCGCGACCAGTCCATGAGCGCGTCTCCGCAGGGCAAGGAGCAACTGCCTGCCGAAGTCAGCGCGCGGCTGGACCAGCCCACCGGTTACGCGTCGTATCACCGCGACGACGCGTGGCGGGAGCAGGTGACCGCACAGTTCGGCGACTCGTTCCGGGCCATGATCGCCGCGTGCCGGGCCGCGAAGGTGCCGGTGCTGGTCGTCGCGCTTGGCTCCAATCTCCGCGACTGCCCGCCGTTCAAGTCCGAGCATCGCGCCGGGCTGTCCGCGCAGGATGAGTTGCGCTGGCAGGTGGCGTTCGATGCCGGGACTGCGGTGGAGAAACGCGACTTGAACGCGGCGCTGTCGCACTACCAGTCAGCCGCTGCAATTGATGACCAGCACGCGCTGCTCGCCTTCCGCATGGCGCGCGTCCACGACCGGCTTGGGCACACGAACGAGGCGCGCGAACTCTTCCTCCGTGCGAAGGAGCTGGATGTCTGCCCCCTGCGGATGATCGAGGAGGTTTACGAGTTGCAGCACCAGATTGCCAAGGAGACGCAGGCACCGGTCGTGGATGCGCGCCGTGCGACCGAAGCGCGCAGCCCGCAGGGCATTCCCGGCCATGACGAGTTCCTCGACCACGTGCATCCCACCGTGGCCGGCCACCAACGCATCGCGCAGGCCATCGCGGCAAAGCTGGCGGTCGCGGGACTCATCGAGACCGGCGAACCATGGCCGCTGGCCGTGCGGCGCGGGGCATATCGCGACCACTTGCGCACGCTGCCGACCAGCTACTTCCCCAATGGCCACCGGCGCGTCGAGTGGCTGGAGAAGTGGGCGAAGCGGGAGCGCCTGCGCGAGGAAACCGCCCCGATGGATGCGCACGGGTTCCTCCATCTTGGCTTCCGGCTGCTCGATCTCGGCGAGGAGTCCGAGGCCTGGGACGCTTGTCGTGCGGCCATCAAACTACGTCCTGAATCGCTCGCTGACCTGATGCAGCACGCGGATGAGCTGGCGGACCAAGGCCGCCCCGAGGCGGCGGCGGCGCTCATGCGTCGGCTCGCTGAGATGACGGGTGATGCGGAGTTGCGCAGGCGGATAGAGGTGACTGCGGCGCGGTATTTGGAACGGTGAAGCCAAGCTCATCTCCCGTGCCGGCGGCTTCCAGCCGCCGTGTTGCGGGTGGATAGCTTGAAGCCGTCTTCTTAGTTCCGCACACGATGGACGGCGACTGGAAGTCGCCGGCACGGCGCGCAGTCACGCCACGTCCACCAAGTCGCGACTACGGACAGCGGGAACGTCGAACGGGTCGGCGGTGGCGGGTTTCTTGTTCGGCAGCACCAGCCACGCTTCGAGGAAGAGGAAGGCCAGCATGCCGATGAGGAAGAGCCGCCAGATTTCCCCTTGGAGCGCGTCGCTGCGGACGGTGCGCTCTTGGAGGAGTTGCAAGGGGAGCGGGCCGAGGAGCTTCTTCGCGGCGGCGGGTTCGAGGAGGGAGCGGTCGTCTTCGGCGCTCGGGCGGTTGACGGCGAGGAGGCGTTCGCCGGCGCGATAGACTCCGGCGTTGAGGAGGATGCTCTTGCCGATGGAGCCGTCGGCGGAGGTCCATTGTTTTGCGCGGTCGAGGGCGCTGAGTTCGCCGCATGCGACCATGGTCTCCTGATTCAGCCGACGCGCGCCGGTCTGGAGGAGGCGTTGCAACATCGGCACGAGGACGGGGCCGTCGCCGAGGGTGGACCAGTCGTCGTGCGGGACTGTGGCGCAAAAGAAGAACTGGCCCTTGCCCAGCGCGCGGCGGGTGAGGAGCGGCGAGCCGTCGGCGAAGGACGCGAGCGCGGTCGTCTCGCCGGTGATGGGCTGGCGGCGCGTGATGTCGAGGTCGGCGAGCGGGAGGCTCAGGCCTTCGTCGGTCTTCGCGAGCGGGCCTTCCTGCTGCTCCCACTTGGCGACCTTGAAGGCGGCGGAGCGCCGAGCATCGCTCGGCTCGCCAAGCAATGCTTGGCGCTCCACTTCGCCCCAGCCGAAGCCGAGGAATTTTCCCGTCGCCCTGCCCGGCGGGAGGAAAAGCACGGCGCCGCCCTCCTCGATGAAGCCACGCAGACGCTTCTCCCCGGCGGCGTCGGGAAGCGGCGCGTGCCAGACGAGGAGCGTGGCGTCGGAGCCGGTGCGCTCGGCGAAGGCGGCAGGCGCAAGCACCTCGGCGGGCTGGCGCGTGGCGGGCGAAAGCGCGGCGAGTTGGGCGTTGCGAATGAGTGCGGGCTGGTCGCTCACGACGGTGGCGCGGAGGGCGGAGTCGGAGCCGAAGACGAAGTAGGCGGCGTTGTCGCGGGCGTTGGCGTCGGCGGGGAGTTCGAGCGCACCCCAGCCGAGACCCTTCGCCGCGCCGAGGTCCACCTTGTGCCGCCAGCGGAGCGCTGCGCCGTCCATGTCGAGTTCGGTCTGTGACTTAACGCCGTTGAGCGTGAGCGCGAGCGGGAAGCGCGCGGGGCTGCTGCCGGTCGGGGCGTTGCGCGCAAGGTCGAGCGCGAGGTTGAGTTCCGCGCCGTCCGGGCGGGCGCGACGAAAGACCTCGGCGAGCGTGGCGGAGGTGTTCGGCTCGCGGTCATCATCGAAGGCGAGGAGGCGGACGCGGATGCCTTGCGGGAGCTTGCCGAGCTGGGCGGTCACGGCCTTCCAGCGCTCGTCGTCGGGGAGCCAGTTGCTGCGTTGAAGGTCGGAGGCGAGCCAGAGTTCAGCGGCCCCGGCGCGGTTCTCGACCAGCCAGTTGTGCGCGAGTTGAAGCAGCGTTGGCAGGTCAGCGGCGGTGTCGGTGGGACCGGTGAGCGTGGGTTCGAGCAGGGATTTTGCGTTCGCGAGCTGCTGCGGGATGCGCGTGGCGGAGTCGAGCAGGACGAGGTGGGACTTGTCTTGAAATTCGCGCGCGGCCTCGGCGAGGAGTTTCACGGCCTGCTCGCGCTTGGTCACAGTCTGCCCGGCGAGGCGCGATTCCATGCTGGCCGAGCGGTCGAGCACGATGATGATGACATCGGGCGCGGGCGAGAGGGTCCAGCCGAGCCAGCCGCCGGCGAGCGGGCGCGCGATGAAGAGCACGAGCGCGAGGACGGCGAGCGTGCGGAAGAGCAGGACGAGCCACTGGCGGAGCTTGGCGTGGCTGGTGGACGCGCGCGTGGCCTGGAGCAGGAACATCATCGCCGCCCACGGCTGCGGCTTGTGGCGCAGGCGGTTGATGAGGTGGATGATGACCGGCACCAAGACCAGCGGCAGGCCCCAGAGGAGGAAGGGTTGGAGGAAGGTCATGGGATTGCCGATTGGAAGGAAGTCACGACGCCACCTCGTCGTCCTGAAAGAAGCTGTTAAGGCGTTCCTCGGTAAAGCGCCAAGCCTCGGGTATCGCATCAATGGTGCCTGAACCATGCGCCCGCGCAGTCCACTCCTTGTGCTCGTAGAGAATTGTTTCCCCGCGGCCGCGCGCAGTGGCTCTCAGCCGTTGAGCAATTTCAATCGGCTTGGCCAGATACGCACGCGGGCACTCCCCCAATGCGACACCCTTGAATTGAATCAAGCAGAACAGCAACCGCCGACCCTGTTCAGCCAGCCAATCGTCAATCGCGCGTTGGTAATCGGCATTCTTGATAAACTTTTGGGTCAATCCCCAGCTTCCGTCCTGACTTCCCTTTACTGAAACCTTGATGACCTTGTCTCCCCGGACGGAGAGCAAATCATAACGGGGCTGATTCGCACCATACTGGACTGAGACATCGCACCCTGCGTGGGCAAAGAGAGCGGCAGCGTAAGCTTCTGCGGCGACCTTGACGTGGTATGAGTTCATAAGCTGGGTTTCGTTCTCCGGTTCGCTTCTCGGTTAACCGACTTCAACTTCCGGAAGCAGTCCGCCATAGCGATTCAATTCACCGTTTGTCCGAGAAAGTTTCACGACTAAGTGAGCAGCGCCTTGAAGCCTGCCTGCTCGAAGTGATGGTCGCCGGTCAGCGCGTCCTTCAGCCCGCGCTCCTGCATCACGACGAAGGAAATGCAGTCGGTGAGTGACCAGTCCTTGTCGGGGCGGGAAGAGTAGAGCTTCAGCCCACGCTCCCAAAGCTCCTCGCTGGCAGGGACAATCTCCATTCTTGGGTCATCCAGCAGAGACTGGTAAAACTGCACGAAGCCCGTCCGTTGCGTGGTTTTTCCAAAGGCATCAGCCAGTTCGGTCAGCACCCAAGAGGTTGTCAGCAACGCGCCGTCATAACTTGCCGACCAGTCTGTTGCCTGGGCGTGATGAGCGTCCGTGGGGCAAAGAATCGCCAAGTAGAAGAAGGTGTCGGCGAAGACCGGCTTCATCGCTTGGGCGTGCCGTGGATGTAGTGGTCGTGCTGCTCGGCGAAGTCGGAGGGGAGCGGCGGCATCTTGGCGGCGATTTCGAGCAAGCGACGCGTGCGCTCGTTCATCGGCTTGCGCTCGGCCAGAGGGGAAACTTGAACCTGCTCGCCCTCGCGGAGCTTCGCTTCGGGCGGCAGTTCGACCACGCCGTTTTTGACTGTGCCGATGTAGCTCATGGCTTTGTCCGTTGTTGGCGGGAAGGTAGTCGGCTTGGGCGCGGCCAGCAATGCGGTTTTTCCCGTCAGTGCGCCCCGACTTGATGCGCGCGCTCGGTGAGGAAGTCCGCCAGCACCTTGCCGGGTTCCTGGTCGGTGACGACCTCGCGGTAGTCGGCGTTGAATTCGAGGCAGGCCTGGCGGAGGCGGGCGCGGTGGGCGTCGAAGGCGCGGAGGTATTCGTCGCGCACCATCGCCGGCTCGGTGACGAGGCTGAAGGGGCTTTCCAAATCCTGGAAGCGCAGCGGACGGTCGAACTTAAACTCCATCTCCATCCGGTCGAGCAGGTGGAACACGGCGAGGTCGTGCTTCTGGAAGCGCAGGTGTTGCAGGCAGCCCAGCAGCGGCTCCAGCTCGCAGAAGAAGTCGGAGAACACGATGACCAGCGCGCGGCGGCGGATTTTCTCGGCGAGGTCGTGCAGCGCGCGGAGGATGGTGGTGGGGCCGCGAGGTTCGAGGGTTTCGAGGGCGTTGAGGATTTCCTGGAGGTGCGCGGGGTTGCGGCGCGGCGGGAGTTCAGGCGAAGTGTTTTCACCGACGCAGTAGAGGCCGGCGGCGTCGCCCTGCTGCACGGCGAGGTAGGCGAGCGTGCCGGCGAGCTGGCGGGCGAAGGCGAACTTGCTCGGGCCGGTCTTGCCCGCGAAGGCCATCGAGGCGCTGGCGTCGAGGATAAGGCAGCAGCGGAGGTTCGTGTCCGCCTCGAACTCCTTCATGTAGTAGCGGTCGGTGCGGCCCAGCACGCGCCAGTCGAGGCGGCGCAGGTCGTCGCCCGGCACGTAGCTGCGATACTCGGCGAACTCGACGCTGGAGCCGCGGTGCGGGCTTTTGTGGTGGCCGGAGACGCTGCCCTCCATCGCGAAGCGCGACACCAGCGGCAGGTGCGCGAGCTGCGCAAGCACGCCGGCGTCGAGGAAGGAATGGGGTTTGGTGTCGGGGGCGGACATTATCGGTTCAGACAACGCTGGGTGCAGGAAACGAACTGGAACGTTTCGGCTCAGGAGTTTGCTCCTTGTGACGCAATCTTCGTGCTGTTAGCTTCTGCCTGATTTGAAGAGACGCTAGTGTCATGAGCGAAGGTAAATCAAGTTCTGATCTCACAGGGACGGTAAAGCCGTTTACGGTTTACGACGTATTCGGATACCTCGTTCCCGGGGTCACACTATTGGCCTGCATCTACGCGTTCGAGGAGGCTGCAAAGTCTTTTCTCGGTGCCCATGCACCAATGCACTCGCTTCTGACCCGGCTCTCGCCTGCGAAGGACGCGCCGGCCTTCGCTCAAGCGTGCGTGACAATTGTGGCTGTCGTGTTCACGTATGTGCTTGGTCACGCTATCGCCGGTGTGTCGAGTCTGTGTATCGACAGGATATTGATACAAAAGGGGCATGGCTATCCATACGAGGCACTCCTCCGTGTGCCCGGCGAGCACACTCGACACCGGGTTGTATGCGAACGAGAATTTTACAAGGGCACCTTTTTCTGGCTCAACTTTGCTGCGTGGCTCTTTCTGCTCGCCGCTCTCGGGATTTGGCCGAAAGCATTGCACTATGTAGCTTGGATTGCAGTCCTCTCTCTCTGTTTTGCAATTGCTGGGAAGCAAGTGCTCAAGAAATTCTACCCCCGGCGCGTCAACAAACCAAGGCCCGCCGGGACTGACTGGATAGCTCCCACAAGAGTCGAGTTGATAGTTGGGCTCGTGAAGGCTTTTTCCGCACCCTACAATCTCACAGCCAGCATCATTCGTAGTTATCTGCGGAGTCGAGACTTGGATGGCAACATTGCCCAGAAGTATCGGGAGTTTTTTTATGAGCGTTTCCAAATGAAGGCCGAGGACGCCGGAAGCAACAATTATTGGCTGCCCTATTTTTACGTCGCCGAGAAGTCGCCACAGCTTGCGCGGACGCTCGACAGTTGGTTCCAGCAATACAGTTTTGCAAGGAACGCCGCTACCGCGTTCCACATGGCTTTCGCTTACATGGTGATTTCAGTTTGGACCACGCAGACCCTCCATAGCCAAACTCCTGCTTCCGCAACTGCAACCACATGTTTGCTTGGAGTAGCCGGGCTGTTTTTTAGCTTATCCGTAGTGATGCTAATTCGTTACTACTACCTTTACGCTACCTACTACAGCAAAGCTCTCTTCCGAAGCTTCGTTTATCTCAATCTAGGGGACGCTCCCGCAGCCAAACTGGTTCAGCCCGGCTTGAACATTCAAGCGGTATCTGATACTGAGCATCCCTCTATTTAGCGGCCGAAAAACGCGGCCGCTGTCATCGATTTCGCATCACGGGTTGCGTTTCCTTCCCACGCAATTCCCCCAACAGCCGCTCAATAATCTTCGGACTCGTCACGCCTTCGGTCTGCGCTTGGAAGTTGGTCAGGATGCGGTGCGTAAGCACGGGCTGGGCGACGGCTTCGATGTCTTCCATGCGGACGAGGTAGCTGCCGTTGAGAACGGCGTGGGCCTTCGCGCCGCGGATGAGGTATTGCACGGCGCGCGGGCCAGCTCCCCAGGTGACCCACTTCTTGATCCACGCGGGCGCGGACTCGTCGGCGGGACGGGTCATGCGGACGAGTTCCACGGCGGTGTCGTAGATGTGGTCGGGCACGGGCACGCGCTGGATGAGCTGCTGGAACGCGAGAACCTGCTCGCCGCTGATGAGCTTCTCCAGCGCGGCGGGTGCGTTTCCGGTGGTGGCGCGGGCAATCTGTCGCTCCTCCTCCATGCTCGGGTAATGCACGTGGATGAAGAACATGAAGCGGTCGAGCTGCGCTTCGGGAAGCTGGTAGGTGCCTTCCTGCTCGATGGGATTCTGCGTGGCGAGGACGAAGAACGGCTCGGGCAGTTTGAAGACCTTGCCGCTGGCCGTGACCTTGTGCTCCTGCATGGCTTCGAGCAGCGCGGACTGCGTCTTGGGCGGCGTGCGGTTGATTTCGTCGGCGAGGACGATGTTTGAGAACAACGGGCCTTTCAGGAAGACGAAGGCACGTTTGCCGGGCTGGTCGGTCTCCTGGAGGATGTCAGTGCCGGTGATGTCGCTGGGCATCAGGTCGGGTGTGAACTGGATGCGGTTGAACTGAAGATTCATCACCTCGGCGAGCGCGTGGACCATGGTGGTTTTGGCGAGACCGGGCACACCCATGAGCAGCGCGTGCCCACGTGAGAGAATGGCGATAAGCAGCTCCTCAATGACCGCCTCCTGGCCGATGATGACCTTCGCGACCTCGGCACGGAGCTGCGCGTGGAGCGTGCGCATCGCGTCAATGGCGGCGACATCGGCATCGGAGACTTGCGGCGGGAGCGAAGCGGGAGCGGGAGCGTCAGGCATGGCTTGGTGGTGAATTTGCGGCGGACTGTAGCGGCGGGGTGAAGGGGTGCAAAGGAGTTTCACCGCCGCTGCCGCACGCGCTGCTTGACGCGCCCCGGCCTTCTTGGAAGTCTCCCGTCGCTTCACAGCCCAAGCACATGAAAGTCCTGATCGTTGAAGATGACCCGGTGGTCCGGCGGATCCTCGAAGACCTGCTGACCCGCTGGCAATACGAGGTGGTGAGCACCACCAACGGCGAGCAGGCCATCCAGGCGCTCCAAGTCGAGAACCCTCCCCGGCTCGCGGTGATTGACTGGCAGATGCCCGGCATGGACGGCGTGGAGCTGTGCTGCCGCGCCCGCCACCAGCTCAAGCTCTCGCCGCTCTACATGATCCTGCTCACCATCCGGGGCGGGAAGGCGAACATCGTGCAGGGCCTCGAATCCGGCGCGGACGACTACATCACCAAGCCCTTCGATCAGGAGGAGTTGAAAGCCCGCGTCCAGGTCGGCGCGCGCGTGGTGCACCTCCAGACCGAGCTGGCCGCGCGCGTGAAGGATCTCGAGGCCGCGCTCGATCACGTCAAACAGCTTCAGGGCCTGCTGCCCATCTGCTGCTACTGCAAGAAAATCCGCGACGACCGGAACTACTGGCACGAGGTCGAGTCCTACATCACGACGCACTCGCAGGCCAAGTTCACCCACGGCATCTGCCCGGAGTGCTACCAGAAGGTCGTGCAGCAGATTTAGCCCGCTGGCCGGATTGGGCCGCGGAGTTCCTGGCTGGCTGCCTCGGCGGTCAACTTCCCGCAAGTTTTAGTCGCCCCCTCTTGCCCGTGTCGTTACGTTGCGCGCGATGAAAACCGTGTTCCATTCCGCCGTTCGCCTCGTCGCGCTGCTGGCCGTTCTCGCCCCGTTGCTCGGCCACGCGCAGAAAAGCTATTCCTTCGGGATGATTGCCAAGTCGCAGGGCAACATGTTCTTCCTCGCCGCCCGCGCCGGAGCCGAGGACATGGCGAAGGAACTCGGCGCCAAGCACGGCATCAGAATCAAAATTGACTGGCGCACGCCCAACGAGGAGGACGCCCAGCGCCAGGCCGAGTTCATCGAGCAGCTCCTGCTTGCGGGCACCGACGGCGTCATCATCTCCTGCTCCGACGCGAACAAGCTGACCGACGCCATCAACAAGGCCGACCGCCAAGGCGTGCCGGTCGTGACCTTCTCCGGCGACGCGCCCGCGAGCCGGCGCTTCGTGAGCATCGGCATTGATGACTTTCAGTGCGGCGAGCGGACCTTCGTCGAGCTGGCGAAGCTGATGGGCGGCAAGGGCACGGTCGCTGCGATTGACGGCAATCCCAACGCGCAAAACCTCCAGCAGCGCGCCGCCGGTTTCCGCGCTGCGGCCAAGCGCTCGCCCGGCATCAGGATTCTCGACATCTACTACCACAAGGAGACGCCGCAGGACGCTGTCGCCAAGATCGAGCAAGTGCAGCAGTCGAACCCCGACATCACCGGCTGGGGTTTGCTGGGCGGCTGGCCGCTTTTCACCGACAACGCGCTCAAGTGGCCCGCCGGCGCCGTCAAGTGCGTCTCCGTGGACGCCCTCCCGCCGCAGCTTGCCTACGTCCGCAGCGGCCATGTGGAAATGCTCCTGGCCCAGGACGTGTATGGCTACGGCCAGCGCGCCGTGCAGCACCTCGTCAACAAGCTGCACCTCAAGAAAAGCCCCGGCTCCCCGCAGGACGTGACCCCGCTCATCGCCGTCACCAAGGCGAACGTGGACGCCTACGCGAAGAACTGGGAGAAGTGGCTGCCCAAGTAGCCGTTTCCGGCGGCCCGCGCGCCCGGATTCCCCCGCTGGTAATGGAACAAATAAGCAGTTGCCAAACGTCGGGGTTTTCCCCATATAGGCTGCCGCATTCGGTCGCGCCGGTTGCAGGATTTGGTGAATCGTCAGGTGAACGTGGTTCAGTGATGATTTGAAACCCGGTGGTCGGGAACAGTCGGAGCAGTAGGAGCGACAGGAGCAAATCATCAATGAACAACAAACTGTTCGTCGGCAACCTCGCGTTCGCCACGACCGAGAACGACCTGCAGGACGCCTTCGCCGCGTTCGGCACGGTCATGGAAGTCAACCTCATGCTCGACCGCATGACCGGCAAGTCCCGTGGCTTCGCCTTCGTCACCATGTCCACGCCCGAGGAGGCCCAGAAGGCCATCGAAGGCATGCACGGCAAGAACGTCGGCGGCCGCGACCTCACCGTGAACATCGCCCGCCCCCGTGAAGAGCGGCCGGGCGGCGGTGGCGGCGGCTATCGCGGCGGTGGCGGTGGCGGTGGCGGCGGCTACCGTGGCGGTGGCGGCGGTGGCGGCGGCTATCGCGGGGATCGCGGCGGCGAACGCCGCGAGCGCGGCGGCGACCGTTACTAATCGCGTCTGAGATTTCGCACGCGGGCGGCTGGTGACAGCCGCCCGCGTTTTGCTTTTTCCGCCTGCCTGGCCCGTGCCTGGGCGACAACGCGGCAGCCCAACGAGAGGTTTGCGCCCGCGCCGGCCCTCGGTTACGTTCGCCCCACTTATGCGCAAACTGTTTTGCTCCCTCGCCATCACGCTCGCGCTCCTGCCGAGCGGTCTCGCCGCCGACCTCACCTGGCTCACCGATCTGCCCAAGGCCAAGGAGCAGGCCAAGGCTCAGGGCAGGCTGGTCTTGCTGGATTTCACCGGGTCGGACTTCTGCTCCAGTTGCATCCGGCTTCACAAAGAGGTGTTTGCGACCAAGGAGTTCGCCGAATACGCGAAGAAGCGGCTCGTGCTCATGGAGCTGGATTTCCCGCTCAAAAAGAAGCAGCCCGACGCGCTCAAGGAAGCCAACGCGGCGCTGGCCAAGGAGTTCAAGGTGGACGGCTACCCGACGCTCATCGTGCTCGCGTCGGACGGCAAGAAGCTCGGCGAGGTGGAGTTCGACCTGTTCGACGCGACGGCGAAGGACTTGATCACCGGCATCGAGAAGCTCGTGAAGCCGGCCAAGAAATAGCATGAGCCGCTGCGCTTGGGCGAAGACGGAGCTGTCCATCCCCTACCACGACCGCGAGTGGGGCGTGCCGGTGCATGGCGACTGGGTGCTCTTCGAGTTCCTCAACCTCGAAGGCGCGCAGGCGGGCCTGAGCTGGGAGACGATCCTCAAGAAGCGCGAGACCTACCGCGCGGCCTTCGACCAGTGGGACGCCCGGAAGATCGCCCGCTACGACACGAAGAAGGTGGCGGAACTGCTCGCCAACCCCGGCATTGTGCGCAACCGGCTCAAGGTGGCGGCGACGATTGCCAACGCGCAGGCGTTCCTCGCCGTGCAAAAGGAGTTCGGCAGCTTCGACAAGTTCCTGTGGCAGTTCGTCGGCGGGAAGCCGATCCAGAACGCGCGCGGGGGCCTGAAGGACATTCCTCCGCGCACAGCGGAGGCGGAGGCGATGAGCAAGGCGCTGCTCAAGCGCGGGTTCAAGTTCGTCGGCCCGACGATTTGCTACGCGCTGATGCAGGCGGTCGGGATGGTGAATGACCACTGCGTGGACTGCCCGAGGTGGCGGCAGTTGGGCGGACGACGATGAACGTGGACACGCTTTGGGCCTCGATGCTCTGGGGAGCGGTCGGCAGCGGCTTCGCCCTCTACGGCAAGAAGCAGGGCCGGCCGGTGCCGATGATCGGCGGGCTGGTGGTGATCGGGGCGACCTACTTCTGCGAGACGGCGCTGGTGATGTCGGTCGTGGGTGTCGGGTTGATCGCCGGCATCTGGTGGCTGACGAAGCAGGGCTTTGGCGAGAACTGAAGCGTCCGCACGCCGAATTACCGGAAATAGTCAGGCACTGATTGGGCTTGGTATTTTCGCCAGCCGGTGATGCGCAGACACAAGCCCCGCCACAAGGCACGCATCAGGACCGGCAGAAGCCAAATGAAGAATTGGGGGCTGAAAATCCAGCACGCCATGGATTTTTGGCGATTTACTTCGACCGGAAAGCGATGAAACAGCTCAAGGCCCATCTCCTTTTTCAACCCGTCCAACTCCTCTTGTTTGAATGAGGAATAAGCTGCAAACGTTGCCGCACTAACAAGAATCCGGTGCCGTTTGTCGCCAGCCTCCTCATTTCGGAAGAACTTGGTCACCGAACCTCGAGGTTTTATCAACCGTGAGTAGCTCTCACCGAAGCACATGATCCAGTTCACTCTGGTCAGTCCGAGGCCGATCCCAAGGGGAGTCTGATACTCGCCAACCCTTTCCCTGCCGCCGTAGACAATCACGTATTCCAAATCGAATGACTCGATCAAAGTAATCGCCAGTTGTAGTAATTGCTCCAACTCCATCTGCTCCATTACATCAATGCTGACATACGAGGGCGGAAATTCGTAGCCAGAGCGGCGATAAGCTTGATTGTCGATGTCTGCGGCAAAGCGATCGCGTGTGTAAAAGGAAACGCATCTGTGTTGGTTCAACTTCTGCAATCCAGACGTGAATCTAAACTGCGCTCCTTCTGTGCGACGTGATCCGGCCGCGAGAGAAAAATGAAAATCCTTCGTCTTGAAAGTCGTCTCGGCTATCCGAACAAGAGATTTTAACTCAGCTTCTCCGTTGATTTCGCGCCTGCTGTAACCGACCAACGTTATGTGGCCACTCCAGTCAGGCATGCGTTCATCCTTGGTGGTAGCGGCGGTTGAAGTCGCGGGCGAGGTAGTGCTCGACGGCCTTGAACTGTTCCATCCAGTGCAAGTATTCCGCCGACTGCTCCTGACCGCGGGCCTTCAAGTCATCGAGGACCGCCTGATAGCCGAACTGGTGGTCTTGCAGGAAGGTGAAGTAGAGCTTGTCGTCCCATTCGGAGACTTCGTCGGGCAGCTCGAAGACGCGCGGCAAATCCATGGCGACCATGCTCACGCCTTCCGTTTGGGCCGCAGCAGCATCGCCTTCTTGTCCGTGCCCTCGACTTCGACGCTCTGGGTCTCGATGTCCGGGTCTTCGCGGAGGGCTTGGTGCACCACGCGGCGGTCGTAGGCGTTCATCGGCTCCAGCTCGACGATGTCGCCCCACTTGCGAACCTTGTCGGCAGCTTCCTTGGCCTTCTTGATGAGGGCGTCGCTGGCCTGGGCGCGGTAGCCGCCCACGTCCACGGTGATGCGCGGGGCCTCGGGGTTCTGGTTGAAGACGATGCGGTTGGCGAGGTATTGGAGGTCGCCGAGCGTCTGGCCGGCGCGGCCAATGAGGCGGCCCGACTCCTCGGTCTTCACGTCAAGGAAGAGGCCGCCGTCGTCGAGCTTGCGCTCCTCGATGGTGGCGGTGAAGCCAAGGTGGGTGAGGAGTTCGGCGAGGATGGTTTTGGGTTCGTTGGGCATGGCAGGAAAATGAATGTGCGTGGGTTACTTCTTCTTCGGCTTCTCAGCTTCGGCTTTCGCGGGTGCGCCGTTGGTGGTGGCGGCTTTCTTCGCGTCGTGAATCTTCGTGAGCTTTGTTTGCAGGATGGTTAACAGATTCTGGACAGTCCAGTAAAGCGTGAGCGCGGCGCTGAAGCGGTAGAGGATGACCACGAACATCATGGGCATGTATTTCATGATCTTCTGCTGCATCGGATCCATGCCGGGCGAGGGCGGCGTGAGCTTGGCCTGCCAGAACATCGTCACGGCCATGATGATGGGCAGCGGGTTGACGGGGAAGCCGAGCAGGTAGGCGACGGTGTCCTCCTGCGAGAGGTCGTGCGCCCAGAGGAACGACTCGCCGCGCAGCTCCATGCAGCTTTGGAGCATCGTGTAGAAGCCGATGAAGACGGGGAATTGCACGAGCATCGGGAGGCAGCCGGCCATGGGGTTGACCTTGTTCTCGCGCATGAACTCCATGGTCTTCTGCTGGCCCTTGGCGGGATCGTCCTTGTGTTTGTCCTGAATGGCCTTCATCTGCGGCTGCAACTCGGCCATGCGCTTCATCGAGCGGGTGCTGATGGCAGTGAGCGGCCAGAAGAGGAGCTTGATGATGACGGTGATCGCGATAATGCACCACGCGTATGGCAGACCGAAGCTGTGCAGGCCATTCATCGAGAGCAGCAGCCCTTTGGCGAAGAATCCAAAAAACCCGCCGTAGTCCATGATGAGGTCCAGCTCGTTGCCCATCTGCACGCCGAGCTTGGCGAGCCGCTGATATTCCTTCGGGCCGACGTAGAGGGTGAATTCGCGGTGGACGGAGTTGGTGCCGCCGGGATAAATGGTCTGGGCCGGATACGCGAACGCGCTCTGAAAGCCAAACGGCGCGGCGAACGCGGTGTCGCCGGCGGGCACGTCGTCGGGGTCGTGCGCGGGCAGGCTCACACGGCGCGTGACCAGCTTTTCCGCGGCCTGCTTCGGCACCGCAGCCATCGTGAAAAACTGGTTCTGCGCGGCGGCCCACGCGAACTTGCCCACGACCTCCTGTTCGGTGCGCTTGGTGCCGGGGAAGCAGCCGAGCGTGGCGTTCTCGAAATACGCCTCCGTGACCGAGTCGCTCTTGCCCGCGCCGAACCAGCTCACCTTCATCAACGGCCCCTTGTCCAGCGGGTTGATGGGCGTGGCCGTGGCGAATACCCATTGCTGCTCCGGCACGGCGATGGGTTCGCCCTTGGTGTTCTCCAGCCACACGCTGACCTGCATCAGGTAGTTCGTGCCCGGCGTGAACTCCTTCACGATGCGCAGGCCGGTGGGGAGAAGTTTCTCCGCGCGCACGCCTTTCTCCGACTTCGCGAGTGTGAACAGGCCGTCGCCCTGAATCAAATCGCCGCCCAGCAGCGTCATCGCGGCGACGGGAGCTTTCGTGTTCAACGTCACGACGCGCGCGGAGTCGGTGACCTTGCGGTTGCCGACGATTTTTGGGAAGCGCTTCAGTTCCGCGAGCTTCAAGCCGCCGCCGTGCGACGTGAACGTGTATTTCACCTCCGCCGTCTCGACCGTGACCAACTGCTCCTCGGCCTTCGGCGCGGTCCACTGCGTCGCGCCGGGCGCTGGAGCGGAGAGCGTCGGCGCGGGAAGGTTGGTTCCGGCGGGAGCGCCCGGGGCTTGGTTCGTCGCGCTAGCGACTGCGTTCGTGCCCTTCATCGCCGGACGCGGCGGCGGGGGCGGATACATGATCTTGACCAACTCGAACCAGCCGATGATGAGCAGGAACGAAACGAGCAGGATGAGGATGGATTTGCGGTCCATGAAAGAATGCTAGTGAGCGGCGAGCGAAGCTGGCGTGGTGCGTGGCGCAGGGTGCGCGGCAGTTTCGGGAACGGGATCGCAGCCGCAGCCACCCCACGGCTGGCAGCGGGCGAGGCGCTTCACCGCGAGCCACCCGCCGCGCACCGCACCGTGCCGGCGAACCGCTTCCATCGCATACACCGAGCACGTCGGCTCGTAACGGCACGCCGCGCCGAAGAGCAGCGTCAGCGCAGGCGACACGAACCAGCGGTAAAGCCGGAGCGCGAAGAGGAGAATGTGTTGGGCCAGATTCACGGGTCAGCCACCGGAGCGGCAGCGTTCAAGTCTTGAGCAGTCCCGCGACTCGCAGCGCGGCTAGGTAGTCGCGTTCCACGTCCGCGAACGCCTTGCCGGCAATCGAGTCACGGGCCACGAGGACGATTTCCGAGGGCACGCGCAGGTCGTGCTGATGGAGCCGGAATGCCTGCCGCAGGAGCCGCTTGGCCCGGCTGCGAACGACGGAGTTGCCGATGCGTTTTGCCGCGACAATTCCCAGCCGGGATTTGCCGGCGACGGGGAGTTCCGCCCAGTTCAGCAGCACGCAACCGCGTGCGAGCCGGCGGCCTTTTGCCTTGAGCCGCGCGAAATCGCGCGTCTGCTTGAGGCGCTGGCCGGCTCCGAGCGTCAGCCGCGTGGACGGGCTGGCGGACATGGGATCACACCGGGGTGAGCTTTTTGCGACCGGTGCGGCGACGGTTGGCGAGGACTTTCCGGCCGCCCCGGGTGGCCATGCGGGCGCGGAAGCCGTGCTGGCGCTGGCGGCGGATTTTCGAGGGCTGATACTGGCGTTTCATAGGCTAAAACTTCGTTTGAAAATGTTTTGGGCGCGGCTCACCGCGCGATGCCCGCCTCAAGCGGAACGCGGAGGTTAGCGGAGGAAGGGGGGGTGTCAAGCGCCGCGCCAGCGGGACAGGGGCGAGAGCAGGATCAGGATTACGAGCAGGAGGGAGGGCGCACTTCCTCCTGCTCGTAATCTGAATCTTAATCCTACTCCTCCCCGCAACCGCCGTTCACCGCAGCCACTTCACCGGGTTGAAGCCCGTGATGAGCTGCACGCCGGTCAGGAAGGTCATGGTATAGACCACCCGCATGAAAACCCTCTCGGAAATCCTGCGGTTCAGCCACACCCCCAGCCAGACGCCCAGCGGAATCAGCGGCAGGAACGCCAGGCTCGTCATCAACGTGTCGCGGCTGATGATCTGGTTGCCAAAGAAGAACGGCATCTTGATCCAGTTGATGCAGGTGAAGACCAGCACCGTCGTGGCCACGTAACGCTCCTTGGGCATCTGCTGCGGGATGAGGAAGACGCTCACCACCGGCCCCGCCCCGTGCGCGAAGGTGCTCGTGATGCCCGCGCCGATGCCGCAGGGGATGCCGATTTTGTGGTTCGGCGCGAACGCGCCCTCCGCCGCGAAGATGCGCTCTTTCAGCAATTGGAACGCGACGAATGCCACCGCCAGCAGACCGATGCACACGTTGAGTTCCCGCGCGGAGAACCGCCCGATGAGCTGCACGCCGATGACCACGCCGACCACCACGCCCGGCAGGAGGAATTTCAGGTTCTTGCGCTCCCACTTGCCCCAGTAGTGATACACGCTGAAGGCGTCGCCCGCGCAGAGCAGCGGCAGCAGGATGCCGATGGCGTCCTTCGCGCCGAAGGCAATGACGCACAACGGCGTGGTGAGCATCCCCAGCCCGCCGCCAAAGCCCGCCTTCGACAGGCCGATGAACAGCACCGCCGTCGCCGCCAGCAGGATGGAGGACCAGTCTTGCACGCGCGACGTGTAGAAGCGGCGGGGCAGGAAGTCGAGCCGTGAGCAGCACGAACTACTCGCCGCAGCTCACTTCTTCTCCTGCTTGCGCAAAATCTCCGCGTGGACGCGGGCCACGTCGCCCATGTAGCCGTTTTGGTCGGCGCGCTCGGCGGCCTTGAAGATGTAGTCGCGGGCCTGCTTGGTGTCGCCGATGGCCTCGAACCAGATGCCAAGGTAAAGGTTCGCGTAAAACATCGGTTCGCCTGCGCGGGTCTCGGCCAGCGCGGCCTTCGCGGCGGCGAGCACATCCTCGGGCTTGGCCTTGCCGGCGAAGAGCTGGTGGACCTGTGCCATCGGCACACGCCCGTCGCCCTCGATGGGGATGAGGCCCTTCTTCGCCGACGCCAGGCCGTCCGCGCGCGCGGCGCAGAGGAAATGCCAGACGGCGTTCTCCACGTCGTTCGAGTTCACCGTCTGGTGGATTTCGAACTGCTCCTTCCCGTCCTTGAAGCGGCCGGCGTAGTAGAGCGAGATGCCGCGCTGCCAGTGGTGCGGCTTCTGCGCGGGGACAAGCCCGAGGAACCGGTCAAAGTCCGCGATGGATTCGGCGATCTTGCCGACCTTGAAATGCGCCTCGCCGCGCGCCTGCCAGGCATTGGCGGACTGGGGGTCGAGCTTGATGACCTCGGAATAGTCGGCGGCGGCCTTGGCGTGCTGACGCTGCGCGACGTGGAGTTGGGCGCGGAGGAACCAGCTCTGCGGCTGCTTCGGCGCAGCCTCGATGAGCTTGGTGGCGAGCGCGGTGGCCCCCGGGAGGTCGCCCTTGCGATAGGCGGCGATGGCCTGCTGCGCGAGTTCGCTGGTGTCGGCCTCCTTCGGTCGGAGCGGCTGGGCAGAAGCGTGTGTGGCGGCGAGCAGCGTCGTGAGACCTAAGGTGAGGAGTTTCATGGCAGGTGCAAATCAGCGGCTGGCGGCGACGAACTTGAGCCGGGCATAGTCCTCGTAGCGGTGATAATTGACGGCGGTGAGCGGCGCGCAGCTTGTCAGGTCCGGCGACTCGAAGTGCTTCGAGTAGTCGTAGCGGCACAGCGCGAAGCGCCAGGTGTCGCCGGGCTTCGGCGCGCCGCCGGTGCGGTTGAAATCCTTCCACGGGATGCGGCCCTCGACGGACCAGCCGGTGTCGTTGTCGCGCCAGTTGTTCAGCGTCCCGCGCAGCATGACGGCGGTCTTCATTTGAAACGCCCGGTCGTCCCCGGAGCTGCGCGCCCGCCGCAGGCTGCCCGCGCCGCGCGACGGGAAGAACGCGTGGAACTGCGCGTTGAGCGGATTGACCTGGAACTCGTAGTAGGCCAGCGCGCCCTCCGACGGACGGAAGAACAGCTCGAACACGTCGTTCTCCCAGATGTAGCCGTTGGTCTCGCGCACGTCGGAGTAGAGGTCGGCGTCCTCCATCTCGGCGTGGAAGTAGAGGTGTTCGTCGTCCCACATCAGGCGCGCCTTCGTCTTCGTCCGGCCGGCCTTGCCCGCCCAATACGCGACGAACGACTCGATGACGACGGCCTTCGCCCAGGCCGGCTCGTCGGCCATCCCATCAATCTTCACCGGCCCGGTGGCGCGCGGGCACTCGAACGAGTCGGGGATGGCAAGACGGTCGGCGGCCTGGCTGATCGTGGCCGCGAGGCAGAGCAGCAGGGCGGGCAGTAGGACGGGTTTCACGCGGGCACGATAGGAATCAACTGGGCGGGCGTAAATCGTGAAGTTCATCACCGCACCCGCCCCAATCCGAACTGGTCGCCGTTGCGCACGGGCTTCCCGTCGGTGAAGTGGATTTCCACCATCTTCTCGCTCATCACGGGGCCGCTTCTCTCGTCGGTGAGCTGCGTCACGGTCTTGCGCGTGGCCACCTCGATGACGTCGCCGGTCGAGGGATACGCGTAACGCCCGTCGAGGCTGAACGTCACCCAGCCCGGCTCGTCGCGGACCTTGAGGCTGGCGACCTGCTTCGGCGGCGAGACGGTGTTGTCGAAGACATGCACGCGCTGGTTGAAGGCGTCCACCACCCAGACCTCCTTCTCGTCCGGCGTGAGGCCGACGCCGTGGCTCGGGCAGCCGTGGCGCTTCACCGGGCCTTTCTGAAAGCCCTGCACCTCGACGCGATGCAGCATCTTGCCCGTCTTGAGGTCGCCGATTTCAAAGCCGAGCAGTTCGTTCACGTTCACGTAGCAGAGCGTCTGCCGACCGTTCACCGTGAAGGGCCGGATGGAATGCGAGAACGGCC
Source organism: Limisphaerales bacterium (assembly GCA_009773355.1). GTDB lineage: Bacteria > Verrucomicrobiota > Verrucomicrobiia > Limisphaerales > SXTU01 > SXTU01. Next base: position 45,594 of record WRPG01000022.1, read on the forward strand.
CGACTTCGCGCGCGATGGTGTGCGTGCGCGTGTCAGTGACGCGCAGCAACGGCGACTTGAGGCCCGCGAGGTAGGCGTGCGCCCCGTCGAGGCCGACGATGGTGTTGTGCGCGCCGGACTTGGGCACGAGCTTCGCGAGCACCGCGCCGTCCGCATCCACGACATGCCAGTGGTCCTTCTCCAGTGACGGCAGGTAGATGAACTTCCCGTCCGGCGCGATGGACATGCGGTCGCAGCCGCCTTCGTAAGGTTTCTCCCAAAGCAGTTTCTCACTGACGAGGTCAAAGGCCATGAGCGTGCGCAGCGTGCTGACGTAAATCCGCTGCGTCACCGCGCAGGCGCAGACGCCCTTCACATTGATGGGCTTGCCCTGCGCGTCCACGCCCGCCGACGGGATGCGCTTCACGAAGCGGTGGCCGTTCTCGATGTTGAACACGAGAATGCCGTGCCCGCCGTATTCCAGGTAATTCCGCACGCCCGGCGCAGCGACGTAGAGGAGCTTCCGCGTGCCGCGCGCGGACGACTCGGCGGCGAGAGCCCCCGACGCGGCGAGTCCGGCGGCACTGGCAAGGACGCTGGCGAACTGACGGCGAGAGGTCGGCTTCATGGTCGCAGCGTGCGGGAATTGTTCGCCGCCAGCAAGCGCCGCCGCACTTGCCGCGCCTGCGGCCCGCCGATACCGTTGTCGCGTCATGCCAAACGTCCACGACGACCCCGCCGCGCTGAAGGCGCTGCAGGACGACCTTTACCGGGAGAAGGTGCTGCGTGCCCGGCGGATGTCCGTGGAGGAACGTCTGGCGGAGGTCTTCGAGCTGTCGAACCATCAGTTCGGCATGATGCTCGCCGGGGCCATGCACCGCATGGGCACGCGCGATGAAGCCGTCGGCTGGCAGGAAGTGCGCCGCTGGATGCAGCGCCTGGACCGCGTGCGTGACCACGGCCTCTATGTGACCGAGAAACCCGCAGGCAAATGACCTTGGAGTCCCTGGCCATCGCAGTGGTGGAAACAACCGAGGCGGCAGCGGTTGACTTCATGCTGGTGGGCGCGATTGCCGCCGGGGCGTATGGCGTGCCCCGCTCCACCAAGGACGTGGATTTGCTGGTGGCCGTGAATGTGGCGGGCGGGCTGGACAAGGTCGTTCAATCGTTGGGTTCGCTCGTGGAGTTCGAGCCGCAGGTCGTTTTCGACACGTTGACGTGGGGGCGTCGTCATGTGGGTCAGAGCCGGTCCACGCCGCCGTTCAAGGTGGAGTTGTTCGAGCTTTTCGACGACCCGTTCGTGCAGGAGGAATTCCGCCGCCGCCAGCAGGTGTTCGTGCCGATGCTGGGCCGGCCGACCTGGCTGCCCACGCCCGAGGACGTCATCGTGCAAAAGCTCCGTTGGGGCCGCAGCAAAGACTTGGACGACGCGCGCGATGTGCTCGCCGTGCAAGGTCCCGAGACGTTGGACATGTCCTACGTGACCGCCTGGTGCGCCCGCCACGACACCACCGCCCGACTCGAAGCCGCCCTCGCCGGCATCCCGCCGATGTGAGCAGGTAGCTCGACATTCCAGTGTCGAGCGCGTCGTTTGACTCTTTGAGCAGGCGATGACACGCTCGAAGCGAAGTGAATCCCCGAGGCAAAGGTTTAACGAGGCTGCTCACTGCCTTGCTGTTGCTTTTCGTCGGCTGCGGCACGGCAAGCGCAAACGGCGTCGTGCCGCTGCTGACTGCTTTCACCCGCCCGGAGACAGCACTCCTCACATTGGGACTGACAGCCGGCATCATTCTGTTTGAGGCCTGGCTGCTGAGGCGGCTGTTTCGGGAAGGCACATACGTCCGCTGGCTACGCGTCAGCGCCATCATCAACGTCGCGTCCAGCCTGGCGGGGTCGGTTTACCTGTGGATGTTCAAAGACGCCTGGCAGCTCATGAGCCTTGGGTTCAGCGCCGTCTTCGAGTTGTTCCTGCTGACGGTCGTGGTGGAAGGCGCGCTGCTATGCCGACTCGCTGGCTCGGACAAGTCCAACACTGCCACGACGGTCCTGCGGGGAGTTGGACTGAACTTCATCAGCTACGCTGGGCTGTTCGTTCTCCAAATCGGATTCGTCTTCGCGCTCATCGGCTGGGGTTCACACACCGACAAGCAGCGGCTCGCGCAGTGGCAGGACAAATCCGTGCTGGAGGGGGCCTCCGGCTACATCTACGCCATTGGGCGGGGAACCAACTCCGGCGGACGAGGGCTGAAGCGCTTCGACGTGGCGGCGCAGCGATGGGAATCCCTCGTCGCGAAATCGCCGGAGTTCAACCCGCTCTCGTGGGATGTGGTCGGCGACACCTTTGCCTGCTTTTCCGGCGTCAGCCACCACGGCGGCAGCGAAATCCGCATCTACCGGCTGCCGGACTTCGAGCCGGTTCGCGTCATCTCGTTCAATAGTTCTGAGTTCCGTCTCTCTCCGGATGCGCGGCTGGTTGCGGCGGTGGCAAACTCGGGCGAGGCGGTGGCGCAGAAGGACGGCAGCGGCTACTACGAGTTCGGTCGCAAGGGGTCGCTCAAAGTGTTCAACCTCGACACTGGTGATGTAGTTGCCGAGTCCAAGCGCATGGGCTTGAACCGCGGGCTGGCATGGTCGAGTGATGGCCGGGAAGTCTTTTTCGTTTCATTCTTGGACGAGGCGGTCTTTGGCCCGGGTCGGGAGCAGATGCGCGGTTCAACCAGCTACGGTCATGTGTCCTTCGATGGTCCTCATGCTCAGGGCATCTACGCGCTGACGATTGCCAGCGGCGAAGTCCGGCTTGTCACCAAGGGAATTTATCCCGAAGTCGTGAACCCCGGCGGGCAGCTTTGGTTCCAAGCCGGCAAGGGCCTGCGCGTCCGGGAAGCCAACGGCCAGGAGCGCGGCATGGATTTGTCCGACCTTTCACATCGCTTGCCGTCGTTGTCTCCGGACGGCAAAAGCGCGGTGATGCAGGTTCAAGGCCGGACTCCATTTCAAGGGAAGGCGTTTCTCACGGTGTTTCGCGTCAGCGCTCCCGAGAAACGCCTCATCGTTGATGCGGAATCCATCTATCATTACCGGTGGGCTGTGGGTTCGGCAGCAGTGACGGCGAAACAGCCGTAGCCAGTCGGCTCGCCGTTTGAAGCTTCCCGCCGTGTCGTTCGTTTCCTACCGTGTGCCCGCTATGAATCCTTTCCGCCCCGCCGCGCTGGCTGTCGCGACTTCGCTCGTCTTCACCGCCACGCTTTCCGCCGCTGACTATAAGGTGCCGCAGAAGAACCTCGGCTTCCCCACTTACAAAAACGCGCCGCCAGGGAAACAGATGTCCGGTCAGCACGCGCCCGCCACCACGCCCGCGCTCTCGCCGGAGGAGGCGCGGAAGAGGTTCACGCTCCCGCCAGGCTTTGAAATCCGCCTCTTCGCCAGCGAGCCGGAGGTGGTCAACCCCGTCGCGATGACGTGGGACGAGCGCGGGCGGCTGTGGGTGGTCGAGCTTTACGAATATCCGCTCGGTGCAAAGCCCGGCGCGAAGGGCCGCGACCGCATCAAGATTCTCGAAGACACCGATGGCGACGGGCGCGCGGACAAGGTCACGGTCTTCGCCGAAGGCTTTTCGCTCGCGACTGGCATCCTCCTCGGCCACGGCGGTGTGTTCCTCGGCCAAGCGCCGCATCTGCTCTTCCTGCAAGACACGAACGCCCCGGCGGGCGCGGGCATCGGCGCGTTTCAGAAAGCGAACAAGCAAACGGTGTTGCTCAAAGGCTTCGGCCTCGAAGACCGCCACGAATTGCTCAACGGATTCACGTGGGGACCGGACGGCCAGCTCTATATGACGCACGGCGTCTTCACGCGCGCGAATGTCTCCAGCCCCGAGCGCCCCGGCGAACCCGCTGTCCGCATGGACGCCGCCGTCGCGCGCTACAACGTGCAGACGCGCAAGTTCGAGGTCTATGCCGACGGCACGAGCAACCCGTGGGGCGTGGACTTCGACCGCGCGGGCAACGCGTTTCTCAGCGCGTGCGTGATTGACCACATGTTCCACATGGCCCCCGGCGGCATCTACGTGCGGCAGGGCGGCCAGCCGATGTTTCCCTACGCCTACCAGATGCTGCCGAGCATCGTGGACCATCGCCACAAGATGGCGGCCTACGCGGGCATCCAGGTCTATCTCGGCGACCAGTGGCCGGCGGAGCATTACGGCACCATCTTCTGCGGCAACCTCCACGACAACGCGGTGCATCAGGACACGCTCACGCCCAACGGCAGCACGTTCAAAAGCTCCTTCAAGCAGGACTTCGTGCGCGCGAACGACGGCTGGTTCATGCCCGTGAGCCAGCAGGTCGGCCCCGACGGCGCGCTGTGGGTGATGGACTGGTATGACAAGTATCCCTGCTACCAAAACGCCCGCGCCGACCCCGAGGGCGTGGACCGCGAGCACGGCCGCATCTGGCGCGTCGTTCACACTGGCGGCGAGAAGGGAAAGAAAGTCCCGTCGCGCCCCGAGGTGAACATGGACCTCGCGAAACTCACCTCCGCTCAACTCGTCGAGCGTCTCGCGCACGCGAACGTGTGGCAGCGGAAGATGGCGCAGCGCGTCTTGAGCGAGCGCAACGACGACCGCATCAAGGCACCGTTGGAAAAACTATTCACTGACGGCGCGACGTTGGAAGCGCGGCTGACGTCGCTGTGGACGTTGCACAGCGCAGGCTTGCTGAAGCTCCCCGGTGATTTGCTCCGCACTGCTGCCAACGACAAAGACCCCGCCATCCGCACTTGGACCGCACGACTCATCGGTGAAAGTCGGATTGGCACGCGGATGCACATGGCCCTCTTGAAGCAGCTTGCGGCTGACACGGAACCGACCGTGCGGCTCGCCGTGGCAACGGCCTGCCGCCAGTTCACATCCGGCTCACTGACCGTGAACACGCCTGTTTCGTTGACGGGTGCAGTCACGGGCCAGCCGGCGAATTTCGTCCAGCCCATCATCGAAAGTTTGCTGCACGCCAGCACCGACCCGAAAGACCTGACCATCGGCCACATGATTTGGATGGCTTCCGAGCCGCTGGTGGCGCGTGGTGGCTCCTTCGCTTACGAGTTGCTCAACAAGGAAGGCGTCCGCAAGACCGCACTCGCCGGCTCCTTCGCCTATAAATCTATGCGCCGCGTCTGCGACCTGCAAAACCCGGTGCAGCTTGATGCCGCGCTAGACTTCATCGGCGGCCTGCCCGCGACCGATGCGCTCCTGCCCTTCGCGCTCAACGGCCTCGTGGACGGCCAGAAGGGCAAGGCGCTCAAGCCCAACAAGCCCACCGATGCCGTGATGCAGCGCCTCCTCGCCAGCCCGCGCGAGGACGTGGTGCGCTTCGCCCGCCAGCTCGGCGCGCTCTGGGGCGATGCCGGTGCGATGCAGGCCAGCCTCGCCCTCGTGAACGACGCGAAGGCCCCGCTCGACGAGCGTCTCAAGGCCGCGCAGACCGCGCGCCAGCTCAAGAACGACGCCGCCCGCGATGCCCTGCTGAAGGCCATCACACCGGGCAATCCCGAGCCGCTCGTGCTCGAAGCCATCGCCGGCCTCAGCCAGCTTGGCGCGGACACGACCGCCGAGGCGCTCTTCGCCCAGTGGAAGAATTTTAGCCCCGCCGCCCGCCGCACCGCCGCTGAGACGCTTGCCTCGCGCGCCCGCTGGGCCTCGCAGCTCCTCAGCGAACTGGAGCAGAAGCGCATTCTCGCCAGTGACATTCCCGCCGCGACCATCCGCACGCTCACGCGCAGCGAGGCGGACTTCGGGATGCTCGCCAAGCGCGCCACCGCCGTCTTCGGCCGCGTGCGCGATGCGAACGCCGACAAGCTCAAGCTCATCGCCGCGAAGAAGAGCATGATTCTTGGCGCGAAGGGCCAGCCGGACTTGAAGGCCGGTTACGAGGTCGCGAAGAAGACGTGTTTCACCTGCCACAAGCTCCACGGCGAGGGCGCGGACATCGGCCCCGACCTGACGGGCGTGGGCCGCAGCAGCCTCGATGCGTTGCTGGCCAACATCATTGACCCGAACCAGATCATCGGCGCGGGCTACGAGATGGTGGAGATCACGACCAAGGACGACCGCAGCGTAAGCGGCCGCATGGTCGAGCACACCGACACCCGCGTGCGTCTCCTGAGCGCCGGCCCGAAGGAGGACGTGGTGGCCAAGAGCGACATCGCCAAGCTGCGCGTGAGCGAATTGAGCGTGATGGCCGAGGGCCTGGAGCAGATGCCCGACGCCGACTTCCGCAACCTCATCGCCTACATCTTGAACCCGCCCGGCGACAAAGCGCCGTTCAGTTGGAAGAACGACGCCGGGAGCGCAGGTGTCCAACCTGCGTCAGCTCCGAAAGCCGGCAAGGCTCCCGAGAAGAAATCCAGCACCGGCAGCCCCGAACCGCGGCTTGGACAGCCGCGCTCCGACGCGCGCGTGGACTGGGAATCCGTCTCCCTTTGGAACCCCGAGTGGCGCGTCGTCGCGCCCGAGTTCGAGGGCACGCCGGCCAAGCTCCTCGACTTTGCCGGGAAGCAAAACGTCCTGCTCACACATCCCTTCGACCGCGAGAAACCCGCCGCCCTCGAACGCGAGCTGACCATCCCCGCCGGCCAGAAGACCACGCTGAAACTCCTCGTCGCCGCCCACGAGAAAGGCGATTGGGAACTCCGCGTCCTCGCCAACGGCAAGCCGCTCCTCAAGCAGCTCATCGCCCGCCAAGGCACCGAAACTTGGCAACCCGTGACCGTGGACCTCACCCCGCTCGCCGGGCGGAAGGTCACGCTCCGGCTGGAGAACGCGGCGAACGGGTGGAGCTGGGAGTTCGGCTACTGGAGCATCATTGAAGTGAAGTCCGAGCGAGTGGCGGCGGCACGGTGAGTGACCGTCGTCCGACAAGCAAAGCGGTGCTGAAAGCCACCGCAGTCCAGACGCTTCGCGAGTCCGATGGCCGCTGGTGGTCGCGCTAGCGTTTGGACTGCGGTGGCTTTCAGCACCGCTTTTCGGCGGGGGCCGGGGTGAGGCACTGCTCCGGGTTCCTGCCCAAGATTCAGAGACTCTTCACGTCGTCACCTACCGGAGTTAGGCGGCCACCGGCAACTGAATCTCCGTCAGATGCTTCTTCGGGTTGCCTTTGAAGATCATGCCGGGGCTTTTGAGGTAAACCTCGCGCGTGGGCAGGATGATTTTCAGGCTGCGCTCGCGGACGTGTCCCACGCCTTTCCGGTTGACGCACTGGTGGCCTTCGCGAGTATTTCGCCATGCACAAACGATTGTTCCTCGCACGTCAGTCAGCTTCTTTTCTGGGACTCACGGTCCTTGCGCTGCTCGTCACCGCAACCAGCCTGCGCGCCGACGTCAAGCTGCCGACAGTTTTTTCCGATCACATGGTGCTTCAGCAGGGCATGAGCGTGCCGGTCTGGGGCTGGGCGGACGAGGGCGAGCTGGTCATCGTGCAATACCGCGACCAGGTCGTGCAGACGCGCGCCAGGAACGGCAAGTGGCAGGTGAAGCTCGCGCCGATGCAGGCCAGCGCGCGGCCCTTCAACCTCCGCGTGCTGGGCAACAACCGGGTCGAGCTGAAGAACGTCGTGGTGGGCGAGGTGTGGGTCGCCAGCGGGCAGTCGAACATGCAGTGGGCGCTGCGCCAGACGGTGAACTGGCAGGCCGCCGCCGCAGCCGCCGCAAACCCCAACCTCCGCCTCTTCTATGTGCCGCGCGTGAAGTCGCCCGCGCCGGTCGCCGACCTCCAGGGCCAATACAACAACGCCAAGCCGGCGTGGACGGTCGCCAGCCCGGAGACGACGCCGGATTTCTCGGCGGTGGCTTATTTCTTTGGCCGTGATTTGCAGAAGGCACGCGGGGTGCCGGTGGGCATCATCCACACGAGCTGGGGCGGTTCGCCCGCCGAGGTCTGGATGAGCGAGCGCGTGCTGGGCGGAAATCCGGCTTACAAAAAGGACATCCTCGACGCCTACCCGGTGGCCTACAAAAACTTCGAGGCGGCGAAGGCGCGCTTTCCCGAGCAGCTCGCCAAGGCGAAGCAGGCCGGCGCGAAGACGCTGCCGCAGGCACCGCGCGAGCCGTGGCGTCCGACCGAGCTTTACAACTCGATGATCCACCCGCTCATCCCCTTCGCGATCAAGGGCGCGATCTGGTATCAGGGCGAGTCCAACGCGGGCCGCGCGTGGCAGTATCGCACGCTCTTCGCGGACATGATCCAGAACTGGCGGCAGGACTGGGGCCAGAACTTCACCTTTCTCACCGTGCAGCTCGCGCCGTTCACGAAAATTCTGCCCGAGCCGGCGGACAGCAACTGGGCCGAGCTGCGCGAGGCGCAAATCCTTGCCAGCAAGAACGTCGGCAACGCCGGCACCGTGGTCATCACCGACGTGGGTGAGGAGACCAACATCCACCCGCAGCAGAAGGAGCCGGTCGGCGCCCGCCTCGCGTTGCAGGCGCGCAAACTGGCCTATGGGGAAAACCTCCTCGCCAGCGGGCCGGCCTTCAAAAGCGTGAGCTTCAGCGGCGGCAAGGCGACGGTGGCTTTCACTGAGGTGGGCCAGGGACTCGAAGCCCGCGGCGGTGACTTGAAGGGCTTCGCCATTTGCGGTGCGGACGGCAAGTTCGTCTGGGCCAGCGCAAAGATCGTCGGCCGGGACAAGGTCGAGCTGTCCAGTTCCGCCGTGAAGCAGCCCGTCGCCGTGCGCTTCGGCTGGGCGAACTATCCGGTCGTGAACCTCTGGAACAAGGACGGCCTGCCCGCGCATCCGTTCCGCACGGACAGCTTTCCGGTGACGACGCAGCCCAAGCCGGCAGTCGCGGCGAAGGCTGACAAGAAATAGCCTGCGGGTTTTTCCCTAGCGTCCCGCGCGGGCGGGCGGCGTCCGATTCCTTCGCGTATGAGCAGTCAATGGCTTCCCGGCGATTCAAGCCGCACCAGGAGTCGCTGGCCGGCCGGGCTGTTCCTGGCGGTGGCCCTGCCGCTGGCCTTGTCCGCCGGAGAAATCCACGACGCCGTCCTCGCCCACGACCTGGCCCGGGTGAAGCAGTTGCTCAAGGCCAATCCCAAGCTGGTCAACGAGCGCACGGAAAAGGGTGACACGCCGCTCTACGTCGCGTCGCTCCTCGGCCAGTCCCCGCAGATGGTGCCGCTGCTGCTCCAGCTTGGCGCGGACCCGAACCCGGCGCCGAACCTCCGCATGGAGACGCCGCTGTCCATCGCCTACGAGATGAACAAGCGGCAGACGGTCGGCCTGCTGCTCCAGGCCGGGGCGCGGGAGGACGATCTTTCGCGCGGGGCGCGCATCCGCTACCTGACTTTGAAAAAGGACCTCGGCGAGCTGAACGCCCGGCTGGCGGAATTCCCGCGCCTGGTCAACGCGCGTGACGCCTACGGCCAGACGCCGTTGAACCTCGCCGTCTCCGGCCAGCAGGCGGATCCGGGCATCGTGCAGTTTCTGCTAAGTCGCGGCGCGGACCCGAACGCGACCAACCATTACGGCGGCACGCCTTACTCCGTGGCGGTGGACCGGGGCCAGGCGAATCTGGCCGCGCTGCTGCGGCAGCATGGGGCGAAGGAGACGCCGGTCTCCCGCTCCGCGCCGCTGCGTCTCGCGGCGGTGAAAAACCAGCTCGCCGAGGCCGAGGCGCTGGTGAAGCGCAGCCCCGAGATGGTGAATGCCCACGACGACCTGCGCCGCACGCCGCTGCACTTCGCCTGCGCGCAGGCCGGGCTGCCGCTGGTCGAGCTGCTCCTCCAGCACGGCGCGGACGTGAATGCGGTGGACTTCGGCGACAACACGCCCCTGCATGGCGCCGCGTTTGCGGGCAAGCCGGAAATCATCAACGCGCTGCTGGCGCGGAAGGCGGACCCCAACGCCCGCAACCGCCAGCGCGTCACCCCGCTGTTCCACGCCGCCTTGCGCGGAGTGCTGCCGGCCGTCGAGGCGCTGCTGAAGGCGGGCGCGGATCCGAAGGCGGCGGACAACCTGGGCGAGACCGCCCTGCACCGGGCCGCCACCGGCGGCCATGTGGACGTGATCAAGGCGCTGCTGGAGCGCGGCATGGATGTGAATGCCCGCGACCGCCAGGGGCAGACGCCGCTGCACCAGGCCGCGCAACAGGGGAGGGCCGAGGCGGTGAAACTACTCCTGTCGCGGAAGGCGGATCCGTCTCTAACCGATGTCGCCGGCCAGACCGCCGGCGCGCTGGCCGCGAAGCGCAAGCACGAGGACGTGGTGCAACTCCTCCAAGCCGGCGCGCCGAAGTAGCGGCGGACTATTTCCCCACCGGCCGGCGGTGCAGCTTGTGGACCGCCGCCTGATCGGTGCATTTCACCAGCAGCTCGTCAATGCACACATGGGGCGGCCGGCTGGCGCACCAGACGAGGATTTCCGCGATGTCGTTGGCCGTGAGCGGCACGACGCCCTCATAGACCTTGTTCGAGCGCTGCTCGTCACCTTTGAAGCGCACCATCGAGAACTCGGTCTCCGCCATGCCGGGATCAATGGTGCCGACGCGCACGCCGGTGCCGCACAGCTCCAGGCGCAGCGAGCGGGTGATCATGATCTCCGCCGCCTTCACGCCGCAATACACCGAGCCGCCCTCGTAGGCCTGCCGGCCCGCGACCGAGCCGATGTTCAGGATGTAGCTGCCGGGGTTCTTGACCATGTAGGGCAGGATCGCGCGCGTCACGCGCATGACGCCCAGCAGGTTGACCTGCACCATCGCCTCCCAGTCCTCGTCCTTGCCGTTGGCCACGGTGTCCAGGCCGTGCGCGCCGCCGGCGTTGTTGACGAGCACGTCAATCTGCGGCGTGAGCGCGGGGATGCCCTCGGCGAACGTGTTCACGCTGCTGGTGCTGCCCACGTCGAGCTTGTGGAAGACGGCGGTGGGCGCGCCGAGCTTGCGCGCCTCGGCGGCGACGGCCTCGAGCTTGTCCGCGCGGCGCGCGCCCAGGATCAGGTTGCAGCCCTCGGCGGCGAAGGCGCGCGCGGCGGCGGCCCCGAACCCGCTGGAAGCTCCGGTGATGAGAACCCACTTGTTGGCAAGGCGTGATGGCATAGGAATCAATGTTGTTTCAGTGGCGAAGTTTTAGCGGTCGGGCGTGGGGCGGCAAAGGAAAAAGCCTTCCGGCATCGGGCACCCGCCCTCGTCGGACTGTCCCACGGACGAGCATCGAGGCGCGTGGTTCAGCGCGCGTTCCGCCCCGCCGTGTATTTCAAGTCGTCGAGCCAGACGCGCACGAGCTGGCCGCCGATGGTGGAGGTGAACAGGCCGAAGCGGTCGAACCGGCCGCCTTGCGCGCGGAGGCCGTCCTTCAAGGCGAGCGTCACGGACTCCTTGCCCAGCGTCACGCGCACTTCGCCCTTGCCGCCGTTCGCTGCCGGGTCATAGACAAACGACCACTCGAAGACCTTCCCCGGCGTGAGCCGAGGGCCGCCTTCGGCCAGGCCATGCGTGCCCTTCGCGGTCGAGAACGCGGGGTGAAACCAGTGGCCCACGCGCGTCGGCCCTCCGATGTGGACGCCGAGGAAGTGCCCCGCGTCATACGGTTCCTTCACCGCGCTGTTGAACCAGCCGAGAAACATGTCCGAGTCCGGCGCGCCGACTTGCAGCACCACTCGGCCGCTGGCCTCCAGCCGGTCGTCGAACGACAGCGGGCCGATGCGGTCGGCATAGTAGCCGTAATCGCCGCTGCGCCAGAAGCCGCCGCCGACCTCGCCGGGCGCGCCGCCCGCATGGCTCGTCTTCGCGCTGAAGCCGAAGTCATGCGCGCCCACCTGCTCGCGGTCTTGATACGTCGCGCGGTTGCCGGAGCCAAGCCAGCCGGGGTCGCGCGCGAGGTTCTCGGTCTTGCCGTCATGCTGGAGGTCGGCGAAGTGCATGGTCATCGTGCCGCCGGACTTCATCATGTTCATCATGCCGAAACGGTCGAAGCTCGCGCCCTCCTGCTGGTAGCCCTCCGGCAGGTCCACGGTGAACTTCGTCGTGTTCGGGAAGCGCGCCTGGGCTTCCCGTTGCGAATTCTCCGGCAGCGGGCCGTAGTCCTGCGCCGTGTGCGTGTCGCTGCGCATCGTGAAGGTGAAGCTGCCGCGTCCACCGGCGGCCTGCGGGTCGTAGTCGAGCGTCCAGTGGTAACGCGTGCCGTCCTTGCGGATGGGCGTGGGGCGGAACTTGCCCGGCAGATACGGCGTGATGAACGTGCCGCAGCTCCGGTTCGCGCTCGTGATGAGCCGCACCGCGAGCCGCCCGCCGCCGCCCTCGGTGTCGAAGTCCAGGCCGAGCGACTGCATCGGCCGCCCGCCGCCGCCGGGCTGGTTGGAGTTGAACCAGCCGAAAAACATCCCTGCGCCCGGCGAGGACTTGGTCATCGCGAACGTGCCCGAGGCCGTCAGCTTGTCATTCAGTGTCTTCGCAACCTTGTCGCCGTAGCTCGCCGGCTTCGTGGAGCGCGTGACCAGGCCACCGACCTCGCCCGGCGTCTTGCTGGCGAAAGTCGTCGCGCTCCAGCCGAAGTCCTGCGTGACCGTCGGCACGCGCTTCGGCTCGACGCGGTTGTTCAGCGCCTCCCAGCCGGGGTCGCGATCAAAGGACTCGGACTTGAGGAGAGTTCTGGCCGGGTCGGCGGCGTGTGTGGTGACGAGGATGGCGAGCCAGAGCAGCGCCGGAGTCGTGGCAATCAGGAGTGGGGCTTTCATCACATCGGGTCTGCCTTGCCCGACTGCGCGAGACGAGGGCGAATTCAGCCGGAGAAAAAGGATTGGGATTAGGATTACGAGCGGGATTAAGGTTTTGCCCGTGAGCAAGCCAACCGACATCCGCTGCACGTCCGCCACGCTGTATTTCCTGCCGGTCCACACGCGCATGCCGCTCAAGTTCGGCGGCGAGACGGTCAGCTACGTGACCTGCGCGCGGGTGCGCGTGACGGTGCGCGACGCGGCGGGCCGCGAGGCCGAGGGCTGGGGCGAGACGCCGCTCTCGGTGACGTGGGTGTGGCCGAGCGCGTTGAGCTACGAGGCGCGGCACGAGGCGATGAAGGAGTTCTGCCGCCGGCTCGCGGAGGCGTGGGCGAAATTCCCGGCCAGCGGGCATCCGATGGAGGTGGGGTATGACTTTCAGGAGCACGAGCTGCTGAACCTGCTCAATGAGTTCAACGCCAGTCGCGCCGGTGCGGAGCCGATGCCCTGGCTCGGCGCGCTGGTGTGCTGCTCGCTCTTCGACATCGCGGTGCATGACGCCTACGGCAACCTGCACGGCGTGCCCAGCTACTCGACTTACACCGCGCCGTGGATGACCCGCACGCTGGCGGATTTCCTCAAGCCGGCGGCGGGCGCGGACGTGGCGTTCGCGGGCAAGTTCCCGGCGGACTTCTTCGTGGCGAAGCGCCCCGACCGCCTGCGCGCGTGGCATCTCGTCGGCGGCGTGGACCCGATTGACGCCCGCGAGCTGAAGGGCACCGAGCCGAACGACGGTTATCCCGTGCTGCTGCGCGACTGGATTCGCCGCGACGGGCTCAAGTGCCTGAAGATCAAACTGCGCGGCAACGACGGGGCTTGGGACTACGCGCGCACGGTGAAGATCGGGCAGATCGCCATCGAAGAGGGCGTCGAGTGGCTTACTGCGGACTTCAACTGCACGGTCCACGAGCCGGCTTATGTGAACGAGATTCTGGACCGCCTGCGCGACGAGCAGCCGCGCGTTCACGGGATGCTGCTTTATGTGGAGCAGCCGTTTCCCTACGACTTGGAGCAGCACCGCATTGACACGCACAGCGTCAGCGCGCGCAAGCCGCTCTTTCTCGACGAGTCGGCGCACGACTGGAAGCACGTCGCGCTCGGGCGCGAGCTGGGCTGGACCGGCGTGGCGCTCAAGACCTGCAAGACGCAGACTGGCGCGCTGCTCTCGCTCTGCTGGGCCAAGGCCCATGGCATGACGCTCATGGTGCAGGACCTGACGAACCCGATGCTCGCACAAGTCCCGCACGTCCTGCTCGCCGCGCACGCCGGCACCATCATGGGCGTGGAGACCAACGCGATGCAGTTCTACCCGGAAGCCTCGCGGCTGGAGGCGACGGTGCATCCCGGCCTCTATCAACGGCGCGGCGGCGAGGTGGACTTGAGCACGCTGGGCGGGAGCGGGTTTGGCTACCGGCTGAAGGAAATTCCCACGCGGCCGGACCTGGTGGCGGCTTGATTGCCCTTGCCAACCGATTAGGCCGCTCGGAAGGTTCGCGCATGAACCGCCCGTTTCGCCTGGCCCTGAGAAGTTTCACGCTCGTGCTCGCCGTTGCCTGTGCCGCGTTCACGGCTTGCACGACCGTTGCGCAAGAGGGAGCGAAGCCCGCGTCCCGCTACCAGCCTGGTGTCCGCACGCGCGACGGCATCGGCAAGTATTACTTCGGCCGGGAGATCGCCCACTACATGACGCATCTCGGCGCGCCGTGGCTGGACCGTCCCGAGCGCGACCAGGAGGAGCGGCCCGACCTCGTGATGAAGGCGCTCGCGCTCAAGCCCGGCGACGCGGTCGCGGACCTGGGCTGCGGCACGGGCTATTTCAGTTGGCGGATGGCCCAGGCGGTCGGGGCCAAGGGCGTCGTCTATGGCGTCGAGATTCAGCCGGAGATGCTGGACCTGCTCGCCACGAAGATGAAGGAGCGCGGCGTGACGAATGTCGTTGGCGTCCTGGGCACCACCACCGACCCGAAGCTGCCCAAGCCCGTGGACCTCGTCATCATGGTGGATGTTTATCACGAGTTCGACCACCCGTGGGAGATGATGGACGCGGTCTGCCGGCAGTTGAAGCCCGGCGGGCGCGTCGTGTTCGTGGAGTATCGCGGCGAGGATCCCGAGGTGCCCATCAAGCCGCTGCACAAGATGACCGAGGCGCAGGTGAGGAAGGAGATGGCCGCGCAGCCGCTGGAGTTCGTCGAGACCATCCGCACGCTGCCCCGGCAGCACATCATCATTTTCCGCAAGCGGACGGGAAAATGACGGACGGAGGGAAGTTGGGGTGACCGACGGGATTCGAACCCGCAACAGCCAGAATCACAATCTGGGACTCTACCATTGAGCTACGGCCACCGCTCGCGTGCGGGAAATTAGGGACTCACCCCCGGCGGGTCAAGCGCCTGCTCAGACTTCCACGAGTTGACCAGGGACCGGCTGAATCACGCGAATCTTCGGGTGGCGTTCGGCGATTTGCTCCGCAAACCAGCCGCGCGCCTCGGCATCGCCGTGGCCGAGGAGGACCGCGCGGGGCGAGACCTCGCCGACGAAGTCCAGCAGTTCGTCGCGATTCGCGTGGGCGGAAAGGTCGAAGTCCCGCACCTCGCACTTCCGCGTCAACTGGCCGGCGCTGGGGCTGAACAGGAAAGGCTTGCCGGGCTTGCTGGCCTTGAGGTGTCCGCCCGGAGTGTCCGGGTCCGCGTAGCCCACGAAGAAGATGCCGTGCCGCAGGTCGCCCATCATGCGCGCGGCGAGGTCGTGCGCGGCCGTGTGCTCGCTCATCATGCCGGCGGTGATGACGAAGATGCGCCCGCCGGCGAGTTTCATCGTCTCGGCCTGGCCCTTCTCCAGCACGATGAGGTTCAACGCCTCGTGCAGTTGGAGATTGCTGTGCTGCCGGTGCGTGCGGTGGGATTCGAGGTCGTAAATCTCGGTGAAGACGCGGCCGAGGCCGCCGATGTAGATGGGCTGGTGCTTGAGCTTTCCCGCGCGGGTCGCAAGCGCGAGGGCGGCGAGGATTTCCTGTGTGCGCCCCAGCGCGAAGGTCGGGATGAGGACGCTGCCCTTGCGCTTGAGCGTCTCCCGGATGGCTTCGATGAGCCGGTCCAGCTCGGCCTCGCGCTGGAAGCCCGGCGTGGGCGCGCGGTTGCCGCGCGTGGTCTCCATGATGAGCACGTCCGCCTCCACGTCCTCGAAGCGCGCGCCCTTCAGGATGGTCTGGTCGCGGAAGCAGACATCGCCCGTGTAGAACAGCGTCTCCCGCCGGCCGCGCACGAGAATGCCGGCGGAGCCAAGCGCGTGCCCGGCGTCAAAAAACTCCAGCGTCGGCGAGCCGTTGGCCCCGCCGCGCGGCTTCTGGAAGGCCCACTCGATCTCCCGGTTGTATTTGAAGCCCTGAAACAGCGGCGCGATTTCGTCAAGCTCGTCGTGCGAATACAGCGGGTAGTCGCGGATGCCGGACTCCTCGCGCTGGCGCTTCATCACGTTGACCGAGTTGTGCAGCACGCGCTCGACGAGGAAGTAGCTCAACTCCGTCATCAGCACATGCGCCTGCCGGTGGTGCCGAATCGCGACCGGCAGCCCGCCCACATGGTCGTGGTGGCAGTGCGTGATGGCGATGGCGTCCAGCTCCTCGTGCTTCACCAAGTCCAGCAGCGGCAGGCTGTCACGCCCCTCGCGCTTGGGGTGGACGCCGGCGTCCATGAGCAGGCGGTGGCCGTCGAGTTCGAGCCACCAGGCGCTTGCGCCAATGTCGGCGTCGGGGTTCAGGTTGCGGATTCGCATGACAGGAACAAAACAGTTTTCGCCGCGTTTGGACACCGGAATCTCAGGCGGAGTGGGCGGGATGATTTTTTTGCGCTGGGAAAAGAAAAATTTGAAGTGTCCCCCAACGTGTGCGTCTGTAAGAGCGAAGTTGGTTTGGTTGTTGGGGTTGGGAGCGGGTGGCGAGCAATCGCTGCCCGCTCCTTCTTTTTGCCCCGGAGGCTCCGGCCCGTCCCGCGAGGAGCTGCACAGCGCTGAACTTGCCCTTGCCGCCGGCCCCGCGCTGCCCGGATAGTCCGCGCGGCATGGGCCAGCACGAGTCCTTCTACCGGAACAACGAAGCCTACGCGGAGTTTCTCGCGGGCTGGGATCCGGCGTTTTACGGGAAATACACCGACGCGCTGCGGCCCGGGCGGGCGGGCGGGCGGGCGCTGGACGTGGGCTGCGGTGTCGGGCAGGTGGTGGGCGCGCTCACGCGGGACGGCGTGGAGGCTTACGGCGTGGACGTGTCGGGGCCGAACATCGCGCGCGCGCGGGAGTTCAGCGAGCGGTGCCAGCTTTACGACGGCAAACGGCTGCCGTTCCCGGACCAGCACTTCGCCTGTGTCGGCGCGCTGAACGTGCTGGAGCATGTGGACGAGGCGGAGGCGTTCCTCGCCGAGCTGGTGCGGGTGACGGAGCCGGGCGGCAAGGTCGTTGTCTCCAGCCCGAACTTTCTGCGCGCGGTCGGCCTGCGCGACTACCACTACCGGATGCGCGGGCTGGGAAACAAGTGGCGGAACTTCCGGCGGCTGCTGGCCAAACGGCGGCAGATGCGGGAAGCGCCGGAGCAAGTCCGCTTCGAGCGCGTGGCCCCGGTGGTGAAGACGCCGTTCGAGCCGGACGACGACGCCATCATCATGACCAACGCGCTGGAGATGGCGTTTCAACTGGAGCGCTGCGGCTGCGTCATTGAGAAGGCGCTCTGCACGGACCGCTACGTGTTTCCGCCGCTGGACTGGCTGCTGAACCTCACGCCGCTGCGCTACGGAATGTTGTGCGCGTTTGTGGTGGCGCGGCGGAAGACTTGAACTGCCCGCGAAACACGCGAATGAACGCGAAAGGAAAGACGGCATGAGCACCACCGAGTGGGAGGCGCACTACCAACGCAACGAAACGCCCTGGGACAAGGGTGAACCATCGCCCGGGCTGGTGGACTGGCTGGCGACGCACCCCGACGCGCCGCGCGGCACGGTGCTGGTGCCGGGTTGCGGGCTGGGACATGACGTGCGCGCATGGGCGGCGGCGGGTTTTCGGGCGACGGGTTTTGACATCGCGCCGAGCGCGGTGGAGCGGGCGCGGGCAGCGGGAATGCCGCCGGGGACGGAGTTCCGGCTGGGGGATTTCCTCGTGGACGAGCCGCACGAGTCCTTCGACTGGGTGTTCGAGCACACCTGTTTCTGCGCCATCCAGCCGGACCGGCGCGAGGACTACGTGCGCGCGGTGCTGCGCTGGCTCAAACCGGGCGGGCATTACCTCGCGGTGAACTATTTCATCCCGGACAAGGAAGGCCCGCCCTTCGGCGTGGACCGCGAGGAAATCTGGGCGCGGTTCTCACCGCACTTCGAGCTGCTCGAAGAGTGGACGCCGCGCTCATATCCGAACCGCACCGGGCTGGAGCGGATGTTCCTTTGGCGAAGCCGATGCGAAGTTCCGAGTTCAAAGTTCAAGGTTCAAAGTTGAGGCACGCCGCGGCTGGCCGGGCGCGGGCGAACGCAACCAACTTGGAACTTGGAACCTGAAACTTTGAACTGCCTTACGCGCCCTTGCCGTTGATGACGGCGGTGATTTCGCGGGCGAGTTCCTCGACTTTGTAGGGCTTGCCGACCATGCCGCGGAAGCCGTGCTGCTTGTGGTTCGCCATCTCCGGGCCGTGCGAGTAGCCGCTGGAGACGATGGCGCGCACGTCGGGGTCAATCTCCAGCAGCCGCTGGATGGCCTCCTTGCCGCCCATGCCGCCGGGGATGGTGAGGTCCATGATGAGCGCGGCGTAGGGCCGGCCCTCGTCGCGCGCGGCGAGGTAGGCCTTGATGCACGCCTCGCCGTCGGGCACGGCGTCCACCTGGTAGCCGAGGAATTCCAGCGCGGTCTGCGCCAGCTCGCGGATGAGTTCCTCGTCGTCCATGACGAGGATGCGGCCCTGGCCCTGCACGGCGGCGACCGGCTCGGGCGCGGCGGGCTTCACCTGTTTTTCCGAAGCCGGCAGGTAGACGTGGAACTCGGAGCCGACGCCCAGCGTCGAGTCCACCGTCATGAGGCCGTCGTGCTTCTTGACGATGGAATAGGAGGTGGCCAGGCCGAGGCCGGTGCCCTTTTCCTTCGTCGTGAAATAGGGGTCGAAAACCTTGCCGAGGTGTTCGGGCTTGATGCCGACGCCATGGTCCTTGACGGTGATGCGGCAGTAGCGGCCCGGCGGCAGGGCCAGTGGTGAGTCGGCCTCCAACGTGACGTTGTCGGCGGAGACGCGCACGACGCCGCCGTTGGGCATCGCCTGCACGGCGTTGATGACGAGGTTCTGGACCACCTGGCTGAACTGGCCCTGGTCCACTTCAACCGGCCACAGATCCGTCGGAGCCTGAAACTCGCAGCGCACGTTCGAGCCGCGCAGGGCGAAGCTCGTCGAGTCGCGAATCAACTCGGTGAGCGACGCGGTCTGGCGCACGGGCGCGCCGCCCTTGGCGAACGTGAGCAATTGCGTGGCGAGGTCTTTCGCGCGCAACGCCGCCTTCTCCGCCTCCTCGAGCCGCTCGAACTGCTTTTCTCCCGGCTGGCAGAAGAGGCGGGCGAACGAGATGTTGCCGATGACGGCGGTGAGGATGTTGTTGAAGTCGTGCGCGATGCCGCCGGCCAGGATGCCCAGCGAGTCCAGTTTGCTGGCGCGCACGCGCTCTTCCATGATGGCCTGCTGGTCGCTGATGTCGCGGAACACCAGCACGGAGCCGATGATCTTGCTCTCCTGGTCGCGGATGGGCGCGGCGCTGGCGGCGATCATGCGCTCGGGGCCGCTGCGCGAGACGAGGATGCTCTGGTCCGGCAGATCCACGATCTCGCCGGTGGCCAGCACCTGCGAAACGGGATTGCGATAAGTCTGCCGCGTGCGCTGGTGGACGACGCTGAACACGGACGGGAGCGGTTGGCCGAGGGCGTCGCCCTGCCGCCAGCCGGTGAGGTCCTCGGCGTGCTTGTTGATGATGCTGACGCGCCCCTCGGTGTCCGTGGCGATGACGCCGTCACCGATGGAACGGAGCGTGACGGCGAGGCGCTCCTTCTCGGCGGCGAGCGCGTCCTCGGCGTGCTTGCGCCCGGTCACGTCCAGCACCAGCGAGGCGACGCCGATGATCTGGCCGGTCGCGTCAATGAGCGGGGTGTTATACCAGTCGCAGATGATGGCGCGGCCGTCCTTGGTGCGGTTGGTGACAGCAAAGGCGTTGATGCTTTGGCGCTTGCTGGCGTCGGGCTTGGCGGCTTCGGAGGGAGTGTTCTTCAGCAGGTTCTGCCAGGTGCGCTGGACGTGCTCGCGGGCTTCCTCGGAGAGCTGGACCCCGGCCAGCAGGTTGGTAAAGAGGTTCGTGCCCGGCTCCTTCTTGTCCGAGACAACCAGGACCAGTTCCGCCGCGTGCCGGCCCATCGCCTCGCGCGCGGTGTAGCCGAAGATGCGCTCCGCCGCCGGGTTCCAGGACGTGACCTGGAAGCTGAGGTTCCACTCGATGACGGCCAGCGGCGTTTGCTGGATGTGGAGCGCGAGCTTGCGCTCGGACTGCTGGCGGGCCTCCTCGGCCTCGCGCTGGGCGGAGATGTCCACCATCGAGCCGATCATCCGCACCGCGACGCCCTGCCGGTCGTGGATGATGTAGCCGCGGTCAATGACGTAGGCGAAGGAGCCGTCGCCGCGCCGGAAGCGATACTCGTCCGCCCAGAACTCGCCGCCGGTCTGCACGGCCGCCTCGCGTCCGTTCCACACACGGCGGCGGTCCTCGGAGTGCAGGCGCTCCATCCACCAGTCGAGGCTCGGCGTCACCGCGCCGGCGGAGTAGCGGAACATCGCCTGCACGGCCTCGTTCCACGCGAGGCGGTTGCCCTCGATGTCCCAGTCCCAGATCGCGTCGTTGGTGGCGCGCTCCAGCAGGCGGTCGCGCTCCTGCACGCTGCGCAAATCCTCCGCCAGCCGCTCCGCCTCCATGCGCGCGCGCGCCTGCGCCCAGGCGATGCCGAAGAGCAGCAGGTTCACCGAGATGCCCAGCCCCAGCACAAGCGGCGGCAGGCGTTTATAGACGCTGTCCTCGAACGAGGGTGACGACGCCAGCACCAGCAGCCATTCGCGGTCGGCCACCCGCACCGGCACCTCGCGGAGGAACTGCCCCCCGCCCGGGCCGCCGCTGCCCGCGCTGAACAGGGCATTGACCGGCAGCGGCTGTTTCCCGTCGAAGACCTCCGCGCGCAGACCCTGCTCCGTGGGCGAATCGAAAATCCCCTCCAGCAGCCGGTTCAGGTCCAGCACGCCGAACACATGGCCGCGCAACGCCGCCTGCCGTTCCGCCGGCGTCGTCACCGGCCGGCCCGCGAGGAAGACCGGCTGCGCGACCACGACCCGCTCGCCCCGCCGGCCGGCGAACC
>WRPG01000023.1 GCA_009773355.1 Limisphaerales bacterium
GGCGCGGACGCGGCGCTGCCCGTGCTCGCCGCCGGCTTGCGCGATCCATCGCGGGAAGTCGTGCTCCATGCCGCCCGCGCGCTGGAACTCCTTGGCCCCGCCGCACGGCCCGCCTTCGACGACATGCGCGCCGCGCTCGCCACGGCCCGCGTCGCCGAGAAGGCCGGCGAGCCGATGGCCATGTTCGTCCGCTTCAGCCTGGAAGCCGCCCTGCCCAAATGACCTCACTCCCCACGAATCTCCCGCCACCCAGCCGCCAGGCGCTGCTGCTCGTGGCCTTCATGTGGTTCGCCTACTTCCTGAACTACTGCGACCGGCAGGCGGTGTTCTCGATGTTCCCGGTGCTGAAGTCCGACCTCGGCTTCACGGACACGCAGCTCGGCTACGTCGGCGCGTCGTTCCTGTGGATTTACGGCGTCGGCAGCTTCTTCGCCGGGCAGATTGGCGACAAGTTCTCCAAGCGCCGGCTCATCGTGTGGAGTCTCGCGCTGTGGAGTCTGGTCACGATTGCGACCGGGCTGGCGAACTCGCCGAACATGGTGCTGGCGCTGCGCGCGCTCATGGGCATTTCCGAGGCGCTGTTCATGCCGGCGGCCATCGCACTCACGGCGAACGCCTTCCCGCCCGCCACGCGGTCGCGCGCCATCGCCGCGCTGACGACCGCGCAAATCCTCGGCAACGTGGGCGGCGGCTGGTTCGGCGGCTGGATGGCGCAGCAGGGCCAGTGGCGCACGGCGTTCTTCGCGCTCGGCGCGGTGGGACTGGTCTTTGCGCTGCCTTACTTCGCGTTCCTGCGCGGCGTGAGCGAGGAAGCCCAAGTCGAAACGAAGAAGAGCGGCGGCTCCGGCGCGCTGGTCGGACTGGCGCAAACACGAACCTACTGGCTGCTCTGCGTGGTCTTCCCGGTCTTCGTCTTCGGCCTGTGGCTGCTCTACGGCTGGCTGCCGAATTTCCTCCACGAGAAGTTCGCGCTGGGCCTCGCCGACGCCGCGTTCAACGCCACCGTCTTCCTCCAAGGCGCGACGCTCGTCGGCATGTTGAGCGGCGGCGTGCTGGCGGACACCCTCTACCGCCGCACGAAGGCCGCGCGCCTCTGGCTGCTCACCGCCAGCCTGCTCGGCTGCGCGCCCTTCCTCCACTACCTCGGCAACAGCGACACCCTCGCCGCCACGCGCGTCGCCGCGATGGGCTTCGGCCTTTTCAGCGGCTTCTTCATGGGCAACATCTTCCCGTCGGCATTCGAGATTGTCCCGGCGGACGCGCGCGCCTCGGCGGTCGGCGTGCTGAATCTGTTCGGCGCAGTCATCTCCGGCTTCGCGACCCTGGCCGGTGGCGCGCTCAAGCAGAGCGTCGGCATCAACCATCTGCTCACCTACACCGCCCTGGCCTACGTGCTGGCCGGCCTCGCGGTCATCGCGGGCATCCGCTTCATCTTTCCTCGTGATTACGAAAGAGTTCACTGAACATTCTCGCCCATGAACTACCACCCCGTGACGAGTTGGCCGACGCGTCTTGGACTGCGCCGGCAGAGCGCAGCGGCGACGGCGCTTTCCCTTCCTGCGGAGCGGGAGTTTCGTAAGGGGGACACTCTTGTCCCCCAGCCCAGTGACGCGAGCGCCTGGACGCACAGCGGACAGGAGTGTCCGCCCCACGCGCCGCTCCGCGGGATGCCAAAGCGGCGTCGTGCTCCGCTTGCCGCCGCAGTCCAAGATGTCGTGATGCCTCCGCTGCGCCTTCTGACATTGCTTACTTTGCTGTTTCTCGGAGCTGGCGCACCCGCCATTTTCTCCGCCACGCCCGCCGAGCCGCAGGACATCGCCTTCACCGCCAAGGCCGACGGCTCCGAGCAGCGCTACGTCGAGCTGTTGCCGCCGGGCTTTGACGCGAGCACTCCGCATGAAGTGCTGCTCGCCCTCCACGGACACGGCTCCGACCGCTGGCAGTTCATCCGCGACGCGCGGGGCGAGTGTCGCGGCTCGCGCGATGTCGCGGCGCGGTTCGGGATGATTTTCGTTTCGCCGGACTATCGGGCGAAGACCTCGTGGATGGGGCCGCTGGCCGAGGCGGACATGGTGCAAATCATCGCCGAGTTGCGTCAGCGGCACAAAGTCGGGCGCGTGTTCCTCGTCGGCGGTTCAATGGGCGGGACGGCGGTGCTGACCTTTGCCGCGCTGCACCCGGAGCTGGTTGCCGGCGTGTGCAGCCTCAACGGCACCGCCAACCATGTGGAATACGACAAGTTTCAGGACGCCATCGCCGCATCCTTCGGCGGCACGAAGGCGCAGGTGCCGGACGAATACAAGAAGCGCAGCGCCGAGCTGTGGCCGGAGAAGTTCACCATGCCCGTCGCGTTCACGACCGGCGGCAAGGATTCGCTGGTCCCTCCGGCGAGCGTGCTGCGGCTCGCGGAGAAGCTGAAGCAGGATGGGCGCAAGATGCTCTTGCTGCATCGTGAGGCGGGTGGGCACGCGACGACTTACCTGGACACCGCGACGGCGCTGGAGTTCGTGTTGCGCGAGGCAGGCGCGACGCCGCTGGTCCCCGCTGGGTTGTCGGCGGAGGACCAGCGATGGTTCGCCGCCGAGTCGCGGAAGCTGGCGGACAAGCTCGCACCACTTCGCGCGCGTCTGGTCGCACCCGGCGAGGCAGCCAAGGCCGATGCGTTTGCCGCCGCCGATGTGTTTCTGAAAGGCTTCACCTGGGCGCTGCGCTACGAAACCAGCCTGACGACCAACGACGTTGCTTCGCTCAAGAAGGCGCTCCTTCGCGGCCATCAGCGCGCCGATGCCTTGCTGGCGAATCAGCAGCCGTGGACCGCGCGCAAAGGCAAAGTCCTCCGTGCTTACGTCTCCGCTGTGGACGGCTCCACCCAGCCTTACGGCTTGAACGTGCCCGCCAGCTACGACGGCTCGAAGCCGATGCGCCTCGACGTGGTCCTGCACGGCAGCTCGAAGCCCGTGGGCATGAGCGAACTGAAATTCATCGCGCGCTTCGACGAAGGCGACGAGGCGGCGAAGTCCGCGCCGGACGTGGACTTCATCGAACTGCATCCGCTGGGGCGGGTGGAGAACTGTTACCGCTGGGCCGGCGAGACAGACGTGTTCGAGGCCATCGAGGCGGTGTGCCGGAACTACAAGATTGACCGCGACCGCATCGTGCTGCGCGGGATGAGCATGGGCGCGTCGGGCACCTGGCATCTCGGGCTGAAGCACCCGAGCCGCTTCGTCGCGCTCGGGCCATATTGCGGCTATGTGGACACGCACCGCTTCTCCGAGACGCCGATTGCGAGCTTCATCCGAGTCGGCCCGCTGCCGCCGCATCAGGAGCGCGGCCTGCACATGCTGGACTCGATTGACTACGCGGCGAACGCAGGCGTGGTGCCGGCCATCGCGGCCATCGGCGACAAGGACGTGTTCTTCCAATCACACGTCCACATGAAGGAGGCCATGGCGAAGGAGGGGCTGCAAATGGTGAACCTCATTTCGCCCGGCACCGGCCACACGATTGACCCGGTGACGCATCGCGAGCAGATGCGGCGCATCGGCGAGCACGTTGCGAAGGGTCTCGACCACGCGCGCAAGGAGCTGCGCTTCGTGACCTGGACGCTGAAATACAACCGCTGCCACTGGCTGGAACTGCTCGCGCTCGGCGAGCACTACGAGCGCGCGGAGATCATTGCGAAGGCCGCTGACGACGGCTTGGTGGAGGTCAGCCTGGCGAAGAACATCACGCAGTTCGCCATCCACCCGCCGATGCTCGCATCGCGATCGGCGAAGGTCAGCATCGCCGGGCAGGAGGTTTCCTTGCCCAAGCGCAAAACCAGCGAGGCGGCGCACGCGCTGGTGTTCGCCTTGGAGCAAGGCAAGTGGAAGTTCGCCGGCCCGCGCGCCTCCGTCGCGCTCGCGGGCAAGCGCCCCGGCGTGCAAGGGCCGATTGACGACGCGTTCGCCTCGCCCTTCCTCTGCGTGCGCGGCACGGGCACGCCGTGGAATCCCGCCGTCGGCGCGTGGACGGACGCGAGCCTGCGGCGCTTCGCCTACGAGTTCGCCCGCTATATGCGCGGCGACCTGCCGGTGAAGAACGACACCGAAGTGACCGAGGCGGATGTGCGCACGAAGCACCTCATCCTCTTCGGCGATCCCGGCAGCAATCCGTGGATTGCGAAGGCGCTGCCCAAGCTCCCGCTCACTTGGACACGCGACACGGTGAAGCTCGGCACGGAAAGTCACGCCGCGAAGAACCACGCGCCCGTCTTCATCAGCGCCAGCCCGTTCCCCGGCGCGGGCGACCGCTACGTGGTCATCAACAGCGGCCACACCTTCCACGAGAAGGAATTCGCCGCGTTCAACTACCTGCTGTTCCCGCGCCTTGGCGACTGGGCGGTGATGCGTGTTTCGCCTGGCGCGGAGGCGTGGAAGCCGGGTATGGCGACGTTTCCCGAGGAACCCATCCGTGCGGGCTACTTTGACGAGCAATGGAAGCTGACAGTCGGAGCCGCCAGGTGAAGTAGGACAGTGCGTCCCACCTGTCCTTCCAACTCAAGATTCCGCTTGAGCGGTATCCCTGAAGTTAGAAGTCAGGCTGGAAGCACTGACCTGCTTGAAGCGGCTTGCTGCCGCTGGGAGTCCGTCGCTAGTCTCAACGCAAGTTCACCATGCCACGCATCCTCATCGCCGAGTGCAAACAGGAAGTCTCGACGTTCAACCCGGTGTTGAGCGGCTACGGGGATTTCACCATCCGCAACGGGCAGGCGATTCTGGACTACCACCGCACGGTGAAGAGCGAGGTTGGCGGGGCATTGAGCGTGTTCGATGCGACGCCGGGCGTGGAACTGGTGCCGACTTGCAGCGCGCACTTCATCACGTCCGGCGGCACGCTGGCGGACGGCGCGTTTCAACGCATCGCGGGCGAATTGCTCGCGAGCATCAAGGACGCGGCCCCGGTGGACGGCATTTACTTCTCCCTGCACGGCGCGATGGCGACCGAGACCGAGGGCGACCCCGAAGGCTATTTGCTGGCGGAGACGCGGAAGATTGTCGGTGAGCGCGTGCCCATCGTCATCTCGCTCGACCTGCACGGCATTCTGACCGACCGGATGCTGGAGCACAGCGACGCGGCAGTGGCGTTTCACACTTATCCGCATGTGGACTTCTTTGGCACCGGCGCGCGCGCGGCGAAATTGCTGCTGCGCATCGTCGCGGGCGAGGTGAAGCCGGTGACGGCGAAGGTCACGGTGCCCGCGCTCGTGCGCGGCGATGAACTCATCACCGAGACCGGCTCCATCCGCCACGCGGTCAGCGCGGCCAAGGCCATCGAGCAAAGTCCCGGCGGACTCTCGGCGGCGATGATGTGGGGCAACCCGTTCACCGACGTGCCCGCGCTGGCCTCGAACAGCTTCGTGGTGACGGACAACGACCCGGCGCGGGCGGAGCGCGAGGCGTTGCGCATCGCGAATCTGTTTTGGGAGCATCACGAGAAGATGCAGGTGCCGCTCACCAGTCTGGCGGACGCGGCGCGCATCACGAAAGAGAACCAATCGGGAACAGTCGTGCTGGTGGACGCGGCGGACGCGACGAGTTCCGGCGCTTCGGGCGACAGCAACGCCATCCTGCGCGCATTGCTAGATGACTGTTATCAGGGCACCGCGCTGATTCCCATCGTGGACCCGGATGCGGTGACGGCGGCGTTCGCGGCGGGTGTCGGGAATCCGGTGCAGACCACGGTCGGCGGCGCGCTGGACAAGGGGCGGTTCACGCCGCTCCTCATCGAAGGCACGGTGCGGATGCTGTCCGACGGCTGGTTTCACAGCGAGACGACGCGCGAGCTGTGGCAGGCGGGGAAGACGGCGGTCGTTCAGGTCGGAGGCTTCACGCTGATTCTCACGAGCCGGGCGGTGAGTTTGTATGACCGGGCGTTGTTCCTGGCCCACGGCTTTGACCCGAAGCACTTCGGCGCGGTCGTCGTGAAGTCGCCGCACTGCGAGCCGCACATGTTCAAGACCTGGGCGGCGCGCTACGTGGACGTGGACGCGCCCGGCTCGACAAGCGCTAACCTCCGCAGCCTCGGCCACACGAAGTGCGCGCGGCCCATGTTTCCGCTGGACCCGGACGTGAAGTTCACGCCGGTGGTGAAGGTGTTTTCCCGGACGTGAGGGTAGCTCGACATTCCAATGTCGAGTTTGCAAGCTCGCCCACGCTCACTCGACATTGGAATGTCGAGCTACATTTCAAACCATGAAGATTCGCGAAATCCGTTGTGCCGGCCTGCGCGGCGCCACTCCTGAAGGCGGCTGGAGCAATGAGCTTCGGCCTGAAGACTGCGTCCACACGCTCATCGCCGTGCACACGGACGAGGGCGCGGTGGGCCTGGGCAGCGTGTTCACCAACGACGCGCTCGTGCGCGCCGCGCTCGCGGTGCTGGAGCCGCTCTATCGCGGCGAGAACGCGCTGGAGCCGGAGCGCGTGAGCGAGAAGTTGAGCCAGCACATGTTCTGGCTCGGACGCGGCGGCTCGATCACCCACGCCATCAGCGGCGTGGACATCGCGTTGTGGGATTTGCTCGGCCAGGCCACGGGGCAACCGGTGGGGCGCTTGCTCGGCGGACGTTACCGCGAGCGCGTGCAGCCTTACGCGTCGCTGTTGATGGATGAGCCGGCGAAACTGCGCGACCATCTGCTGCGCGTGAAGGCGCAGGGGTTTCGCGCGTTCAAGATCGGCTGGGGGCCGTTCGGCCGGCGCAACGCCGCGACGGACGAGGCCATCGTCCGCGCTGCGCGCGAGGCGGTCGGGCCGGAGAACAAGCTCATGGTGGACGCTGGCGGCAGCGATGCTTACTGGAACAACGGCTACAAGTGGGCGCTCAACACCGCGAAGATGCTCGCGGACTACGACGTGTTCTGGTTCGAGGAGGCGCTGGTGCCGGATGCCCTCGAAGATTTCGCCAAGCTCCGCGAACATTCGCCCGTGCCGATCTCCGGCGGCGAGGTGCTCACGCGGCGGCAGGCGTTCCAGCCGTTCCTCGAAGCGCGGGCCTTCGACATCATCCAGCCGGACGTGACCAAGGTCGGCGGCATCAGCGAGGAGCGGCGCATCGCGTGGATGGCACAGGAGCACGGCGTGCGCTTCATCCCGCACGGCTGGAACACGGCGGTCGGCCTCGCGGCGGACCTGCATCTCGCGTCGGCGTTTCCCGGCACGGACCTCATCGAGTATCTCACCGGCTCGCCGTTCATTGACGAGATCACCGCCGGCGGCTGGCACCTCGACGCGGATGGGATGCTGGCGATTCCCACAAAGCCCGGCCTCGGCCTCACGCTCGACCGCGACGCGGTGAAGAAATACACACGCGGTGAAAAATTGCTGGACTGAGCGCCTCAACGCACCAGGGCAATTGCGGGAGAAACTCCGGCAAACACGGGAGGGTGCGGCGGCGGCGGGCGGCGGAGCTTACAACGCGGGTCAGGATTTGCCCGCATTGCGGTGGGGTGGAATTCGGCTTAAAGAATGCGAGCCGCTGTGGTTTGCTTTGCACACATGATTGATTCGCGCCGCCATACCGGGTTGCTGCCGCTCCTGTTCAAGGGGTTGCTGGCGGCGTCTTGCCTGCTAACACCGGTCCCCGTCTGGGCGGACACCGTGCAGAACTTCGAGGCCGGCGGCACGGCCTACGTCCTCGCGCAGAACAACGTCAACCCGCCGCCGACGATCACCACCGGCGGACCGACCGGCAATTTCCTGCGGCTCGCCTCGGCCAGTGCGAACCAGAATGTCAACACGGTCGCCTTCACCAAGAGCGACGCGGGCACTTACAAGCTCATCACCGCCGAGTTTGATTTCCACATCACCGGACTGGCGGACGGTTTTGGCTTCGCGCTGCTGGACACGTTCACCTGGGGACAGGCCGGGCCGATGGACACGATTGGCAATTTCTATCAGGAGCCAAACATCGCGGCGTCGCTGGGCGTGGGCTTCGATGTGTTCCAGAACATTGACGGCGGCGACCAGAACGGGAACCACGTCTCGATCCACTTCAACGGGCAGAAGGTCAACGAGTTCGACGCCGGCCTGGTCAACCTCAAGAGCGGCCAGTGGATCCACGCCAAGATCATCGTGCGCCCCGGCGGCGGAAACTCGGACGTGAGCGTCATCCTCACGCCCGACGGCGGCGCGCCCGTGACGATCTGCACGAACGTCGTCGTGGCCGGCCTCCAGCCCTACGAGTCCCGCGTGATGTTCGGCGCACGCACGGGCGGACTCACCGCCGACCACGACCTTGACAACGTGAACGTGAAGTTCGAGCAGCCGAACCTCGGGACGGTGGGTTTCGGCTTCGCGGCTTACGCGACGCCGGAGACGTTTCCCGCGCAGGTGTATGTCAGCCGTTACGGTGCGAGCACGGGCGACGTGACCATCGCCTTCGCGACCTCGAACCTGACGGCCGTCGCGGGCGTGGATTACGTGGCGACGAACGGCACGCTGACGTTCGGGCCAAACGATCTGGTGAAATTCTTCCGCGTCGAGCCGCTGGACAACCCGACCATCCAATCCAACCGCCAGCTCACCGTCCACCTCAGCAACCCCGGCGGCGGCGTGAGCCTGGACACGCAGACCGTGGCCACCGTGACCATCGTGGACAACGACGACCTGGCGCGCGTCGGCGCGTGGGGCACCCCCATCAACACGCCGTCGAACCCCTATCCGGTCGTGCCCATCCACGCGAACCTGCTGCCCACCGGCAAGGTGCTGCTCTGGGACCGGGGCGCGCCCTTCGACACGCCCTTCGGCGGCACGGACGGCTATCCCTACCTCTGGGACGTGGACGCCGGGACGTTCACGCGCACGCCCTTCCACGGTTACGACCTCTTTTGCGCCGGGCACTCCCTGCTGGCGGATGGACGGCTTTTCGCACCGGGCGGACACATCGCCGACGGCGTCGGCGAGATCAAGGCCAGCATCTACGACCCCGGCTCGAACACTTGGACGCGCATCACGGACATGAACGCGGGCCGCTGGTATCCCACCGTCACCATGCTCGGCAACGGCGACCTGCTCGTCGAGGCCGGCACCGTGGACATCGCCACGGACGTGAACAAGGTCTCGCAAATCTGGCAGATCGCGAACGGCACCTGGCGCAACCTGACCGCCGCCGCCGCGCAACACGGCATCTTCCCGGTCTGGGCGAACTACTACCCGTTCATGTATCTCGCGCCCAACGGCAAGGTCTTCAACGCCGGCCCGCAGCAGATGTCCCGCTACCTCGACACCACGGGCACCGGAGCCTGGACGGACGTGGCCGCCAGCAGCCTCATCTACCGCGACTACGGCACATCGGTGCTCTATGACGACGGCAAGATCATGGTCCACGGCGGCAACCCGCCGGAGGGCTACGCGCAGCCCAGCATCTACGCCACCACCGCCACGATCTATCCGAGCCGCGTCACCGAGGTCATCAACCTCAACGACGCGACGCCGGCCTGGCGGCAAACGACGCCCGCGAACACCGGCCGCCGCCACGGCACCGCAGTCCTGCTGCCCGATGGCAAGGTCTTCCTTTGCAACGGCAGCAGCGCGCCCGGCTTCAACCTCGCCGCCGGCAAAATCCTCCTGTCCGAAGTGTGGGACCCGCTGACGGAAGTCTGGACGCCGATGGCCCCGAACGTGCGGTATCGCGGCTACCATGCCAACGCCTTCCTGCTGCCCGACGGCCGCGTCGCCGCCACCGGCGGCGGGCATCCAAACCCGCCCGACGACCTCGCCGAGGCCAGCATTGAGATTTACTCGCCGCCGTATCTGTTCCGGGGCGCGCGCCCAACCATCACCAGCGCGCCCGCCAACGTGACCTACGGCGAAAAGTTCACCGTCACGACGCCGGACGCCGCGAGCATCACCAACGTCGTGTGGATTCGCCCCGGCACCACGACGCACGCCTACGACCAGAACCAGCGCATCAACCGCCTCCAGTTCACCATCGGCAACGGCCAGCTCACCGTCACCGCGCCGAGCGACCCCAACCTCTGCCCGCCCGGCCATCACATGCTGTTCATCCTGAACACCAATGGCGTGCCCGCCGTGTCCAAGTTCGTCCGGCTCGGCATGGGCATCCTGTCCGTGGCGAAGTTCGGCGTGGACAACCTCGTGACCGTCACGACCTACCCCGGCACGAAATACACCCTGGAGCGCGCGAGTGACCTGCCGGTTGGGACATGGACGCCCGTGCTCGCCAACTTCACCGCCACCGCGAACACCACGCTCATCACCGATCCCGGCGGGGCGGGCACCACGAAGCGCTTCTACCGCGTGCGCCAGGTGCCGTGACCTTTTGGAGCGCAGGTGTCCAACCTGCGTTCATGACTCTTGGAGCGCGCAAGTTGGACACCTGCGCTCCAGCCTCAAAGAGAACTTCCCGCTCGTCCTCACCCGCGCCACCTCGGTATCCTCTCCCCATGATTTCGCGGGCCAAATCCGAGGCGCTCTTCGCCGAAGCACTCCAGCACATCCCCGGCGGGGTGAACTCGCCGGTGCGCGCCTTCCGCGCCGTGGGCGGGCAGCCGTTCTTCGTGCAGTCCGCCAAGGGCGCGCGCGTGACCACGGTGGATGGCGACGAGTTGATTGACTACGTCGGCACCTGGGGGCCGGCCATCCTCGGACACTCTCATCCGAAAATCATTGCCGCCGTGAAGGCCGCCGCCGACCACGGCACGAGCTTCGGCATCCCAAACCCGTTCGAGGTCACGATGGCGCGGCTCATCAAGCAGCTCGTGCCCAGCGTGGACAAGGTGCGCATGTGCAACTCCGGCACCGAGGCGTGCATGAGCGCCATCCGCCTCGCGCGCGGCTTCACGCGGCGCGACAAGTTCATCAAGTTCGACGGCTGCTATCACGGCCACGCGGACTGCCTGCTGGTCAAGGCCGGCTCCGGCGCGTTGACTTTCGGCAACCCGGACAGCGCGGGCGTGCCGGCGGATTTCGCGAAGCACACGCTGGTGCTGCCCTACAACGACGTGGAGGCGCTGAAGGCGTGCTTCGCGGCGAACCCAGGAGAAATCGCGGCGGTCATCATCGAGCCGGTGCCGGGCAACGCGGGCCTCTATCTGCCGCGTCCGGGTTACTTGGAGTTCCTCCGCCAGATCACAGCCGAACACGGGACCGTGCTCATCTTCGACGAGGTGATGACCGGCTTCCGCCTCGCGCCCGGCGGCGCGCAGGAGCGCTTCGGCATCCGGCCGGACTTGAGTTGCTTCGGCAAGATCATCGGCGGTGGGCTGCCGGTCGGCGCGTTCGGCGGGCGCGGCGACATCATGGACTGCCTCGCACCACTCGGCCCGGTTTATCAGGCCGGCACGTTGAGCGGCAATCCACTCGCGATGGCGGCGGGCATCGCCGCCCTCGAAGAGTTGGGTAGCAGCCGACGTGAGGAGGCTCCATCCAATGCGGAACGCGGAATGTGGAATGCGGAATCGAGTCAGAGCCTCCTCACGTCGGCTGCCACCGGGACGAACGCCTACGCGCAACTCGAAGCGAAAGGTGCTGCCCTCGAATCCGGCCTGCGCGACGCCGCCAAGTCCGCCGGCATCCCCGTCACCTTCAATCGCTGCGGCTCGATGTTCTGCGGCTACTTCACCAGCGAACCGGTATGGAACCTCGCCGACGCGATGAAAGCCGACCGCGAGCGGTTCAAGAAGTTCTTCCACGGCATGTTGGCCGAGGGCGTGTATCTCGCCCCGTCACAGTTCGAGGCGGGCTTCCTCTCCACCGCGCACACGGAGGCGGACATTGAAACGACAATGAGGGCGGCGGCGAATGTGATGAAGAGGCTATGAAACGGGGACGCATTAAACCAGGCTCTGACGGCCAGCCTAGCCATTCACTGTTCGATTTGCTGAGGAAGCTTGAAACCGCAGGAATTCATTACACTTTGGGACGTTACCGTGAGGAGACGATCTTGGTGACCATCACAATCGTCGGCGAACGAATCGAGGTGGATGTGTTCGAGGACGGCCACATGGAAGTTTCCCGATTCAAGGGGTCCGAGGCGATTGTGGGCGGTTCGGAACTGGTGGAGCAACTTCTTCAACGCGAGCTCGGGAGAAATTAACCAATGCGTGTCCTTGCCCTTGACCACGGAACGGTCCGCGTCGGCGTCGCGGTGAGCGATGAACTGGGGATGATTGCACGGCCGCTGGAGTTCATTCCGGCGGAACCGTGGGAGGGATTTCTGACGCGGTTCAACCAACTGCTCGCCGAGTTGCAGCCGGAGCAGATCATCATCGGCATGCCGCGCAACATGGACGGCTCGATGGGGCCCGCAGCGGAGAAGGTGCGCGCGTTCGTGGCGAAGCTGCGCGAGACGGTCACGGTGCCGATACGCACCTGGGACGAGCGGCTGACGACGGTGCAGGCGCAGCGGATGCTCCGGCAAGCCGGCCACAAGGCGAAGGACCAGAAGGGGAAGATGGATCAGACAGCGGCGGCGATCATTCTCCAGAGCTTTCTGGATTCACAGGGCGGCTGACTTTTTTACGCATTACGCATTACGTTTCACGCGGCCCCGTAATGCGTAAAACGTAATGCGTAAGAAGACACGCGGGCATGAGCAGTCTCGTAAAACTCAAACTCACCATCGCCTACGACGGCTCCGGCTACGATGGCTGGCAGACGCAGAAGACGGGCGTGGGGGTGCAATCGCTCGTGGAGGCGGCGCTGGCGAAGTTGTTTCCCAGCCAGCCGAAGGTCTTCGGATCCAGCCGCACGGACGCGGGTGTCCACGCGCTGGGCATGGCGGCGCACTTCGAGGTGCCACGCGCGGAGTGGCGGATGACGACGGCGCGGCTGTTGCTGGCCGTGAACGCGCACTTGCCGGAGGACATTCGCGTGCAGTCGGCGAAGCGCGTGCCGGCGGAGTTTCACGCGCGCTTCAGCGCGGCGGGGAAGGAGTATCGCTATCAGGTGTGGAATCACGCGGCGATGAATCCGCTGCTGCGCACGCAGGCGTGGCACTTCAAGCGGAAGCTGGACCTGGGGGCGATGCGTTCGGCGGCGCGGGACTTCGTCGGCAAGCATGACTTTCGCTCGTTCCGAGTGAATCCGAGCTACGACACGGACTCGACGGTGCGGACGTTGTCGAGGTGTGAAATCAGGAAGCGCGGGCCGTTGTTGACGTTTGTCATCGAGGGCGATGGGTTCCTCTACAAGATGTGCCGGGGCATCGTGGGCACACTCGTGCAGGTGGGCGAGGGAAAGATTCCCCGCGACGCGGTGCGCGGCATCCTCGCGCAGCGCACGCGAGTCGTTGCCGGCATGACGGCTCCAGCGCACGGGCTCGTCCTGTGGCGCGTGCTTTACGACCCGAAGAATCTACACCCGAAGCCGCGCCCGGAATGAACATCGTCCTCGTCGAGCCGGAGATTCCGCCGAACACGGGCAACATCGCCCGCTTGTGCGCGGCGACACGGACGACGCTGCATCTCATCGAGCCGTTGGGCTTCAAGCTGGACGACGCGACCCTCAAGCGCGCGGGGATGGACTACTGGCAGCAGGTGGAGTGGCGGCGGTGGCGGAACTGGGCGGAGTTTGCGGCCTCGGTGCCGGCGGGCGCGCGGCTGTGGTTCGTGGAGTCGGGCGGGCCGAAGCGCTATGACGAGGTCCGGTTCGCGGCGGGGGACTACCTGGTGTTTGGGCGGGAGACAGCGGGGCTGCCGCAGGTGTTGCTGGAGGCGGATCGCGAGCGCTGGCTGCGGATCCCCATGTTCAACCCGGAGGCGCGCTCGCTGAACTTGTCGAACTGCGTGGCGCTGGTGCTTTACGAGGCGCTGCGGCAGCAGGGGTTCGCCGGGGAAGGCTGAGGTTCGGTCATGGTTTTTCCGTATTGGTGAAGCGGCGGAAGGGCGCGTATTTTCAAGGCGTTCCGATGACGCCGGGTTTGACATGAGGTCATCCGCCGGTAGTATGCCGCCAGACGCCGTTCAACCGATTTAAGCCGTGCCTGTCAAAGACGATTATCTGGTAGATACGCTCGCGGACATGGGGCTGGTGACGAACGAGGATGTCGTCCAGGCGCGGGCGGAGGTTGAGTCGGGAGAGTTCACGGACCAGGGCGTGATTGACCGGCTGCTGGCGACGCAGATCATCAACGCGGCGCACATCACGCAGGCCAAGGCGATCCAGTTCGGCATGGAGACGGTGGACCTTGGCGGTCTCACGCTGAAAGAGGACGCGCTCCAAATCCTGCCGCGCCACATCGCCAACAAATACAAGTGCGTGCCGGTGTATTTCGGCGAGGGCACGCTCATCGTGGCCATCACGGATCCGTCCGACCTCGACACGATGGACAGCCTGCGCCATGTGCTGAAGGTGGACAACCTGGAGTTCCGGGTGGCCACCGAGGAGCAGGTGCAGCAGGTCATCGCGAAGCATTACGCCACGGCCGAGGAGTCGGTGGCGGGGATGATTCAGGACATGACCGAGGGGGAGATTGACCTGGGCTTCTCCACCGGGGATGCGATGGACGATGATCAGGAGGCGACCGAGGCGGACGCCCCGCTCATCAAGCTGGTCAACACCATCATCGCCGACGCCTACAAGACGCGCGCGTCCGACATTCACATTGAACCGCTGGAGAAGCGGCTGCGCGTCCGCTATCGCATTGACGGCTGCCTGCAGGAGGTCAACAGCCCGCCCAAGAAGCTGCAGAACGCGATCATCAGCCGTCTGAAAATCCAGTCGGCCATGTCCATCGCGGAGAAGCGCATCCCGCAGGACGGCCGCATCCAGCTCGAAATCATGGGCAAGCCGATTGACCTCCGCGTCAACTCCCTGCCCACGGTGCATGGCGAAAGCATCGTCATGCGTATTCTCGACAAGTCCGGCCTCAAGCTGGGGCTGACGGAACTGGGCTTTTTGACCGACGACCAGCAGACCTTCGAGCGCCTGATCGGCCTGCCGGACGGCATTCTGCTCGTCACCGGCCCCACCGGCTCCGGCAAGACGACGACCCTTTACTCCTGCCTCAACTATATCAACCGCCCCGACCGCAAGATCATCACGGTCGAGGACCCGGTCGAATACGTGCTGGCCGGCATCAACCAGGTGCAGGTGCATGAGATCATCGGCCTCACCTTCGCCGCCGCCCTGCGCGCGATGCTCCGCCAGGCGCCGAACGTGGTCATGCTGGGTGAGATTCGCGACTTGGAAACGGCGACCATCGCCATCAACGCGGCCCTCACCGGCCACCTGGTGTTCTCCACGCTGCACACGAACGACGCCCCCGGCGCCGTGCAACGTCTCGTGGACATCGGCATCAAGCCGTTCCTCGTCGCCTCCGCCACCCGCGCGCTGATGGCCCAGCGCCTCGTGCGCCGCATCTGCAAGAAGTGCATCGCGCCGCACATTCCCACGGAGGTCGAGCTGAAGACCCTCAAGCTGGATCCCAACCTGCCCGGGGCCAAATACTCCAAGGGCATGGGCTGCGACAACTGCAACAAGACCGGCAACCGCGGACGCTTCGGGGTCTTCGAGGTCTTCGTCATTGATGACAGCGTGCGCAAGCTGATTTTCGACAAGGTCTCCGGCGTTGCCCTCCGGGCGCGCGCCCGCGAGATGGGCATGAGAAGCCTGCGCGAGGACGGCGCGCGCAAGGTCGTGGCCGGCATGACCACGGCGAGCGAGGTCATCAGCAACACCGTGGCGGACGAAGTCTGAGGGACAGCGACTATGGGAACGTATCAAATGTCGGATTTGTTGCAGTTGATGGTGTCCGAGGGCGCCGCCGACCTGCATGTGCGCGTGGGCATTCCACCTTGCATCCGCGCCCACGGCGTGCTGGAGCGCGTCCAGGGTCCGCCCTGCGCCCCGGAGGACACCGAGGAGTTGATGACGAGCATCACCTCGGAGGACAACATCCAGCAGGTGCGCACGAAAGGCGGCGCGGACTTTGGTTTCGCGTTCGGCGAAATCGCGCGCTTCCGCGTCAGCGCCTTCAAGGAAAGGGGCAACTTCGCCCTCGTCTTGAGGCAGATTCCCACCAAGCTGCTGACCATTGAGCAGATCGGCCTGTCGCCCACCCTGGTGGACGAGCTGATCCACAAGCCGCGCGGGATGATTCTGGTGACCGGCCCCACCGGCTCGGGCAAGTCCACCACCCTGGCCTCGATGGTCAACATCATCAACGAAACCTCCGATCACGCGCATATCATCACGGTCGAGGATCCCATCGAGTTCTATCACAAGCACAAGAAGGCCGTCATCACCCAGCGCGAGGTGCACATTGACGTGCCGAGTTTCGCCGAGGCCCTGCGCCGCGCGCTCCGGCAGGATCCCGAGGTGATCCTGGTCGGCGAGCTGCGCGACCTTGAGACCATTGACGCCGCGCTGACCGCCGCCGAGACGGGCCACGTCGTCTTTGGCACGCTGCACACCAACTCGGCGGCCAAGACCATTGACCGCATCATCAACGCCTTCCCGATCAACGCGCAGGAAACCGTCCGCATCCAGCTCTCCACCGCGCTGGTCGCCGTCGTCGCCCAGATCCTCGTGCCCACCAGCGACAAGCCTGGGCGCTTGGCGATTCATGACATCATGGTGATGACCAACTCGATCTCCGCGCTCATCCGCGACAACAAGACCTTCCGCCTCATGTCCGAGCAGCAGACCGGAGCCAAGTTCGGCATGAAGACCCTCGATCAAGGGCTGGTGGACTGGTATATCAAGGGCCGCATTGCCCGCGACACCGTGATCAACCGGTGCATTGATTCTCAGGCCATCCTTGGCAAGGTGCAGGAGGCGGATGCCGCAAAAGAGGCTGCGGCGGAGGAAAAATAGCCATGTCCGCCAACATCTCAGACCCATTGCTGGCCCTCGTCCGCGAGCGCGGGCTGATTGACGACCTGCAGCTCGAGGAGGTCATGCAGGAGAACAACAAGAGCGGCAAGGCCATCGGCCAGATTCTGGTGGACGCGCGCATCCTTGATCTGGACACGCAGCTCAACCTCATCGCCGAGCATCTGGGCACGGAAGTCGTGACGGGCGTGAAGGACATGGAGATCCAGCCCGACGTCATCGCGGCCATCCCGCCCGCCACGGCGCGCATGTATCAGTGCCTGCCCCTGGAAATGCACGGCAACTCGCTCCGCGTGGCGCTGGCCGACCCGTTGAACCCGGCCATTGTGGACGAGGTCGGCTTCATTGTCCGGAAGGAGCTGCAGGTGGTCGTCGCGGACCCGAGCGCCGTCGTGGCCGCCATCACCAAGTTTTACGCGGAGAAGTCCGAGTCGTTTGACGACATCCTGGGCGAGCTTCACTTGGGCGAGGACTCCGTGAAGGAGCTCCAGGCCGCCGCAGGCCAGGAGGACTCCGCCGACGCGCTGGCCAACATGGCCAACGAGACGCCCATCATCCGGTTCGTCAACCTCATCCTTTACCAGGCGGTGCAGGACCGCGCGTCCGACATCCACTTCGAGCCGTTCGAGGATGAGTTCAAGATCCGTTACCGCGTGGACGGCGCGCTCTACGAAATGGCCCCGCCGCCCCGTTACCTGGCCACGCCGGTCATCTCGCGCATCAAGGTGCTGGCGAACTTGAACATCTCCGAGCGCCGCCTCCCGCAGGACGGGCGCATTTCCATGAGCCTGGCGGGCAAGCGCATTGACCTCCGCGTCTCCACGCTGCCCACGAAGTTCGGCGAATCCGTCGTGCTGCGCGTGCTGGATCGCGGCTCGGTCAGCCTGGACCTGGAGAACCTCGGCATGACGCCGGCGGTCATGGCGAGCGTGGGGGACATCGTCCAAAACCCCAATGGCATCTTCGTCGTCACCGGCCCCACCGGCTGCGGCAAGACCACGACGCTCTACGCCTGCCTTCGCCGCGTCAACGCGCTGGACACCAAGCTCCTCACCGCCGAGGACCCGGTCGAATACGACATTGAGGGGATCATGCAGGTGCCCATCAACGACACCACCGGCATGACCTTTGCGAAGGCGCTGCGCGCCTTCCTCCGCCAGGACCCGGACATCATCATGGTCGGCGAAATGCGCGACTTGGAAACCGCGCAGATCGCCGTGCAGGCGTCGCTGACCGGCCACTTCGTGCTCTCGACGCTCCACACCAACGACGCGCCCGGCGCGGTCACCCGCTTCGTGGACATGGGCGTCGAGCCGTTCCTGATTTCCTCCACGCTGATGGGCGTGCTCGCCCAGCGGCTCGTCCGCACCATCTGCTCCAAATGCTGCTCGCCCTTCGAGCCGACGGAAAACCAGCTCTCGCAGTTGAACCTCTCCACCTTCGACGTGGGCGACAAGACGTTCTATTACGGGCGCGGCTGTGAGACGTGCAACGACACCGGCTACAAGGGACGCTCCGGCATCTACGAGCTGCTGGCCATCAATGACGCCGTGCGCACGATGATCAATGAGCGCATCCCGGCCGTGATCATGCGCCAGCGGGCCGTCGAGATGGGCATGGCCACCATCCGCGACGACGGCCTCCGCCTGATTTTCGAGGGCAAGACAACCGTTGAAGAAGTGGTCCGCTACACCTGAACCGGAGAAAACCTATGCCTGTCTTCACCTACGAGGCGATGGACGCCAAGGGCAAGCCCACCAAAGGCACCTTGGACGTGGCCAACCAGAACGAGGCGCTCACCCGCCTCAAGGAGATGGGCTACTTCCCGACCAAGGTCGTGGAGTCCGACAAGGGCAAGGACAAGGACAAGAAGGACGCCAAGGATGCCAAGGCTCCGGCCGGCAAGGGAGCCGCCAAGGGCAAGGGCAAGGGCATGTCCATGCAGATCAACCTGAAGATCCCCGGCCTGGGCGGGAAGGTGGGCACGAAGACGCTCTGCACTTTCACCCGCCAGCTCGCCACGCTGGTGGACGCCGGCCTCCCGCTCCTGCGCGGACTGACGGTGCTGCAAAAGCAGGAGAAGGACGTGACCCTGAAGGAGATTCTTGGCAAACTGGCGCTGTCCATCGAAGGCGGCAGCACCTTCTCCGAGGGCCTCTCCCAGCACCCCAAGGTGTTCAACAAGCTCTTCGTGAACATGGTCAAGGCCGGCGAGCTGGGCGGCGTGCTCGAAGTCACGCTCACCCGCCTGGCGGAGTTCGCGGAGAAGGCGGAGAAGATCAAGGGCAAGGTCAAGGCCGCGATGTTCTACCCCGTCGCCGTGCTCACCGTCGCCGTCGGCATCGTCATCCTCCTGATGACCGTCGTCGTGCCCAAGTTCAAGGAAATCTTCAACGACATGCTCGGCCCCGGCCAGATGCCGGAGTTCACCCTGCTCGTGCTGGCGATCAGCGAGTTCATCCAGCACAACTTCCTGGCCACCGCCGGCATCATCGCGGGCATTGTCATCACCTTCAAATTGTTCGTCCGGACCAAGTTCGGCGCCCGGCTGTTCGACCGGTTCCTGCTCGTGATGCCGGTGTTCGGCCCGGTGATCCTGAAGGTCGCCATCTCCCGGTTCACCCGCACGCTGGGCACGCTCGTCAGCTCCGGCGTGCCCATTCTCCAGTCCCTCAACATCGTCCGGGAGACTTCCAGCAACATCATGGTTGCCGAGGCGGTGCAGAGCATCCATGACAGCGTCAAGGAGGGCGAATCCATCACCGCCCCGCTCGAAGCCTCCAAGATCTTCCCGCCCATGGTCGTCTCCATGGTGGACGTCGGCGAGCAGACCGGCGCGCTGCCGGAAATGTTGATGAAGGTGGCCGACAACTATGAGGAAGAGGTGGACAACGCCGTCTCGGCCATGACCTCGCTCCTGGAGCCGATCATGATCGTCTTCCTCGCCGTCATCGTCGGCAGCATCGTCATCGCGATGTTCCTGCCCCTCATCAAGCTGATGGATTCCCTCGGCTCGGACAGTGGCGGCGACAAATAGGGCCAGCCGTC
The DNA here is from genome assembly GCA_009773355.1 of Limisphaerales bacterium. Lineage (GTDB taxonomy): Bacteria > Verrucomicrobiota > Verrucomicrobiia > Limisphaerales > SXTU01 > SXTU01. The sequence goes on from WRPG01000023.1 coordinate 19,881, forward strand.
ACCGTCAAAGTCACCGTCAATGTGTCGTCCCGTGGCGACGGCATGGTGGATGCCGGTTCTTGAGTCCGCTTGCGTTGCGTTCCTTCGGGCCGTTAGGCTCCCCACATGACAAGCGACGAAGCCTTGGGCCTCTTTCGCGGGACGGGAGCACTGCTCGAAGGCCATTTCATCCTCCGCAGCGGGCTGCACAGCCGCCAGTTCTTCCAGTGCGCGCTCGCGCTCCAGCAGATGCCCATCGTCGAGCGATTCGGGGCCGCGCTCGCGGACAAGCTGCGCGGCTTGGGCGCGGCCACCGTCATTTCGCCGGCCATGGGCGGGCTGGTCATCGGCCAGGAAGTCGCCCGCCAGCTCGGCCTGCGCTTCATCTTTGTTGAGAAGGAGGCGGGCCGGCTCGTCCTCCGGCGTGGCTTCCAAATTGCCCCGGGTGAGAAGCTGCTGGTCATCGAGGATGTTGTCACCAAGGGTGGCCGCGTGCAGGAAACCATGGACATCGTCCGCGCCCATCAAGGCACCGTCGCGGGCGTGGCGATGGTTGTGGACCGCTCCGGCGGCGGCGTGAGCCTCGGCGTCCCGACCTTCAGCCTCATCAAGCTCGATGTGGAGACCTTCCCGGCGGACAAGCTGCCTCCCGACCTCGCCGCCACTCCCGCCACCAAGCCCGGCAGCAAGTAACCGGGCAGGCTCCACCTTCGCTGGTGGGGCGAACGTCCCCGCGCGCCGTCCGCCCGCTGAATTGCATCCCCGCCGCCGCCTGTTAGCCTCGCGGCATGGCATTCGATTCCTTCCGCGACTGGGTTCACACGCTCGACCGGGCCGGAGAGCTGCGGCGCATTTCCAAGCCCGTCGCCACCGAACTGGAAATCACCGAGCTGGCCGACCGCGAGATGAAATCTCCCGGCGGCGGCAAGGCGCTGCTCATCGAAAAGCCCACGGTGAACGGCGTCGTGTCCCCCTTCCCAGTCGCCATCAACACGCTCGGCTCGCACAAGCGGATGGCGATGAGCATGGGCGCAAATTCCGTGGACGAAGCTGCGGCTGAACTCGGCTCGCTCCTGAAAGCCAAGCCGCCGACCTCGCTTCGCGAGACGATGCGGCTGCTCGGTCAAGCGATGGATTTGCGCCACGCCAAACCGAAGATCGTCAAGGACGGCCCGTGCAAAGAGGTCATCCACAAGTTCGACGCTCCTTCCACCCGCAGCGATCCCTGGCCGAAGGCCGCTGACATCCAATCGGCAATCAGCAATCGGCAATCGGCAATGGCGTCACCAACCTTGCTGAATCTCCCGATCCTGAAGTGCTGGCCGCTCGACGGTGGACGTTTCATCACCCTCCCCTGCGTCGTCACCAAAGACCCCGACACCGGCGAACGCAACGTCGGCATGTATCGCATCCAGATTTACGACGACCGCACCACCGGCATGCACTGGCAGCTCCAGAAAGTCGGCGCGCGCCACGGACGTCGCTACTACGAAACCGGCACGCGCATGCCCGTCGCCATTTTTCTCGGCGGCGATCCGGTGTTCACCTTCGCCGCCACCGCGCCGTTGCCCGACGGCCTCGACGAATTTCTGCTGGCCGGTTATCTGCGGAAGAAATCCATCGAACTCGTGAAGTGCGAGACCAACGACCTCGAAGTCCCCGCCAACGCCGACTTCGTCATCGAAGGCTACGTTGATCCGACCGAGCCGCTCCGCGACGAAGGCCCGTTCGGCGATCACACCGGCTATTACACACTGCCCGAGCCGTATCCCGTCTTCCACGTCACCGCCATCACGCATCGCAAAGACGCCGTTTATCCCGCCACCATCGTCGGCATCCCGCCGATGGAAGACTTCTACATCGGCGGCGCGTCCGTGAAACTCTTCCTGCCGATCTTCAAGATGAACTTCCCCGAAATCGTGGACATCGCACTGCCGGCGGAAGGCGTCTTCCACAACCTCGTCTTCGTGAGCATCCGCAAGACCTACCCGATGCAAGCCTACAAAATCATGCACGGCCTGTGGGGCATGGGGCAGATGATGTTCACCAAATACATCGTGGTGGTGGACGACGACGTGGACGTGCACAACACCAGCGAAGTCCTCTTCCGCCTCTGCGCCAACACCGACCCGCAACGCGACAGCATCTTTACCAAAGGCCCGTCCGACGTGCTCGACCATGCCACCAGCGAAATCGCCAGCGGCAGCAAACTCGGCATTGACGCGACGAAGAAATTGCCGGGCGAAGGCTTCAAACGTCAATGGCCGTCGCTGATCAAGATGGATGCCGCCGTGATGGCGAAGGTCAACGCGCTGTTCGGGAACAGCAGTGACAGTCCGCCCGCGCGACGCTAGACTGCTCGCGTCAACATGAGACAGCGCCAGCCAGCCACCAGCCCGTCACAAGCCCGACGCTGGGCCATCCGGCTGACGGCCCGCGTTGAGCAGGTGCTGGCCGCTCATCCCGAAGCCGACCGCGACAACGTCCGCCTCACGCTCATTCTGCTGGAGCAACCTCCCCTCGAACGCCTGCAAAGGAGCCTCATCCGTGGCCGCGCCACTGCCCTTCGCCGAAAGTGAAATCCGCCTCCTGACCGCGCTGCTCAAGGCCCGCGTGCGGTTCATGGTCGTGGGACTTTCCGCCGCCACCATGCAGGGAGCGCCCGTCGTCACCCAGGATGTGGACCTGTGGTTTGAGAAACTGGGCGATCCCCAAATCTCTCAGGCCCTCCAAACCGTCGGCGCAGCCTACGTTCCGCCGAGCAACTTCAATCCACCGATGCTGGCCGGCACTGGTGCGGAACTCTTCGACATCGTCCTGCGCATGGACGGACTTGGACCCTTTGCCAGCGAACTCAAGCACTGCGTCAATGTCCCGCTGGGGCTTCACAAGCTCAAGGTGCTCTCTTTGGAACGCATCCTCGTCAGCAAACTGGCTGCAAACCGCGCGAAGGACAGGCTGACGATCTCCGTCCTGCGCGATGCCCTAACCACCACCACGGCGGTCAAGCCCCCGGCCCGGAAGCGAAAACCGAATCGCCCGCCCCGATGCACCAGACCATGAGCAGCAAACCCGGCATCGAAAGTGCCGGGCGAAGGCTTCAAACGCCCCTGGCCGCCGCTCGTCAAGATGGATGAAAGCGTGAAGGCGAAGGTGGAAAAGCCTTCAACCCGTAGCAGCCGACGTGAGTGGGCTGCAAACTGAAAAGTCTGAACGCCCGAAAGAAAATCGCCCAGGACAAGCGAAGCGAAACGCGCCGCCCACGTTACCCGGCGCGCAGTCCGCGCTCGTAGGTTCGGTTGGCGAGGCAGTTCCTGCCCAGCGCTTCCGTCAGCGGGTCAATGTCGTTGGCACTGAAACCCAGGTGCAGGTGCCGCCGCCAGCCTTCGGCGAACTTGAACTTCTTGGACAGCCTGCCCACGGCACGGGACATGTCCTCCATCGAGCGCAGGTAGGAGTTCATGCCCTGGCTCACATCCAGCCAGCCTTGCTGGCTTTGGTGCGCGGCGAGCGCGGCGAGCTTCGTGGCGTGGACGGAAGTCGTGTTGACGAATGAACCGGGGATGATCCTGCGTCGCAGCGGATCACACAGGCCGTGCGGCATGGCGTGGTAGAGGGTCACGTCGTGCGCGTAGGTGGGGCGCGGTGGGATCGAGTGAAAGTTCGGCATCCCGTGCGTGAAGGCCGCCGTCACCGCCAGCCGGCAGGTGTTCATGTGGTCCTCCATGTAGTCCTGCGGCGAGTGCGTGAGGATGATGCTCGCCCTGGACTCGCGGATGACCGCCGCGATGCGCCGCAGGGTCTTCACCTCGTAGCGGATTTCCAGGTCATCGCACAATGGCGCGTGGAAATGCGCGCCGAGCAGCTTCGCGGCGGCCTTTGCCTCCGCCAGCCGCACGCGACGGGTCTTTGCGGGGCTGAACTCCACGCTGCCGCAGTTGCCGGTGGAGACGTTCAGGTAATGGGTTTCCCAGCCGCGCTGCCTGAGCAGCAGCAAGGTGCCGGCGGCGACGAATTCGATGTCGTCCGGGTGCGCGAAAATGGCGAGGGCGGATTTCATGCGGGCAGTTGGACTATTTTCCCGCCGCCTTCTTCGCCTTGCCCTTCTTGCCCTTGGGTTCGCCATCGGGCGTGGCCTTGGTCGCGCCTTTGCGCGCGGTGACTTCCGGCGGCTCGGGGATGCGGCCCAAGTCGTTGCTCTCCTCAATCCACTTCTCCAGCTCACCGCGCAGTCGCTTCAGCGCGGCCTGATGCTCCGGCTTCGGGGACGTGACGAGGTTGTTCATCGAGTGCGGGTCGGCATCCATGTCGAACAGCTCCTCGGGCGGCATGGTGGGCGCGAGGTAAAAGTTTTTCTGCCAGTCGGTCAGTTTGCCCGCCGCGCCGAGTTCCTTGAGGAGGTTCCAGACCGGATACTGCGCCTCCTTGTAGGCGTTGGTCTGGAGGAATGGGCGCTCCGGCATGAAGTTGCGGATGTAGCGCCAGCGCGCGTCGCGCACTGTGCGGAAGCGGAACATCGTCTCGTCGCAGCGGTCGCGCGCGCCGAAGACGAACTGGCGCGGCGGCTCGGACTGGTCGCCGAGGAAGACGCGGCCCTGCATGGTCGCGGGCTTCTTCACGCCGGCCAGCGCGAGCGACGTGGCGGTGAAGTCCAGCGAGCACACGAGCTGGTCGCTCATGGTGCCGGGTCTAAAATTCTTCGGCGCAGGAATGCCCTTGGGCCAGCGGACGATGAGCGGGACGCGCAGACCGTCGTCATACACGAACTGCTTGCCGCGCACATGGGCCTGCCCGTGGTCGCCCATGAAGAGCACCATCGTGTGATCTGCGAGGCCGTCAGCTTCGAGCTGCGCGAGGATGAGGCCGATCTTCCGGTCCAGCTCGCTTGCGGCATCGAGATACTTCGCCCAGTCCGCCCGCGCGACGAGATGGTCCGGGTAGATGGGCGGCAAATCCACCTTCGCCGGGTCGGCCTTGGCGGGTGCCTTGAAGGTGCGGTGCGTCTCCTGAAAGTTGATCTGCGCGTAGAAGGGCTGGTGCGACTTGAGGTCGCTCCATTGGTCGGAATCGAACGGCTTGCCCGCGTAGGTAAAATTCCAGTCCGTCTTGCCGCTGCCCTTGAAACCGAAGCCTGCGGGCAGCTCGCGCAGGTTCGCCGTGAAGTAGCCCGCCTCGCGGAAGCGGTCGGTGGCCACCTTCACGCCGGCGGGGAGCTGGTAGCCGTCGTCGCGATGCGAGCGGTGGTGGTGCGCGCCGATGGTGGTCTGATACATCCCGGTCATGAACGCCGACCGGCTCGCGCTGCACACCGGCGCGGTGGTGAACGCGCGCGTGAAGCGCATCCCGTCGGCGGCGAGCCTGTCGAGGTGCGGCGTCCAGACCTCCTTCGTGCCGTAGCAGCCGAGGTGCGGCGAAAAATCCTCGCCGATGAGCCAGAGGATGTTCGGGCGCGGCGCGGCGGAGGAGTTGAAAGTCGAAAGCTGAAAACTGAAAGCCAGCAGCGTGGCGGAAAGGAGGCGTTTCATGGCGGAGAGCTTATCCATGAAGCAACCGTCCCGGTGAGCGAAAAATGCGGCCGCCCGATGACGCGCCGGCTGGCGGCAGCCCGCGCAGCCCCCCCTCCGGCGAAGGGCGTGCCAAGCTTCGCCCACATGATCGCCCGCCACGGTGCGTTGAGTCTGCACTGACTTGGTGGTCCCCCGCCGGTCAGCGCGAAGTATGTGCACCGGCGTATTGACTCGGGGGAGGCTGGTTTGTAGTTTCCCCGCGCCTTCGAGTTCCAAAGTAGCTCAATGGTAGAGCATCCGGCTGTTAACCGGACGGTTGTAGGTTCGAGTCCTACCTTTGGAGCCAGCTTTCAAAGGCCCCCAGTCCCACAGGACAGGCAGGCCTCGCCCCTTGGGGGGGCGTGCCTCCTTTTCATCCGACCTTCGCTCCGGTGGATTTCGCGTGACCGCCACCCTCACACGGCGCGGTTGTCGCCGCCCGCGTGAACGCCTACGCTGCGCCGCAAGTCTGTTCACCATGCACCGCCGCGCTGCCTTTCTGCTGCTGTTTGCTTCGCTCACGCTTCCTTGCCTCGCCGCCGTCAGCCACGGCTTCCGTGTGCCGGATGGCTTCGAAGTCACGCTCTACGCCGGCGACGACCTCGCGCACGACATCTTCTCCATGACCACCGACGCCAAGGGCCGCATCGCCGTGGCCGGCAAGGAGTATGTGAAAATCCTCCACGACACCGACGGCGACGGGAAGGCTGACAAGGCCACGCTCTTCGTGAAGGCCAGCAAGACCGGCGCACACGGAATGTATTTCGACGGCCCCGACCTCATCATGAACGGCGACGGCGGCATCCGCCGCTGGCGCGACACCGACGGCGACGGTGTGGCCGATGACGAACCCGAGTTCTGGCTCCGCACCGAGCGCGACGGCGAGCACTCCGCCAACGGCATTGTGAAAGGCCCGGACGGCTGGTTCTACCTCATCTGCGGCAACGACACCGGCATCTCCGCCGAGCACGCGAAGCTCCCCGGATCGCCCATCAAGCAGGTCAACGCCGGCGCGCTCGTCCGCATCTCGCCCGACGGCAAGACCAGCGAAGTCCTCGCGCACGGCTTCCGCAATCCCTACGACCTCGACTTCCATCCGCTCGGCCACGTCTTCACCTACGACGCCGACGGCGAGCGCGACCACCATCTGCCGTGGTATTCCGGCACGCGCATGTTCGACATCGCCACCGGCGCGCACCACGGCTGGGTGCTCAAGGGCTGGGGCCACGCCTGGAACCGCCCGCCCGCCTGGCCCGACAACACCGAGCGCCTTTGGGAAGTCGGCCGCGGCTCGCCCACCGGCGTCTTCGTCTATCGCCACCGCGCGTTCCCCGCGCGCTACCGCGACGGCCTCTTCGCCATCTGCTGGACCTTCGGGCGCATCTACTTCTTCCCGCTCACGCGGCGCGGCAGCACGTTCGACACGCGGATGGAAATCTTCATGGAGACGGCGGGCGACACCGGCTTCGCGCCCGTGGACGCGGTGGTCGGCCCGGACGGCGACCTCTTCGTGGCCATCGGTGGACGCGGGACGATTGGCAGCGTCTTCCGCGTGAAATACACGGGCAAGCTGCCGGTGGAAAAGCCCGACAACAGCCCGCTTCACCAAGTCCTGGCCGCCCCGCAACCGCTCTCAAGCTGGTCGCGCGCGAAGTGGGTTCCGCTCGCGAAGGAACTCGGCAAACCCGCCTTCGAGCAGGCCGCGCTGAACCGGAAACTCACGACCCTTGAACGCATCCGTGCCGTGGAGGTGCAGGTTGAACTCTTCGACGGAGTAGCCCCTGAACTTGCACGCAAGCTCGCCGGCAGCGGCGAACCGGAACTCATCGCCCGCGTGGCATGGGCCTTGGCCCGCAGTGCTGATGCGAACGCGGCGACCAAACTCCTGTCTGAACTCACGCACCGCGACGACCCGCGCATCGCCCGCGCGGCGTGGGAGTCGCTCCAGTCGGTAGGTGCCGACGTGAGGAGGCTCCATTCAAACCTGGAACTCAATCAGAGCCTCCTCACGTCGGCACCTACGCCAGATTGGTTTCGCGGCCTGAACTCCGATGACCGCCGCGTGCGCGCCGCGACCGTGCTTGCCGCGCGGGCGATTGGCACCGAAGTCTTCGCCCGCACGCCGATGCCCCGCCAACTCACCGAGCGCCAACGCCTCGGCATCCTGCGCATTTACGGTCCCGAGCGTGCCGACGACCCGAACTGGCAATCGCACTACTTCAACAACGCCGCCTTCGTCGCCGCCACCTCGCGCGACCCGGTCACGCGGCTCGATGCCGTGCGCCTGCTCCAACTCGGCCTCGGCGACGTGAAGCTCGTGCAGGACAAGCCCGACACCTACGACGGCTTCGTCGCCAGCCAGACCGAGGACATCCCCACACCGCTCCGCCAGCACGTCGTCGAGCGCCTCGCCCCCGCGTTCCCAACCGGCGACGCGGACTTGGACCGCGAGCTTGGCCGCCTGCTCGGGATGCTGAGTGCCGACGCGCCGGGCTTGCTCGAACGCGTCACCACCAAGCTCACCGACGGCAGCCCCGTCGAGGACGACATTCATTTCCTCATGGTCGCCGCACGGCTACAGGGGCCGCGTTCCTTTGAAGTCAGCCTCCGCGTCGCCCACACGCTCGCCGGACTGCATCACAAGATGCTCGCGGACAAAAAGGAGCCGAGCCGCTTCTGGCCCGCGCGTGTGGCCGACATGTTTTCCCGGCTCATGGAACGCGACGCCAAGCTCGACGCTGCGCTTGTCGCCTCGCCGAACTTCGGCCTGCCCGACCATGCGCTGTTCGCCCAGCGCTTCGAGAAGCCGGAGCAGCCCGCCGCCGCGCGAAGGTTGCTGGCCGCGCCCAACTGGACCAGCGAACTGGTGGTCTTTCTCGCCGTGCTGCCGGACGCCGAATTGTTCCCCGCGCTGCGCCAGCAGTGGTCGCAAGCCAGCTTGCAGGACAGCCTCCTCCGCGTGCTCGCACGTTCGCCGCAACCAGAGGACCGCGCCCGCTTCGTCGCCACGCTCGGCTCCTTCCAGCCCGCCGTGGTGGAACTCTCCGCGAAGTCGTTGGCGAAACTCACTGGCGAAGCCACGCCGAAGGAGCTTGCCACCGCGCTGGTTTCACTCCGTCGCCACTGTGCCGCGCCGCGCGAGAAGGCCGCGCGCGCCGCCCTTGCGGACTTGCTCGTCAAGTGGAGCGGCCAAACCATTGCCGTCACGGAAGCCGGCGATTTGGTGAAAGCCTACGCGCCCTGGTTCAACTGGTTCTCTCAGTCGCACCCCGACGCTGCGAAGGAACTGCTCGGTGGCGACGAGGACACGGCGGCATTTCTCAAGCGCCTGCCCGCCATCGCATGGGACAGCGGCGATGCGAAACGCGGCCAGCGGCTCTACGAAGAGCGCATGTGCCACCGCTGCCATTCCACCAGCACGCGCATCGGCCCGGATTTGACCGGCGTGGCGAGCCGCCTCTCCCGCGAAGACCTGTTCATCGCCATCCTCGATCCGAGCCGTGACATCTCGCCGACGTATCTGCCCAAGCTGCTCACGACCAAGTCCGGCGCGACCTACACGGGCTTTCTCGTCTATGACGCGCCCACCGCCCGACTCGTCCAGACCGGCCCGGACACGACCGTGCGGCTGACCGGCGATGAAGTGACCAGTGTGACCGACACGCGTGTTTCGCTCATGCCGACGGGCTTGCTGAACGGATTGAAGGATGCCGAGATGGCGGATTTTTACGCGTTCCTGAAGACGCTGAAGAAGTAGGGCGAGAGAAGCCCGCCGCGTCATGGAGTGCGGCGGCAAGCGGAGCGCGACGCCGCTTTGGGGTCCCGCGAAGCGGTTCGCATTTTCGGTAGCAGGGATGGCTCGTTCCGCTCCGCGGGAATGAAAAGCGCCGTCGCCGCTGCGCTCTGCCGGCGCAGTCCAAGACGGCTCAGAGCTTCGCCATCGCGGCGTCCAGCGCGGCGTAGAGCTGATTCATCGTCGCGGGCGTTTCGTCGCCCATGTTCGAGAGGCGGAAGGTGGTGCCCTTGATTTTCCCGTAGCCGCCGTCAATGAGGAAGCCCTGCTCCTTCACGAGCTTCTGGAGCTTGGCCGCGTCCACGATGCGCCCGCCGGGCTTGGCGCCGTTGTTCACGCAGCAGAGCGTGATGGACTCGAAGCCGGCCTCGGGGAAGAGCGTGAAGCCGTGCTTCGCCGCCCAGTCGCGGGTCATCTGGTTGGTCTGCTTGTGCCGCGCGAAGCGGGCGGCGAGGCCCTCGGCGAAGAACTCGTCCAGCTTGCTCGCGAGCGCGTAGATGTGCGGGATGCTCGGCGTGCTGGGCGTCATGTTGTCCTTCGCGTTCTTCTCGAACTCCACAAAGTCGAAGTAGTAGCCACGGTCCTTCGTGGTCGCAGCCTTCGCGAGCGCGGCGGGCGAGCAGGTGAAGACCGACAAGCCGGGCGGCAGCGCGAAGGCCTTCTGCGTGCCGGCCAGCAGCACATCAATGCCCAGCGCGTCGAAGTTCAGCGGCAGCGCGGTCATCGAGCTGACGGCGTCCACGATGAACATCACGTCGGGATACTTCGCCTTCAGCGCGGCGATCTCGGCGACGGGCGACATGGTGCCGGTGCTGGTCTCGTTGTGGATGAGCGTGAGGGAGTCGAACTGGCCGGTGGCGAGCTTGGCGTCAACGGCTTCGGCACGGATGGGCGAGCCCCACGGGACTTGCAGCGCCTCGGCGTCCTTGCCGCAGCGCCTGGCGACGTCGAGCCACTTGTCGGAGAAGGCACCCTTCATGCAGCAGAGGACTTTCTTCTGCGTGAGGTTGCGCAGCGCGCCCTCCATCACGCCCCAGGCGCTGGAGGTGGAGAGGTAAACCAACTGCTTCGTGCCAAGGAGGGTCTGAAGCTGCGGCTGAATCTTCGCGACGAGGTCTTTGAAACCCTGGCCGCGATGGCCGATCATCGGCGAGCAGAGCGCCTGGAAGGTTTTCTCGCTGACTTCGACCGGACCCGGGATGTGGAGTTTGACGTGCGCCATAAAACAGGCGGCGAAAGTTTCACAAGGGGCGCGGCGAGGCAAGTTCGTTCATGTGAACAAGCCGTTGGACTCGGAAAAGCCAGTTGCGTGAGGAGCCGACGGGCTTGAACCAGCCAACCATGCATCGGCCACGCCTGGAGGGGGCGATGACGCCAACCGTCATCTCAGGGCGTGGCAAGCGGCTCGGCAGGAGCAGAAGCCGGTTGAACGGCCGGCAAATCATCCGCCCGAGGCCGGCGGATGCCGTTGAACACCATGATCCGCCCATCCTCCTCCAACCGCAGTCCCGGCCGCGGCCCAAGCGATTCAAAGGTCTCCCGCCGCAATATCTCACCCTCGGCATCCACGACCGTGTGCGTGAAGAGCCGCGCGTCGGTCTGATGGAGCACATGCAGATAATTCAAGCGGTCCAGCTTGGCCTGCGGGTTGTCATTGGCCGAGGCGCGACCCAAGGGCACCTGACGAAAAATGACGCCCTCGGACGCGTCCGTGACCGTGGCATAGAGGCGCATATCCCTCAGGTTCGTCAGCCGTTGGAGGAGATACTTGCGCGACTCCGGCTGCGTTTCCCCCTCCGCCGGGCGCGCGCCGAACTCCTGCTCCCACAATCGCGCCCCGGTGGTGATCTGGAAAATGACCGGCTCGGCCTTCGCACGCGCGGCGGCTCCCCGGTAGGCCGCCGAGGCCGTGAGCTTGTAACGGCCGGGCCGCAACAGCGCAAAGGTCTTGGAAATGTCCACCTTGGTCCGGGCCGAGCGGGCGCTTTCCAAGATGAACGCCTCGTTCACCAGCACAGGCTTATACTGCTCCACCAGCGCGCCGTCCCCGCCCAGCTTGGTGATGCTGAACACATCCATGTCCAGCCAGTCCTCGCTGGGGCTGAAGACCAGCGGCCGGCCCGATGAATTGCGCAGCGCGACCTCCACTTCCACCGGCTCGCCGGGCAGCAGGAGCGTCTGCAGGACCTTGATCTGCAACTCGACCGGCGGCCTGGCCACGGCGGCGCGCGGCGACTGCGCAGTGCCCTCCCAGGCGGCGAGGGAGGCGATGCCAAGGGCAATCAAGAAACGCATGGTCGCAGTCTAGGCTTTCCGCCATCGGAGGCAAGCCGGAGGTTTGGTGCCGACGGAGGGGGTCGAACCCACACTCCCGTAAGGGAACCAGATTTTGAGTCTAGCGCGTCTGCCGATTCCGCCACGTCGGCCCAAAGCCGGGAGACAGATACCAGAGCGAGGCCGGGGGGCGCAAGGCGTGTTCTCGCCCGTTGCGAATCGCGACCGCCCGCCGCAGGCTGGCGGGATGAAACGCCTGCGCCGCCGTTCCGACCTCCTCGTGAGCGCGCTGCTGCTGCCGGCGGTGCTCGCGGGCTGCGCCACCGCACCGCCGCCACCAGACGACCACGGCCAAATCCAAACTCTCGTCACGCGCATCCATGATCCCGCCGAGGCCGCGACGGTCTGGCTGCTGTCGCTCATGGGCGAGCGGCTGGCGCTGATGACGCCGGTGGCGCAGTCAAAGTGGAACACGCGCTCGCCCGTGGAGGATGCGCCGCGCGAAGCGGCGCTGGTGGCGGCGGCCGTGAAGGAAGGGCAGGCCCGGGGCTTGCCGGCGGCGCTGACGGAGCGGTTCTTCCGCGCGCAGATCGAAGCGGCCAAGCAGGTGCAGCGCGAGCATTTCGCCGCGTGGGAGGCCGCCGGCCAGAAGCCGTTCCCGCGTCCCCGGAGCCTGCAACGTGACCTGCGTCCGAAGCTCGACGCGCTGACGAAGGACTTGCTCGATGCGCTCGCGGCTGTCCGCCCGCAGCTCGGCGGCGAGAAGTCGCGGGTGGCGCTCGCACGCCACTCCCTTGCCCTGCCCGGTCAGTCCGGTGTCTCCGAACGTGCGGCGGCACTGGCCTTGGAGCCGTTGCGGTCGCCGTGATAGCCTGCGCGCGCATGAGCGAACCGTGGACATCGGACTGGGCGGTGGCGCACGCCGGCACGCTGGCGCGGAGCTTCCGGCATTGGCTGGGGCGCGAGCTTTTGCCCGGCGTCACGGAGCCACCGGCGTTGGCGGAGGCGCTGTTCGCCGCGCCCTTCGTCCTCGTGTCGCACGGCACACAGGCGGACCCCGTTTTGAACTACGGCAACCGCGCCGCGCTCGCGCTCTGGGAAATGCCGTGGGACGAACTCACCGGCACGCCCTCGCGCCTGACCGCCGAACCCGTCGCCCGCGAGGAGCGCGCGCGACTGCTCGCGGAGGTGACGCAGCACGGGCACATCGCGAACTACGCCGGCGTGCGCATCTCGAAGTCGGGCCGACGCTTCCGCATCGCGCAGGCGGTCGTCTGGAATCTGCTCGATGAGCGCGGCGCGCACTGCGGACAAGCGGCGATGTTCGACCGCTGGGAGTATTTGTGAACAACGTGCCGCTCCACCTCACGCGCCTGCTGGCTTGTCTGGCCCTGCTGTCCGCTGGCTGCAAGAAGGACTCCGCTCCGGTGCCGTCCCCCGAAGCCGCTTCAACCAACGTCGCGCCACCGCCTGTGCTGACCGCCAGCCCCGCGCCGCGCCCTTCGCACATCATCTTAGTGAGCTTCGACGGCGCGCGGCCCGACATCGTGCAGCAGGCGCGGATGCCGACGCTCCTCGCGATGGCGCGCGAAGGCGCGACGACTTGGAACGCACAAAGCATCGTGCCGCCGCTCACGCTCCCGGCGCACACGTCCATGCTCACCGGCCTCGCGCCGGAGGAGCACGGCGTGTATTGGAACTACTGGATGCCGGCCTTCGGCACGTTGCGCGCGCAGACCATCTTCATGCTCGCCAAGTCCAACGGCCTTTCCTCCGCCGTCTTCTCCGGCAAGGACAAGCTGGCCTATCTCTTCCCGACCGGGTCCGTGGACATCGTCTCTTTCCCCAACACCGACCCACAGGACTTCTCGGGCACCAACGTCTTCTCCGCGCGCAGCGTGGCGGCGCAGGCCGTGAAGTATTTCGAGCAGCGGAAACCACATCTCACATTCGTGCATTTCCCCGACGCGGACATGGCGGGCCACTACTACGGCTGGCCGTCGCCGGAGCAATTCACCGCGCTGGCCGAGTGCGACGCGGCGCTCGCGCTGCTGCGCACCGGCATAGAAAAAAGCGGCACGACGAATTCTGTCTTCCTGCTCACCGCCGACCACGGTGGCGCGGGGCTGGCCCACGGCGTTGACCGCCCGCCGGACATGACGATTCCGTGGATTGCCTGGGGCGCGGGCGTGAAACGCGGTCATGCGCTGACCAGCCCAGTCACCCTGCCCGACACCGCCGCAACCATCGCCTGGCTGTGGGGCTTCCCAATGCCAACGAACACCATCGGAAAACCCGTGCGCGAGGCATTCAAGTAAGCAGCGGCACCGACATTTTCCTTCACCGCCCGCGTTGAATCCGCCATCGTGCGCAGCCTATGAACTTGTTCAGTTTGCAGGGTGATGTTGCCGTTGTCATCGGAGCCACAGGTGTCCTGGGCGGCGCGTTGGCGGACGGGCTTGCGGAAGCGGGCGCGAAGGTCGCGGTGCTCGGCCGCAACGCCGAGCGAGGCGAGGCGCGCGTGCAGGCCATCCAAGCCAAGGGCGGCACGGCGGCGTTCTTCAACTGCGACGCCATCTCCCGCTGCTCGCTCACCGAGGCGCACGAGCAAATCGAAGCCAAGCTCGGCGCGCCGACCATTCTCGTGAACGCCGCCGGTGGCAACGCTCCGCAAGTCACCGTGACCGCCGAGCGTGCCTTCGAGCAAATCCAACTCGCCGACTGGCAGGCAAACTTCGACCTCAACCTCGCGGGTGGCGTGCTGCTGCCCTGCCAGGAGTTCGGCCCGGCGATGTGCCGGCGCGGGCGTGGCAGCATCATCAACATCGCTAGCGTCTCCGCGCACCTGCCGCTCTCGCGCGTCGTGACCTACTCGGCGGCCAAGGCGGCGGTCCTGAGCCTCTCGCAGTTCCTCGCCCGCGAGTGGGCCACCAAGGGCGTGCGCGTGAACACCCTCACGCCGGGCTTCTTCCCCGCCGAGCAGAACCGCAAGCTGCTCTTCAACGAGGACGGCTCGCCCACCGCGCGCACCAAATCCATCTGGGGCCACACGCCGATGAACCGCTTCGGCGAATCGCACGAACTCATCGGCGCGTGCCTCTTCCTCGCCAGCCACCAGGCCAGCAGCTTCGTCACCGGCACGGACATCCGGGTGGATGGCGGGTTTTTGAGCCAGACGATTTGAGCGGTCGCGTTTATGCAACTGGTCTATCTCGACGAGTCCGGGAACTCGGGGAACAACCTGCATGACAAGCAGCAACCGGTATTTGTGCTCTGCGCGCTGCTCGTGCCGGAGGACAAATGGCTGGCCCTTGAAACCGACTTGCACGACGCAGTTGAAAAGCATTTTCCGTCGCCACGCCCGACGGATTTCGAAGTTCACGCGACAGGGTTGCGGAATGGCGACATGTTTTTCCGCAGCGCGCCCATACTTCAACGGCTCGAACTCCGAGACGCCTGGCTGCGGCTCGCAGCCAAGCACCAGCTCAAGGTCATCTATCGCGCCATCGAGAAGCGCAAGTATCACCGTTGGCAGCAGGAAACGTTTGGGGTCGGCGTCGCCATCAATCCTCACTTGGTAGCGTTACCACTGGTCGCGCGAGTGGTGGACGATTATCTGGCGGCGTTGCCCGGCCAGCCACACGGGATGTTCATCTCGGATGAAGACCGGGCGACGATGGGCGACGTGGAGAAAGCGATTCAGCTCCTGCGCGTCACTCCCGGTGCACTTAAGCTGCGGCGCATTGTGGAGAAAGGCTTCTTCGCCGACTCCCGCAAGAGTCTACCACTGCAACTGTGCGACCTGTGCGCCTACCAAGCCCGAAAGATTGAGGAAGCACGGCTAGGAATGCCGACCAAGTCAGTGGACTCAGTGGGTATGCAACTGTTGGAACCTTTGATTGCCCGTGGAGCAGAAAAGCTCCAAGACACGCTCGCATGGATAGTGGACCAGCAAAAAAAAGGAGCGACCAGGGAATGAATCACGGAGCCGGTAGTGACCGACCCGCACTGGCCGCTGGACGTAATAAAGCCTGTGAGTGCTGGCTCGGCAATCTTTTTAAGGACAAATCAGGATATTTCAGGATGTTTCAGGACAATTGCTGACATGGCTAATCTACTCACCTCCACCGCTCCCACCGGCTCCACTGTTTCCCCCGACCAAGTCGCCGACCTCGTCGCGCAGGCGTGTCCGGCCAAGGAATATCGCGGCAAGAAGGTGCTGCTCGTTGTGCCCGACGCAACGCGCACCGCGCCGGTGGGGCTGATGTTTCAGACGCTCTTCAAGCAAATCGGCGCGGTCACGGCGAACTTCGACATCCTCATCGCGCTGGGCACGCACCAGCCCATGAGCGAGGCGGCGATTTGCGACCGGCTGGAAATTTCCGCCGCCGAGCGTGCGGCCACCTACGGCGCGGTGCGCTTCTTCAACCACGAGTGGGACAACCCCGCCGCGCTCCGCAACGTCGGCACGCTCACGAAGGCTGACACGCGCGAGTTGTCTGACGGCCTGTTCGAGCTGGACGTGCCGGTGGAGGTCAACAAGCGCGTCTTCGACTACGACCAGGTCGTCATCATCGGCCCCGTGTTCCCGCACGAGGTCGTCGGCTTCAGCGGCGGCAATAAGTATTTGTTCCCCGGCGTCGCGGGGCCGGAGATTTTGAACTTCTTCCACTGGCTCGGCGGTTGCGTGACCAACCCCATGACCATCGGCAACAAATGGACGCCCGTCCGCCGCGTCGTGGACCGCGTGGGCGCGATGGTGAAGGTGAACAAGCTCTGCATGGCGATGGTCGTGCGCCCGGACAAATCGCTCGCCGGTCTCTTCATTGGCTCACCCGAAGCCGCGTGGGACGCGGCGGCAGACGTGTCGCGCGCCGAGCATATTGTCTTCAAGGACAAGCCGTATCACACCGTCCTCTCCTGCGCGCCGAAGATGTATGAGGACGTTTGGACCGCCGGGAAGGCGATGTATAAGCTGGAACCGGTCGTGGCCGACGGCGGCGAACTCATCATCTACGCACCACACGTCACCGAGGTGAGCGTCACGCACAACAAGACGATGCACGCCATCGGCTACCACTGCCGCGACTACTTCCTCAAGCAGTGGGACAAGTTCAAGGACTACCCGTGGGGCGTGCTCGCGCACAGCACCCATGTGCGCGGCATCGGAACCTTCGAGAACGGCATCGAGCAGTGCCGCATCAAGGTCACGCTCGCCACCGGCATCCCGCGCGAGGTCTGCGAGCGCATCAACATGGGCTATCGCGACCCGGCGACGATTGACATTGAAAGCTACGCGAACCGCGAGGCCGAGAGCGTGCTGCTCGTGCGCAAGGCGGGCGAGATGCTTTACAAGCTGTCCAATCCGCCCGCGTGGCAGAAGGGCGTGGAGAAGGGGTAGCGGCCGAAGCAGTTTTCAGTGTTCAGTCTTCAGTAATCAGTAGGCCCAACCACCACGCGGCTCGTTCTGAGCACTGAACACTGGTTGCTGAACACTTCTCCGTAACATCCCTCAGCCCCGCCGCGTCCAAGCACCCGACCGAAACAAAACACCATCATGCGCTCCCTCACTCGTTCGCTCCTCGTGCTGACCGTCGCCACCGCGTTCTCCATCTTCACCTCCGACGCCTCGGCGGCGGACAAGAAGGCTCCGAAAGACGCCGGCCTTCATGGCAAGATCACCGCCGTGGACAAGGAGGCGAAAACCGTCACCGTCGCGGGCAAGACCGTCGCCGTGGACGACACCACGCTCATCACCGACTCCGGCAAGCCGGCCAAGCTGGAGAACCTCAAAATCGGCACTGACGCCACCGTCGCCACGTTCATGCTCGGCGGCAAGCTCACCGCCACGAGCATCAAGACCGGCACCGTGGCCGCCGCCGTGCCCACGACGAAGAAGAAAAAGTAGCCGTCACGCGCCTTCAACCAAACACCCGCCCAGTCTTTCGGCTGCGGCGGGTGTTTGCTTTTCAGCGGCGCGTCACGACCTCGTTCTTCGTGCAGGATGGACTCCTGCGCTCCATCTGCAAATCCCCCGCTTGGCTTCCGCGTTCACTTCGGGTTTGCTTGCGCCACAACCAAACCATGACCGACTCGCTCGCCGCCGCGCAGAAGACCTCCCGCACCATCGCCGCCAACATTGAGACGGTCATGCACGGGCAAGGCCCCGCCGTCCGCAAGCTGCTCACGGCCTTCGCCAGCGGCGGCCATGTGCTGCTGGAGGATTATCCCGGCACCGGCAAGACAACGCTGGCCAAGACGCTCGCCCGCAGCATCAACGCCGGCTTCAAGCGCGTGCAGTTCACGCCCGACCTGCTGCCCAGCGACATCCTCGGCGTCTCCATCTTCAACCAGCGCGACCAGAGCTTCGAGTTCCGCTCCGGCCCCATCTTCACCAACATCCTGCTGGCCGACGAAATCAACCGCGCCTCGCCGCGCACGCAGTCGGCGCTGCTGGAGGCGATGGGCGAGGGGCAGGTGAGCGTCGAGGGCGACCGGCGGGATTTGGAGAGCCTGTTCTTCGTCATCGCCACGCAGAACCCGGTCGAGTTTCGCGGCACGTATCCGTTGCCGGAGGCGCAGATGGACCGCTTCGCGCTGCAATTCAGCCTCGGCTACGTGAGCGCGGCGGAGGAGGTCGCCGTGTTGTCCGCGCAGGAGAAATCCCATCCGCTCGACCGCGCGGCGGCCGTGGTCGCGAAGGACGATGTGCTCGCGCTCAAGCGCGCCGTCACCGAGGTGCGCATCAGCGACGAGCTCAAGCGCTACATCGTTGACCTCGTCTCGGCCACGCGCTCGGCGAGCGGCGTCTCGCTCGGGGCCAGCCCGCGCGCGTCGCTCTCGCTGATGAAGGTGGCGCAGGCGTCGGCGCTCTTTGACGGCAGCGAGTTCGTGACGCCGGAACACGTGCAGCAGATGGCCGTGCCGGTCATCGCGCACCGCATGGTGATGGACCCGCAGGCGCGCTTCAGCGGCGTGACAGCGCGCGGCGTGGTGGAGGAGCTGCTGAAGAAGCTGAAGGTGCCGGCCTGAGAGAGCAGGTGAGCAGGCGAGAAAGTGAGAAAGTGAGAGCGTGACCTCGAAGCCTCCAGAGCAACGAACGGCCGTCTCACTTTCTCACCTGCCCACTTTCTCACCTGCTTCCACTCGTGCCTCCTGGCTTCAGCGCCGCCTGCACGGCAGCTACCAGTTCACCTCGTCCTTCACCTGGTGGTGGCGGCGGCGGTTCACCAGGGGCGGCTGGCTCGTGTTCCTCAGCATCGTCGCAACCGGGATGATGGGCGTGGACACGAACCTCTCGCTTGCCTACCAGGCCTTCGTCTTCCTGAGCTTCCTGTTCATCGCGGCGCTGGCGGGGACGCAGTTCTCGCGGACGCGGGTGGCGGCGGAGCGCGCCTTGCCGCGCTTCGGGTCGGTCGGCCTGCCCGTGAGCTACCGTGTGACGCTGACGAACCTCACCGCCAAGCCGCAGCGCGGCCTCTCTGTGACGGAAGACCTCGCCGACCCGCGTCCGACGCTGGCGCAATTCGCCTCGACGCCGGAGCCGGGCGAGGAGGCGCGCAATTGGTGGGACCGAGGCAATGCTTATTACCGCTACGTCTGGCTGCTGAAGCAGAACGTCCGGGGCCGGGTCAATGAAGTCCCCTGCCCCGCCCTGCCGCCGAACGGTTCCGCCGACGTGCGACTCGAACTCACTCCGCTCCGGCGTGGCGTGCTGCGCTTCGACGCGGTGGCAGTCGCGTGCCCGGACGCGTTCGGGCTGTTCCGCACGTTCGTCCGCGTGCCGCTGCCGCAATCGCTGCTCATCCTGCCGAAGCGCTACTTCGTCCCGCCGCTCGAACTGCCCGGCCAGTTGAAATACCAGCAGGGCGGCGTGGCGCTCGCCGCGAGCGTCGGCGAGTCGGAGGAGTTCGTCTCGCTGCGCGACTACCGGCCCGGCGACGCGCTGCGGCACATCCACTGGCCGAGCTGGGCGAAGACCGGCAAGCCCATCGTGAAGGAGTTTCAGGACGAGTTCTTCACCCGGCACGCGCTGATCCTCGACACGTTCCTGCCGGTGGCGGCGAGCGCGGTGTTCGAGGAGGCGGTGAGCGTGGCGGCGTCGCTGGCCTGCACCGTGCAGGCGCAGGAGTCGCTGCTGGACCTCATGTTCGTGGGGCCGCAGGCGTATTGCTTCACCATGGGCCGGGGCGTCGGGCACCTGGAGCAACTGCTGGAAATCCTCGCCTCCGTGCAGCCGTGCCGCGACCGCGAGTTCAAATCGCTGCTGCAACTGGTGCTGCAGCACGCCGGCGAGTTGAGCGGCTGCCTGTGCGTGTTCGTGGAGTGGGACGAGCAGCGCAAGGAGTTTGTCCGTCACTTGCGCGAAATGGGCGTCCCGCTGATGGTGTTCGTCGTCACCGAAGCCGGCGCACCGAGGCCCGAACCCGGGCCGATGGCGGCGCAGCCGGAGCGCTTCCGGCGGCTGGAAGTGGGGAAGGTGGCGGAAGAGTTGATGAAGCTGTGAACCGAGAGAGCCAAGAGGATAGAGAATTGAGGATAGAAGATAGAGCGGCGTGCCCACCGCTCCTCTCTATCCGCTATCTTCTTTCCTCTATCCTCTCCCTCCCCGCTCGTTCGCGATGAAACCGCCTCCCTTCCTCCTCGCCGCCGCGCTGCTGCTCTGGGGCTGGCAGACGGGCCTGCTCGCGTTCGCGCTGCTCATGGCCGTGGTGCTGGAGGCGGCGCGGTGGATCGAATGGCGCGTGGACTTCGGCATCAAGGACTTCAACCGCGTGGTGGACCTCGTGAGCCTGCTGGGCGCAGTCGGCGGCCTCTACTGCATCCTCACCCGCGAGGCCACGAACCAGGTCATGGCGATGTTCCAGGCGACGAACTTCACCGCGCAGTCCAAGGCCGTGAACTCCATCTCGCAGACCACGTTCATCTACTTCCAGTGGTTCCCGATGATCCTCTTCCCGGTCGTCGCGGCGCTGGCCTACAGCACGAGCGAGCAGGTGCCGCGCTCGTGCTTCTTCATGCTGGCCCGGCGCAAGGCCGCGCGGTTGGGCGTGCCGCAGCCGGTGACGCCGGGCATCAACCTGTTTTATCCCTACCTCGCCGTCGTGCTGTTCTCCGCAAGCCTCGCGAACCAGCGCAACGAATGGTTCTACTTCGCCGTGTGCGGCGTGGTGGCCGCCGCGCTGTGGGCCACGCGGCCGGGGCGCTTTTCCACGGTCGTCTGGCTGGTGGCACTCATCCTCGTGGTGAAGGCTGGCTTCTACGGCCATCGCGGGCTGAACCAGTTGCAGGTCATCGTGGAGAACAAGGTCGCGTTCTGGGTCAGCAACTGGGCGCGGCGCTCCGGGGAGCGCAAGGAGGCGGCGACGGCCATCGGTGAGGTCGGCAAGCTCAAGCTGTCCGGCAAGATCGTCCTGCGCGTGCAGCCGGAGATCGGCCCGGTGCCGTCGTTGCTGCGCGACAGCACCTACTCCCGCTTCGACAGCCCGAAGTGGAGCAACTTCCGGCAGAACAGCGGACCAGTCACGCCCTCCGAGGACGGCAACACCTGGCAGCTCCTCAACAAGCGCGCGACGAACGTCGTCCGCCTCATGACCTTCGCCACGCGCGGGCAGGCCGTGCTCTCCACGCCGCCGGGCACCGCCGTGCTGCGTGACCTGCTCGCCGGGGAGATGAGCACCAACAGCCACGGCGTCATCCGCGTGCAGGGCGCGGCGGACTTCCTGCACTTCCGCGCGGTGCATGGCCCGGGGGAGAGCGTGCAAAGCCCCTCGCAGCCCGACCAGTTCTTCGTCGCTCCCGATGGGCGCGAGTTCGGCCTCTGGGCCGACGGCGACCTGCAAATCCCCTTCGCCGAGCTGGAGGCCGTTTCCAGGATTGCGAAGGAGTTGAAGCTGGACCGCCTGCCGGAGGCGGAGAAGGTCCGCGCCATCGAACACTTCTTTGCCACTGGCTTCAAATACGGCTCCTTCCTGCCATCGTCGCTTGATCAGATGCCGCAAGGCATGACGCCGCTGGGCTTTTTCCTGACGAAGAACCGCGTCGGGCACTGCGAGTATTACGCCACGGCCACGGCACTCCTGCTGCGCCGCGCGGACATCCCGGCGCGCTACGCCTACGGCTGGAGCGTGCAGGAGCCGGAGAAAAACTCGAACGGCTTCGTCGTGCGCGAGCGGCACGCGCACGCGTGGTGCGTGTATTGGAGCAAGGAGGCGCAATCGTGGATTGACCTCGACACGACGCCCGCCGACTGGGCGCGGACCGAGGAGCAGAACGCGTCGTTCTGGGAGCCGCTCTCCGACCAGTGGTCGCGCGCGTGGTTCGCGTTCTCGCAATGGCGCTGGTATGGCGGCGCGGGCGAATGGCAGAACTATCTGCTCCTCGCGCTGGTCGGGCTTATCGCGTTGCTCGCGTGGCGCGTGCTGTCCCGGCAGCGGCGGCAGCGCAAGGCCGACGAAGCGGTGGCTGAGGAATGGCTGTCCCGGCCGGGGCTTGATTCCGAATTCTACCGGGTGGAGGGCCGGCTCGACGAACTCGGCCTGGGCCGGTGGCCCGGCGAAACTCTGGCTGACTGGCTGGCGCGCATCGAACCGCTGGCGAAACTTCCGGTCGCCTCGCTGCGTGAGCTGCTCGCGCTGCACTACCGGCTGCGGTTCGACCCGCAGGGGCTGAAGCCGGCCGAGCGTGACGCCTTGCGCGATGGAGTGGGCGACTGGCTGGCGCGGGCCAGGCCGGCGTGAGGCAGGCGGTTGATTGAACTGGATTCCCGCCCGGCCTTGCCCGCAGTTTCCGCCGTGCCCAAGTGGCCCAAGTTCATCCTCGGCCTGCTCCTGCTGCCGCTGTGCGCGGGGGCGGTGCCGGCCTTGGTCAGAGTCGTGCGCGTGAGCGGCGGGGCGTCGGAAGTCTGGGTGCCGCTCGGGGCGGGGGCGGCGTGCTGGCTGGTGGTCTTCGCGCTGCTGCCCAAGCCGATGTGGATTTACGTGGTCGGCCACGAGCTGACGCATGTCGTGTGGTCGGGCTTCTTCGGCGGCAAAGTGAAGAAGTTCAAGGCCACGTCGCAGGGCGGCGAGGTGGTGGTGACGAAGTCGAACTTCCTCGTCGCGCTCGCGCCGTATTTTTTCCCGCTCTACGCGGTGCTGGTGGTGCTGGTCTTTCTCGCCGGGCACCTCATCTGGGGCTGGGCGCGATGGACGCCGGGCTTCCATCTGCTGCTCGGTGCGGCCTACGCCTTCCACCTCACGCTGACGTGGGAGATTCTCAAGACCCGGCAATCCGACATCACCGGACAGGGCTACCTCTTCTCCGGTGTCGTCATCTTTCTTGGCAACGTGCTCGTGCTGCTGGTGAGCATCCCGTTGCTCACGGGCCAAGGCCGCTTGCTCACCGTCCTCGGCTGGTGGCTGGAGGCGACGGGAGCGCTGCTGAGGCGGTTGAGTGGGCTGTTGTGACCGGTAGCAGCCGACGTGAGGAGGCTCTGACTTTCTTGCTGTTCCACGTTCCGGGTTCCGCGTTCCGAGTTGGATGGAGCCTCCTCACGTCGGCTGCCACGAGGCGGGTGAAGAATCTCCTACCGCCGCCGCGTCTGCCTTCTTAAGCTTCACCCAGCCATGAAACGACTTTTGCAGACACTGCTTCTACTCGCCCTTGCCTGCGCCGTCCTGCCCGCCGCCTCCGCCGCGCCGGCCATCTTCGCCCGCACAAATCTCGTCGCCTGGTGCATCGTGCCGTTCGACTCGAAGAAGCGCGGTCCCGCCGAGCGCGCGGAGATGGCCGCGAAGCTCGGCTTCAAGCACATCGCCTACGACTGGCGCGCGGAACATGTCGCGGAGTTCGAGACGGAGATTCTGGAATACCGCAAGCGCGGCCTGAACTACTTCGCGTTCTGGTCCACGCACGAGGAGGCGTTCAAGCAATTCGCGAAGCACAGCCTCCATCCGCAGATTTGGATGACCGTGCCGAGTCCCGCCGGCGCGACGCAGGCCGAGCGCGTCGAGAAGGCGGCTGCGCAACTGCTCCCAGCCGTCCAGCGGGCGGGGAAGGCCGGCAGCCAATTCGGCCTCTACAATCACGGCGGCTGGGGCGGCGAACCGGAGAACATGATTGCCATCTGCGAGCTGCTGCGCACCAGGCACGGCGCGACCAACGTCGGCATCATCTACAACCAGCACCACGGCCACGACCATGTGGACCGCTTTGCCAAGGTGCTCGCCGCGATGAAGCCTCACCTTCTCTGCCTCAACCTCAACGGCATGACCCGCGACGGCGACAAGCGCGGGCAGAAGATTCTTCCGCTCGGCTCGGGCGAATTGGATTTGCCGCTGCTGAAAGTCATCGCCGCGTCCGGCTACCGCGGTCCCATCGGCATCATCGGCCACACGCAGGACGACGTGGAGCAGCGCCTCCGCGACAACCTCGACGGCCTCGACTGGCTCCTCCCGCAGCTCGAAGGCAAGCCCGCCGGCCCGAAGCCGAAGTATCGCACGATTGCCGCCGCAAAACCTGTGGCTGCCGCAGCGCAGCCGCCAGCCGCCGTCGTGGGACAGTCCGCCGCGCCGTCGCTCGCGAAGGAGTTCGGCCATGCGCTCGCAGGCGGTTTCGTCGAGGAGGGCAAGGCGGCTTACCGCGAGTTGCCCATCACGGTCGAGTTGCGCGCACAGGTGCATTCCAAGAACGGCTTCAACATCCTCGTCGCCTGCGACCCGAAGGCTTCCGCGCAGCACTGGGAACTTTACACCTACTCGGGCAGCGGCGTGTTCAGCCTCTACATGCCGGGACGCGGTGGGGAGTTCAAATCCTCCGCCAACATCTGCGACGGCCAGTGGCACGCGCTCGCGGCCATCATCGAGCCGGCGCGCGTGCGGCTCTTCGTGGACGGCAAGCAAGTGCTCGACGCGCCCGCCAAGCCGCTCACTGGCACGCCGAAGCCCGGTGGCTTGGGCATCGGCAAGCTCGTGGAAAGCGGCCTCGGTTGCGACGGTTTGCTGGATGACATCCGCATCTCACGCGGCGTCCGCGAAATCAACGGCGTGCCGAAGGAGCCGCTCAAGGCAGACGCGCAGACCATCGGGCTGTGGAATTTCGATGATGCGAAATCTCCCTCGGCTGGTAGGGCCGACCTGCCGGTCGGCCAAGCGCGTGCGGCGTCCAGTCAGGCTGCGGACGCGCAGCAGCGCGTCCCTACCAAGAAACCGGAACTCCTCTACACCAAGCAAGCCACTCGCGAAGCGACCGAGTCAGCCACGACCACCGCGACCTTGAAGCAACTCCCCGCCGCCCGCCTCGCCAGCATCCACGCCCTCCCCGCCGCGCCCACTCTCAAGCCCGATGGCTCCGCCGACGTGACCGGCGCAAAAACTATCACGCTCCCCAACGCCCAGTGGACCACGCTCGACGCCTCGGCCAAGTCACTCCTCTTCACCTTGCGCGCGGACGCCCCGCGCGAAGTCACGTTCCGCATCGGCTGCAAGCGGCCCGTGCAGACGAAGTTTAATAACGGCCCGATGCCCTCCGACCTCGGCCCGCCCGGCTGGCTCGCCGGGCAGATTGGCAACATCGCCGACCCGGTGCCCTTCCACGTCAAGCTGCGCGCGGGCGACAACTTCCTTTCCCTCACCTTCACCGAGACGGTGCCGTTCTACTTCGAGCTGGACCCGCTCGGGCGCGACTTGCGCGAGCAGTTGAACGCCCGGCTCACTGCTGACTTCCCGCCGACGGGTGAGGCGCGCTACTGGCGCATCGAGACCATCCCCGTGCCCACTGGCATCGCGCTCGAAGTGGGCGGCATGGCCTTCGCGCCGGACAATGCGCTCATCGTTTGCACTCGGCGCGGCGAAATCTGGCGTTACTACTCCGCCGCCGTGCAGGCCGAGTGCGCCAAACCCGGGCCGAATCGTGCGGCGATGCTTAAGGCATCTTCTTCAACCGCCACCGCCGTGCCGCCCTCCTTCGGTGACCGCTGGGAACTCTTCGCCACCGGCCTGCACGAGCCGCTTGGCCTGCTGGCCGGCAAGCCCGGCGAAGTCTTCGTCGTGCAGCGCTCCGAGCTGACGCGCATCGCCGACACCGACGGCGACGGGCGCGCCGACCTCTTCGAGACGCTCGACCAGAACTGCGGCGTCTCCGCCAGCCAGCACGCCTACATCTTCGGCCCCGTGCGCGACAAGGCCGGCAACCTCTGGGGGGCCATCTCAGGCATCGGCGTGAGCGGGCCGGGCAAGTATTTCGGCTGGAGCTTCAAGGTCACGCCCAAGGGCGAGTTCATCCCCGTCAGCAGCGGACTCCGCTCCCCCAACGGCCTCTGCATGACCCCGGACGGCGACCTCTTCATCACCGACAACCAGGGCGAATGGGTCGGCACCTCGCCGCTGCATCACGTCAGCCCCGGCGCGTTCCACGGGCACCCGGCCTCGCTCAAGTGGGAGCCGAACTTCAAGGGCAACGCCAGCAGCGCGGACGACCTCACCAAGATTCGCAAGCTCCCCGCCATCCAGTTCCCCTACGGCACCATGGGCCAGTCCCTCGCCGAGCCGGTGATTGACACCACCGGCGGGCGGTTCGGCCCCTTTGCCGGGCAGATGTTCGTGTGCGACGAGAGCAAGTGCATCGTCGTGCGCGTGGCGCTGGAAAAGGTGGACGGCGAATGGCAGGGCGCGTGCCTGCCCTTCCGCAGCGGCTTCCAGGGCGGCAACAACCGCGCCGCCTTCGCGCCCGACGGCAGCCTCTTCCTGGGACAGACCGACCGCGGCTGGGGCAGCACCGGCGGCAAATCCTTCGGCCTGCAACGCCTCGTGTGGAGCGGTGAGGCGCCCTTCGAGATTGAGACCATGAAGCTCACCCCCGACGGCTTCGACGTGCGCTTCACGCGGCCCGTGGACCGCTCCGCCGCCGCCACGCCCGCGAACTGGTCCCTCTCGCACTACCACTACCTCTACCGGCAGGCCTACGGCTCCCCGCAGCAGGACATCACGCCCGTGAAGGTCGCCACCGCCACCGTCTCAGCCGACGGCCGCACCGTGCGGCTCAAGCTGCCGGAGCTTCGCGCAGGAAAAATCTACGAACTCCACCACGCGAACCTCCGCGCCGCCGACGGCACCGCCCCGCTGCACACAGCGGCGTATTACACGCTGAATCGGGTGGGGAAGGAATGACGGACAGCAGGTGTGGCACTACGGCGTATCTGTCTCCTTGTCACGCACCGCGCTCCTGAGCTTCTGCTGGATCTTGCGTATAACGCGGCTCTCCACTTCTTCATTGCCGAATTCGAAACGTTGGAGATCTGTGCCGCAGTCGTCACAATGATATTTCACTGAGCCAAGTGCTTCGTAAGAGGTCGCAGGTCGCGAATAAACCTGCATGTCGCAAGTTGGGCAGAACGCGCAAAGGTCATAAATGCCGTGTTGCCCGTAGCTCCACCTCCACCGAACGCCGAAGATCGTGTCTTCAGTATACCGAGCAGCGAAGTTGCTCTCCGGATTTCTCATAACAGCGTATGCCACGACACCAACTGTTACCACGGCTGCAAGGGACAACAGCGACAGGATAACCACGAGCCAAACGGGAATGAGCACGGCACCTCCCAGCCATTTCCAAGCAATTTGAAACTGCGTGAAAACCCAGTTCCAACCACCAGGAACCAGAGTCGTTATGAGACCGATGATAGCAGCCGTTATGAGCGACGGCACCACCTTGGTGCGAATCGAACTCTCCTTCGTTGTTTCTTTGCTCATGGCGTGAGCGGTTAGTCTAACTTTCGAGCACCACTGAACTTGTGAAGAATCCAAGTTCAACAGTTGTGACACTGGAGGGAGGGTTGGCTGGATGGCCTGAGCTGTCAACGATGGCGGAACGCCGTCCGCGCTGGGTCGGAGCCGGCGCGCAGCGTGACACCGCGCGGCTCCAGAGCTGTTTCCTCTCCATGAACCTGGTAGCAGCCGACGTGAGGAGGCTCATGCTGAAATCGGGGAAAGTCAGAGCCTTCTTACGTCGGCTGCTACGGTATTCTGGGGCCGAAATCGCGGCAGTTGACGGGCCGTTGATTCTCTCCCTGCGGCAAAGGGTCAGGGTGAGGGAGAACGGCCACGAAGTGTTTTAAGTGAGCAGATTCACCAGCGCGCAAGGTAGGGCGGGGTGTCCTCACCCCGCCCTCCGTAGCTCGACATTCCAATGTCGAGAATCCCCCGCTCCCAGTTTGCTTCCGAACTCGACATTGGAATGTCGAGCTACGCCGCTGTGCGGCCACCCGCACGCCACCGTCGTTCGCGGCGCGCTGGGGTTACATCGTGCGAAACGGGGTGCGTTTGCCACGCCAGTGGCGCGCGGCCTTGAGGCCGCTTCAGCGTGCGGCGGCGACGGGTTGATCGGACACCCGGTTTGCGCCCCACCTCGAAGCGGCGTGATCGCCGCGCTCCAAACGTCTTACACCGCCCACAGCGCATCGTCGTCGCCAAGGAACAGGCGGTCGTTGGCTCGGAAAGCCGCGTCGCCCGCTCGGAATGGCCGGTCGTCGCCTCGGACTGGCTCATCGCCCTGTCGGAACGCGCACTCGACCGGTCGAACTGGGTCATCGCCCGGTCGGAATGGCCTCTCGACCGCTCGGAACGCCTCGTCGTCGCCTCGAAGTGGGCTGTCCTTCAGTCAGAATGCCTCATCCTCCACGTCAATGACCCATTCCGACTCGTCAACGGCCCATTCCGAGCGGTAAATGAGCCAGTTCGAGCGGTAAATTGGTCAGTCCGAGCGGTAAATGGAGCAGTTCTGGCGGTGGACGAGCCATTCCGACCGGTCAAGACCCCGTTCCGAGCCGTCAACGACCCATTCCGAGGCGTCAACGAGGCGTTTCGAGAGGTAAATCAGGTATTCCGGGCCGACGAAGGGTTGCTCTGGCAGGGCCATCAGCCATCCATGCGTGACCGTCGTTCGCGGCGCGCTGATGACAGCGCGTCCCACCCATCGCTGGTTCCCGTTCGCCGTCAGGTTGAGCCGCGCCGACGGCTTGAAACGGGCCGGCGGCTTGGGTGGCCACTTCGACCGCGTGCATCGGCAGGCGGTGCCTCGGCGACCCGCCGCCCCCGGCCCTTTGCACTCGACCCTCTCCGCGTCGGTGGCTAGCCTGCGCGCCTTTCTGGAAGCCATGTTGCACCTGACCCTCCAAGCGAAACTCCAAGCCGCCGTCCGCGCCGTGCTGCCGGACGCGGACACCGCCGCCATCCTCGTGCGCCCCTGCCCCGACGCGCGCCACGGTGATTACCAGTCCAACGCGCTCATCCCGCTCGCCAAGCAGCGCAAGCTGAACCCCCGCCAGCTCGCCGAGCAGGTGAAGGCCGCGCTCGACGTGGCCGACCTCTGCGACGCCGTGGACATCGCCGGGCCGGGCTTCCTGAACTTCCGCATCCGCCCCGCCGCGCTGGCCGCCGTGCTGCAAACCGCCGCGCGCGGGGAGCACCTGTTCTTCGCGCAGGCCGCGCAGCCGCGCACGGTGGTGATTGACTTCAGCTCGCCGAACGTCGCCAAGCCCATGCACGTCGGCCACATCCGGTCCACGGGCATCGGCGACGCGCTCCAGCGCGTCTTCCGCCTGCTCGGGCACCGCGTCATCACGGACAACCACATCGGCGACTGGGGCACGCAGTTCGGCAAGCTGCTGCTTGGCTGGAAGCAAATCCTCGACCGCGACGCGCTGGCCCGCGACGCGATAGCCGAGCTGGAACGGCTCTACCGCGTCATCAACGCCGAGTGCGACGCGAACCCCGCCCGGCTGGAGGAGGCGAAGCAGGAACTGGTGAAGCTCCAGGCGGGCGACGCGGAGAACATTGCCGTCTGGCAGGAGATGATTCGCGTCTCGCAGGCGCAGTTTGACGCGATCTACGGGCGGCTGGGCGTGAAGTTCGATCACGCGCTGGGCGAGAGCTTCTACAATCCGCAGCTCGGCTCCGTGGTGGATGACCTGCTCGCGCGCGGCATCGCCCGCGAGAGCGAGGGCGCGGTGGGCGTGTTCAGCGCTGGCTCAGTGCCGCCGAAGTCCGACCCGTTCCTCGTCAACCGCGACGGCGAGTGGGTGCCCGATCCCGCGCTCGTGCGCAAGAGCGACGGCGGCTTCAACTACATGACCACCGACCTCGCCACGGTGGATTACCGGCTCAGGACGTGGGTGCCGGACGAGATTGTCTATGTCGTGGATGACCGGCAGGCCCCGCACTTCCGCAAGTTGTTCCTGACGTTCGCCCGCTGGCAGCCGGAGGCCGCCGCGAAGGTGAAGCTCGTCCACGTCGGCTTCGGGAAAATTCTCGGCGAGGACGGCAAGCCGTTCAAAACCCGCAGCGGCGACACCGTGAAGCTCGGCGACTTGCTCGACGAGGCTGAGGAGCGCGCTCTCAAGGTCGTGACGGAGAAGAACCCCGATTTGCCCGAGGCGGAGCGGAAGGAAATCGCCCGTGTCGTCGGCCTCGGCGCGGTGAAATACGCGGACCTGCTGCCGAACCGCCAGAGCGACTACCAGTTCAGTTGGGACAAGATGCTCGCGCTGCAAGGCAACACCGCGCCGTATCTGCTCTACGCCTACACGCGGGTGCGCAGCATCTTCCGCAAGGGCGGCGCGGACAGCGCGACGTTGACCACGCAGTTGCCCGCCTTGAACGCGCCGGACGAGATCGCGCTGGCGAAGCAGTTGATGAGCTTCGGCCTCGTGCTGGAGGCGGTCGCGGAGGAATACCGCCCGAACTTCCTCTGCAACTACCTTTACGACCTCGCCGGCCTGTTCGCGCGCTTCTACGAGAGCTGCCCGGTCCTCAAGGCCGAGGGAGCCGAGCGCGCCACGCGCCTGCTGCTCTGCGACCTCACGGGCCGCGTGCTCAAACAGGGTTTGGAGGCGCTCGGCATCGAGACGACGGAACAAATGTGACCGCGTGCATCGCGCGATGGGGTTGAAGATTCCGCTTCAGGGCCGCGTCGCACTTGCCGATTTCCTTTACAGCAAACCAGTTGGGAATTAAACAAAGCGCGTGGATCAAGCACCCCAGGAAACCGGCTACAAAATCTGGGCAGTCGACGATGTCGTCTATGGCCCGGTGGACATGCCAACGCTCGTGGAGTGGGTGAAAGACGAGCGGGTGCTGACCGACACCTGGGTCTTCGTCTGCCACGAGAAAAAGTGGAACCAGGCCGGCCAGATGGGGGAGATGCGGTCCGTCTTCAACTCCGTCCTGCCCGGCAGCGTCCCGGTTGCCCCGGCTCCGCTCATCGCCGGCATCCGGCCCGGCGCGTTGCGGCGGGTGAAGATTCTCGGCGAAATGACCGACCAGCAGCTTGGCCGGTTCGCCGCGTTCATGGAGGTGGAGAACGCCCGGCAGTTCCACACCATCGTCAAGCAGGGCGATCCCGGCGATGCGATGTATCTCATCCTGGAGGGCGAGCTGCGCGTGCGGCAGATGATCGGCGGCAAGGAAACCGTCCTCGTCACGCTCAACGCGGGCGAGTTCTTCGGCGACATCTCGCTCTTCGACCACGGCCCGCGCTCCGCCGACGTGGTGGCGAACGCCAACTCCGTGCTGCTGAAAGTCTCCGCCAGCAACCTGCAAAAGATGGTCCAGGAAGCGCCGGAGCTGGCCACGCCCTTCCTCGTCGCCATCTGCAAGACCCTCACCGCCCGCATCCGCGCGGACAACAAGCGCCTCCGGGACTCGATCAACGTGGCGCGCGCGTCGCGCTGAGAGACTCGCGCCCCCGCCCGGCGGGGCTTGTGCGGCCTGCCTGATTGCGCAAAGCTGCGCGCCATGAACCGCCGCGCCTTCCTGCACACCGCCGCCGTTTCCACTGTCGCCCTGTCCGCCTCCGCCGCCGAGGCACGGCGCGTCCGCATCGGATTTCTCGGCTGCAGCCATTCGCACGGGATGCCGAAGGTGAAGCTCGCGCTGGAGTCGCCGGACTGGGAGTGCGCCGGCGTCTTCGAGCCGGATGTGAAGTATCGCACTGCCGCCGAGAAGCTCGGGGCCAAGGCGCTTTCGCAGGAGCAAGTTCTCGGTGCCAGCGAGGTCATCGCCATCGAGTGCGACGCGAAGGACCGGCACCGGCTGGCGAAGGCCGCCCTGCTCGCCGGGAAGCACGTCCACATTGAGAAGCCGCCGACCGTGACGCTCGCGGAGTTCCGCGAACTGCTCGCGCTGGCCCGCGAGAAGAAGGCGCTCATGCAGATGGGTTACATGTGGCGCTTCAACCCCGGCATCAACGCCGCGCTGGAGGCCGCGCGGAAAGGCTGGCTCGGCGACGTCTATCTCGTGCGCGGCGTCATCAACACGAACCTCAACGCCGAGTCGCGTCGCTCCTTCGGCGAGATCGCTGGCGGCACCATGTATGAGCTGGGCTGCCACCTGGTTGACCCGCTCGTGCGCCTGCTGGGCAAGCACGCCAAGGTCACGCCCGTCCTGCGCCACGATGCGAAGGACGCCGACGCGCTCGCCGACAACTGCGTCGCGGTCTTCGACTTCAAACGCGCCGTCGGCATCATCAGCAGCGCGACGATGCAGCCCACGGCGGGCGCGCACCGCACGTTTGAGATTCAAGGGACCAACGGCATCGCGGTGGTGAAGCCGCTGGAGCAGCCGGTGTTGACGCTGGACTTGGCGAAGGACGCCGGGCCTTACAAGAAGGGCGGCCAGGTCATCAGCTTCCCGCCCTACAAGCGCTACGTGCCCGAGTTTGCCGAACTCGCCGCGTGCGTCCGCGCCGGCAAGCCGCTCGCGGTCACACCGGAGGAAGATGAGTTGGTGCATGAGGCGCTGCTCAAGGCCAGCGGGATGCACTGAGCCGGAGCGCGGGCGTCCCGCCCGCGGCAGCCGCGCGAAGCCAGCGAGCCGTGAACTCGCACATCCTCGTGCTAATAACCCATTGCGGCCTGGAAGGCCGCGCTCCGGGCCGCGCTCCAATCCGCTTGCCGCGCTCTGTCCTTCCCCCTTTAATCCGCCGCGTGTCCACGACATCGCCCACCATGAAACGCATTGCCTTCCTCAAGTTCACCGCCGCCCTCTGCCTCGCCGCCGCCACCGCCCAGGCCGCCGACGGCTGGAAGCCGGACGCCGGCTTCACCAGCCTCTACAACGGCAAGGACCTCACCGGCTGGGGCTACCGCGACAAGGAGTTCAAGCCCGCCGAGACGTTCGACGGCAAGACCAACGCCAGCGACGAGCGTTACACGGCCAAGGGCCAGTCGCTCACGGTCAACCCGTTCACCGAGGGCAAAGGCCCCAAGCTCCGCCAGCTCTACACCACGAAGGAG
Organism: Limisphaerales bacterium; assembly: GCA_009773355.1. Classification (GTDB taxonomy): domain Bacteria; phylum Verrucomicrobiota; class Verrucomicrobiia; order Limisphaerales; family SXTU01; genus SXTU01. The sequence goes on from WRPG01000023.1 coordinate 52,738, forward strand.
TTTCCGAAGGACTTCATCCTCAAGCTGGAGTTCCGCGCCGCCGTGAACGCGGACAGCGGCATCTTCCTGCGCAAGCCCCAGCTCCAATGCCGCGACTACCTCGTGGCCGGGCCTTACAAGGAGCTGAAGAAATACAAGGCGCAGGACTGGAACGTCATCGAGGTCGTGGTGAAGGACGGCAAGGCCCGCTGCACCTGCAACGGCGAGGTGCTGGCCGAGGCGCTCCAGCTTCCCGCCACCGGCCCCATCGGCCTCGAAGCCGACCGTGGCACGATGGAGTATCGGCGGATTCAGATTAAGGAACTGCCCTGAGCGGCGGCGGACGGGATTAGGAGCAAGATTAGGATTACGAGCAGGAGAAGACGGTGGCTCACCGGCTCCTGCTCGTAATCCTGACCTTAATCCTGCTCCACCCGTTTCTTCCCCTTTGACGCACCCCCGCCCTTCCCGTAGCGTCGCCCCCTGTTTCGATCATGCTTGGAACCATCTTTAAGAAAATCTTCGGCTCGAAGAACGAGCGCGAGTTGAAGCGCCTGTGGCCGCTCGTGAAGCAAATCAACGAGTTCGAGGCCGCCCTTCAGTCGCAGCCCGAGCAGGTGCTCCGCGACAAGACTGCCGCATGGAAGACCAAGCTCTCCACCATCAAGGACGATGCCGAGCTGGCGCGCGAACTGGAGGCCATCCTGCCCGAGGCCTTTGCCGCCGTGAAGAACGCCTGCCGCCGCATGTGCGGCTCGGACGTCATCGTGCGCGAGCATCCGCTCCGCTGGGAGATGGTGCCCTTTGACGTGCAGCTCATCGGCGGCATGGCCCTGCACAAGGGCATGATTTCCGAAATGGCCACCGGTGAAGGCAAGACGCTCGTCGCCACGCTGCCGACCTACCTCAACGCCCTCACCGGACGCGGCGTCCACGTCGTCACGGTCAACGACTACCTCGCCGCGCGCGACAGCGAGTGGATGGGCGCGGTCTACAAGTTCCTCGGCCTCACGGTCGGTTGCATCCTGCATGACCAGCCCCCCGCCGTCCGCCGCGCGCAATACGCCTGCGACATCACCTACGGCACGAACGCCGAGTTCGGCTTCGACTACCTGCGCGACAACGGCATGGCGACGACCGCCGCCGACCAGGTGCAGCGCGGGCATTACTTCGCCATCGTGGACGAGGTGGACAGCATCCTGATTGATGAGGCGCGCACGCCGCTCATCATCAGCGGCCCGGCGGTCGTGGCGCGGGATTGCCAGGTTTATCTGCAATACAAGCCGAGCATCGAAGGCCTCGTCCGCGCGCAGCACCAGCTTTGCGAGCGCTATCTGCGCGAGGCGGAGGAGCACTTGAAGAAGCTCCATCCCGCCGACGGCTCACAGCCGCAGGGAGCAGAGGCCTTGGCGAAGGAAGCCGGCCTGTTGCTCTACCGCGTGAAGCTCGGCCAGCCGCGTTCCCCGGGCCTCGCCCGCCTGCTCGAAGAGCCGGAGCACATCAAGCTGATGAACAAGGCCGAGCTGGACCTCCATCTCGACCAGTCGAAGAAGGACCTCTACGCGCAGAAGGAGGAGCTGTTCTTCGCGATGGAGGAGAAGAGCCACGAGGCCGACCTCACCGAGAAGGGCCGCAAGCATCTTTCCCCGAACGATCCGGACGCCTTCATGCTGCCGGACATCACCACGGCGTTCAGCGAGATTGACGGCGGCGCGGAGGCGGACGCGCACAAGCGTTTGGCCGCCAAGCAGAAGATTCAGGCCGACTTCGAGGCGAAGGCGGAGAAAATCCACGTCATCAGCCAGCTCCTCAAGGCCTACTGCCTTTACGAGAAGGACGTGCAATACGTCGTGCAGGAAAACAAGGTCATCATCGTGGACGAGAACACCGGCCGCCTCATGACGGGCCGCCGCTGGAGCGACGGCCTGCACCAGGCCGTCGAGGCGAAGGAAAACGCCATCATCGAGGAGGAGACGCAGACCTACGCGACCATCACGATTCAGAATTACTTCCGCCTCTACCACAAGCTCGCGGGCATGACCGGCACCGCCGAGACCGAGGCGCAGGAGTTCTTCGACATCTACAAGCTCGGCGTGCTCGTCATCCCGACCAACCGCCCCATCGCGCGCAAGGACCAGAACGACTCCGTCTATAAGACCAAGCGCGAGAAGTTCGAGGCCGTGCTCAAGGAAATCCAGACCGTCCACGCGCAGGGCCGGCCCATCCTCGTCGGCACTGTGGCCGTCGAGTCGAGCGAGCACCTTTCCCGCATCCTCAAGCGCGCCGGCCTCGTGCATTCTGTGCTGAACGCCAAGTTCCACCAGCAGGAGGCCGAAATCGTCGCGCGCGCCGGCCAGAAGGGTTCCATCACCATCGCCACGAACATGGCCGGCCGCGGCACCGACATCAAACTCGGCCCCGGCGTCGCCGATGTCGGTGGCCTGCACGTCCTCGCCACCGAACGCCACGAGGCCCGGCGCATTGACCGGCAGTTGCGCGGCCGCTGCGCGCGCCAGGGCGACCCCGGCAGTTCGCACTTCTTCATCGCGCTCGAGGACGACCTCATGCGCCTCTTCGGCTCCGACAAGATTGTGAAGGTCATGGAGCGCGTCGGCCTTGAGGAAGGCCAGGAGCTGGAGCACCCGCTTCTGAACCGCTCCATCCAGACCGCGCAGAAGCGCGTCGAGCAGCACAACTTCCAGGCCCGCAAACGCACGCTCGAATACGACGACGTGATGAACAAGCAGCGCGAAATCGTTTATGGTTTCCGCAACGAGATCATCCGGGGCGAGGAAGTCCGCGACCGCCTCATGGACATCATGGAGGAGGTCGTGCAGGCCAAGGTCGAGGAGTTCACCGACAAGGACGAGGAAGTCGCGAACTGGAACATCCGGGGCCTCGCCGACTGGGTGAACCTCAACTTCCCCATCGGCATGCCCGAGGAGAAGCTCCTCAAGACCGCCGAGGACACCCCCGAGTCACCCGTGGCCGGCAGCAGCTTCGAGCACCTCAGCCCCGCGCAGTTCAGCCTCTTCCACCTCGTCGCCAAGGCCGTGCGCGACTCCTACGACCTCAAGATTCAGTTCGAGGACGCCGAGGCCCTCAAGAACGTCGAGCGCTACATCGTCCTGAGCGCCATTGACAAGCTCTGGCAGGAGCACCTCTACAACATGGACTCCCTGCGCACGAGCATCGGCCTGCGCGCCTATGGCCAGCGCGACCCGCTCATCGAATACAAGGCGGAGGCCTTCTCCCTCTTCGACGAGCTGATGGTCAACATCAAGACAGAGATCTGCCACAACATCTTCCGCAGCGCGTCCTCGATGCTCGCCTTCGAGAACTTCCTGAAGAACCTCCCGACCATCACCAGCCACAACGAGCCGGGCGCCTTCGGTGGCGCGCAGCCGCCCGCGCAGGGCAAGGCCAGCGACATGGTCAGCGAGGCCAGTGAAGCGCTCTCCAAGCCGCCGCCCAAGCGCAGCGGCCCGAAGGTGGGCCGCAATGACCCCTGCCCCTGCGGCAGCGGCAAGAAATACAAGCAGTGCTGCGGGCGGTGACGCCGCGTCAGCGGGCGGACCTCCTACTTCGCCCCGTGCCGCTCCGCGAGCTGCCCGGCGCCCGCGCGCACCGCCTCCACCAGCTCACGCGGCGCCACGGCCACCGCGCGCCCCGCCCAAGCGAGCACCCAGCGCTCGACTTCCACCAGACTCGACAGCTTCATCCGCAGCTCCAGCCCGCCGTCGGGGAGGTCCGTCGCCTTCTGTGACGCGTGCCAGCGCTTCTCGCGGATGTAGTCCGCGATGGACGCATCGAACCGGATGCAAACCTCGAACTCCCCCTCCGCCGAATGCACGCCGAAGCTGTCGCGCAGCCGCTTCTCCAGGGAAAACTTCTGCGGCCGCGCAAAAGTCTTGCCCGTCTCCCGCACTTCCGAAATGCGCGCCGGCGCGAAGGTCCGCACATCCTTCCGCCCGTGGTCGAACGCGAAGAGGAACCACTCGCCGTTGATGTTCGCGAGATGATACGGGTCCACCACGCGGCGGTCGGGCGCGGTCTGGCCGGGCTTGCGGTAGGCGAGTTCGAGCTGCCGGCGCGCGGCGGTGGCCTTGGCCAGCACGTCGAACACGCCGAGGTTCAGGATTGGCTCCGCCGTCGTGCGGAACGAGATGGTCTGCTCCACGTCCGCGAGGTTCAGCGAGATGGTGTCGGGCAGCGCCTGCTCCATCTTCCTGATGGCCGAGAGCAGCGGCTTCTCGAAGCTCGTGCCGCGATATTGCTGCAACGCTTTCTCCGCCACGATCAGCGCGAACAGCTCGCCCTCCGTGATTTGGAACGTGGGGAACGCGCTGACCTCCTCGGTGTAGCGGTAGCCGTTGCGCAACTTGTCGAACTCGATGGGCAGCCCCAGCCGGTCGCGCATGAACTCCACGTCGCGATAAATGGTCTTCGTCGTGACCTCCAAGTCCGCCGCGAGCGAGTTCGCGTTCGGGCAGCCGCCCGCGTGCAACGCCTGGTGGATGCGCTGCATCCGCTCCAGCGGCGGACGCGACAGCGGCATGGCAACAGGCTTCTTCGGCACGCCGGCAGGATTGGGCAACCCGGCGCGCAAGGCCAGCGGGGAAAACGCCCGTGACCGGCAAGCCATTCGTGGTAGGGCGCGCTGTCCTCAGCGCGCCGGTTGGGTATCCAGACGATGTGGCGGCGCGCTGAGGACAGACGCGCCCTACCTCTGCGTCGCTATTCAGAGAGCCATCGTGGGTGGACTCATTCAACGCCAAGGCGCAAGGACACAAGGACTCGGAGGATGGAGGAACGGTGTGGAGCGCGGCTGTGTCGCAGACCAGCCGCAGCGCGTTCGGACTACGGGGCAGGCTGCGGGTGATGCTGCGCACACACCCGCGCTCCGGGGGCGAAGGAAAACGTGCCAGCGTCTTGGACTGCGGGGCCACTCCACCGCTTTTCGCGGCACCCGATGACCTCCACGCCCCGGTGGAACGCGCCAGAGGCTCACTTGCCCTGCTCACGGTCCACCCACTCGCGGCGTTCATCCCACTTGCGTTTGGGTTTGTTCTTCCGGATGCGATGCACCTGGCAGCAAGAGTAGGGTTGACCTTTGCGCAGCCCGCTCAGGTGCAGGTCCGTGGGCCGACCGCACACCCAGCAAAGGCCTTGGGCGCGCCGGCTCTTGGGAAATTGAGCCAGGACTTGCTCCAAGGATGCCGGAACAGGGGTGTCGGCAGCCTTGCGGATCAAGTCGCTTCGCCGCTGCTGATATTCATTCATCTCCTGGCGGTGCCGGGCGCAGAACGTCTGCGGCTTGCCTTTGTTTTTGCCTGTCAAGTTCACCTGGGCAGGCAGGCCGCATTTGAGGCAAAGCCCGGCACGCCGAAGTTCGTCATAAGTGCGCCCCTGTCGCCAGAGGCGATCCAGTTGCTCAGGTGACTCGGCTGCATAGGAGAGGGAGGGAACCCGCTGGACGCAGCCGTAGAGCTTGCGGATGTATTCACGGCGTTTGGCCATGTGTTGGGCACAGAACATGGCGGGCCGCCCTTTGCGCTGGCCCCAAAGGTGGATCAGCGCGGTTTGACCGCAGGACACGCATAGGCCCTGCTGACGCCGCTGTCGCTGTAGCTCGGTCTTCGATTGCTTCTGCTTGGGCGGGGGCAGGCGATCAGGGGAGGCGATGCCGGCCGCGATTTCCGCCTCATAGGAGAGGCTGGGCATCCGTCTGATGGTGCCATTCTTTAGGCGTCCCGTTTCGCGATACTCGACGAGATGCTGAAGGCAGTAGTGGGCGGCCTTGCCCTGCCGCTGGCCTTTGGTATGACGCAGCGCAGGCTGGCCGCACTTGACGCACAGCCCTTGGGCGCGCCGATCGGCGTGGGTGAATGGGGGGAACTGGGACATGCCTTGAGCCGCAGCCAGCTCATACGCCTGGACGAGACTGGGACGGGCACGCAGTCCCTTGCTTTTTCCATGGGTTCGTTGATGGATCTGCCGGGCATGGACGAGGCATAAGTTGGCGGGCTGGCCTTTGCGCTTTCCCCAGAGATGGACGAGGGCGGGCTGGCCACAACGGAGGCAAAGCCCTTGTTCGCGCCACTGTTTAACCTGCAATTTACGCGCGGCCCGGCCCACACCAGGCGGGGGCATCCCCGGAGTCTGCCGCCCGGCCTGATGTTCTGCCTGATAGGAGGGGCTGTTCTTGCGCCGGACGGCACCGTCGCGCTGGCGTTCATGCTCGCGGGACTGGATGCGATGATCGAGACAAAACTCAGAGTATTCACCCGCTCGTGGGCCGCTCTCATGACGCATGGCGGGCTGGCCGCACCAGAGGCAGATGCCGGCGCGGCGCTTTTGCAGCCGCCGCTCGCGCATTTTATCCAGGTGAACCAGACAGTAGCTGGAAGTTTTTCCCTGGCGGGGGCCGTCGGGAAAAACGAACGCGGGCTGGCCGCACCAGATGCAGCAGCCGAACCGGCGCCGGTCGGCGATCGGGGGCTTGGAGGAGCGCGGGCGGCGGAGCTTGGGGATGTAGGCCGCACACTTGGCCGCGCGCCGTTGCTCCATGTGCGTGGCACACAGGTTGGAAGGCTGCCCTTGCCGGGGGCCGTTGAGATGAATGAACGCGGGTTGGCCGCATCTGACGCAGAGACCCTGGCGGCGGCGCTCGGTTTGATTCAAACTTTGCTGCTTCACGGTGCTGAGGTGACGACAGTGGCTAAAGCGGGAGAAAAAATCACGCCGATTTCGGTTCAGTCACCATCGTGGCGGGCGCGTCCTCCACCAAGTGCGCCTAGTTCCACTTTTGCGGGGCTTGAAGCCCCGCTCACTTCACTGCGTCCACTTCCGACACAACATGAACTCCAGCCATTATCTCTTCCCCCGTCGTTTGACCCGCCGCGATTTCCTCAAGGCTTCCTCCGCTGCGCTCGCGGTCGCCCCGCTGGCGGGCGCGCAGCAAGCCGCGCCGCAGCGCATCGGGTCGGGGAAGTGGACTTACACGTTGGATGAGGCGTGGGGCCGGTTGCCGGCGGGCATGAAATACGGGCTGGGGTGCGGGGTGGTCGTGGATGCGCGCGACAATGTCTATGTGACCTCGCGGTCGGCCAGTCCGTGCGTGGCGGTGTTCAGCCGCGAGGGGAAATTGCTGGAGACGTGGAGCAAGGATTTCGGGGACAAGATCGGCGGCTACTCGGCGGACCAGGTTTCCAGCACGGCGCATTGCCTGTATTGGAGCAAGGAGGGGAAGGACGAGTTTCTTTACTTCACGGAGAACGTGGCGTCCGGCGGGAAGGACGGGGAGGGGAAGGACAGGCCGGCGTTGGGCAAGCGGGTCTACAAGACGGACCTCAAGGGCAAGGTGCTTTACACCATCGGCAACGTGGCGAAGGAGTCGGGCACGTCGCAGAAGTTCGACTGGACCAATCCGACGGATGTGGCGGTGGCGTCGAACGGGGATATTTACGTGGTGGATGGTTATGGCAGCCAGCGCGTGAGCCGGTTCGACAAGAACTGGAAGCATCTCAAGACGATTGGCGGTCGCGCGGACAAGGACGCGCCCAAGGGCGCGAACGCGCCACACGGGACGTTCAGCACTTGCCACGGCATCTGGGTGAGCACGGTCGGGACTGAGCCGGAGATCTTCATCGCCGACCGGGCGAACGGGCGGATTGAGATTTTCTCGCTCGACCTCGTGTATCGCCGGACAATTCCTGACTTCAAGGCGCCGTGCTGCTTCTATCAGCACGCCGGGCACCTCTATGTGCCGGAGCTGGGCGCGCGGGTGAGCATCGTGGACAGCACGGGCAAGATCGTGGCGCGGCTGGGCGACGGCGCGGCGGTGCCGAAGGAGCGGAAAGACAAGCGCGTGGAGTTCATCGCGCCGCACGCGCTGACGGTGGACTCGCGGGGCGACCTCTACGTGGTGGAGTGGGTGCCGCAGGGGCGGGTGCGGAAGTTCAAGCACACGCCGCAGGCGGCGTGAGGGCGGGATTTTAACCACGGATGCGGAGGGAATTAGCCGCGAGAGGGCGCAGAGAGAGGCGAAGCGGAGGAACTCTTTGCGACCTCTGCGCTCTTTCGCGGCCAATCAGCGGTGAGGATCGGGATTCAGGTTGAACCCACTTTCCTCCGACCGGTATCCTCGCGGCCAGTTCCGAAGCCCGCTTGCATCATGAAACTGTTTGCCCTCCTACTCGCCACGCTCACCACCACCACGCTGTTCGCACAACCGAAGGACGCCTTCCCGCTCTGGCCCAAGGACACGCCCGGCGCACTGGGCGCGGACCCCGTGAAGGATATTCCCACGCTCACGCCGTTCTTCCCGGCGGCGGACAAGGCCACGGGGGCCTCGGTCGTGATTTGTCCGGGCGGCGGTTACGGCGGGCTGGCGTCGCACGAGGGACGCGACTACGCGCTGTGGCTGAACGCGCATGGCATCGCGGGCTTCGTGCTCAAGTATCGCCTCGGCTCGGCGGGCTACCGGCATCCGGCGATGATGAACGACGTGAACCGCGCGGTGCGTTACGTGCGCGCGCACGCGGGCGAGTGGAAGCTGGACGCCAAGCGCATCGGCGTGATGGGCAGCAGCGCCGGCGGGCACCTGGCCTCGACGGCGGTGACGCACTTCGACGCCGGCAAGCCGGACGCGGCGGACATGGTGGAGCGCGCGAGCAGCCGGCCGGACTTGGGGATACTTTGTTACCCCGTCATCACGATGGGCGCGAACACGCACAACGGCTCGAAGAACAACCTGCTGGGCAAGGAGCCGTCTCCCGAACTGGTGAAGCTCATGTCCAACGAGCTGCAAGTGACCAGGAGCACGCCGCCGTGTTTCGTCTGGCACACCTGGGAGGACAAGGGCGTGAAGATCGAGAATGCCATGGAGTTCGCCGCCGCCTTGCAGCGGAACAACATTCCTTTCGACTTGCACGTTTATCAGAAAGGCCCGCACGGCATCGGTCTGGGCGTGAAGGGCTGGGATCCGGAGAAGACGCCGCTCTCCGCGCTGCATCCGTGGACGCATGACCTGGCCGTGTGGCTCAAGGTGCAGGGTTTTGCGAAGTGACCGCGCCGCTTGACTCGTCCGGCGAGGTGGCGGACAGTCCGCCCGTTGGCCGGGGGCGCACTGGTTTCGACTTGGGAGATGCGCCAGAGGCGGCATGCCGAGGACGGTTCGTTGGCCTCGTTAATCATCGAACCAAAACATAAGAGCTAACGAAGAGTTGGCCCTCGCGGCCTAAACCACCGCGACGTTCACCGACAGACACCTGCTATGTCGAGTGAACGCCACTTGCAGGCATGGCTGAAGGCGGAGACCGCGCGCCGGCAGCCGAGAACATCTCATGCGGACTAAGCAGCGGGTCTCGAGTTCAGGTGCCATCCCGCAGCCGACAAATCTGCCTGGACTAAGCATGTAGTCGCGGCTGGTAATTCTGCCAAGGACGGGGGTTCGACTCCCCCCGCCTCCACCAAATCCAAAAGGAAGGCCATCGTCGGACGCGCCCCGCGCCTCAGGCCGCCGCCCGAACGAGTTCCGCCCGGGCGGGCTTGCCGGGCGTTGGGGCCAGCAGGATTCCTCCCGTCGAACGAAACACCGCGTCGCGAACGGCCCGCCGGAGCATCTCGACGGAGAGGCGGTCGCGGTCGAGACAATCCCAAGGCTGGCCGGTAGGGATGTCCGCCATCTCCTCGCGGCTCGCCAGCATGATGACGGGCGTCGTCGGATAATTGGCCTTGATGTGGACTGCCAGGTCCGTGCCGCTGCGGTGGCCGATGTGCGAGCTGATCAGGCACAGGCAGAACGGCTGGCGGCGCATCGCCGACACTCCGAACCCATAGGTCGAGGCCCACTCGAGCATGAACCGGCGCGGGGCGACCTCGTCCAGGAGCAGCGTGATCTTGGTGAAGAAGTCAAATTCCACGTCCGCCAGCATGACGCGCAAACGCGGTTGGGGAAGGATGGGGGTCATAGACAGGAGGGGTTGGGGGTGAATGCCGCCGCCGCGCTGGCGGGCGCCTTCGCACGTTCCAAAGGCGCCCGCCACGGCCGGGAGTCGGCGTGCGCGCACCGGTCGCGAGGGGTGGTCCCCTGGCCGGCATGCCATTGCGGGTCTCATAGCTGCCCTGGGCCGGTCCTTGTCTGCCCGAGGGGCCGGTTCTGAGCGGGGCCAGTTTCCCGTGCGGGCGCGCGCGACACAACACGTCATATGACCGACACGCTTGTCGGTCATATGACCGACAAGGCTTCAAGCCCCGTCGGCGCGGCGCGAAGCCGCCGAGGGCGGGATCAGGCCGCGCGCCACCGCGTAGCGCGTGAACGCGGCCACGCTGTGGAGGTCCAGCTTGCGCCGCAGGCGCTCGCGGTAGGTGCGGACACTGGCGAACGACAGTTTGAACCGCCGCGCGATCTCCTTGCTCTGCGCGCCGGTGGCGATGGCCGCGAGCACATCCAGCTCGCGTTCGGACAATTGGGCCGTGTCCGCCGGCGTCAGCCCGCCCAACATCTTGGCGGCCACCTGCGGGCTGAAGAACGCCTCGCCGCGATGCACCGCCTCGATGGCGCGCACGAGTTCGGCGGGGGAGGCATCCTTGAGCACGTAGCCGCGCGCGCCGCAGTGGGTGACTTGGGAGACGTATTCCCGGCGGTCGTGGACGCTCAGGATGAGCACCCGGGCCGCCGGCGCGACCACGCGCAACTGGGCGGTGGCTTCCAACCCGGAGATGCCCGGCAGGTTGATGTCCATGAGCACCAGATCCGGCTTGCGTTTGGCGGCCAGGCTCAACGCCTCCTCGCCGCTGGCCGCCTCGCCGACGATCTGGAGGCGCGGGTGCATCGCCAGGCAGGAACGCAGCCCTTCGCGCACGACGGGATGATCATCCACGAGCAGCAGCCGGATGGCCGGCCCCGGCGCAGTGGCCTTGCTGCCCGCCGGCTTTGCCCGCGTCCGGCCGCCGGCCCGGACGGGCGTCCGGGGATGCTTGCGCTGGCTCATGCCTGCTTGGCCTTTCCCCGGGCGGGTGACAACGGCGCCCACGCTTCAATGACGCTGCCTTCGCGCGGCACGGACTTCACGGTCACGGTTCCGCCGATGAACTCCGCCCGCTCGCGCATGTTGACCAAACCCAGGCTGGAGCGCGAGCCGCCCGTCCGCTTGCGCGCCGCCGTGAAGCCGCAGCCGTCGTCGGCGATGCGCAGCAGGACACCGTCCACCTCCCGCTCCAGCTCCACCGTGATGCGCGTGGCTCCGGCGTGCTTGATGACATTCGTCACCGCCTCTTGAAAGATGCGGTAGAGTGCCAGCTCCAGCTCCGGCGGCAGCCGGTGACGCAGCCGGGCCAGCCGGCAGGCCACCCGCAGTTTGGAACGCCCGGCCAGCTCCTCCGCCGCGCTCTGGAGGGCGGCGACCAGGCCGAGATCGTCCAGCTCGCGGGGGCGGAGGTTGTGCGAGATGTCGCGCACCTCGCGCAACGCGGAGGCCAGGTGGCTCTTCGCCCGCGACACCTCGCGCCGGAGCGTATCGTCAGCGTGGTCGTGCAGCCAGCCCTCGACGGCCAGCAGGCGGAAACGCACCGAGGCGAGCAACTGGCTCACCCCGTCGTGCAGCTCGCGCGCCACCCGGCGGCGCTCGCCCTCCTGCGCCGCGATGATCCGGTGCGGCAGCGCGCGGAGCGCCTCCTCGGCGCGGACCTTCTCCGTGACGTCCACCGCCATGCCGCCGAGGAACTGCCGGCCCCCGGCGTCCTTCAGGGGAAAGCGCAGCACCCAGACGTGGCGCGGCCCCCGGGCCGGCTCCGTCAGGTCCTCCATGACTTCAACGCTGGTGCCGCGCGCCAGCGCCGCCTGATCGTGGGCGCGGATTTGGCGCGCGTGCGCCCGGGGAAACAGGCCGAAGTCCGTCACCAAGGCGGCGCTTTCCACCGACCGCCGGAGGAACCGGCGGGCGCGCGGGTTCATATACACGTAGCGGAACCGCTCGTCCTTGATCCAGGCGAACACCGGCGCGTGCTCCATGAAGGCGGCGAAGCGCTCCTCGCTGGCCCGGCGGGCGGCCATTTCAGCGCGGAGCTGCTCGTTGGCGAAGGCCAGCTCGGCGGTGCGCTCGAGGACGCGCTGCTCCAGCGTCTGGTTGAGCTGCGCCAGCCGCTCCTCCGCCAGCCGCCGGGCGGTGAACGCGCGCTGGATGCGGATGAGCGCGTCCACGCGGGCCACCAGCTCCTTGTTGGCGATGGGCCGGGTGATGTATTCGTCCGCGCCGCACTCCAGCCCGGCGACCTTGCTGTCGGACGAAATCTCGATGCTCGAGATGAGCGCGATGAACACGTCCCCCAGCGCGGGGTTGGACTTGATGCGGCGGCACACCTCGCGGCCGTTCACATCGGGCAGCATCACGTCCAGCAGCAGCAGGTCGGGCTTCAACTCGCCCGCCAGCCGCAGCGCGTCCTGGCCGTTGGCGGCGGCAAAAACCTCGCAGCCGTGCCGCTGAAAGAGCCGGCAGAGCAGCTCCAGATTGTCCGGCTCGTCATCCACCACCAGCAGGCGCGCGGGAGCCGCCGCCGGCGCGCCGGCACGCGCTGCAACTTTCGATTCAGGAACGGGGTCCATGCAGGCCAGTATTCCACCGTGACCAGCCTGAAGTGTGGGGCAAGCCGCGCGGCTGGCGAGTCCAATCTGCTCCTCGCGCCGGAGATACGGTCTTGAGTTGGGAAGAAAAAAGAAGGCCACTTTTAAGGAGAAGACTTCCGGTCGGATGTTTTTGGGGTTGGCCGGCCGGTGGGGTTC
>WRPG01000151.1 GCA_009773355.1 Limisphaerales bacterium
CCGGCGAACGCCCCGCGCTCCTCCTCCAAATCCGCGCCCAGTAAATCTGTCCGCCTTTGCTCGCACACTTTTGTCCGCCTTTGAAATCCTCACGACACAAGAGTAAAAAGGACTTGCAGGGCAGGGCGAGTTTCGGCAGAGAAGTGCCGTTCCAGAGATTTAACCCGTCGGTCCAAAATACGTCGCCGTAATGGCGCACGCGCATGGGCGGCGGGGATTTCTCCGGGGCAATTGCAGGTGTTCAACCAAAACCAAAAACCAGAGAGGAAACAAAACTATGCCAAGGATGAGAGTTCCAGAATCGGATGACGCCCGCGCGGCGTTCATGTCCACCGCCATTCGCACCGCCCTCGCCGATGCCGCCAAGGGGATCACTTACATCCCCGGCAGCGTGGTCACGGCGGCGACGACGTTCCTGAACGACCGGACGGTCGGGGAGACGACGGTGCCGGGGTTTGCCAGCCTGGTCACGCAGCGGCAGCTCGCGGAGGGCAAGGTGACGAAGGAGGTGGGCGAGGCGCAGACGGCGGAGGACGCGCTGGACACGTATGTGCGGGATTACGTGGCGGTGCTGGGCCGGCGGACGTTCCGGCTGAAGCATTCGGTGGCGGTGCTGGACTGCCACAAGCTCAACCACAGCGCGGAGCTGCCGTCGCTGGGCACGCAGGAGGAGCGTCGGACGGTGGCGCAGGAGTTGATCGCCGGGGACGCGGCGGCGGTGGCGATGGGTTTCCCGGCGATGGCGAACCCGAGCGCAGCGGAACTGCAAACGAAGCTGACGGATGCCGTCCGCGAGCGCGGCGAGGTGACGCCGGTGGACCGGGACTTGCAGGCGTTGCTGGAGAAGCTGCGCGTGGCGCGTCCGCAGGCGCAGGTGGTGGTGGAGGATCTGGTGGACGAGCTGCGCCACAGCACGCGCAAGCTGGAGGCGGGCACCGCACGGGACGTGATGCGCAGCTACGGGCTGACCTACGAGACGTTGCCGGGCGAGACACCGGAGCCAAGCGAGCCGGCGAACCCGCCGCCCGCACCCGCGCCCACGCCGCCCCCGGCGACGTAGGCGGAGCGAACGGCGGAGTTCGACACCTCACCCCAGCCCAGCCCCTGAACCGGAGCGCGGGCGTCCCGCCCGCAGCGGCCACCCCGCCCAGAAATGCTTTGGACCTCCGCACGCCCCATTACGCAAGTTCCCGCTGCGGCCCAGAGGGCCGCGCTTGTAGCTTGGGTTTGGTGCCGGCGCGAGCGATCACTCACGCCGGCAGGGAGCGGGGCGACACCGTGGCCGCGCT